>JAZNFG010000050.1:0-25994 GCA_045589015.1 Acutalibacteraceae bacterium
CCTCGCCGGGGGTCGATGCCCCCACAGTGTGGGGGAAATGTCACGAAGTGACAAAGGGGGACGGGGTCGTCAACCTTAAAGTGCGAAGCACTATTAATAGAACTTTTCTGAGATATCCCCCAAGTTTCCGTGAAGAACCAATCTTTTTGCTTTGCAGGAAGGAATTTCATATAAAGTAAAAAAGGGTATATAAAACCGAAGCTTTACATCCCCTTTTTCTGTTATTTTCTTTTTTCGATTTCTTCATCGAGAAGCCTTGCGGCGGCGGCAATACACCGCTCGCAGGGACGCTTGAGATAGAATTCCGCAGTTCTGTCCTCTGCTACGGGTGAATACCTGTAATCGGGGAGTCCCAATATCTCCCGACAGATATAAGAGCCGAAAATGTCGGAGAATTTATGAGCCATTCCCGCAACGAGAGCGTAGTGCTCCGTTTTGAAGGACTTATCCTCCACATTATCATAGCCCCATAAAACGCCTGCCGTGAGTGCCATACCGCTGACGGCACCGCAAACCTCACGGAGTCTGCCGAGTCCTCCGCCGAAGGAAGATGACATTCTTAATGAAGTCTTTTCGTCAATGCCCGTAACGTCCGAAAAGGCGGTGAATACCGCCTGTGAGCAGTTACAGCCGTGTCTGAAAAGCTCAACAGCCTTTTGCTCGTGAGAGGTCATTTCTTAAGCCTTGCCGACTGAACCGAAGAGCTCCATCTTTTCCTTTACGGTAGCCTTGATAGCCTCAAAGCCGGGAGCGAGAAGCTTTCTGGGGTCGAAGCCCTTGCCCTGAAGGTCCTTGCCCTCTTCAACGTACTTTCTTGTTGCAGCTGCAAAGGTAAGCTGACATTCGGTATTAACGTTTATCTTGGAAACACCGAGAGAAATAGCCTTCTTGATCATTTCCTCGGGGATACCTGTGCCGCCGTGAAGAACGAGAGGCATTGTGCCCGTCTGCTCCTGAATCTTAGCAAGCACGTCAAAATTAAGACCTGCCCAGTTTGCGGGATATTTGCCGTGGATGTTGCCGATACCGGCTGCGAGCATTGTAACACCGAGGTCAGCAATCATCTTGCACTCCATAGGATCTGCAACCTCACCGCTGCCTACAACGCCGTCTTCCTCACCGCCGATAGCGCCTACCTCTGCTTCAACGGAAACGCCCTTAGCCTCAGCGTCGGCAATAATCTGCTTTGTCTTTGCTATGTTTTCGTCTATAGCATAGTGAGAGCCGTCGAACATAACGGATGAGAAGCCTGCATTCATAGCGGCATAAGCTCCGTCGTATGAGCCGTGGTCAAGGTGAAGAGCAACGGGAACGGTGATTCCGAGAGTCTCGATCATACCGTTAACCATACCTACGATTGTGTTATAGCCGCACATATACTTTCCTGCGCCTTCGGATACACCGAGGATAACAGGGGAGTTTAATTCCTGTGCGGTAAGAAGAATAGCCTTTGTCCATTCAAGATTGTTGATGTTGAACTGACCGACAGCATACTTGCCGGCCTTTGCTTTGTTAAGCATGTCTTTTGCTGATACTAACATATTGAAAAACCTCCGTTTAATATTAACAGTATAATTATAGCTGAAAATGTCAGAAATGCAAGTTTTTTTTATCATCAGTCCCCACGGGACGATTTTTTTGCTTTCAGCCGTATTATCCCCCTTGTGCCCGTAAGGAAAAACGTGGTATAATTAAAGATAATTTAAGTCTGAGCATATATAATTAAAAAAGGCGGTGAGATGCGGATGTTCGGCTTTGTGGTTGCAAATCCCGATGCGTTAAGCGAAGAGCAGCAGAAAAGATATAAGGGAATTTACTGCGGTCTGTGCGATGCTCTCGGCAGGGACGGAGGACTTAAATGCAGAATGACTATTACCTACGATTTTGCTTTTCTTGCTATGGTTCTGTCCTCTGTAAACGGAAGAGAGTTCTCCGAAGCAAACGGAAAATGCCCCCTGCATCCCGTAAAAAAGAGGTATTTTCTCTATAATGAATATACGGCTTATGCCGCCCGTATGAATATCGCGCTCGCTTATTACAAATATCTTGACGACCGCAGGGATGATAAATCGGAGCTTGCCCGAATAAAAATGAGCCTTCTAAGGAAAAATACAGCTGAAGCACAGTCTCTTTATCCCGAGGTCTGCGCTTCGATAAGGGACTGCCTTGACGAGCTTGAAAAAACGGAAAAAGAGGGCATTCTTATTCCCGATATCCCCGCGTCGGTTTTCGGGCGGCTTCTCGGAGCTGTTTTTTCGGGGGGAAGCGGTATATATAAAGAGGAGCTTTTTGAATTCGGTGAGGCTCTGGGAAAATTTATATATATTGCCGATGCCGCAGTTGACCTTAAGGAGGACATAAAAAGGCGGAGATACAATCCGCTGGTGCGCGGCAGTATGAAGGACACCGAGCCTATACTCGGCCTGATGCTTGCCGAATGCGTTGAAAAATATAAAAAACTGCCCGTAACGCAGGATAAGGATATAATCGAAAATATCCTCTTTTCGGGCGTACTCACGGTATTTGAAGCAAAAAAGAAAGGAAATAAAAGTGAATAAGGACCCTTATGATATTCTCGGTGTAGCTCACGGTGCGACGGATGAGGAAATAACGAAGGCATACAGACGGCTTGCAAAAAAATATCATCCCGACCTTAATCCCGGAGACGAGAATGCCGCCGCAAAAATGAGTGAAATTAACGCGGCTTACGATATGATAAAAAACGGATATACGAGGACTGAAGGCAACTCAGCCCGTACGGGGAATACATACGGCAGAGATCCCTTCGGGGGCTTCGGCGGTAATCCGTTTTACGGAGATTTTTCTTCCTCTGACAGCTCCTATGACGATGAAAAAAGAATGGAATCCGTCAGAATTCTTCTTAATAACCGCAGATTTTATCAGGCCTTGATGCTGCTTTCCGCCGTAAGACGCAGAGATGCCCGCTGGTATTACTACAGCGCACTTGCAAATTACGGTGAGGGCAACCGCATAGCCGCCCTTGAGCACGCAAGAATTGCCTGTGAAAAGGCTCCCGGAAATCAGGAATATGCCGAGCTTTACGAAAGGCTCACCCGTTCGGGGGATGAATATTTCAAGGCTGCGCAGAGCTACGGCAGACCGTCCTTCAGAATATCCCGTCCGTGCCTCTGGTGCTGTCTGGGTAATCTTCTCTGCAACGCTTTTTCCTGTCTCGGACAAAGCTTTATGCCCTACTTTTTTTGTTGCTGACAGAAAGGAACCGATATGAATAATTTCAGAGAAAAATTAAGCAGATTTATGTACGGACGCTACGGCTTCGATCAGCTCGGACGCTTTCTTTTTACCGCAGGTCTTGTCTGTGCCGTGCTTTGTATGTTTTTGAGATTTCTGCCCGTAAGAGGTATTTACTACGTATTTTCCGCGCTCAATACTCTGTTTTACGTTTATGCTCTGTTCAGGATACTCTCAAAAAATACTCTTGCAAGAGGTGCCGAAAATGACAGATATCTCAGAATCCGAAGCAGAGTGATACCGTTTCTTGATGAAAAAACCAAAAGCGTCAGAGACAGAAATTTTATTTACAGAAAATGCCCAAAATGCTCCGCAAGGCTGAGACTCAGAAGAATCAAGGGAAAGCACACGACGAAATGCCCGAAATGCGGTCATAAGTTCACCGTCAGAGTATTTATTGAGTATAACGGTACTTATACCGACACGGGAAATTACTAAAAACAAATAAAAAACTCAATCCGCACCAGAATATCTGAAAAAAGGTATTGTGCGGATTGAGTTTTTGTGATATTATGTAGCATACAACATAATAAAGGAGAGAGCTATGAATTCCGATATGCACTTAGGACCGCTTATAAGGCGGCTCAATAAAGAATTCGAGCAGCTGCACAGAGAAAAGGCAGAAGCACTGGGGCTTACCCCCGTTCAGCTTTTTGTGCTTCACTATCTTGCCGACAGACGGGATGAGAATGTCTGTCTCAGAGATATCGAGAAAAAATTTGAGCTGACTCACGCCACGGTTTCGGGTATCATATCCCGTCTTGAATCAAAGGGCTTTATTACCTGCAGCTCAGCCGAAAACGATAAGAGATTCAAAAATATCTGTATTACGGAAAAGGCGCGCTGCTGTGAGAATGAAATGAAAAAGCATATTGAGCGTTACGAGGCTCAGCTTGTTTCGGGATTTTCAGAGGAGGAAAGGACTCTTCTTTTCGGATTTGTCAGACGTTTGCTTAAAAACGTTGACGTGAAGCTTCCCGATAAAGGGGAAAAGGAGGAAAAAAATGATTAAAAGGTTTATCGGCTGTATAAGGGAATACAAAAAGCATACGATACTTACCCCCATTCTTATGATCGGTGAGGTTGCGTGTGAGTGTATTATTCCCGTAATTACGGCAAGGCTTATCAACTCAATCAACGCAGGCTGTGAAATGAAGGACATCGTAAGATACGGTCTTTTACTGGTTTTGACGGCATTTGTTTCACTCGGCTTCGGTGCGCTTGCCGGCAGAACTGCCGCTACGGCGGGTGCGGGCTTTGCAAAGAATCTCAGACACGATATCTTCTATAAGATACAGGAGTTTTCATTCTCCAATATCGACCGCTTCAGCACGTCCTCTCTCGTAACGAGACTTACTACGGATATCACGAACGTGCAGATGGCGTTTATGATGATAATAAGAGTTGCTGTCAGAGCACCTCTTATGCTTATCTTTGCAACGGCTATGTCCGTTATCGTAGGTAAGAAAATCAGTCTTGTTTTCGCGTTTATTGCCCCTGCTCTTGCAATCGGACTTGCGGCAATCGGTCTTCGTGCGCTTCCGCTTTTCCGTGCAGTATTCAAAAAGTACGATAAGCTCAACAATTCCGTGCAGGAAAATATCAAGGGTATGCGTGTTGTAAAGAGCTTCGTCAGAGAAGAATATGAAAAGAAGAAGTTTGCCGCGGCATCTGAGGATATCAGAAACGATTTTACGAGAGTAGAGAGAATCGTTGTAATGAACGGTCCTCTGATGCAGTTTACGATGTATACCTCAATGCTTCTTATCTCATTTTTTACTGCAAAGCTTGTCGTATCGTCGGGCGGAACCTATCTTGACGTAGGTACTCTTTCAAGTATGCTTACATATTCAATGCAGGTGCTTATGTCTCTTATGATGGTATCGATGATATTCGTTATGATAACGATTGCCGTTGCCTCTGTAAAGAGAATTACCGAGGTGCTTGTTGAGGAGCCCGACATAAAGGAAAAGGCAGATGCCGTAACCGTGGTGCCCGACGGAAGTATAGACTTTGATGACGTCAGCTTCAGATATTCCGCATCCGCAGAGAACTTTGCGCTTTCGGACATCAATCTTCACATAAAGGCCGGTGAGACCGTAGGTGTTATCGGTTCTACGGGCTCTTCTAAGACCACGCTTATTCAGCTTATTTCCCGTCTTTACGACGTAACCGAGGGTGTCGTCAGAGTCGGCGGAATCGACGTCAGGGATTATAATATAAAGGCTCTGCGCGACGAGGTTTCCGTCGTTCTGCAGAAGAATGTGCTTTTCTCGGGTACTATAAAGGAAAATCTCCGTTGGGGCGATCCCGATGCCACGGATGAGGAGATAGAAAGAATTTGCGCTCTCGCTCAGGCAAAGGAATTCGTTGAAGCCTTCCCCGATAAATACGATACGTTTATTGAACAGGGAGGCGCCAACGTTTCGGGTGGTCAGAAGCAGCGTCTTTGTATTGCCCGTGCGCTTCTTAAAAAGCCTAAGATTCTCATTCTTGACGACTCAACCTCTGCTGTCGATACAAGAACGGATGCCCTTATAAGAAAGGCATTCCGCGAGGAGATTCCCGGTACTACGAAAATTATTATTGCCCAGCGTATTTCTTCCGTGCAGGATGCGGATAAGATAATCGTTATGGATAACGGAAGAATTGACGGAATGGGTACTCACGACGAGCTGCTTGTAAATAACGATATTTACAGAGAGGCATATGAAATTCAGTGTAAGGCAGGTGCTGACGGTGAAGAAGAATAAGAATAAAATGCCCGTAAAGGGCGGCCCCGGCGGTCCTCCCGGAAGAGGAATCGACCCCAAGCTTCTTTTAAGGGTAATTAAGCTGTTACTGCACGATTACCCCGTGCATATAAGCATTTCAGGCGTCTGCATTGTTGTTTCCGCAATTATCGGCGTTATGCCTGCCGTTTATATTGAAAACATAACGGATATCATTGTCAGAGGACTTGATATTGCAAGGTCCTCGGGTCTTGAGGGCGCGTGGGCTGCCGTATCCTCGGAGGTCATTTCCTCGCTTGCGGTTATGGGCGTGCTTTTTGCCGTAGGTCTTATAGCCTCCGCCTTACAGCAGCAGCTTATTGCAATTGCAACGCAGGGCTTCCTTGATAAAATGAGAAAAAGAATGTTCGAGAAGATGCAGAATCTTCCCGTAAAGTTTTTCGATGCCACAAATCACGGCGACATTATGAGCTATTATACCAACGATATCGATACGCTGAGACAGCTTATTTCTCAGGGTATTCCCAGTATCGTTTCGGCTCTTCTTACGCTTATCGTTCTCGTAGGGGTTATGATATATTTCAGCATATCCCTTATGGTAGTCGTTGTTGTCGGTGTTATTGCAATGTTCAACGTAACAAAGGTCGTGGGCGGTAATTCCGCAAAATTCTTTATGAAGCAGCAGCAGGCTGTGGGCAAGATGGAGGGCTTTGCAGAGGAAATGATGAACGGACAGAAGGTCATCAAGGTATTCTGCCACGAGGAAGCCTCAAAGGAAGACTTTGACAAGGTGAACGAGGAGCTTTTCAAAAACGTCGAAAGCGCAAACACCTTCGGAAATATCTTCGGACCCATAATGAATAACATAGGAAATATTCTGTACGTTGTGACCGCATTCGTAGGCGGTGTTCTCATTGTTTCAAACGGTAAGATTCCTAATATCTCCATAGAAAATATCTTTTCTGCGGGTAGTATTGCGGCACCTCTTGCCATAAGTGTCGTGGCATCGTATCTCGGAATGACGAAGCAGTTTACGGGAAGCGTCAACAACGCATCACAGCAGATAAACTCTATTGCTATGGCTCTTGCAGGTGCAGGAAGAATATTCTCTATTATTGACAGCGAGAAGGAAGCCGACGACGGCTACGTAACTCTTGTAAATGCAAAAATCGAAAACGGGGAAATTATACCCTGTGAGGAGCATACGGGATATTGGGCGTGGAGACATCCCCACTCAGCGGACGGAAGCGTTACCTATACACAGCTCAAGGGCGACGTTGTGCTGGACGGAGTTGACTTCCGGTATGAGGAGGGCAAGCCCGTTCTCTTTGACGTGTCCCTTTATGCAAAGCCGGGTCAGAAGGTTGCCTTCGTAGGTGCAACCGGTGCCGGTAAAACCACGATTACAAATCTTATCAACCGTTTTTATGATATCGCGGACGGAAAGATAAGATATGACGGAATCAACATAAATAAAATCAAAAAGGCCGACCTCAGACGAAGCCTCGGTATCGTTCTGCAGGATACGAATCTGTTTACGGGAACGGTTATGGATAACATAAGATACGGTAAGCTTGATGCGACGGACGAGGAATGTATAAACGCCGCAAAGCTTGCAAATGCACACGATTTCATAACGAGACTTCCCGACGGCTATAATACGATGCTCACGTCAAACGGTGCGAATCTTTCACAGGGACAAAGACAGCTGCTGTCTATTGCGCGTGCTGCAGTTGCTGACCCGCCCGTTATGATTCTTGATGAGGCAACCTCCTCTATCGATACGAGAACGGAACAGCTGGTTCAGCGCGGAATGGATGCCCTTATGAAGGGCAGAACGGTATTCGTTATTGCCCACCGCCTTTCAACCGTCAGAAATTCCGATGCCATTATGGTGCTTGACCACGGCAGAATAATCGAAAGAGGAAGTCACGATGAGCTTATAGCTCAGAAGGGAACGTATTACCGTCTTTACACAGGTGCGTTTGATCTTGAATAATACGGTTTTTCGTTGAAATAAAATTGCCGCCCGTGCAGGGAGAAGTGAAGCTTCTCAGTACGGACGGTGGTTTTGCTTTAATAGGAAATAGAGAAAAAAGATTATATGTCCCTCCGAGCGGAAAGCGGGGCTTTCCCCGGGAGCCGGACTATACGAAAACGGTCACCGTAAGGCGCACGGCGACCGTTTCTTCGTTAAATATAGAACTGGCTGTAATCGTCAACGTCAAAAATATAAAGCTTGAATCTTTTTTCGTTCTGCGCTTCCTTGAAGGCTGCTCCTATTTTCAGCATCTTGACAGAGGTTTTCAGTTCAAAATCAATATGGCTGTAATGCAGAGCCTCGCAGACGTCCCTTGTTCTGACCTCAAGGCGGGGCGTGCCGTCCTCGTTTCTTGTCAGCGAAAAATTAATTGCCTCTACCTGCACTCCGTTTGCCGTGAGTGATAAAAATTTTTCAGGCGGTGTTTTTTTCTTTTTTTCTTTTTTCTTTTTCCCGAACATACCGAATCTCCGTTTTTTTGCTTGTTGATAATTATATATTATACAAGCGAAACGGCAGACTGTCAATTATTTAGTGCTTACTTTTTCCTTCAGGTATTTTTCTTTTGTTGCAAGACCGCCTCTGATATGTCTTTGCGCCTTGTTTTCGTCAAGAATATTTCTGACCTGACAGTAAAGTGCGGGACTCAGATGCTGCAGCCTTTCGGTTACGTCCGTATGTACCGTCGATTTTGAAATTCCGAAGGCTTTGGCGGCTGCACGCACCGTGGCATTGTTTCTTACGATATATTCGCCCAGCAGTACGGCTCTTTCTGATGCGCCGGTGTAAAAAATAAAAATCCCTCCCGTAAAATTGGTTTATTAGATTTATATGCCGCAGGAGGGTCACAGATTCA
This sequence comes from Acutalibacteraceae bacterium, assembly GCA_045589015.1. Classification (GTDB taxonomy): domain Bacteria; phylum Bacillota; class Clostridia; order Oscillospirales; family Acutalibacteraceae; genus RUG806. The sequence continues at coordinate 8,903 of JAZNFG010000050.1, forward strand.
TAAAAAAGCTATATATATTTAAATTAAAAAATATTAAAAAAATTTTGAAAATATTATAAAAAAGTATTGACATTTGACACCGACTTCTGTATTATAGTAAATTGCATTAATATGGATACGCGTTCCCTGACCTTGTGTCCGTACGGCGTTTCGGACGGATATCATACCGTTCGGATTACCGGTTATATCGGTTTTTTGCTGTCCGTCGGTCCGTAAGGCGCAAGAGTTTATTCGGCGGGATAAGCTGCGTTTCCGCATTTTGTTTTTTGAAATAATTATGAAAAGAACGGAGTGAATAGGCGCATGGAGAACATGAAGTCTGTTAAAACAGGCAGAAACATTCGTAAGAGCTTTGCGACGATCAATGAAGTTATGGAAATGCCTAACCTTATTGAGGTCCAGAAGAATTCTTACAATTGGTTTCTTGACGTGGGTCTGAGGGAAGTTTTTAAGGAAATCGGTGAAATCAAGACCGACAGGATCGACACCCTGAAGGTGGAGTTTCTTGATTACCGCCTTGTTGAAAAGGAAAAGCCGTTATCGGTAAAGGAATGTAAAGAGCGTAATGCAACCTATGCTAAAAAGCTTATGGTTAACGTAAAGATTACCGATATCAATCCTTCCAAAAGGGATGATGAGGAAGATTCGGCTTCTGACGAGTTGAACGGCGAAGCAGATTCCGTTGCAGGAGAAAGCACTGCAGAGGCTCAGTCATCTGTTTCGGAGATTATTGAGTTGGAAAAAGAAATCTTTATGGGTGACCTGCCGACAATGACAGACAGCGGTACCTTCGTTATCAACGGAGCAGAGCGTGTTATCATTTCTCAGCTTATCCGTTCGCCCGGTGTATATTTTGACAGAACAAAGGACAAGAACGGTAATAACATCTATACCGCACAGATCATTCCCAACAGAGGTGCATGGCTTGAGTATGAGACCTCGGTTGATAATATTTTCAGCGTAAAGATAGATAAGAACAAGAAGATTCCGATAACCACCTTTATTAAGGCTCTGGCATACAAGTTCAGCACAGAGGACGGTACGTCAATCGGCTCCGTAACGGATGATAACCGTTTCGTTACTCTTGCAACGGAAGAGGGAATCAACGAATTCTTCAAGGGTAAAAAGCCCTTCTTTAACACAGAGAATCCCAATGACCCTCTCAACGGAACAATCGTAGGCTCTCTTGATACGAGAATTGCGGCAACCCTTGAAAAGGAAAAGAGCAAGAAGGATACCAAGGATTCCAACTATCAGGATAATCCCGAAGGTGCTCTTATGGAGATATTCAGAAAGCTCCGTCCCTCAGAGGCTCCGACGCTTGATGCGGCAAAATCACATCTTGAGTCTATACTCTTTAACGTTCAGCGTTATGACCTCTCAAGAGTCGGCAGATACAAGTACAATAAGAAGCTTGCTCTTGCAGACAGAATCACGGATAAGATTCTTGCAGAAAACGTTGTTGACGAGCAGGGTGAAATCCTTGCAACCACAGGCACGGTCATTACAAAGGAGCTTGCCGAGGAATTTGAAAACCACGGTATTTTCCGCGTAATGCTTTCTCTTGAGGGCTCGGCAAATGCCGGCAGAGCCGTTCCCGTTATTGCAAACGGAATGGTTGAGCCCTACAGCTTCTTCCCTCAGTTTACAGTTGAAGAGCTTGAAAAGCTCGGCATAAACGAAAAGGTAAGATACAGCGTTCTTAAAAGTATCCTTGATGAAAACATTTCCGATAAGGATGAGCTTGAGCAGATGCTTAAAGACAGATGTGCAGAGCTTATTCCCAATCACATCACGATTGATGATATTCTTGCAACCATCAACTATCTGAACTGTCTTGCTGACGATATCGGCTCCACCGATGATATCGACCATCTCGGAAACCGCCGTATCCGTTCCGTCGGTGAGCTGCTTCAGAATCAGTTCAGCACAAGCTTCAAGAGACTTGCACAGAGCATCCGCGAAAAGATTGCTACCCGTGAAAAGGACAAGAATGAAAAGCTTGAATCGCTGATTAATTCAAGACAGATTATTGCAAATATCAAGGAGTTCTTCGGTTCATCACAGCTTTCACAGTTTATGGACCAGGCAAACCCCTTGTCAGAGCTTACTCATAAGCGCCGTCTTTCAGCCCTGGGCCCCGGCGGTCTTTCCAGAGACCGTGCAGGCTTTGAGGTTCGAGACGTACACTATACTCATTACGGACGTATGTGTCCCATTGAGTCCCCCGAAGGTCCCAACATCGGTCTTATTTCTTCTCTTGCTACGTTTGCAAGAATCAACAAGAACGGCTTTATTGAAGCTCCCTTCCGCAGAGTTGAAAACGGTAAGGTGCTTGATGACGTTGAATATATGACAGCCGATATGGAGGACAACTTCAAGGTTGCACAGGCAAATGAGCCTCTTGACGAAGAAGGCAACTTCAAAAATACCAACGTTGTCGTAAGATTCAGAGACGAATACCGTACGGTTGACCGTAATGACGTTGACTTTATGGACGTTTCACCCAAGATGGTTGTTTCAGTTGCTACCGCAATGATTCCCTTCCTTGAAAACGACGACGCAAACCGTGCACTTATGGGTGCGAACATGCAGCGTCAGGCTGTTCCGCTTATTAAGACGGAGGCACCCTACGTTGGAACCGGTATGGAAAGCAAGGCTGCACACGACTCCGGTGTCTGCGTTCTCAGTAAGGAAGCCGGCATTGTAACAAAGGTCGCTTCCGATATGATTGAAATCACCTCTGATAACGGTCACGTTGAGCAGTATCCTCTTATCAAGTTTATGCGCTCCAATCAGGGCACGTGTATAAACCAGAGACCCATTGTTGAACGCGGTGAAAGAGTTGAGGCAGACGTTGTTATTGCCGACGGTCCCGCTACCAGCAACGGCGAAATCTCACTCGGTAAAAATGCCCTCGTCGGCTTTATGACGTGGGAGGGCTACAACTACGAGGACGCCGTTCTTATTAACGAAAGACTCGTCAGCGAGGACGTATATACATCAATTCATATTGAAAAGTATGAAATTGAAGCAAGATCAACGAAGCTCGGTAATGAGCAGATAACAAGAGATATTCCCAACCTTTCCGAGGATATGCTTAAGGACCTTGACGAAAACGGTATTATCCGTGTCGGTGCTGAGGTTCGCGCAAACTCAATCCTTGTAGGTAAAATAACTCCCAAGGGTGATTCCGAGCAGACCCCCGAGGACAGACTTCTCAAGGCTATTTTCGGTGAAAAGGCAAAAGAAGTCAGAGATACGTCTCTCCGACTTCCTCACGGTGCTTACGGTACCGTTGTAAACGTAGAGGTTTACACCGCAGCTAACTCTGAAGGGCAGGAGCTTGCCTCCGGTGTCGAAAAGATTGTCCGCTGCTACGTTGCACAGAAGAGAAAGCTTTCTGTCGGTGACAAGATGGCAGGTCGTCACGGAAACAAGGGTGTTGTTTCAAGAATCCTTCCTCAGGAGGATATGCCCTTCCTTGCTGACGGTACTCCTCTTGATATCGTACTTAATCCTCTGGGCGTTCCCTCTCGAATGAATATCGGTCAGGTTCTTGAGGTTCATCTGGGACGTGCCTGCAGAGAGCTTGACGAAAAGATTATGACTCCCGTATTTGACGGTGCGCACGAAGAGGATATCAAAGAATATCTCAGACGTGCAGGTCTCAGAGAGGACGGCAAGGTCGATCTTTATGACGGCAGAACCGGTGAGAAGTTTGATAATCCCGTAACCGTCGGTGTTATGTATTATCTTAAGCTGCATCACCTGGTAGATGATAAGATTCACGCACGTTCCACAGGTCCGTACGCTCTGGTTACACAGCAGCCTCTCGGCGGTAAGGCTCAGTTCGGCGGACAGCGTTTCGGTGAAATGGAGGTTTGGGCACTTGAGGCTTACGGTGCTGCTTATACTCTTCAGGAAATTCTCACAATCAAGTCTGACGACGTTGTAGGACGTTCAAAGGCATTTGAAGCAATAGTAAACGGCAAGGAAGTTCCCAAGCCCGGTATCCCCGAAAGCTTCAAGGTTCTTCTCAGAGAACTTCAGTCTCTTGCACTTGACATTACTGTTTTTGACGAAAATAATCAGGAAATTACTCTTGAACAGGATTATATCGGAAACGATGCTATTTCATCAAAGGCTATTCAGAAGGTTTATGAAGACGAAAAGGAAAAAGGCTTTACCGGTGCCGACGGAACGGTTGACGTGTCCGACAACGGTATGAAGAGCATTGATTATGATGAAATGATAAAATCCGAAAACAGCCGCGTAAGTGCTTCGGATAATAACGATGATTATTCGGATAATTATCCCGATAACGGTGATTTCTAAGCCAATAAGCAAGCAAGCGAATCCGGTAGAATAATATAATGCTTATTCTCATCTGAGCTGTAACGGCAGAGCTCTTCTTTGCAGAAGGGCTTGCCCGTTGCACCGAGCTGCGAGCTATATATAGGATATATTAAATATTTTAACATTATATATGCCGTTTTCAGGAAAATTAATTATTAAAAGGAGTTGCTGATAAATGAGTGAAATAGCAGAAAACTCTGTTAGAAAATATAACGAAATCAACTGCGAATCAATCAGAATTGGTCTTGCTTCTCCCGACAGAATCAGAGAATGGTCCTGCGGTGAGGTCAAAAAGGCAGAGACGATAAATTACAGAAACCTCAAGCCCGAAAAGGACGGTCTTTTCTGTGAAACTATTTTCGGACCCGTAAAGGACTTTGAATGCCATTGCGGAAAGTACAAGAGAAAGTCCGACATAGGAAAGGTCTGTGAAAGATGCGGCGTTGAGATAACAAGCTCAAAGGTGCGCCGTGAAAGAATGGGACATATAGAGCTTGCCTGTCCCGTTTCACATCTCTGGTATTTTAAGGGCAGTCCTTCAAGAATTGCACTTCTTCTTGACATCAAGGCAACCGATCTTGAGAGTGTTCTTTATTATCAGAAATACATTGTTATCAATCCCGGTGTATGGGAAGGCAGATATCCCAAGAAGTCACTTATAACTCAGGTGCAGTATGATGATTGCGCCGGCGATTCTCTCGGCGATTTCTGTGCTATGACGGGCGCAGAGGCAATCAAGGTATTGCTTCAGGAGCTCAGCGAGGTCAGCGAGGATTCCGAGGGCGAGAAAAAGACCCTGCTTGAAATCGAGCGCGAAAAGCTCGTTGAGAAAATTGCTGACAGTGCGGACAGCCAGACAAAGAACCGTATGCAGCAGAGACTTGCAACCATCAACGCATTTATTCAGTCGGGAAATAAGCCTGAATGGATGATTCTTGACGTTCTTCCCGTTATTCCTCCCGATCTTCGTCCTATGGTTCAGCTTGACGGCGGCAGATTTGCAACCAGCGACCTTAACGATCTTTACAGACGTGTGCTTGCAAGAAACAACCGTCTCAGAGAGCTTATAAACAACGAGGCTCCCGAGGTTATCGTAAGAAACGAAAAGAGAATGGTTCAGGATGCAGTCGATGCTCTTATTGACAACGGTAAGCACGGCCGTCCCGTAACAGGACAGAACAACAGAGAATACAAATCTCTTTCCGATATGCTTAAGGGTAAGCAGGGCCGCTTCCGTCAGAATCTTCTCGGTAAGCGTGTTGACTATTCGGGCCGTTCCGTTATCGTTGTAGGTCCTACTCTTAAAATGCATCAGTGCGGACTTCCCAAGGAAATGGCACTTGAGCTTTTCAAGCCCTTCGTAATGAACAGACTCGTTCAGATGGGCAAGGTAGATAAGAGTCTCAATATAAATAACGTAAAGGGCGCAAAAAAAGAGATAGACAGAATGAATCCCAAGGTATGGGATGCTCTTGAAGAGGTAATCAAGGACCATCCTGTTATGCTCAACCGTGCTCCCACACTTCACAGACTCGGTATTCAGGCATTCGAGCCCGTGCTTGTTGAAGGCAGAGCAATCAAGCTTCATCCCCTTGTATGTACTGCATTTAACGCTGACTTCGACGGCGACCAGATGGCTGTTCACGTACCGCTTTCCGTTGAAGCACAGGCAGAAGCCCGCTTCCTTATGCTTGCTTCAAACAACCTGCTCAAGCCCTCAGACGGCAGACCCGTTGCTGTTCCTTCGCAGGATATGGTGCTCGGCTCTTATTATCTTACTCTTGAAAGAGATACAGAGCCCGGTGCAGGAAAGATGTTCGTAAACAAGAACGAAGCAACTCTTGCTTATGAATCCGGACTTCTCGGACTTCACGCTCCTATCAGAGTAAGACTCTCAAGAGTTGTTGACGGCAAGGAATATTCGGCAGTCTGCAAGACAACATACGGACGTCTTATTTTCAACGAGCCCATTCCTCAGGATATCGGTATCGTAACCAGAGACCCTGCCGATCCCGAAAGTATGGTAAAGCCCGAAATAGATTACGTTGTCGGCAAGAAGGCTCTTGGTCAGATAATCGACAAGTGTATCGAAAAGCATAAGATAAACAGATCCGCAGAAATCCTTGACGATATCAAGAATCTCGGATATAAATTCTCCACACGAAGCGGTATTACAGTATCCGTTTTCGATGCCGTTATTCCCGAAAAGAAGAAGGAGCTTGTTGCTGAGGCTGAAGCACAGCAGAACCGTGTCAACGAGTTCTTCAAGATGGGATATCTTACGGAAGAAAAGAGATATAAGGCAGTTACCGAGATTTGGGAAAACTGCACTAAGCTGATGGAGAAGGAAATCAAGGGAAATATTGATACTACCAACCCCATCCATATCATGCTTGACTCAGGTGCCCGAGGTTCACCCTCTCAGCTTAACCAGCTGGCAGGTATGCGAGGAACCATCAGAAACGCTGTCGGTCAGGTTATTGAAATCCCCATCAAGTCCAACTACAGAGAAGGACTTAATATCCTTGAATACTTCATTTCCTCCCGTGGTGCCCGTAAGGGTCTTGCCGATACGGCTCTGAGAACCGCTGACTCCGGTTATCTTACCCGTCGTCTTGTTGACGTTGCTCAGGAGATTATCGTGCTTGAAGAGGACTGTAAGTCAAGAAACGGCTTTGAGGTTGAGGAAATAGTCGAAGAAATAGAAGGAAAGATAAACGTATGTGAGCCTCTTGAGGAGAGACTTGCTGGCAGATATCTTGTTGAAGCCTTCTATCAGGATGAAAACGGCAGCCTTACCACACTCAGCGACCTTATCCGTGCTACTCTTACAAAAGAGCAGCTGGCAGACGATATAAAAGCAGATGCACTCATTGCTCAGAAGAGAGAAGAGTTTGTTAAGGAAACGGGATATGCAGAGAATGCCGCAGAGCTCGTATTCGACGGCAAGACTTATACTCTTGCAGTATCTGCTGACCACTATCTGTCAGAAAAAGAGGCAAAGGCTGTTGTAAATGCCGGTGTCAGAAAGACAAAGATCCGCTCCGTGCTTACCTGTGAAGCAAAGCACGGTGTCTGCAGAAAGTGCTACGGTAAGAACCTTGCTACAAACAGAGAGGTTTCAATCGGTGAAGCAGTCGGTGTTGTTGCTGCTCAGTCCATCGGTGAGCCCGGTACTCAGCTTACTATGAGAACCTTCCATACCGGCGGTGTTGCTACAACCGCTGATATTACACGAGGTCTTCCCCGTGTTGAAGAAATCTTTGAAGCAAGAAAGCCCAAGACGGTTGCATTTATTGCAGGTGCGGACGGCGTTCTCAGATTCAATACTCAGGCAAAGTCCTCCAAGTTTGAGATTTATGATCCCGATGACTTCATCGGTGCCGTATTTGAGAATAATTCGGCATCAAACGAAAACAGAGGCGGTCTTGTAAGCGGTGAGCATAAGGGAATCAAGCCCATTTATACGAAGAAGGAGGTTCCCGTTGACTGCATTCGTGTTTATGAAAACAAGAAGAAGGTTAACGTTCCTGACGTGGCTCCCACAAGAGACGGCGATTTAAGTGCCGATTTCTACAATATCAAGAAGGGTGAGATTCTCACGCTCGGCTCAAAGGATCCCAAGGACGTTCTTGATATTCTCGGTGAGAAGGCTCTGCTTAACTATCTTATCAATGAGGTTCAGATGACCTACCGTTCACAGAAGGTTGACCTTAACGATAAGCATATTGAGGTTATTATCAGACAGATGCTTCGTAAGGTTGACGTTATTGACGGCGGCTCAACAGGTATACTCAGCGGAACAAGACTTGAAAAGGCTGAGTTCTTCAGACTCAGAAATGAAGCCAGGGCAAAGGCAGAGGCAGAAAATACTGATTTCATAGAGCCTCAGTACAAGACCGTTCTTCTCGGTATTACCCGTGCTTCACTTGCATCTCCCTCGTTCCTTTCCGCCGCATCCTTCCAGGAGACTCAGAGAGTTCTCACGGAGGCTGCAATCAGCGGTATGGTAGACCCGCTTATGGGTCTTAAGGAAAACGTTATTCTCGGTAAGCTTCTTCCCTCAGGTACGGGTATGAAGCTCTACAATAACGTGGAGATTCGCAAAAATGACTCAGTAAACTGCGCAGAATAAAAAAATCAGCGGTTTTGACAAATATTTAAACCTTTTTTTGTTGTAAGTGTTGACAAATAGGGTAGAAAAGTGTTAAAATCACTAACTGTGCGATGATATTTTTGATCTTAGGGGAAAAGTCGCAGGATTTTTCCCTTTTGATATATAAAATTCCACAAGGAGGTGCGATAAGTTTGCCAACCTTTAACCAGCTTGTCAGAAACAGCAGAAAGTCTCTTGAGAAGAAATCAAAGGCTCCCGCTCTCGGAAAGGGTCTCAACTCTCATAAGAACGTTATGATTGACCACAATTCTCCCCAGAAGAGAGGCGTATGTACAGTTGTTAAGACTGATACACCTAAGAAGCCTAACTCTGCTCTGAGAAAGCTTGCCAGAGTACGTCTTACAAACGGTATCGAGGTTTCAGCTTACATCCCCGGTGTAGGCCATAACCTTCAGGAACACTCCGTTGTTCTTATCCGTGGCGGAAGAGTTAAAGACCTTCCCGGTGTGCGTTACCACATCGTCCGCGGTACACTTGATGCTCAGGGCGTTAACGGCAGAATGCAGAGCCGTTCCAAGTACGGAACAAAGAAAGCAAAGGCTAAGAAATAAGCCGCTTTCAAATCGATCAGGACAAAATCTTCTTGCAGGTTGAATTAAGTTCACCAATGTAAGTTTTATATATAGCGTAAGGCTGTGATTAAAACTCTCATTGGCGCCGCGGGAATTTGTCACTCGAGTACCTATGATATCATTACTATGAAGGAGGGAAGCGAAGTGCCAAGAAGAGGCAATATAGCAAAACGTGATGTTTTGCCCGATCCGCTTTACAACTCAAAACTCGTAACACGTCTTATCAACAGTGTTATGTATGATGGAAAAAAGGGTGTCGCACAGAAAATTGTATACGACGCATTTGACATCATCAGAGAAAAAACAGGAAAAGAACCCCTCGAAGTTTTCGAGGCTGCTATGGAAAATGTTATGCCCTTACTCGAAGTTAAGGCTCGCCGTGTAGGTGGTTCTACCTACCAGGTACCCATGGAGGTTCGACCCGAGAGAAGACAGACTCTCGGTCTCAGATGGATCACTCTCTATGCAAGAAACCGTGGAGAGAGAACTATGAAAGAAAGACTTGCCAACGAAATTATGGATGCTGTAAACGAAACAGGTTCAGCATTCAAGAAGCGTGAGGATACGCATAAGATGGCAGAAGCTAACAAGGCTTTCTCACATTTCCGTTGGTAATCAACCCCAGTATTTATCTTGTAAATTTTTATGGAGGACATTATGCCCAGACAGGTATCGCTTGAATTAACAAGAAATATCGGTATTATGGCTCATATCGATGCCGGTAAGACCACAACCACAGAAAGAATCCTTTTCTACACCGGAATTAACCATAAGCTTGGTGAAACTCACGACGGTGCAGCAACAATGGACTGGATGGCACAGGAGCAGGAGAGAGGTATTACAATTACTTCCGCTGCAACAACCTGTTTTTGGAAGGGTCACCGCGTTAATATCATCGACACCCCCGGTCACGTTGACTTCACTGTAGAAGTTGAGCGTTCACTCAGAGTTCTTGACGGTTCCGTTACGGTTCTCTGTGCAAAGGGTGGCGTTGAGCCTCAGTCTGAAACAGTTTGGCGTCAGGCTGACAAATACCGTGTTCCCAGAATGGTATATGTCAACAAGATGGACATCATGGGTGCAGATTTCTATAATGTTGTGGCAATGATGAAGGACAGACTTAAATGTAATGCTGTTCCGATTCAGCTGCCCATTGGTGCCGAAGCAGATTTCAAAGGCATTATTGACCTCGTAGAAATGAATGCAACCATGTATGACGACAAAGAAGGTCTCAAGACTGAAATTGTTGACATTCCCGAAGATATGATGGAGCTTGCCGAACAGTATCGTTTAGAGCTCCTTGAGCACGTAGCCGAACAGGACGAGGCACTTATGGAGAAGTATTTTGAAACAGGTGACCTCGATGTTGATGAAATCAAGACAGCTATCAGAAAGGCAACACTTGCAAACGAAATGGTTCCCGTTGTATGCGGTACATCATATCGTAACCGCGGTGTTCAGAAGCTTCTTGACGCAGTCGTTGACTATATGCCCTCACCCCTCGACGTCGGTTCCGTAAAGGGTATCGACCCCGATACAGGTGATGAAATTGAGCGTGAGGTATCCGATGATGCACCTCTTGCAGCTCTTGCCTTCAAGATTGCTACCGACCCCTTCGTTGGTAAGCTTTGCTTCACAAGAGTTTATTCAGGTATTGCAGTTTCCGGTACTTCCGCATACAACTCCACAAAGGGTAAGAACGAAAGACTCGGACGTATTCTTCAGATGCACGCTAACCACAGACAGGATCTTGAGCAGTGCTACTGCGGTGATATCTGCGCTGTTGTAGGTGTTAAGAATACAACGACAGGTGATACCCTTTGCGATGAAAAGCATCCTATCATTCTTGAACAGATGGAATTCCCCGAGCCCGTTATCAGAGTTGCCGTTGAGCCCAAGACCAAAGCAGGTCAGGAGAAGATGGGTATTGCTCTTATGAAGCTCGCTGAAGAGGATCCTACCTTCAAGTTCTACACCGATGAAGAAACAGGCCAGACCATTATCGCAGGTATGGGTGAGCTTCATCTTGAAATTATCGTAGACAGAATGCTCCGCGAATTCAAGGTTGAAGCAAACGTCGGTGCACCTCAGGTTGCTTACAGAGAAACAATTACCAAGACAGCTGAATCCGATACCAAGTTTGCTCGTCAGTCCGGCGGTCACGGTCAGTACGGTCACGTTAAGATCCGCATTGAGCCCAACCCCGAAAAAGGCTTCGAGTTTGTTAACGAGGTTGTCGGCGGTGCTGTTCCCAAGGAATATATCCCCGCTGTTGAAGCCGGTGTCAAGGGCGCTCTTTCAAACGGTGTTCTTGCAGGCTATGCAGTTGTTGACGTTAAGGTTACACTTTATGATGGATCCTATCACGAGGTTGACTCCTCTGAAATGGCATTCAAGCTTGCCGGCTCAATGGCATTCAAGGATGCTATGCACAAGGCAGCTCCCGTTCTTATGGAGCCCATTATGAAGATTGCCGTAACTGTTCCCGATGATTATCTCGGAACCGTTATCGGTGATATCAACTCCCGCCGCGGTATGATCCGTGATCAGGAGGTTCGTAACGGCGCAACACAGGTTAATGCAGACGTACCCCTTTCCTCAATGTTCGGTTATGCTACAGACCTTCGTTCCAAAACTCAGGGTAGAGGTCAGTACGTAATGGAGCCCAGCCATTATGCTCAGGTTCCCAAGAATATTGCAGAGGGTATCTGTAAAAAATAAGTTATTTTTAACTTAAATATCATTAAACCCTTGCTTTTTTCAAAAAAGTTTGGTAGAATGGTAAAGCATTAATTAATATCAAATTAATTCAGGAGGTTTATTCTCATGGCAAAAGCTAAATTTGAAAGAACCAAGCCCCATGTAAACATTGGTACAATCGGTCACGTTGACCACGGTAAGACAACTCTTACTGCTGCTATCACAAAGACTCTCGCTATGAAGGGCGGCGCAGAGTTTATGGATTATGCAAACATCGACAAGGCTCCCGAAGAGAGAGCTCGTGGTATCACGATCAACACAGCTCACGTTGAGTACGAGACAGAGACTCGTCACTATGCTCACGTTGACTGCCCCGGCCACGCTGACTATATCAAGAACATGATCACAGGTGCTGCTCAGATGGACGGTGCTATCCTTGTTATCGCTGCAACTGACGGCCCCATGGCTCAGACAAAGGAGCATCTCCTTCTTGCTCGTCAGGTTGGCGTTCCCTATATCGTTGTTTTCATGAATAAGTGCGATCAGGTTGACGACGAAGAGCTCCTTGAGCTTGTTGAAATGGAAATCAGAGAAACTCTTTCCGAGTATGAATTCCCCGGCGACGACACACCCATCATCAAGGGTTCTGCTCTCAAGGCTCTTGAGTATGCAGGTACTGATATGACCGCTCCCGAGGTTGCTTGCATCAACGAGCTTATGGCTGCTGTTGACGAGTACATTCCTACTCCCGAAAGAACTGCAGACCTTGCTTTCCTTATGCCCGTTGAAGACGTATTCACAATCACAGGTCGTGGTACTGTTGCTACAGGTAGAGTTGAAAGAGGTCAGCTCAACACCGGTGCAGAAGTTGAAATCGTTGGTCTTACCGACGAGAAGAGAAAGGTTGTTTGCACAGGTATCGAAATGTTCAGAAAGATCCTCGACTATGCAGAGGCAGGCGACAACATCGGTTGTCTTCTTCGTGGTGTTCAGAGAACTGAAATCGAAAGAGGTCAGGTTCTTGCTAAGCCCGGTTCAATTCAGCCCCACACAAAGTTCAAGGGCCAGGTTTACGTTCTTAACAAGGATGAAGGCGGCAGACATACTCCCTTCTTCAACAACTATCGTCCTCAGTTCTACTTCAGAACAACTGACGTTACAGGCGTTATCTCTCTTCCCGAAGGAACAGAAATGTGTATGCCTGGTGACAACGTTGATATGGACGTTGAGCTTATCCCTCCCATCGCTATCGAAGTAGGTCTTCGTTTCGCTATCCGTGAAGGCGGCCGTACAGTTGGTTCAGGCGTTGTTATCGCTATCAACGAATAATCAATAGTCCGATAGTATAATCTATGTGATGTAAGGCGTTGTGTCCGAAAGGATGCAACGCCGTTTTCACTTCCCAATAAAAGAGCCGGCACTAAGGAATTGTGTCGGCTCTTTCTGACAATATATTGAAGCTAAATAATTAAAAGATTTATAAGTGTCAATAAAATTACACCGGGTATGCCGCCTATTGAGCTTATCAGAAGCGTAAAAGCATTCAGCGGCATATTCATTCCGAAAAATGAGAAAACAAGGTCGCAGGCAAGAAGGGCGGCAACACCCGAGAATGCACAAAGCAGTATCTGGGACAGCTTCAACTTTTTTATCATAAAGCCTATAATTATTAATCCTGCAACCGTCAATTCACAAAAGAACAAGCTCATACTATCACCTGTTAATTTATATGAATCAGAAATAATTTTCATTCCGCAAATCTTTGACGGGGTTCGATTATTTTTTTTCGGGATACGAAGTATACTTATAATGAGGTGATTATATGGACAGACATTCAAAAACCTACGAGCAGTTTTGCTGGGTTAAACAAAAAAATATCATTATGGAGGAAACGGTGTTCCATAACGGCACGAGAAATATAGTGTGTACCTGTCTTAATGAATGTATAAAAACGGGCGGATGCAGGAATAAGGGACTTTGCAGATTATGGGGCGGCTGTGCACGTGACGAAGATAATAATTCCGATATGCACTCTTGTAATTGACTATTACAGTATTTTTTGCTATAATGACAAATAGGCTGATTTGCTCGGTCTGTTAACGCAAGTGAAAGGAAAGCCCTTTGAGGCAGAAGGATTATGGAAATATTATCACTTTATCCTACGATTAAGGAGACAATATGGGGCGGCAGAACCCTTATAGAGGACTACGGCTTTGAAACGGACACGGATAATGCGGCGGAGGCTTGGCTGCTTTCCTGTCATAAGGACGGCCCGAGCTTTGTCGCAAACGGAAAATACAAGGGAAAGACCCTTGCAGAGGTTATTGAAATTGAGGGCAAGTCCGTCCTCGGAACAAATAATTCCGATTGTGCCGATTTTCCCGTGCTTATAAAAATTATAGACGCTAAGGATAAATTATCCGTTCAGGTGCATCCCGATGATGCGTATGCACGCAAATATGAAAATGAAAACGGCAAAACCGAGGCTTGGTACGTGCTCGGCTGTGAAGAGGGTGCTTCTCTGATTTACGGTGTAAACCGTGATATGACGAGTGAGGAGTTTGCCCGTGCAATAGAAGACGGCACTCTGCTTGAGGATATGAACGTGGTTGAGGTAAAGCCCGGTGACGTTATCTTTATTCCGTCGGGAATGATTCACGCTATCGGTGCGGGGATTCTTCTTGCCGAGGTTCAGCAAAGCTCAAATTCCACTTACAGAGTTTTTGACTACAACAGAAGAGATAAAAACGGTAATCTCAGAGAGCTGCATATTAAGAAGGCCTGTGACGTTTCCGTTTTGAAGGCTTGCGATGCCGACTTTCTTCCCGAGGGAGAGGACGAAAAATGCGGCGATGCCGTAAAGACTTATCTCACGGGATGTGAATTTTTCCGTATGACAAGAGTGAAGCTCAGCGGTGAATATGAGGATTCGGCATCCCAAAAATCCTTTGTGTCTCTTCTCGTTCTTGACGGAGAAGGAAGGCTGAGCGACGGAAATACTCACGTTGAGCTGAAAAAGGGCTCAAGTATTTTTATCCCTGCAGGACACGGGAAATTCAAGGTTTCGGGCAATCTTACGATGCTTGAAACAAGAACGTAAGGATTGAAAAAATGTCATTACTCAGTTGTCAGAATCTGAGTCTCGCCTACGCTCAGAGGGATATTTTGATTAATGCCTCCTTTGATATTGCAAAAGGAGATAAAATAGGTCTTATCGGCTCAAACGGATGCGGCAAGACTACGCTTTTCAAAGCACTTTGCGGTCAGTTAGAGCCTGCCGACGGTAAAATAATCAAGGCTTCTGCCGTCAGCATCGGCTTTGTTGAACAGCACGCCTGTGCCGACAGTGAGCTGAACGTATATGATGAGCTTCTTACGGTTTTTTCACGGCTTTTTGAAATTGAGGCACAGCTTGAGGATGTGCACAGAAGGATTGAGCTGACCGACGGTAAGGTTGCCGAATATATCGAGCTTCAATCGGCACTTAATGAGGAATATCAGAGCAAAGGCGGACTTACTTATAAAAACAGAGCGCATTCCTGTCTTATGGGACTCGGCTTTACGAAGGAGGAGGAAGCATTACCCGTTTCGGCGCTTTCGGGCGGACAGAGGACAAAGCTCAGTCTCGGAAAGCTGCTTCTGAGTGAGCCTGATATAATGCTTCTTGACGAGCCTACGAACCATCTTGATATAAAAAGCGTTGAATGGCTTGAGGATTTTATCGCCAAATCAAATTCAACTGTCGTAATAGTATCTCACGACAGATATTTTCTTGATAAAACTACACATCGTACTCTTGAAATAAGCGCAAGAAGGCTTTATCAGGGAAAGGGCAGTTATTCGGATTATATGAAAACGAAGGAGCTGCGTCTTGAAAGCGAAAGGCGTGAATATGAAAAGGCACAGATAGAAATCAAGAGAATTGAAAAAATGATTGAACAGCAAAAGCAGTTCAATCAGGAGAGAAACTATATTACAATTGCCAGCAAGGAAAAGCAGATAGAAAGAATTAAGGCGACAATGCCGGAGCTGCCGCCCAATGAAAAGACGGTAAAGCTCAGATTCTCGGAATGCGTGCGAGCAGGCGACGAGGTGCTTATTGCCGAAAATCTTAAAAAGGTATACGACGGAAAAACGCTTTTCAGCGGTGTGGGAATGAAAATATACCGCGGTGAAAAGGTGTTTATTCTCGGGCCGAACGGCTGCGGTAAAACCACGCTTTTAGGTCTTATAATGAATAAAATTCCCAAGGATGACGGCTTGTCGAGATTCGGCTATAACGTTAGCGTCGGCTATTTTGAGCAGACGCAACGGGCCTTGATGTCCGATAAGACGGTGATAGGGGAGCTTTATGACAGATTCCCCACAAAGACTGTCTCTGAGCTGAGAGGATATCTCGGTGCATTTAATTTCAGAAATGACGATATCGAAAAGCTTATGCGTGATTTGTCGGGCGGAGAGAGAGCGAGAGTCGCACTTCTTATTCTTATTCTCAAGAAACCGAATTTTCTCATTCTTGACGAGCCTACGAACCATCTTGATTTCCGTTCCAGAGAGGTTCTTGAGGAGGCCTTGGCTGAATATGACGGAACCATACTCTGCGTATCTCACGACCGTTATTTTGTCAATCGCCTTGCATCAAAAATACTCTATTTTGACGGTGAAGGAGTGGCTTCCTATGACGGTAACTATGATGATTATCTGAACGTTATCTCGGGAAAAACACAGCAGACAGCGGTGAAGGCTCCTAAGAAGGTCAATGATTATAAGCTCAGAAAGGAGCTTGAAAGTCAGGAAAGAAAGAAAAAAACACGGCTTCAGAGGCTTGAATCGATGCTTGAAGAGGCACAACAGAAAAGAGATGAGCTTAACGTCCTTCTTTCCACTCCCGAAATTGCCTCGGATTTTGAAAAAATTATGGAGTATACCGCACAGCTTGAGCAAGTAAATTCCGATATAGAAGAAATGGAGCTGGAATGGCTTGAGTTATCTGAATAAACAGCGGTCAGTATAAAGGCATATAAGAAAAGGGGACTTCGGCAAAATTTCACGTTTGCCGAAGTCCTTTTGATTTGTTTTGTGCGGCTTGATAGCTTTATGCTTTATCAGGATTTATTCGGGAACGATAATGTTGATTGTAAGATCGGGCTTTGTCTGTACGTTTACAACGATCTCTTCAATATAATCACCGTTATGAACGGAAACGTATCTGAAAATTACCGTTGTAGTGCCGGGGCTGATTCCCGTCAGAGTAAATTCGTATGAGGAGGATTCCTCGTCATAA
>JAZNFG010000051.1:0-15853 GCA_045589015.1 Acutalibacteraceae bacterium
GAAGGAAAAAGGATTTCGCACTCTGCGGAGTGCGACAAGAGGCTCTGCCTCTTGACACCGTGAGCTTTTGAAAAAGCTCAACCAAAACTTTTAATAGGCACTCCCGTGCCCACTTCATTCCCCAAGTTTCCGTGAAGAACCTTTCTTTTCTGCAATGATATGTTACCGTTTCCAATATTATCGCGGCATAAAACATAAAAAATAACAATTTTTGCTTTTTGTATATTTTAAGAGGGCTCCGGCAAGTGAAGATACTTGCCGGAGCCCTCTTGCATTATATTATTTTATACGGTATTCGCTTTTTTACATCCCTTTAAAATTTTTGTACGTCAGAGATTGTAATTTGTGAGCAGCTTATGCCTTGTTGGATACGATGAATATCATACGCTCCTGAATCGTGGGGCCGCCGTGGCCTGTTCCGAAGCCGCCGTGGTCAGCGGTGATTATGATAAGCCAATCCTCTGTTTCGTAGGTATCTCTTGCTTCAATAGCCGCTATCGTAGCGTATGCCAGCTTGTCATTAAGCTCAAAGCCTGCCTGTGCACAGGGATTGTTGAGAGAAAAGCCGAAGGAGTGACCTGCACCGTCGGGGCCTTCATAAATTGCAATCATAAAGTCGGGACAATCCTCTGCGGAAAGCTGCTTTACGGCACCTGCTGCTGCCAGCACGTTCGTATCGTATTTGTTAAAGGAAACGTTGAGGTTGTTTTCCTCGCAGTATTTCTTTTCGGGAGTGTAGGTTGCATCCTCGTCCTCGAAATGTCCGCCCCAAATTGTAACGAAGGAAGCGGAATCAATGGTTCCGTTTTCGCAAAGCTCCGTCATAAGAGTCTTGTGCTCCATGCTCTTGGGCTGACCGTTACCGTAAACGCCGTTATCCTCTGCCCATACACCCGTAAGAAGTGAGCACCAGCCGGGAGCGGTTGATGTAGCCTGAGTGTTTTCTCCGTCGGGATAGTTTACACCGCCGCAGTAAGCAAGGTTAAGAGAAGCACCCTCGGAAAGCAGCTTGTTGATACCGCTGAGAGAGCCGTTTACAAGGCTTAAATGGTCGGCTCTGCAGCCGTCGTAGCCGATAACGATAGCCTTTTTCTCGGTTTTGCCCTCGGGAAGGGGAGCGTTGTAGTGATCCATAATCATATTATAGATTTCTGTCTGGGGAATTGCCGTTTCAATGGTGTTTTCGTAGCCTATTTCCTCAATTACCTGAAGATAAGCCTCCTCGGTATCCTTTTCGTCAGCCTTATAAAGACCGAAAAGTGCGGGAATGAGCATAAAAAAGCTGATGATTCTTGATAAAAATGCCATAGTGTATTTCTCCTTTCTATTTTGTTTTTATCAGAAGCTGATATATTTTTTTGTGAATTTTTCCATTCTGCCGTTTATTGCCGTGAGCATCTTAATTGCGTCTGCCTTTTCCTCCTCGGTGCCGACAGCGCAGATTCTCATAAGTCTGCCCTCCTCCCTGCACAGCTCGTCGTGACGGGGGAGATAGTTGTTTGCAAGGAAGCAGGCATATCTGACAAGACGGTTTTCGCCGACTATTCTGTATTCCTTGCTGATGGTGTCGAAGGCAACGGAATAGAAATCCTTAATAGAATTCATAATTGCCTTTCTCTCGTTTTCGGGGGAGAAAACAAGCGTTGAGCAGATAAGCGCGCCGTCGTTTGATTCGTAAGAGGAATGGCTGTCGGTGCTTCCGACTATCGGGTATCTTCTGCCCTTTGCCTTGTCCTCATAGTATCTTACGACCTGAAAGCCGTTGTGCTCGAAGTATCTTTCACCGCCGAGAACCTCGAAGGCATCGAAGTCACGGTTTTCCATAATGTATTCAAGGAATGCGTCGGGCACGTGAAGGGTATCGCTTATCCAGCAGGGGTGCGGGAATATTGCAAGACCGCCTGCCCTTCTGATTTCATCAAAAGCCCATTTCATAACGGCGGCAGGAATTTTGTCAACCTTTTCGGGAACCTCTGTCTGCTCGGCAAGAGCCTCCATTTTATCCTGCCATACCTCTACTGAGTCAGCCTCGGGAGGCGTAACACCGGGCATAGCTCTCACCCAGCTCTCTCCCGTTTCTCCGAAATACTCATCCTTAACAAGAGCATTGATTGAGTATTCACCGCCGAAGTTTACTATGTGTGCATCGGCCTCCTTGCCGTGAACGTCGGGCAGGTGTACCTCTTCACCGGGAATTATATTGAATTCCGTGGGGATATCCTTGAAAAATTCAATAGCGCGGACAGATGGGTAATATCTGTGATGGTCGGTTATTGCAAAGAAATCGTAGCCGTGGCTGCGGTACATACCGCATACAACCTCGGGGGTCTGTCTGCCGTCGGAGCAGTTCGTGTGCATGTGCAGGTCGCCTCTCAGAGGGTATCTGCCTACAAGGTCAGCTTCTACCGCATAAACGGGGAACTGATTTATTCTTCTGCCGTCGTCACCGAGGACGCGGATAAAATACTGCTGCTCGCTGTCGTAGGTATGGGTCACGTCAAAGCCGCCGATATCGTTGCATACAACTGTTTTTTCCCTGTAGTCTCCCGAGGAGGGGTAGTCATAGGGCTTTCCGCCGTTCAGCGCGCATATAAGCACCTTGTATTCCTTTCCGGGGGTAAATTCCGGTCTGCCGCCCGTGGGTCTTATGTGAACCGTCACCTCTTTATTTACGGGAAAAACAAGAGGGAATACGTCGTAATTAAGAAGAAAATCCGTCATCGGAAAAGTCATAAGCATCTCTCCTTGTCTGATAAACTCAGTTTATTTTATCACTCATTATATAAAAATGGTAGTGCTAAAATATGAAAAATTGTAAAAGTATGAAAAATGCATAAAATTGTTGATTTTCTTTTGTTAAAGGTGTAATATAAGTTGTTGTATAAAAATTATGGAGATGAATTTTTTGAGTATCAGAGAAGATATAAGAAACATTGCGATAATAGCTCACGTTGACCACGGTAAGACCACTCTTGTCGATAAGCTTCTTAAGCAGAGCGGTACCTTCAGAGAAAACGAGGTTGTCGCAGACAGGGTTATGGATTCAAACGACCTTGAAAGAGAAAGAGGAATTACGATTCTTTCAAAGAATACGTCGGTTACTTATAAGGATATAAAGATAAACATTGTAGACACTCCCGGACACGCTGATTTCGGCGGTGAGGTTGAGCGTATTATGACAATGGTTGACGGCGTTCTTCTGCTTGTTGACGCTTTTGAGGGCTGTATGCCGCAGACAAGATTTGTTCTCTCAAAGGCTCTTGCTCTCAAAAAGACGCCTATGGTGGTTATCAATAAGATTGATCGTCCCGGTGCGCGTCCCGACGAGGTTATCGACGAGGTGCTTGACCTTTTCATTGAGCTGGGCGCAGACGAGGAGCAGATTGAATTCCCCGTAATCTTCGCTTCCGCAAGAGAGGGCTTTGCTTCATTTGACAAGAATGCAAGACAGGGAGATATGAGACCTCTTCTTGATGCCATTATTGAAAATATCCCTGCTCCCGCCTGTGATGACGAGGCTCCTCTGCAGCTTCTTTTTTCTGCGCTCGACTATGACGATTACGTCGGCAGAATCGGTGTCGGAAGAATTGAAAGAGGCTCAGTTAAGGCAGGACAGGCAGTAGTGCTTTGTCAGACGGACGGCGGCAGAAGAAACGTAAGAGTTTCCCGTCTTTATCATTTTACGGGGCTTGGCAGAACCGAAACGGATTCTGCAAGGGCAGGCGATATAGTTGCCGTTTCGGGTATTGAGGATATTAACATCGGTGAGACCGTCTGCTCTCCCGACTGTGTTGAGCCTCTGCCCTTTATCAAGATAGACGAGCCCACTCTTGCTATGACCTTCCACGTAAACGATTCTCCCTTTGCAGGCAGAGAGGGTAAATTCGTTACATCAAGAAACATCCGTGCCCGTCTTTTCAAAGAGGTAGAAACAAACGTCAGTATGAGAGTTGAGGAGACGGAATCCACCGACACCTTCAAGGTATCTGGCAGAGGTGAGCTTCACCTTTCAATTCTTATAGAAACTATGAGACGTCAGGGCTATGAATTTCAGGTTTCGCGTCCCAAGGTAATTTATAAGCACGAGGACGGAGTCCTTTTAGAGCCGATGGAGCTTCTTATCGTTGAGGTTCCCACGGACTACGTTGGTGCGGTTATGGAAAAAATAGGCTCACGTAAGGGCGAGCTTGAAAATATGGGAACCCGTGACGGCGGTACGACTCACCTTGAATTCAAAATTCCCGCACGCGGACTTATCGGCTACCGTTCGGAATTTCTGACGGACACCAACGGCTACGGCATTATGAATAACCTTTTTGCAGGCTACGAGCCGTATAAGGGAGATATTTCCACCCGTGAAAGAGGCTCTATCGTTGCGCACGAAACAGGTGACAGCACAGGCTACGGACTTTGGAATACACAGGAAAGAGGAAGACTCTTTATAGGACCCGGCGTGCCCGTTTACGAGGGTATGATAGTCGGTGAATGCGCAAAGGCAGAGGACATAGTGTGCAACGTCTGCAAGAAGAAGCAGATGACGAATACGAGAGCCTCGGGCTCTGACGATGCTCTGCGTCTCGTTCCTCATACAACCCTCTCACTTGAACAGAGTATGGAATTTTTAAGCGACGACGAGCTGCTTGAGGTAACTCCCAATTCTCTGCGTCTCAGAAAGAAGATTCTTTCAAAGGAATTAAGAATGAAGCAGCAGTTTAAGAAAAACTGATACAGAAAGGAACATCTTGATGGAAAAAAATAAAGTAACCATATCCGTCAGAAATCAGAAATATACCGTTATGTCAACGGAGGCTCCCGAGGATGTGAAGGCTCTTGCCGACGTAGTGGATTCAAAGCTTTCCGCCATAATGGGTCCCGGCTCAAGGCTTTCTCTTACGGAAGCACTTGTTCTTACGGCTCTTGATATTGCCAACGAGGCAAGACAGAGCGAGGAGCTTGTGATGAAGTTCAAAAGAGAAATGGCAGGCTATCTTGAGGACGTTGAAAAGGTAACCATTGAAAGAGATAAGCTTAAAAGAGAGCTTGATAAGCTCAAGGGAAAGAAATAAGCAACCGAATAAAAAGAAAACGGTCGCCGTATGCCTACGGTGACCGTTTTCTTACAGTCCGGCTCCCGGGGAAAGCCCTGCTTTCCGTTAGGAGGGATATATTATCCTTTTATTTTTTTGTTTTATATATTCCGAAAACGGCAAGTATCAGAAAAATCAGCGTTATTATCAGTCTTTCGGGCTTTACTATTCCCGATGATACGAATATTGCCGTGGGGCCGTCCGCACCGCCGATTAATGCTGCGGATTCATTCATAGAGCTTGAGATTGAGCAGTACGAAAAAAAATCCGCAAGCAATAAAATCAGAAAGATTACCGAAATAACCAATAATGCTGTAAAAAATGCCCTTTGAAGTCTTCTGCTTTTTTCATTCCTTTTGGCTATCTGCTCATTGAGAAGCTCAAGCTTTGCGGCAATAATTTTCAGCTCGGAGTTTTCCTCGTCCGATATGTGCTCGCCCAGAAGCGTGCTGACCGAGGTGTCGAGAGTCTCCGCTATCCTGACCAGCATTTCCGAATCGGGCACGGAAAGTCCGTTTTCCCATTTTGAAACGGTTTGTCTTACAACGCATAATCTTATTGCCAGCTCCTCTTGGGAAAGGCCCTTTGATTTGCGCAGAGCTTTTAAGTTATCACAAAGCATAGTTTTATCTCCTTTTGTTTCTTTGTGATTATCATACCGTTTTCGGTCGGTTGCATCAAGCAACGGATATTAACAATGGAATATCTGACAGCTTTTCAGTACGGTTTATCAAAGAATAATCTCTTTTCCCGTCTTTGCGGATTCGTAAATAGCACAGAGTATCTTAATCATATCGATGCCCTGCTGACCGACAAAGATCGGCTCCTTGCCGTCGATAACAACGTCATAGAAGTGCTTGAGGTTGTTTGCGTGGCCGTTGTTTTCCTTGCAGTTTGGAGCTGTGATGTTGATTTGCTCACCGTCCTCCTCGGTAAACAGCTCAAGCACACCGTTTCTCCAGCTCATACCCGATTTTGTACCTCTGAGCTCCACGAAGCGGCATTCCTCTTTAATATTTGAAGCCCAGCTGAATTCAATCTGAAGAACGGCTCCGTTGTCAAAACGAATCATACCCATAGCAAGGTCCTCAACGTCGAAGGTGCCCTCTGCGTTCTTGTCACCGAAATCGGAATTTACGGAATCAGAGGAATCATTGTCTGCAAACTTCATATACGTATTGCCCGAAACGGCAACGGGAGTGGGGTTGCCCATAAGCCATATTGCAAGGTCGATCATATGAACTCCGAGGTCAATAAGAGGACCGCCGCCCGACTGTGCCTTTGTTGTAAACCAGCCGCCCTTGCCGGGAATACCGCGTCTTCTCTGCCAGCCTGCACGGCCGCAGTAGATATCACCCATTTTTCCTTTTTCAATATACTTCTTTGCGAAAACCGATGCATCAACGAAACGGTTATTTCTCATAACCATAAGAGTTTTGCCTGCCTTCTTTGCCGCCTCGTTCATTCTGAGAACCTCAGAAACGTCAACGGCATCGGGCTTTTCGCAGAAAACGTGCTTGCCTGCCTCAAATGCGGCAACGGCAATTATTGAATGAAGATAGTTGGGAGTACATATATCAACGGAATCGATGCTTTCATCCTTCAGAAGCTCGTTGAAATCGGTATAAACCTCAGCCTCGGGAAAATAATTGTCCTTGAGAAACTGTGCTCTTTCTTCTATAATATCGCAGACTGCGGCAACCTCAATACGTTCATCGTTAAGATAGGTGCTGAGATGCGCACCCTTGCAGATACCGCCGTTTCCGATAAGACCTACGCGCCATTTTTTCATAATACTTTCTCTCCTTAGCGTTTTTTTTTAATATATCATAAACAGTCGGCATAATCAATAAAATTTTTGCTTTTTTATAACGGTTAATTGTCATTTTGTTGACATTTCCGAAATATTTATGTATACTTTTTACGAGGTGATTTAATATGAAATTAGGTATTATAAACGGCTGGGAAGAGGGTCATTTCAAGGCAGTTGCAGCCAAGGGACTTTCTGCTGTGGAATTCTGCATAAATCATAATTATGATTCTGCCGATGTGCTTGCAAGAGCCGCAGAGATAAAGGCAAGCTCCGAAAAATACGGTGTTGCCGTAGGCTCCATAGGCAGATGGGGTATGGACAGATTTGACGACGACGGAAACGTTATTCCCGAGGCATTACAGCACGACAAAAATCTTGTTGACTTAGCTTCTTTGGTGGGCTGCCCCGTATATAACGTAGGCTGTAACTACGTTGACGGCAGGACGTATTACGAAAACTGCCTTATGGCTATAGATTATTTAAAAAACCTTATTGATTACGCGAGAGAAAAGAACGTAAAGATTGCAACGTACAACTGTGACTGGGCAAACTTCGTTTTTGAAGAAAAAGCGTGGAGCGTTATCCACGGTGCGCTTCCCGAGCTTGGAATCAAATACGACCCCTCTCATTGCTTCAACAGAGGCGGAGACTATCTCAGAGAGCTTCGCGATTGGGGCAAAAGAGTATATCATTTCCACGTAAAGGGTATTCTTCACATAGCAGGTGACGGCTTTGACGATCCCCCCGCAGGCCTTGACGAGATAAAGTGGGGCGCAATTATGACGCTTCTGTACGTAAACGATTATAACGGCGTGCTTTCTATCGAGCCCCATTCGGGCAAATGGAAGGGCGCAAAGGGACAGTGGGGCGTTGACTTCACGATAAGCTATATGAAGCAGTTTATTATGCCCGAGGATTACGAGGCATCCTCCGACCCCTATATGCCGTAAAAACCGATTTATTAAAGCATCCGACAGAGGTTAATCTTCCGTCGGATGCTTTTTGCTGTATCTGATTATTCTTCTTGTATAACCGTAATCGTTTTGTCAAAAACGGTTTCTCCCTCGGTGTTTACCGTAAGCATACGGATGGTGCCGTTTTCAAGAGTGAGGCTTGATGCCGCCCAGCCGCCCTCATATTTGCCGCAGGCTACGAATGCGGGGATATTTCCTTCGATAAGCTCGCTTCTGTGAAGGTGTCCGCCCGTGATAAGGTCAAAGCCGAGAGCCGCAAGGGGAGCCTCCCAATTCATACCGAAGTGGTCGGTAAGTCTCGGCTCGTGGCTGAATACTATCTTATATCTGCCCGTGAAGTCCTCTTTTTTCAGAGAATTTATCCACTTGAACTGCTTTTCTCTGTAGGAAGAGAAATCAACGAGTCCGCTGTACTCAACGTGGTCGTCCTCTTTGTCTTCACCGGGGTCAAGAACGATAGCTGAAAGGGAGCCGAAATTAAAGGTGTAATAAAGCTCACCTGTGTTAGTGGGGAAGTACTGAAGTAGCTGAGAGGCATATTCTCCTCTTGTTTCGTGATTTCCTCTTGCATAGGCTACGGGAATCTCACCCTTTGAAATAAATGCGGCATTCTCCAGCACGTGGTCGGTGAATCTGCCCTTGCCTGCGAAATCGGAAACTATATCGCCGAGAAGAATGAGCATATCGTATTCTTCCGTGAAAAATGTAAGGGATTGTTTTACGGAATCCTTCATTTCGTGAATGTCCGTGACGGTCAGAAGTCGTATTCCGTCCTCCTTCTCCTCACCCTTGAATTTTATGGGGTCGCTTTCCGCCGATCTGCCCTTCAGCGCAGTATATCCCAGCTTGTAGGGCACGAACTGTGAGCCGACAACGTAGGTGTTGCCGCGAAGCTCTGCCTTGGGAACGATTATCTTATGTACGGTATCGTGGGTGGATATAGTGCCCGACGTAGTGTCCCAGACGGTCTTTTCTTCACCGCCGACGGTGTATTTTACGTAAGCGCTTCCCTTGAGTGAGGTTACAAAAACGATACAGTAATTTTCGTCACCCATATCAAAAACAGAGGGTGCAACCTTGATTTTCTGAGGTAATGCGAACAGAGATACCATAATTCCTCCTATGATAACGAGCAGTACAAGTAAAATTATGCCTGCCGTCTTAGCCGTTTTTTTAACCATATTGAGTTTCCTGCCTTTCACAACAAATTTAACAAAAATCAACGGACAAGTCAATACGGAATAAATGCTTTTAAGAGAGGGAATTTTATATATTCTACAGTTTTTGTCCCTTAATATTATATAAGTTACTTATTGAATTGAGGCTTTTACTGTGCTATATTATACTTGTAAAATATTGCGGTAAAAAAACCGCTTTTCAGAAAGGAAGATTTTACTATGGCTGAAAACAGACTTATCGGCGATTATCCCGTAATTGGCATACGACCCTGTATTGACGGAAGAAGAGGACCTCTTGACGTTAGAGGCTCACTTGAGGAGCAGACAATGAATATGGCAAAAACTGCCGCAAAGCTCATTTCCGAAAATCTTAAATATTCAAACGGCGAGCCCGTAAGGGTTGTTATTGCTGATACAACTATCGGCAGAGTTGCAGAGGCTGCTGCCTGTGCTGCCAAGTTCAAGAAGGAAGGCGTAGACATTACTCTTTCCGTTACTCCCTGCTGGTGCTACGGCTCAGAGACAATGGATATGGATCCTATGACCATCAAGGGCGTATGGGGCTTTAACGCAACAGAAAGACCCGGTGCCGTTTATCTTGCATCTGTTCTTGCAACCCACGCACAGAAGGGACTTCCCGCATTCGGTATCTACGGACACGACGTTCAGGATGCCGACGATACAACGGTTCCCGAGGACGTTAAGGAGAAGCTTCTCCGCTTTGCACGTGCCGCTGTTGCCGCTGCATCAATGAGAGGAAAGAGCTATCTTCAGATAGGCTCTATCTGTATGGGTATCGGCGGCTCATCCATCAGCCCCGAATTCATCGAGGAATATCTCGGTATGCGTGTTGAATCCGTTGACGAGGTAGAAATCATCAGAAGAATGACGGAAAATATCTATGACGAGGCTGAATATCAGAAGGCTCTTGCCTGGACAAAGGCAAAGTGCAAGGAAGGCTTCGACAAGAACCCCGAGTTCGTAAGAAAGTCCCGTGAGCAGAAGGATAAGGACTGGGAATTCGTTGTAAAGATGATGGTTATTATCAAGGACCTTATGAACGGCAATCCCAATCTTCCCAAGGGCTGTGAGGAAGAGGCAGTAGGTCACAATGCTATCGCTGCAGGCTTCCAGGGTCAGAGACAGTGGACAGACTTCTATCCCAACTGTGACTTCGGTGAGGCTCTTTGCAACACCTCATTTGACTGGAACGGCGCAAGAGAGCCCTATATCCTTGCAACCGAAAACGACGTTCTTAACTCCATTTCAATGCTCTTTATGAAGCTTCTTACAAATCGCGCTCAGATGTTCGCAGACGTACGTACCTTCTGGAGCGATTCCGCTGTAAAGAGAGTTACAGGCTATGATATTGAAGGCAAGGCAAAGGAAGCAGGCGGCTTTATCCACCTTATCAACTCAGGTGCCTGCTGTCTTGATGCCTGCGGTGAGGTTAAGGACGAAAACGGCAATCCCGTTATGAAGCCCTGGTATGACGTTACTGAAGAAGACATCGAAAAGATGCTTGCTGCTACCGAATGGGCACCTGCAGACAACGGCTATTTCAGAGGCGGCGGATATTCATCACGCTTCCTTACCCGTGCCGAAATGCCCTGCACAATGATAAGAATCAATCTCGTTAAGGGTCTCGGCCCCACGATTCAGATTGCAGAAGGCTATACCGTTAACCTTCCCGACGAGGTTTCCGATACTCTCTGGAAGAGAACCGACTATACCTGGCCTTGTACCTGGTTTGCTCCTATCTGTACGGGCGAGGGTCCCTTCAAGTCCGCTTATGACCTTATGAACTCATGGGGTGCCAACCACGGTGCTATCTCCTACGGACACATCGGTGCTGACCTCATCACTCTTTGCTCAATGCTCAGAATACCCGTAGGTCTTCACAACGTTCCCGAGGAAAAGATATTCCGTCCCGCTTGTTGGAACGCATTCGGAACAAAGGATCTTGAGAGTGCCGACTACAGAGCCTGTGCCGCTTACGGTCCTCTTTACAAATAATTCGGTTTAGCTTAAAAAATAAAACCACACAAAAAACGGTCGCCGTATGCCTTACGGTGACCGTTTTCGTATAGGCCGGCTCCGAGGAAAGCTCCGCTTTCCGTTCGGAGAGACAAAAAATAAATATCTTTTGCATTTTTGTGTATCTTAAGAGGGCTCGGCAAGTATTTTCACTTTGCCGGCCCCCTTGCTTTATATTGTTTTATTCGGTCTTCGCTTTTTTTACATCCCTCGTTTTAATTTCACTTGTTTTCAACGCTTATTCATTTTATAAGCCGTAATTTTTTAAATGCTGCTTTTTCAACAGGCACAAGAAGCTTTTGGCACAAAAGTAAAAGCGCGAAGGTATATAAATAAGACGAAATCGGATTTGGTAAATTAATATTCAAGCCAATTGTTTGAAGGCAAATCGGGAAAACTATCTTGATGATATATTCCGAACCACACATAAACAAGGTGTCTTTTCCTATCGTAACAAAAATTTCTACATTTTCAGTAAATTTTGAAACAATGAGTATTAACAAAATAACGATAATTGGTGTAAAAAGATATGATATTGCTCCGATAACAGTATTTTCGGCAATATAATAAAATAAATTTTTTCCAAAAAACAAAGCCGCCGAAAATACGAAGGAAGCTCCGCCGATAACAAAGCCTGATATTTTTTTAAAAAGACTATCGAAAGAAAGAAATGAGTGAATATATTTAAAAGAACAATATCCTAAACAATAAAAAACAATATAATAGCATGCACTGTCAATGTTATAAGGCATACGGGGAGTTACGATTGGTGCCGGTGTAATAACTAAAAGAGCAATTAAATAAAAAGCTAAACATACGAGCACAAGTAATATTTTTAATTTTAATAATTTGCGGAGAAAATAAAACACGATTTTTATAACAAAGAGGCAAGTTAAAAACCATAAGCTCCCTGCAAAAAAGTGATTACGGATACACCCCTTTAATATATCGATAAAATTCTGTAAAACTTCCGTGTGTGTATTATTAACAACACAGTTTAAGACAATCGACAGAATTGCAAATATATAAAAAGGCAGAAGTATATTTTTAACGTTTTTAAAAATATACTTATACCAAGAAGTATCGCGGCTTAAGCTTTCAGCACAGCCTGACAGAAAAAAGAATAGCGGTACGTGGAAGTTAAAAACAAAAGTATATGCATTTCCCGCAGAATCCCCAAAGTGTCCGAGAAAAATACAAAATATGCCGATAAATTTAGCGACATCCAAATATTTTATTCGGTTTTGCATTCGGATTTCCTCCTATTAATTTTTACTCATTTTATTCGGCAAGCTGCACCGAAAAAGATATCAATTATTCAAAAGCAACGGTTTTTGCCCATTCAATAATTTTAGAACCGTACTCATCAGCATTTTCTGTCAGGGTAGCAAACTGTACTAACCAAAAAGCATCGTTTGATTTATAAACAAATGAAAAATATTTATATGTATCCTGTGTGTCCGGATTGTTACGTTCATATTCAAATCCGGTTAATCCGTCTGTGTTTTTTAATTCAGATGAAGAAAAGCCGTTATTTTGCAATACCAAATTACCATACTGTTCTAAGGTGTAGTTCTCAAACCCATCAGCCAAGGTAAACTCTTCTTTTAGTGCGAATACGGCAACCTTAGCGGAGTCGTAACAATTTGTAAAGCTCTGCATTTGAGTTTTCATAAATTCATTTGTCAGCGTTATACTCATTCCGTTTTCCGAAAAAACCTTAGGCTCAACCTTTGAACCGGAGAATAGAGTTGAAGTGGCAATATAACCTATAACAGCACCTATGATAAAAGCAGCACATATAAGAAGAGTCCCTTTTCTTGAACAGCTCTTGCGATTGCGCTGTGCCTCTTCATCTGTGTTGTTATCAAAAAGAAAAGCATTTCCGTTGGTGAGATTAAGCTTATTTTTTCCGGAAAGGAATACATCTTCCTGACCGGCAGAAAGCCGGTAAACTTCATTACAGTAGCTTTTGCTTAATTTATCGGCAATTACGAACACCTTCGCTTCTTGTTCACCAATCTGAAAGGTTTTTTCTTCGCCGTTTTTTAAATCGCCGATTTTACGGCAAGGCGTATTATTTATGATAATCTCGTTTGATGTGGGATCTTCTACATAGATTTTCATTTTTGCAAGACGAGCAACAAAGCTTTTTTCTCTTTTGATTGTTAGATTTCTCATTTTAATGCCCTTCCTTTTTCCGTATAGAAATTTTTTTCCTATGCTCACTTAACAGAAGTATGTTTAATATTTCTGTCGAACAATATCAATTTTATCAGAATATATTAAGATTTGCAATTAATTTGGGAAAAATCTTAATATTGCATTATATTCTTCGTGGGATATCGGCATTTAAAATTAATGTTCCTCCAATCTGCCTTATGGCTAAATTTATGTAAAATAGCGCAATTTTTTAGGGAACAAATTGCACTCATTTTAAGTCGGTTTGTTCCCTAAAAATTCTGATTATAATAAAGTTATATTTGCAGATAATATTACCGTCAGAAGCAAAAGTGCAATTTTTGCACCTTTAACATTGACAAAGTGCAAATTTTGCACTATACTAAACTCGGAGGTGCAAATATGAGCGATTTAAAATCATTACGAATTGAAAAGAAAATGACGCAACAGCAGGTTGCTGATTTAGTCGGCATTTCCTTAAGGTCATATAAAACCTATGAGAACGAACCGGAAAAAGCAGATACAATTAAATACAACTACATCCTTGAAATACTCAAAAAAACAAATGTAATTGACGAGGAACACGGCATTCTTGAAATGAGTGACATCGCCCAAAAGTGCTCTGCAATTTTTCAGAATTACGATGTAAATTACTGTTATCTCTTCGGCTCTTACGCAAAAGGAAAGGCAACGCCGGTAAGCGATGTTGATTTGCTTATTTCTGCAAATATCAAGGGCTTGAAGTTTTACGGCTTAGTGGAAGAAATCCGTACGGCACTTCACAAAAGAGTGGATGTGCTTGATATTAATCAGCTCAAAGATAACCTTGAGCTTGTGAACGAAATACTTAAAGACGGGGTGAAGATTTATGGATAATATCAAGAATGACAGCTACTATCTTCAGAAAATCATCAAAGACCTGACATTTGTCACATCACAGATGCAGAATACCGATATCGAAGATCTAAATGTCAATGAAATACTTTTGGACTCTATGCTGTTTCGTATGATTCAGATATCTGAAAACAGTAAAAAATTATCAGATGAATATAAAGCATCTCGTAGTGATATCCCGTGGAATGCAGTGTACGGCTTCCGTAATCGTATTGTTCACGATTACGGAAATGTTGATTTGAATATCGTATATGAGACCTTGAAAAATGATATTCCTGATTTACTTGAATTGTTAACTCAAGAATAAATACTTTAATATTTAGGGAACAAATTGCACTCATTTCAAGTCAGTTTGTTCCCTATTTTTTTATACCAGCCGAAGAAGAAATCGATTTTTATCCGCATTCGCATCAGATGCTGTACTGTTTATATTCTTAGAGGTACTACATGCTTAATTAAAGCTATATATCATATAATCATTGACTTGTCTGTATGTAATGTTAGCCATAAATTTCATCCTTCTTATTTTCTATAAAAGTGTCGTATGTGAACCTCGCACCGAGTCTGAAGCTGACGGTGAAGCTGTCTGCGTTGCAGAGGCTTGAAAATTTGATGTAGGTTGCTACATAGTCGGTGAAAAGCTCCTGCTCCTTGTCGGCGAGGATTGATATCAGGTGTTCTTCTTTGCCGGTAAGCTCACTAAGACTCTTTTTAAGCTTTGGTGTCAGGCCTGTGGTGCACTCCTGCGGCTCAATGTTTCCGTAATAAAAATCTTCAATAAGAACCCGACCCGACGAGCAATCAAAGATTGCGGTCGGGTACCCCGGAACCTTGTTGTTGCACAATAAAGTCAGACATAGTATCACCTCCTACCTTTCAGATTTGTTGATGATTTTTAAGAGCCGCCGTCAACATCTTCTGTGGGGATACCGTCCGAGCAAGCTTTGTTGCGGAACTCGTTCATTCCGTTGATTAGCAGGTTACACTCAAAGTCCGTGAGCTTCAGTTTAGTTTTCTTATAAAACATAAAATTTGACCTCCTTGTATTTGGTAATACCATTTTACAAGGAGGTCTGTGTTTTGTCGAATGTGTGGACTAACAGTAAAGAACCAAGGCAATTTCTAACCTTGGTTCTTGTCTGTCTGTCAGAGTTCCACTCTCACGGCAAATCCGCCTGTGAAGAAGTAGTAGGTGTTCGTCTGACTTTCGTTTGTCTATGGGCTACAAAAAAGATATTTTTGGCATTTTTGCGTATGAATTCGAACTCTTACATAAATCACGGCGAAAGCCGTGTATATCATCAATTCCGCAGGAATTGCATATCATCAAAACGAAGTTTTGTATATCATCATTGCGAAAGGTAATTCAGCCTACGGCTGATGAGATACACGCTACGCGTGATGATATACGCCTTACGGCGATGATATACCATTGCTTTCGCAATGGATAAAAAATCGACAGGTCGAAACCTGTCGATTTTTGGTGGAGCCGAGGGGAATCGAACCCCTGTCCGAAATTTGATTCACAGAACCTTCTCCGGGTGCAGTCGATGGTTTGAATTCCCTATTTCCGCCGCTCACCGACAGGCTGCGGAAACGGTAGCTTCATCAATGCGTGACAGGGCTCAAAGCTTTGCCCCGTTCACGTTCACCGCTAAAGTGACACCCAAGCCGAGTTCGCGGTCCTCC
>JAZNFG010000052.1:0-24898 GCA_045589015.1 Acutalibacteraceae bacterium
TTATCTGAATTACTTATGCAGAAACAAATAGAGAAAAATTATATTGCGAAAAGTAAAATTAATGAGATTATTAGTTATTTTGATAATTAATGATAATAAGGGCAATATTCTGACCGTATCACAGAATGGTGTTCTGAATAACAGCTATACCTATGACGGTCTTGACAGACTTGTGCGTGAGGATAACAAGGACTTAAATCAGACGATAACCTATACCTACGACACGAGAGGAAATATTCTCAAAAAAAATGACGTGACAGGGGACGGTTCTATGTCCTAAAGTTATTTACAGGTGTTCAATGAACGGGATAGTGTCGGTTAGCGTGAAGCATTCAAGTAAAATGAGACAGCTGAGTGAACAAATCACCCAGCTGTTAATCATTTTATTAATTCAAATTCTCTCAAAAGATTGCTCAATTTGATTTCGTTTGACTTGCAAATATTAGTTAAAGGCAGTCTTAACGTATTATTCAATCCGATCAATTGACTGCAGGCAAACTTTACGGGAGCAGGATTGACTTCACAGAACAAAGCATTCATTAATCTTAGATACTTTTTATGTAGGAAAGATGCTTTTTCAAAGCTATTTGCGAGACACAGCTCCGAAATTTCCTTCATAATTGCAGGAATTATATTCGATGCTACGGAAATCACACCTTTTGCTCCGTATGACATCATTGAAACAGTTAAATCATCATTTCCAGAATAAAAGTCAAGCTTATCTCCGCTCTGTGCTACAGCCTTGTTAAACTCTGAAATATTGCCGGAGGCTTCTTTAACTGCGGCTATATTTTTTATTTCAGACAAAGCCTCATAGGTTTCTGATTGAATATTGACACCTGTTCTTGAAGGAACGTTATATACGATTATTGGGGCTGAGACTCTGTCGGATATATAGGAATAGTGCTTTATAATACCATCCTGTGTGCATTTATTATAATAGGGAGTCACGATCAATAAACCGTTGACTCCCTGTTTTTCTGCTTCATTTGATTTTCTTACGGCATCTTCTGTGTTGTTGGAGCCTGTACCTGCTATTACAGGTGTGGCATTTCCTATACATTTAGCAATTTTTATCATTTCTATTTTTTCTTCGGTAGTCAGAACAGGGGATTCACCCGTTGTTCCTGCAACAACCAAGGCATCAATAGAATTTGCTATCTGAAATTCAACTAACTTTTCAAAAGACTTATAATCAACATCTTTTCCGGATTCATCAAAAGGCGTTATCAGCGCAGTTGCGGTACCCGTGAAAATTGTTTTAATCAAATAAAATCACCGTATTTAGTTTTTAGGCTCAATATAACCTTCCGCACAAAGAAGCTCAGCAGCGAGAACAGCTCCGCCTGCGGCACCTCTGAGTGTATTATGAGAAAGACAGACAAACTTATAGTCATACTGTGTATCTTCTCTGAGTCTGCCGATTGAAACAGCCATACCACCCTCAAGATCTCTGTGAAGCTTTGTCTGGGGCATATTGTCCTCGGTAAAATAGTTAAGGAACTGCTTGGGAGCGTGGGGGAGTGCAAGCTCCTGAGGACGGCCTGCAAAGCTATTCCATACTTCAATGATTTCTTCTTTAGAGGGCTTATTTTTGAATCTTACAAATACTGCAGCCATATGACCGTCAGAAACGGGAACACGAAGACACTGTGCAGTGAAGTGAGGCTTTGAAGCGGGAACAATTTCACCGTTTTCAACCTTACCCCAAATTTTGAGAGGCTCTTTTTCACTCTTTTCTTCTTCGCCGCCGATATAGGGGATAACGTTATCAACCATTTCGGGCCAACGCTCAAAGGTTTTTCCCGCACCGGAAATAGCCTGATAAGTGCAGACAAGAACGTCTTCAACACCAAATTTTTCATCAAGAGGATAAAGAGCAGGAACATAGCTCTGAAGAGAACAGTTTGATTTAACTGCGATAAAACCTCTCTTAGTGCCGAGTCTTGCTTTCTGAGATGCGATAACTTCACAATGACTTCCGTTGATTTCGGGAACAATCATAGGTACGTCGGGAGTAAATCTGTGGGCACTGTTATTTGAAACAACAGGACACTCAGCCTTTGCATAAGCTTCTTCAAGAGACTTGATTTCATCCTTCTTCATATCAACTGCACAGAAAACGAAATCTACTGCTGATGCGATCTTCTCAATGTCTGCCTGTGCATCCATAACAACCATTGATTTAACCTTGTCGGGAAGCTCGGTCTTCATAACCCATCTGCCGCCGAGAGCTTCTTCGTATGTCTTACCGGCAGAGCGGGGACTTGCGGCAAGAACCGTGATATTAAACCAAGGATGATCGTGAAGAAGAGAAATAAATCTCTGTCCAACCATACCCGTAGCACCGATAATGCCTACCTTGTAACTTTTTTCCATAATATACCTCCGTCACAAATATTATATTCAAAAAGGCCTGTTTGGGTATTGCTTCTTTTTGGTATTTGTGATAACATATTTTATAATTTCTAATTTTAGCACCATATAATGCTTGTGTCAATTGTCTTTTCGTCAATTTTCATATATGTTCATTATAATTATTATAAATATTTCTAATAATGATGTCAATTATAACATAATTAGATTGATTATTTTCAAAAATTCTCACATAGGACGATGTTATGAAAAAAAGTGATTTTTATTTTGAGCTCCCTGAAGAGCTGATTGCACAAAGTCCCGCAGAAAAGCGTGACCATTCAAGACTTCTTGTAATAGGCAAAAGCTCCGGAAGGCTTGAGCACCGCCATTTTTATGATATTATTGAGTATCTTCACAAGGGCGACTGTTTGGTTCTGAATAATTCGAAGGTTCTTCCTGCAAGAATTTACGGAGTAAAAAAAGATACCGGTGCAAAAGTCGAATTTCTGCTTCTGAACAATAAAGGAAACGATATATGGGAATGTATTGCAGGGCCAGGAAAAAGAGCAAAAGAAGGTACAAAATTCTCCTTCGGTGACAATGTTCTTGAATGCGAGGTGCTTGAAGTTCTGCAAAACGGAAACCGCCTTGTCAAATTCTGCTATGAAGGTGTCTTTCTTGAAAAGCTGCAGGAAATCGGCGAAATGCCTCTGCCGCATTACATCACAAAAAAGCTTGAGGATAAAGAAAGATACCAAACAGTTTATGCAAAAAATGAAGGCTCTGCCGCCGCACCTACCGCAGGACTGCACTATACACCCGAGCTTCTTGAAAGAATTAAAGAAAAGGGGGTAAAAATAGCATATATCACTCTGCACGTGGGTATCGGCACTTTCCGCCCCGTAAAGGCGGAAAATATCGAGGATCACGATATGCACTATGAAAGCTATTCTATCTCGCCTGAAGCCGCAGAATTGATAAATTCCGCAAAAAAAGAAGGCGGTAAAATTGTCTGTACGGGAACTACCTGCTGCAGAACGCTTGAATCCGCCTGTGATGATAAAGGATACGTCAAGCCCTGCAGTAATTCGACAAACATTTTCATTTATCCCGGCTATAAGTTCAAATGTATTGATACTCTGATTACAAACTTTCATCTGCCGGAGAGCACTCTGATTATGCTTGTTTCCGCATTTTGCGGCAGAGAAAACGCGCTGAATGCCTACAAGGAAGCAATTGAAAATAAATATCACTTTTTCTCATTCGGTGACTCAACAATAATCACCGATGAAATTTAAGGAGATAATATGTATAAGTTATTAAAAAAAGAGAATAAGGCAAGACGCGGTGAATTCCAAACAGTTCACGGTACTGTTCAAACTCCCGGATTTATGAACGTAGCAACAACTGCGGCAATCAAGGGCGGTTTGTCTGCCTTTGATCTTAATACTATCAACTGTCAGGTAATGCTGTGTAATACTTATCATTTGCACGTCAGAACAGGGGATAAGGCTATTAAGGAAATGGGTGGACTCCATCAGTTTACGGGTTGGAATAAGCCTATACTGACCGATTCGGGCGGTTTTCAGGTATTTTCATTAGCAAAGCTGAGATCTATCAAGGAAGAGGGCGTAACCTTTAATTCGCATATTGACGGGCGCAAAATATTTATGGGGCCCGAGGAAAGTATGCAGATTCAGTCAAATCTCGGCTCAACAATTGCGATGGCATTTGATGAATGCGTCGAAAACCCGTCAACTCTTCAGTACTCTAAGCAATCCTGCGAAAGAACTACACGTTGGCTTATGAGATGCAAGGAAGAGCACGAAAGATTAAATGCTTTGCACGACACAATTAATAAGAATCAGTTATTATTCGGTATAAATCAAGGCTGTGTATATCCCGAGCTTCGTATTCGGCACATGCAGGAAATTGCTAAGCTCGATCTTGACGGTTATGCAATCGGCGGACTTGCCGTTGGTGAGCCTGCAGAGGTTATGTATGAAGTTATTGATGCAGTCGAGCCCTTTATGCCGGCAGATAAAATTAGATATCTGATGGGAGTCGGTACACCTGTTAATATCTTAGAAGGCGTACATAGGGGAGTTGATTTATTCGACTGCGTTATGCCGTCAAGAAATGCGCGGCACGGACACCTGTTCACCTGGAAGGGTATAATAAATTTGAACAATGCCTGTTTTGAAAAGGATATGCGTCCTATAGACTGTGAATGCGACTGTCCCGTGTGCCGCCAGCATTCAAGAGCTTATATAAGACATCTTATGAAAGCTAAGGAAGTGCTCGGACTTCGCCTTGCAGTTATGCATAATCTGTATTTTTATAATTCTCTTATGGAAAAAATACGTATTAATATCGAAAATGACACCTTTGAAGAATTCTACAATAAATACGTACCGGTTTTAGACAAAAGAGCACCTAATATATAATTATTATTTTATGCTTGCAATTATAAAACTTTTCAGTTATAATGATTACATTATGTGTTTGGAGGAAATATTATGCTTTTAGAAACCTTAAATTACTTATGTATGGGCACCGGCACTTCTACAGACGGAACAAGCCAGGGCAGCAGTTCAGTTACAATGATCATTATGATGGTTCTTATGGTTGTTGTTATGTACTTCCTTATGATTCGTCCCCAGAAGAAGAAGCAGCAGGAAGAGCAGAAGCTTCGTGACTCCGTTCAGATCGGTGACGAAATCACAACCATCGGCGGTATCAACGGCAGAGTAGTAACCGTTAAAGAGGATTCCATTGTCCTTGAAACAGGTGCAGACAGAACAAAAATGAAGATTATGCGTTGGGCTATTCAGACTAACAACACAGCAAACGAAAGAGCTGAAAGCGAAAAGGCTGCTTTTGAAGCTGCAAAGGCTGCTGAAAAGGAAGAAAAGAAATCTTCCAAGAGAAGAAGCAAAAAGAACGACGAAGAAGAATAATTACAGGAGAGCCGCAGTTATGTACTGCGGCTCAGTTTTTATCAGTAATATTACGTCCGCTCAGAGCATAACTTATACAAATAAGGAGCGGATATAAAATGAAAAAAATTCTCAAATCAAAAAATCCTTTAATTAAAATTACCTTCGGAGCTGTCTGCGGCATTGTTGCCGCAATAATAATGATGCTGATATTCTCTCTCGTTATTGTGAAATACGATCTGTCCTTCGATATATTTAAATATTTTTGGTTTGTAATCACAGCACTCAGCTCGTTAATAAGTTCATTTTTCTGTGCATTAAATCTGACAAAACAACGTCTTATTTGGTCAATGCTTTCTTCATTAGCTGTGTCATTGATAATATTTATTCTTCTCTTAATTTCGGCAAAGTTCAGCGCAAACGTATTAATATACTTTATTCCCGTAACAGGATTAATTTTCGGATTTTTCGGCACTCTTATAGCGGCAAGCAAAAACTAAAGGATCTGATTAATTGAAAAAGTTTATTGTGTACTCAAAGCAGATTAATCTCAAAAACAATATTATTGTCAGCATAACAAAAAACAGCAACCATATATTTGCAGGAACGCTAATAATAGCAGGTCTGATTATCGGCACCTCTGCAATATTATTATCTGCCGAGCTTCGTAACATAGTTAGCGGACAATATTTTCCGGAAAATTCCGATTTAAGCCGCATTATTAACTTTAGTATAATCGGCGTGGTATTTGTTTTTGTTTTTTATATTCTGACGGGATTCAGCTGTTTCGGAGTGGTATTAATACCCATTATTCCGTTTTTATTTGGCGTTGCTTCAGGTATTAATATAACAATTTTTCTTATAAACGCTGACATTGAAGATATTTGTGTATATATTTTATTCAAATTACCTTCGGTTGCATTAATGTCAATGACAATTTTATACCTTAGCGTTATGTCTTTTAATGTTTCCGATAAGGTTTTCAGAACTGTATTATTCAGTCAAAAATATAAAATAGATTTCAGAATTATTATAATTAATATAATTAAAATTCTTCCTTTATCATTTTTATCTGTAATTTTAGAAATTATTTATTGGGCAGTTCAGCAAAAAACATAAAAATTAAAAACCTTATTCAGAGCAAGAGAATAAGGTTTTTTTACTTTATATTCAGAAGGGAAGTGCTGAATTTTAGTTATCAGTATTAAAATCAGATAAAGGGTTAGCTTCTACAGCCTTTTTCAATTTCTCATCTTCAAGGTGAGTATAAATCTGAGTTGTATTCAGATTTTCGTGCCCGAGCAATTCCTTTAATTCAAGAACGTCCACTTTTCCTGTCTGATACATTAACGTTGCTGCAGTATGCCTAAGCTTATGAACGGAAAAACCCATTCCGGATAAACCGGCTTTATCAAGATAAACCTCAACAAGATGCTGAACTGTTTTAACGCTTATTCTTGTTTTTCTGTTGGACAAAAACAGAGCATTTTTATCGATAACAGCATCGGAGGGACGAACAGCAAGATAAGACTTGATAGCATTTATACAAGCATTATTGAAGTATACTGTTCGCTGCTTATTACCTTTACCTGTAATAATAACCGAAGCAGAAGAATCATCATATTTTATTTCATTGTAGTTAATTGAAACAAGCTCACTTAAACGCATACCGCAATTAAGAAACAGCGTCAGAATACAATAGTCGCGTTCTTTATTTTTTCCGTCAACACAGGTAAGCAATAATTTAGCTTGTTCAACGGTCAGATATTTCGGAAGATTCTTCTTCAGCTTTGGCGAATCAAGATTAATCATCGGATTATCATCAATAATTCCGTTAATTTTAAGATATTTAAAAAGAGTTCTTATAGCAGAAGCCTTTCTCGCGCGTGAGCGTTCTTTATTTGCTCTTGATTCTTTGCAGTATGAAAGAAATCTGTAGGCATCATTCAATGTGATTTTTTTGTAAAAATCATTAGTGAGTCTTGTAATATCCGTATTATCAATGTCTTCGTCCGTGAATTTCTTATTATTTTCAGAAACAACAAGAAAACGTAAAAACAATCTCAAATCAAGACAATATTCATTCAAGGTTAATTCTGATTTGTTTTTTACGTTCGATTGGTAATAAATAAACTGAATCACAGTCTGGGGTAAGGAATATAAATAATTCTCATTCAAATTGAATCACATCCATAAAAAGAGAAGTGTAAAAAAATAAACAAAGAATTATACAAAATAAATATTTTGTATAATTTAGGGGAGTAATAAAACTAAAAATCAAGCAAATTGATGTCAAATGAATACAAAATGCCTGAAATTAGTTTTTTTGAATTATTTTGTATATTTCTTAATAATCACGGTTATTGCTACGCTCAACGTAATTATAGTTAACGTTGCACGGAAATTTGCAGTTGAATGCATTTCTTTTTTCATTTTTACTTCCTCACATTAATTAATTTATTTTACTGATTCCATATACGCATTTCGTATGTTATTGACAGCAACAATTTCAATCTGATTAAAATAATCCTTCGGAATTTCTTTCAGATTATGAACTGATATAACGCATTTCTTAAAGCCTAAACGAATTGCTTCTTTAATCCTAAGCTCTGCAAAGCTTACGCTTCGTATTTCACCAGCCAAGCCGATTTCACCGAATGCTATACAGTCATCGCGTAAAACCTCGTCTTTAAGACTTGAAATTAATGTTAAAGCAACCGGCAAATCCGATGCGGGCTCGTCAATTTTTAATCCGCCTGCAATATTGACATAAACGTCACAATTTCCCATAAAATACCCGGCACGTTTTTCTAAAACAGCTATAAGTAATGACATTCGGTTATAATCGAATCCCGTTGACATACGTCTCGGATTTCCGAAGCCGGATTGACAGACAAGCCCCTGCACCTCAGCAAGAATCGGACGAGAGCCTTCGATAACAGCAGCAATACAAGAACCGGATACGTTAGACGGCTTACCTGCGATAAGTGCCTGTGAAGGATTGATTACCTCATCAAGCCCTTTTTCTTTCATTTCAAACACACCGATTTCATTGGTTGAACCAAATCTGTTTTTAACAGCACGTAAAATTCTGTAGGACAGATTTTTTTCACCTTCAAAATACAGTACACAGTCAACAATATGCTCAAGAACCTTGGGGCCTGCAATATTACCGTCTTTATTTACGTGACCGACGATAATAAAAGGAATATCAAGAGATTTTGCGCTTCTCATAAACAAATTAGCGCATTCGCGTACCTGCGAAATACTGCCGGGTAATGAATTAATCTCTTTTATTGCCATAGTCTGTATTGAATCAATTATGCAAACGTCGGGACGGTTTTTTTCCACGTAAGCACAGATACCTTCTGCATCTGTGTCACAGATAATGCTGAGATTCTGACAATTAATTCCGACTCTTTCGGCACGTAGCTTTAATTGATGAGGTGATTCCTCTCCCGAAACGTAAAGAACATTTTTGCTTTTTCCCAAGGACTGAGTTGCCTGAAGCAGTAGTGTGGATTTTCCGATACCCGGATCACCGCTTATTAGCACTACCGAGCCTTTTACAAGTCCCGATCCCAAAACTCTGTTAAACTCAGATATTCCGGTATCAAAGCGATGCTCGGTATATTCCTCAATCTCATTTAATTTGAGTGCTTTAATATTTAAATATGAAGAATTATGAGTCAAGCTTTGTGTCTCTTTTTCAAGCTCAAATGTACCGTATTCATTACATTCGGGACACTTCCCTAACCATTTTGCGGTTTTATATCCGCATTCGGAGCAAACGTAATAAGACTTATTTTTTACTGACATATTATTTAACCTTTTCTGTCTGAGCTGAATAATTTTCTGAATTTTTTTTGCAGCTTTAACTTATAAATCAACTGTAAACGGCTCAAGAGAATATCATAAACAACAAATAAAACGTTAAGTAATACTGCAAATAAAACAACATAAACGATTCCTTCGCTAAAAGCATCGTCATCTATTCCCAAAACAAAGGTGCACAAAAGCAACGAAATTAAGCAAGAAATATTGAAAATTAACAGCTTTATAAGGAATTTAACGAATTTATTTAATTTTGTGTTATTGATTATACAGCTGAGCATCGGAAAATACCCGAATAATAAAGTAAAGAAAACTGCAGATTCTTTATCGGCAATCACAAAAATCGATAATAAGCTGATAGAAATATAAGTAGCAAAGCACCATCTGACTCCTATTTCATTATAAATCAGCAAAAGCAAAATTCCTGCAAATGCGGGTGCAGTATATACAAGAAAGGGTGAAATATAAGTTGAAAGCATTACAACTACAGCAAGTGCCGATGTAATTCCGCACAATGCAGCTTTTGAGCTT
Source organism: Acutalibacteraceae bacterium (assembly GCA_045589015.1). Taxonomy (GTDB): domain Bacteria; phylum Bacillota; class Clostridia; order Oscillospirales; family Acutalibacteraceae; genus RUG806. The sequence goes on from JAZNFG010000052.1 coordinate 9,663, forward strand.
TCTCTCATATTTCACACTCCCCTTTTAATAATCAGAAAATTAAACTGAATAAAGTATTGAACATCATTTTTATTAAATCATATAATCCGATTTTAATTAAAATGTTCTTTAATAAACCGGGTGTAAAGCTGTCAAAATCAGTCTCATAAGCGGCTGTCGTAAAAGGAGCATCTGCATTATATTCAGCCGTTTCGCCGTTCTTCAGACAAAATGCCTGTCTCCTGCTTCCGCTGAAGATAATGTCACCGATTAACGTATAATTGACAACAATATCTACAGTTTTATTGCTGACAGAAGGAAACTCACCGTCAAAACACAAGCCTATGCTTTCACCGTATTCAAGAACGGTATTGCAGGGGACGTCAAAAGAGATATCGGCACCGTAAACTTCAATTGAAGCAATCTGCATTTTATACTTTTCCGATAAATTTACTATGTTCATAACCTCATCGGCTGAAGATATAAATCCGTCAAGAGAATTATCAAACGAAAATGCAACTGAATGACAAACATTGGTCGAATATTTGAACTGAGGGTACTGTGCAAAGCTGTGAACTGATACCGTTTCATCTGCAAAAAGCAGCATCGTACAAAGATTTCTCGTATATTCATCCTTCCAGGTCATACCGTGGAATAATCCGCTGATAAACCAAGTCTGCTCAGGTAAATAACAGGTAGATGCATCTATGCACATTGACGGAGAGAGATGGTTATGCTGACGGTCATTACAAGTAGTGTATTTTCCCTCGTATCCGTCAGAATATCTGAGATCAAAAGGTGCGCATTCGGCACCCGTTGCACCGTTAACAAGAATAATTCCGTCAGACTGTTCATACAAACCGGTAACGGATGGCGCATCACAGCCTGCTACAATATAAACGTTTGTGCCGTTTTCTAAACAGGCTTCCAGTTTTTTATTCATATCAGGCAGAATCTCATAATGGAATCTGTCACTTTTTGCAATAAGGTCAGCATTGGCAACGGGGTCAAGATACTTTTGCTTCATCTCTTCGTAATACTCAGAAGGAATGAAATCCCAGATGCTTCCCCAATATTGAAGAATATCTTTAACACCGTTTTGCAGAAGAAGATTAATAAGCTCATCAAGACAGCCGAGTGCGTGAGCCTTCATAAGCCAGTTTATATCCTCCTCAAGCATCATACCGTTTTCAAGGAAATAAAACAAAGTTTCTTCATCAAATCTTACGTTCTCACTCATTACGTCATAAGCAAGAGCCGCACCGCCTATTGCAGGAACCGTAAGGACGGCGTTATTTACCTTATTTTCATATCCGTATACGTTAAGATAAGATGCGGTTATCTGACCGCCGTAGCTTACGGCGAAAATATTTACCTTTTCAGCACCTGTATATTCAAGTACAGAATCAATATACTGACGAAGATTTTCAATAGCATCAACTACACTTAATCTGAAATCGGTCTGGAAAGAAAAAATATTTTCATATCCGTTCTCACCGTAAACCTCGGAAATATCAGCCATAATCTCAAGCTCAGCAGCGTGCATTGAACCCATTTCGTTTATAAGATACTCATAATTTGTCAATGCAGGGTCATTAGGATAAGTTACGGTATTAACTACAGGTGTACCGTCTGAATTACACGCAAGATCTCCCAATATTCTCAATGCACCGTTTCCTAAGGTTTTTGCAAGATATTCGGGCATACCCAAAGCAAAGGCACCGAGGTCAACACCGATCTTAACGATTTTATTAAGAATAGCATCAACTATATTAAGACCCTCAATGGATCCCCAAATTAATCGCTGCGAGCCGTCATCTTCAACCGCATACAGATAGGAGGAGCTGTAACCCGGAACAACAATAACGGGAAGCTCCTCTTCCTTCTGTGCGGAAACAGTGACGGAAAAGACAGATAATATAATTGTTAATACAAGTATAACTGATATGGATTTCTTCATAATCTCTCTCCTTGCTTTTTTTACATACTAACACAATTGACATAATTTTTCAATGAAAAAATTACTAAATAAAATACTTATACAGATTGACTGCAAAAAAATTCAATAACACCTCTTGTTATCAGATAAGAAAGCTTTTGCTGATAACAATTATCCTTCAGATTAAAAAGCTCATTCGGATTCGACATAAAACCGCACTCGACCATAACCGAGGGCCGTTTAGCATTATACAGAAGATAAATATCTTTATTTGTTTTTTTCACCGCTCGCTTATTATCCTGCTGCAAAGCATTTACAATTCGGTTCTGAATTCTTTGTGCAAGCATATCGGATTTTTCCGATTCCGCAAAAAACACCTGCATCCCCGTGTATTTTTCCACAGGATAAAAATTCTGATGAATACTGAGAAGAACGGAATTATTATACGAATTAATTATTTCAAATCTCTTATGGATATCAGATGCTTTTCTTGCTCTGATAGTCGAAAGCTCAGTATCTCCGAGTGCACCGTCATCTGTACGTGTCATTTCATAAGTTATTCCGAAAAGGTCAAAAAACAATGCAATCTTTCGGCAAATCTGAAGATTTATATCCTTCTCCAGAGTTCCGTCAAAGCCTACTGCTCCGCTGTCCTCACCACCGTGCCCTGCATCGAGAATAATAATATAATTGTAATTATTGTCATATTGCGCAACGGCTTCGATAATATTTTTCTCCGTCTCATAAATACAAAAACGGATGGCGAGACAAAAAATCAAAAAAGGAACCAATATTAATAGCTTATCTTTCAAATTTCTCTCCTCCGATATACTTTTCTAAAATTATATTCAGTTGATAAAATATAATTCGCGGATTTTTATCAGCTGTGTTCATTAACGGGATATAATTTCATAGAATTATAAAACCGGAGGTGATTAAATGATTATTTATAATTTTCTGAGCAGCATTCTGCTTTTTGCTCTCCATTTTGAAATACAGGGTAATTTCCCGCCGCCGCTGAAAAAACACGAGGAAAGTGAGGCAATCAAAGAAACGCTGAACGGCAACAAAAAAGCAAAGGATAAGCTTATTAATCATAATCTGAGGCTTGTTGCTCATATTGCAAAAAAGTATAACAGCTCAGAATCGGAAAACGAAGAGCTGATCTCTGTAGGCACAATAGGGCTTATCAAGGCTATTGATTCCTTTAATCCAGACAAAGAAGTACGTCTGGCAACTTATGCTTCAAGGTGTATCGAAAATGAAATTCTTATGTATTTTCGCAACAAAAAGAAGCTGTCCTTGGACGTATCATTTAACGAACCCTTAGAAACGGATGCAGAGGGAAATCAATTGACGCTGATAGATATAATTTCAACTGATGATACAATAGCAGACGATTACATTCTGGAGTCCGACAGAAAAAAATTGCTCAGCATAATCAACTCAAAGCTGAACGATAAAGAACGAGAGCTCATAACTATGAGATACGGGCTTTTCGGTCAAAAGGTAAAAACTCAGAATGAAATAGCCAGGCAATACGGCATTTCAAGATCATACGTCAGCAGATTGGAAACAAAAATTCTAAAAAAACTGCGAAAGGAATTTGATAAATAAATGATTCTGTTGACTTGTATAATCTTATGATGTTAAAATTATAAAGAGGTGATGATAAAATGAACAATTTTGAAAATAATCGCTTTATGAAATTGGATCCGATAACCGATACTAAAAACGTAATCTGCCTTAACGGTGTAAGATTTTCCGTTATTTCAGACTGCTTGTTAAGAGTTGAGGTATCGGAGGATAATAAGTTCTGTGATTTTGCAACTCAAACCGTTATAAACAGAAATTTTGCAAAAGCAGAATATTCCGCAGAATTTGTCGGCAGTTCGATAATTATAACTACTGCGAAAACTAATTTTGTTTATAATTCAGATACAAAAATAATGGAATCTGTTACGCTTTCAGACGGCAGAAAGGTCACGGATTATAAAAAAGGAAATCTTAAAGGCACATGCCGTACTCTTGACGGAGTTAACGGAAAAACACGTTTGCAGGACGGAATTATTTCCGTAAACGGTGTTGCTGTCTTTGATGATTCAAAGTCACTTATTATTACTGCTGAAGGAGAGATTCTTCCGAGAGAAAACACAGGTTCGGATGAATACTATTTTGCCTTCGGCTTCGACTATAAAGAAGCAGTAAAGACTCTTTTTTCTCTAACCGGCAATCCCCCGTTAATTCCTAAATTTACGTTGGGTAACTGGTGGAGCAGATATAAAGCATATACTCAGAGTGAATACACTCAATTAATGCAAAGGTTCATTGATTCGGAAATCCCGATAACCGTTGCAACCATTGATATGGATTGGCATTGGGTTGACGTCGTAAAAAGATTCGGAAAAGATGCAATCGATAAATGCGAAAGAAACAGTATATTTGAATTATTCTACAACACAGTTTTTCCGGGCTGGACGGGATACAGCTGGAATACGGAATTATTTCCGACACCCAAAGAATTCCTTAAATGGCTGAAGGATAACGGGTTCAGAATCACAATGAATCTTCACCCTGCCTCGGGTTGCAAATTCTATGAGGACGCATATTCCGACTTCTGTGAATTTATGGATATTGACAGCAAAACAAAAAAACAGATTCATTTTGATTTGTCAGATAAAAAATTCCTTGAAGGCTATTTTAAATTCCTGCATCACCCCCACGAGGCAGACGGAGTGGATTTCTGGTGGATTGACTGGCAGCAGGGTAAGAATTCTTCCGTCCCCGGACTTGACCCTTTATGGGCACTGAATCATTATCATTCTGTCGATATTGCACGTGAAGGCAAACGTCCGCTTATTCTGTCAAGATACGCAGGAATAGGCTCACACAGATATCCGTTGGGCTTTTCGGGAGATACCGTTCAAACGTGGGATTCTCTTAACTTCCAGCCTTATTTTACATCGACGGCATCTAACATCGGCTACAGCTGGTGGAGTCACGATATAGGCGGACACTGCAGAGGCTATAGGGATGATGAATTATACCTTCGATGGCTTCAATACGGCGTTTTCAGTCCTATTATGCGACTGCACTCAACGTCAAACGAGTTTATGGGTAAAGAACCGTGGATGTATAATAAGTTTACCGAAGAGTGCGCTGTTAAGTTTTTAAGGCTGAGACACAGACTTATTCCTTATCTGTATTCAATGAACCGACTTACCGCAGAAAACGGACGTTGCCTTATTGAACCGATGTACTATGAAAATCCCCAAGACCCACGAGCATATAAAGCACCGAACGAGTATTACTTCGGCACGGAATTAATTGTTTGCCCGATAACAGAAAAATGCAATGAAAATACGGGACTTGCAGGAGCTGACGTTTATCTTCCGAAGGGCAGATACGTTGATATTTTCAGCGGCAGAATATATAACGGAAATACTGTGACAAGGCTTTACCGCGATGAAGCCGTAATTCCCGTGCTTGCTAAAGAAGGCGCGATTATACCGTTATCAGACAGCTTCAGAAATAACAATACTGATAACCCCCATTCGCTTGAAATTCTGATTTGCCGCGGAAATAACAGCTTTATTCTCTATGAGGATGACGGCGAAACAATGAAATATCTTGACGGAGAATTCTGTGAAACCGAATATTCAGTCAGTGTAACCGGTAATAATATTAAATTCAATATAAAATCCGCAAAAGGAGATCTTTCACATATTCCGTCACACAGAAGCTATCGACTTAAATTTATTGATATTTCCGCTTTTAAGTCAGCCGAAGTCACAGTAAACGGAACAGCTGCGAAATTTAATTATGATTCTGATGTCAATGGTGTAAATATCAACATTGAAAATATTTCCGTCAGGGATGAAATTGAAATTAGTATTAACGGTTTTATTCCGAGAAAAAACAAAGAAAAACAATTCTATATTACCGAATTAATTTCAAGATATAAATGCAATAATTCTAAAAAATCCGCTCTTTATAGTCTTTATAAGAGAACCGGAATTAAATCGATTTTACCGAAAGAGCTGCTCGGCCCCTTGGAGGAAATTGAAAATATGCTCTTTAATTAAATCAGATTGTTTATATTCAGATATATAAGCTTAAAGCCACCGATGAAAAAACATCTGTGGCTTTTTTAATCTATCTATAATATATGGGCGGAATGTCATATTCGGGATTACCGTGAATCGGCTTCTCTGCGCAAAGAGAAAATAACTTACCTGCAATATAATCGTTATTGACATCTCTTGAAACAGCACTATTTGAAATATCTGCCTCGGACAGATTACTGATAACAGGCAGTTTTGCTTTATTTCTCATCAGATTCAGCACTTTTCTGCCGTTATCATTGAACCCGAGAACTCGTATATACGAGGGATCTGCAAGCAAATCATCCCTTGTGATACCTAAAACTGCGTTCAATAGAATCTGTCTTATGCGTGAATGCGTATGAATCTTACTTTTGGTTTTATCGGCAATTTCAGAAATGGATGAACATATACGAATATTTTTCAATATTCTGTTATCCAACCCACCGTTAACGTTATTAATTCTATTCAGAAAATCTGAATCGATGTAAAGCAATCTCGACATAGAAACAGCATTAAATTTCTGCACAGAGGACACAAATCTGCCCTCTGCAAATTCTCCGATAAGTAAATCAGCAACTTTTTCCGGTGTAAATTCCCTGATTTGCTCTGAAAGATAATTTATATTTTCAGCCGAATAAATCAGACCTCTCAGATTTGATGCGCTGCTGAATGAACCCGATGTTTTTTCGGAATCGTGGGCGGCACCTATTCTGCTTACGGTATAAAAATCAAAATAGGGAGCAAATTTCCTTTTTGCGTTAATATATTCCAATGCAAGAATATTATTCGGTTCAGCGAACATTTCGGAATACTCGGCACCGAGTGTATTTTTCAGATAAATGGCTTTTGCTCGCGGATAATTTATACCCTCTGCAATTCTTTCGGCAGCAAATAGCTCAGCATCCTCTGAAAAGCAATAATCACAAATAGTTTCCAAAGAGCTTTTGTCTGCAGTTGCACCACAGCTGATAAATCCCTCAAGTCCCGTTGCGGCGGCAGTTTTAACAAAGCCTTCAGCAAAATATGAAGCGGTTGATACAGCGTATTTCAGAGGCAATTCCACAACAAGGTCAGCACCGCTCATAAGTGCTGTTTTTGCTCTTACGTGCTTTTCGGCTACAGCAATGTCTCCGCGCTGAACAAAATTACCGCTCATAACACATACGACTGCATCTGCACCGAGCTGCTTAGTTTTTTCAATGTGATACTTATGCCCGTTATGGAATGGATTATATTCTGAAGCAATAAAGCCGATTCGCAACAATAACACTCCTTAAAATAAACTCTTGAAATTATAATGAATTAATATTATAATAACTTAGTATTATTAAAATTACAATAAAACGGAGGAAAATTATGAAAATTCTTGTTATCAACTGCGGAAGCTCTTCTCTTAAATATCAGCTTTTTGATATGGAAAGCAACAGAGTTCTTGCAAAAGGTATTTGCTCAAGCATCGGAGAGACTATGGGTGAATTCAAGTACGTTGCAGTTACTTATGACGATAACGGTAAAGAGCTTGAAGCTAAAGAGGTTGTCAATTTAGTAATTCCGAACCATAAAGATGCTATTGACCTTGTTCTTAAAAAGCTCGTAAACGAGGTTAACGGTGTTATTGCCGATATTGCTGAAATCGGTGCAGTCGGACACAGAGTTCTTCACGGCGGTGAAAAGTTCAACGGCTCTGTTCTTGTAGATGAAAAGGTCAAGGAAGCTATCCGCGAATGCTTTGATCTCGGACCTCTTCATAATCCTGCAAACCTTATGGGTATTGAATGCTGTGAAGCCGTTATGCCCGGTATCCCTCAGGTTGCTGTTTTTGACACAGGCTTCCACGCTACAATGCCTGATTATGCATATATGTATGCTCTTCCCTACGAGTATTACGAGAAGTACGGCATCCGCCGTTACGGTTTCCACGGTACGTCACACAGGTATGTTAGCAAAAGATGCGTTGCACTTCTCGGCGGTGAAGCAGAAGGCACAAAAATCGTTACTTGTCATCTTGGTAACGGCTCATCAATTTCCGCTGTAAAGGACGGAAAATGCTTCGATACAACAATGGGTGTAACTCCTCTTGAAGGCATTATGATGGGCACAAGATGCGGCTCTATCGACCCTGCTATTGTTCCTATTATTATGAAAAAGGAAAACCTTACTCCCGACCAGATTGATACGGTTATGAATAAAAAGTCAGGTATGCTCGGTATCGCCGGAACCAATAACAATATTGAAATTGAAAGAAATGCCCGTGAGGGTGATGAAAGAGCTCAGCTTGTTGAATCAATGCTTTGTCATCAGCTTACAAAATATATCGGCGGATTTGCTGCAGCTATGGGCGGAGTTGATGCCGTTGTGTTTACCGGCGGTATCGGTGAAAATAACCCCCACTACCGCACAAGAGTTGCTGAAAAGCTTGAATTCCTCGGCACCGCAATCAACGAGGAAGCAAACAGCAAACGCGGTGAAGAAATTGAAATTTCTGTTCCCGGTTCAAAGGTTAAGCTCTTTGTAATCCCCACAAACGAGGAGCTTATGATTGCTCAGGATACCTTTGAAATTGTTTTCAATAAATAACTTAAATAAAGCAAGTACCGAAAAAAGTACTTGCTTTTAACTTTGTGAAAAAATATGAAAATTGTTTGTGTAAGTCTGAATTCAAAATATATTCATTCTTCTTTGGCACCTTGGTGTCTGAAGGCCGGAATAAACGCCTTTTGTGATAATTATCACGAATTTTCCGTTTTAGAATCCACCATAAATTCAGATTTAGAAATTCTGACGAACGAAATAATAAGAAAAGCTCCCGATATTGTTGCTTTTTCGTGTTATATCTGGAATATTACAAAAATTTTCCCCCTATGCAAAACCATCAAAAGCAAAATCGAATGCAGAATAATTCTCGGAGGGCCCGAGGTTGAATACCGGGCTCAGGAAGTATTACAGAATAATGATGCTGTCGATTTTATTGTCACGGGCGAGGGTGAGTGGTCCTTCAGTTCACTTATAAATTATCTCGACGGAAAGCTTGAAATTGAAGATGCTGAGGGATTTTGCTTTTTGGAACGTGATAAACTTAATCAAATACCCCCAAAAAAGCATACCTCTACTCCCCCGTCGCCATATTGTGATGAGTATTTCAATAATCTTAACGGCAGAATCACATACATTGAAGCAAGCCGAGGCTGTCCCTTCAGTTGTGCTTACTGTCTGTCGGGACAACTGCAGGGGCTTAGATATTTTGATACGGATTCGGTTTTTGATTCTATAGTCAAGTTATCTCACAGCGGAACAAAAACGATTAAATTTATAGACCGTACGTTTAATGCCGATGCAAGCAAGGCTGACGCAATTCTCAATCATATTAAAAATCAATACGGAAAAACCATCATTAGTGACGTTTGCTTTCATTTTGAAATAGCAGGTGATATTCTCAAAGAAAGTACAATGGAAATTCTGAAGTCAATGCCCAAGGGGCTGTGTCAGCTTGAAATCGGTATTCAATCCTTTAATAACAAAACTTTAAGTGCTATAAACAGAAGGTCAGATTCAAAAAAGCTTATTTCAAACATTTCAAGACTGATTTCCTTCGGCAATATGCATATCCACACAGATCTGATTGCAGGACTCCCCTTTGAAGACATAAGCAGCTTTAAAAACAGCTTTAATCTCGCCTTTTCATTGAAGCCAAATATGCTGCAGCTTGGATTTTTGAAGCTTCTTCACGGTGCAGATATGCGAGAAAACAAAACACAATTTCCTTGTGAGTTTTCTCCTTTTCCGCCGTATGAAATTACATCTAATGAATGGTTGTCTGCCGATGAAATAAAAACGCTCAAATGCTGTGAGCAGGCACTTGACAGACTGTATAACAGCGGAAGATTTCTTCTGACACTTGAATACCTGTTTGAAGAGATAAAGCTCGATCCTTTTGAAGCATTCTGCGAATTCGGAAGTTTTTTCGATTTTAATAAAATAAGTCTTACTGATTTTACTCAAAATTTATGGGATTTCTTTAAAACCGAATGTGACTCCGAAATACTGAGAGAGAAAATTCTGTGCGATTTGAACAGCATTCCTGCAAATATTCATATATCCGATTCATTGATAATTTATGACCCTTCTTATAAAAGCTTAAAGAAAAGATTTTCCGAGCTTTTGAAAAAGAACGTAAGGATAGTAATATTAAATTCCATAAACAAAGTTTTTGTTGTTCATACAGATAAACAAGATAAAATCAACGGCAGATTCTATTCGGAGTATTACGATATTTAACACTTTCAGCATTGAAATATCACTACTTTTCATTTACAATGATTTAAAAGGAGGCACGGATTATGGAAAACAAAAATTTATCAAGATTTATTAAGCTATTACAGATTGCTTCAGGTGTTCTTATGGTCGGAATGGTTATACTTTGCATTGTTCTGATGAACAAATATAATATTAAGGTGACAAATATTCCGCGTCTTGCCGAAATGATACAGGGCGGCACCTTTGTAATTGCAGTCGGTATTATTGCTTTCTCTGTTATTAAATCATTCGCACTTGTTTTTCCGCCTGCAGTAGTTTTCTCAATCTGCGGATATCTTATGCCAAATTATTTTCTAGGTGTAATTGTAAATCTGATTTCCGTATTTTTGAGTCTGTCAATACCTTGGTTTCTCGGTAAATTTACAGGCTCGGGAATGGTTGATACACTAAAATCAAAATTTAAGGCAGTCAAAAAGATTGACGACTTTGCAGGTGCTAATGAGACACAGATGACTTTCGTTGTAAAGCTTTCGGGGCTTCTCCCCGGTGACTTATCAAGTCTGCTCTTCGGTGCTATGAACGTCTCATATAAAAATTATATGATCGGCGCAAATCTCGGTAATCTTCCTCTTGTGCTTGTATATACCGGTTTCGGCGTTGCACTCAGAAGCGTTGGTGAAAAGCCGTGGCTTGCAGCCATTCCCGTGGTAGCAATAATATTCTTTGTTATAATTTCGGGAATAATTACAAAGAATATGATAGCAAAAAATAAATCTAATGCACAAAATTGAAATCTGTGTATTTTAATTTAGAAAATAAATTTAAGGAGAAATAATAATGGCAAAAATTCTTATCAGCCCAGGAAAATACGTACAGGGCGCAGGTGAAATGAAAAAGCTTTATGACTACGCAAAGGGTTACGGAAAAAAGGCTCTTATTCTCATTACCGAATCCGGCTATAAGAGAATCGGAAAAACAGTTGAAAGCAGCTTTGCAGGTCAGAATTTTGAGCTCGTATTTGATTATTTTAACGGCGAATGCTCAAAAAACGAAATCAACAGACTTATTGATATAGTAAAGGATAAAGGCTGTGATCTCGTTATCGGTATAGGCGGCGGAAAAATCCTTGACACATCTAAGGCAGTTGCATATTACTGCAAGACTCCCGTGCTTATCTGTCCCACTATAGCATCTACCGATGCCCCCTGCAGCGCACTTTCGGTTATTTACACCGACGACGGTGTATTTGAGGAATATCTTTTCCTTCCCGCAAATCCCAATATGGTGCTTATGGATACGGATATAATAACGGCTTCCCCGGCGAGACTCACGGTTTCGGGAATGGGTGATGCACTTGCAACTTATTTTGAAGCAAGAGCAGTTCAGGCAAAGGATGCAGGAACCTGCGCTGGCGGCAAGGTAACAAATGCTGCGATTGCTCTTGCAAAGCTGTGTTTTGATACTCTTATGGCAGAAGGAGTAAAGGCAAAGCTTGCTCTTGAAGCAGGAGCTTGCACAGAGGCTGTTGAAAAAGTTATTGAAGCAAACACACTTCTCAGCGGAATCGGCTTTGAAAGCGGCGGTTTAGCAGGTGCTCACGCAATTCATAACGGACTTACCGTGCTTCCCGAATGCCATAAAATGTATCACGGTGAAAAGGTTGCCTTCGGTACTCTTACTCAGCTTGTACTTGAAAATGTCGGAAGCGATGAATTGGAAAACATTATCGGCTTTTGTATAGAGCTCGGTCTCCCCGTAACCTTAAGGGAGCTTGGTATCACAGAAGCTACTGATGAAAAGCTCATGGCGGTTGCTACTGCGGCTTGTGCCGACGGTGACACTCTCCATAATATGCCCTTTGAAGTTACTCCCGAAAAAGTATGTGCCGCACTCAAGGCTGCAGATGCTTACGGAAGATATTTTCTCGGAGAATAATTATAAATCAAAGCATTAATAGAATTAATTCGGGATACACATTATGTACATATCCCGAATTTCTTTCTTTATGAAGATTAGAAACCTACGGTTTCAGTAATATTATATTCGCCCCTAACGCCCGCAGGCATATCACTTGCGAAGCAAATATCACGCACCGAAGGTGCATATAACTCGACGTAAGGCGAATATAACAGAAAAAGATATTTTCGGCATTATTGAATATGAATTCGAACTAATAATCTTTAAGTGCAAGACTGTTGTTTTTATTGCACTCAATATGGTATAATGATTCTAATGCATTATCCATAAGGAGCAGTTAATTATGAAAAGAACACTTATTCTTTTAATCACCGCTATACTGACTGTTACATTGTTTACAGGCTGTGATGCAGAAAAGAACAAAAATGATAACTCACAGACAGATGCTTCTGCCATCAATACAGTTTATCCCGTTGACTGTACGGCAAGTCTGCTTAATGAAAAACAGGCTAAATATCTTAATATTATGTCTTATTTTCAGGAGGATAAAAGAAATGTTGAAAATCAGCTTCAATGAGCAAAAAGATTCATACGAAATTTCCTATAACGGATTTTCATGGGTAAACGACGGAAGAAAATCCTTCGTTACCGTTAGTAAACCGGACGGTAAAAAGAATAAAGATTTACTTTTCAAATCTGCCAAACGCAAAAAAACAGAATATTCAGATAATAAAATAGTAACAAGGTATTCCGACTTTTATCTTGACGGCAAAAAAATGCCTTTCACACTTGTTTGTACAGCTGAAGTTGTCGGTAACAATGAGGTTATCTTTTCTCTGGATTCAGAGAATGAAACGGGGTATGATATTCAGGGTGTCTTTTTTCCGGCTCCTTTTAATTCAAAAGCAAAGGGCAAGGCTTCATACCACATTGACCCGATGCGCCAAGGATTTATTCTCCCGGATTTATATTTGAAAAACTACTTTTCCGCACGGTATTATACCACGGTAAAAAGACCGATAAACGCAGCAGACTGTTATATGCCGGTTTGGGGCAGAGTATGTGACTCAAACGCTTTTACTGCAATTGTTGAAACTCCTTATGATGCTTCTTTTTACTCCGGCTACGGAAAAAGACTGGCTTTTGTCAATTCGATTTTTTGGCAGACGTCTCTCGGTAAAATCTCTTACGAAAGAAAAATACGCTTTGTTTTTCACGAAAACGGCGATTATAACATTGTTGCGAAAACTTACCGTAAGTATCTCTTTGACAGAAACGAGTTGGTTACTCTTGATGAGAAAATTTCTAAAAATCCTAACATAAAGAATATCATTGGGGCTCCTGTTCTTCATCATAAAATCTTTTCTAAAATCAACGAGAAATCACAGTTTTACGACAAAAACGGTTCTAACGAGCTTCTCTGTGCAACCTTTTATGAGCGTTCAGAAGAAATGAAAAGACTGAAGGCACTTGGTTTGGATAAGCTTTACATTCATACTGACGGTTGGGGAAAAGAAGGATACGATAATAACCATCCTTATATTCTTCCTCCTTATGAACAGGCAGGCGGTTGGGACGGATTAAAAAAGCTCTCTGACATCTGCCGTGAGCTTGACTATGTGTTTGCTCTTCACGACCAATACAGAGACTATTATTATGACAGCCCTGTTTTTGACAAGAACAAAGCTATAAAGAATCTCGACGGCTCAAATCCCTACTGCTCGATCTGGGACGGCGGTGAGCATACATACCTTTGCACAGTATTCGCTCTTGATGCAGTCAAAAAGACTTATACAGAGCTTGAAGAACACGAAATTGATGTTCAGGGAGCATATCTTGATGTTTTTGCTATTATGCAGGGTGATGAATGCTTCCACGAGGAGCACAGAGTTACAAGAGAAGAAAGCATGAAGCACAGAGGAAGTTGCTTCGATTACCTCAACGACAAAGGATTAATAATGTCTTCCGAAGAGCCCGGTATGCAGCTTCTTAATCATCTTGCACTTGTTCATCACGGTCCTCACGCACTAAAGCCTCAGGAAAACGGCAAAGCCATAGGTATTCCTGTACCTTTCGGTAATCTGGTTTATCATGATTGTATTATAATTCCTTGGAATTGGTTTAACAATTGGGGTATTCCGAAGGGAGAAGACGGTGATTTATACGGTGCTTTAAACGCAGGTATGCCTTATCTTCATCCCTACGGAAATTCTCTTTGTAAGATAGGTACAGATAAACGTACTGCAGATATAGGAATGATGAACGATGAAGCTTTAAAGAAAGAGCTTGAACGCATTAAGCCTCTTTGCGAGTTGCAGGCAAAACTTTATAACAAAGAGATGGTAAAGCACGAATTTCTCGGCAGTTACCGCAAACAAAAAGCGACTTATTCTGACGGCACAACAGTTGTTATTGACTTGGATAAAAAAACATATGAAGTTAGTTGTGTTTAAAGCAGCTGCTGTTCATTCCTTTTATTATTGGCCTATACAGAGGCTGTATCAAAACATCGAAAGCAGATGTTGTTGATGCAGCCTCTGAATTTTGGAGAGGTTATTCTTGAACTGTGACTTATACTCACATTATTGACAACTTTTGCCATAGCAAAGCTGAGGTTCTTTGGGAACCCCGGCTTTCTTTTATTCAATTCCTGATTTCTATGCTGATTTTGGTTCAAATAAATGTGAACCGCAGCTGTTGTTCTGAATTTTGTTGTGAAGTTTGTTTATGTTGTAGCCGAGACCGGCAAGTAATACTTCGGTTCTGACTTTTCTCTCACCTCTGAGGAGAAAGCGTTTGAAGTTGTAATCCCACTTCAGCACACCGAAAGCTCCCTCCACCTGAATAGAGCAATTTACTCTGAGCTTTATTCCTAATTCAGAGGTTATTTTCTCTCTTGACTCTTCTCGCTGTGCAATGAATTTCTTTGATACCTGCAATTTTCTGTTTGCTTTTGCTCTTGTACAGCCTTTTTTGTGCGGACATCCCTCACAGCTTTCACATTCATAATATGTTACCTGTCTTTCATATCCGCTTTTTGT
>JAZNFG010000053.1:0-69837 GCA_045589015.1 Acutalibacteraceae bacterium
CGCACTCCGCAGAGTGCGAAATCCTTTTTCCTTCTTAAAGCGCAGGAGATTTTTAAGAACCCTCGCCGGGGGTTCTTAAAGTGCGAAGCACTATTAATAGAACTTTTCTGAGATATCCCCCAAGTTTCCGTGAAGAGTCAATCTTTTTACCTAATAGAAAGCTTGTTTTTAATAAAAAAAAGAAGCCGTAAAAACTTTCGTTTTTACGGCTGCAATTATTTAGTCGCTGATATAAGCAAGTAAAGCAAGATGACGAGCACGCTTGATAGCAACTGTAAGCTCTCTCTGATGAGCTGCGCAAGTTCCTGTTATTCTGCGAGGAAGAATCTTTGCTCTTTCAGAAACGAAACGGCGAAGCTTTGCTGTATCCTTGTAATCAATAAATTCGGACTTTTCAACACAGAAAGTACAAA
Organism: Acutalibacteraceae bacterium; assembly: GCA_045589015.1. GTDB lineage: Bacteria > Bacillota > Clostridia > Oscillospirales > Acutalibacteraceae > RUG806. Next base: position 414 of record JAZNFG010000053.1, read on the forward strand.
CCTTTTTACGGCTCTTTCTGTTCATAGGACGTCCGCCCTTATTATCTTTCTTCTCGAAAGCCATATTAATATCCTCCATTAAAATTTACTAAAGGAATCAGAACGGTAAATCATCATCAACAACCGAGCTGAAATCATCAGCTACACTATTGCTGTAGGAAGAGGGAGAAGAAGATTCTCCGCTGACAGAACCGCTTTCACTCTTTGAACCGCAAAAACTGATCTGATCAGCAATAACCTCATAAGCTACTCTCTTGTTGCCGTTTTTATCCTCATAATTTCGGCTCTGAAGCGAGCCCTGGACAGCGATCATTGAACCCTTTCTGAAATATTTGGAAACAAAATCTGCCTTTTCACGCCAAGCAACAACGGGAATAAAATCAGCTTTTCTTTCCTCACCGGCTCTTACGTATCCTCTGTCAACAGCTACGTTAAAAGAAGTTACCGAAAGACCGGAGCTTGTAGAACGAAGCTCGGGATCAGCGGTTAATCTGCCCATAATAATAATTGAATTCAACATATCATTTTTCTCCTTATCTGGTAACGATCAGAGAACGCAGAACGCCGTCCGTAATGTTGAAAACACGGTCAAGCTCTTCAGGGAAATCAACGTTAGCTTCATAAGTATAGAGTACATAATAACCCTCTGTCTCGTAGTTGATGGGATATGCAAGCTTACGAGTACCCCATTCATCTACAGCCTCCATTGTTCCGTTAGCTTCAATAAGAGCCTTGAACTTCTCAACGAGCTCCTTTGCCTTCTCTTCACCATTTTTAAGTGAGAATACTGCTACGGTTTCATACTTTGACATTTAGATGCACCTCCTTCTGGACTTTGGCCCCTGTTCGGAGCAAGGAATATTATAGTTGCTGTTTTGCAACTCGTAGATTATATCAGAGAAAAAACCGTTTGTCAATATTTTTTTAATAAAAACTGCGACAAACGGTTAAGTATGATTATTTAAGAGGAATTGTTACGTTATATTCGGGCAGATACTTACCTAAATTAAAGTCTCTTGCAACGAAAACAACCTTATCATCATAAACCTCCATTATATATCCCGTACCTGACTCATTATATTCGCCGTCAGCGTTGTTGGGACCGATACCGGGAAGATTTACACCCGTGAAATTATCAATTGAATGAATTGACCATTCTGTATTAAAGCCCATATGAAGGTGTCCGGTAATAAGGAATACGTTATTATACTTATTCATAATAGCCTGAAGAGCGTCACTCTGGTCACCTACGGTGCCTGCGTTATCATCAGGAGAATTCCATGCCTGCCATACATAATGAGTGTTTTTAAGAGGCTGATGAAGAATTACAAAAACAGGCTTTCCGTCAACAGCGGCCTTTGCAAGCTCACCGTCGAACCAAGCAAGACATTCATCTGAGAAATAAGACTCTTCAAAAACGGACTTGTCTGTACCGAGAACAATAAATGTATATCCGTTTACCTCATAAGTATAAGAAAGCTTACCTTCCTTATAATAATTTGCATTTTCCGCAAAATTATCGTTTGCGGCATTACAAAACTCATTAAAGGTGCTTACAACCTGAGAATAGGCTCTGAGTCTTACGTCATGGTTACCTACTGTCATAATATGGTGATCGATATTCTGAGCAACGGAAAGGTAATCAAGCACAAGCTGATATTCGGCACCCTTACCGTTTTCGGCAATATCACCGGCTACAACAAGAGCATCAATATTTCCGTCTGCATTGGCAAGGTCCAAAGAGGCGTTTTTAGTAAACTGATGTCTGTCTGCCATATAATCCGAAAGCTGAGGATCACCCCAAAGAACTGCGGTCATATTTGCTTCTTCATTAACTTTAATAACATCATCAGTTGCGGGGGGATTAAGAACACCGCCGAACAAGGTAGTAAATGATATAAACATCAGAAGAAGCTTATACATAAATGCTGTAAATGCTGAACTCATAATAATAATTTCTCCTTATTTAATAAAATTATCTAAACAATATAATGTCGGACCAGCCCTTGCCGCCGAAGAAACGAAGCATCACTTCACTCCACAGCTTAAAAATCTTTGCAAGGAAAGATAGAAAAGCATCGGGAGTTTCAACAGGCTTCTCCTGTCCGTTTGCAACCTTATAGACAACACCGTCGAATCTGTCCTTTGCAACATTGAACTCTTCAGTAGGCATACAAGTGCTGTTAATTGCCTTTTCAACTTCACTTAAAGCATACTCAAATTCAGCTGCAAGCTCAGGTGAAAGCTTTGAAGTATCATAGTTTTTCCAGGAATTATAGGTTCTTATAATACCTCTTGAATCACGGGCATAGTTGAACTGAGGATATGCAGGGTCAGAATATACATCCTTAAAGGATTCATCAGTAAGAATTCTGATTGCAAGACGCATAATTACGTCATTACGTGCAGTTTGTTCGTGGTTCTGATTCTTAAAATAGAACGTAGACTCACAAAGAATACCCGTTGAAGCATCTACAAGTCTTGCTTCATCAATGTGATTGTGAGAAGGATCTGTACAATAGGTATTAGCCTGAACGTAATCGTCGGGAAGTGATTTATTAACGGCAACACTCGTAGCACCGAAGGATTCGGAATCAAGGTGAATAATACCGTCAGCATTGACATCGTCCCAGCAATCAACTATCTGATACATTGTTACGTTGTAATCAACGATATCGAAGAATTCAACGCCCTTTTCCTTATACTCAAGAATATAGTCACGTGCGTTAACCTGGGCATTATAGTACCAGTCTGTCTGCTCGCGAACATGAACGTCCTCGGGGTCGGAAAGATACATTTCACGGCAATCGGGATAATCCTTGGAAGGCACAAGTGCCCAAAGCATCGTCGAATACTCAAGATAATCTTCTATCAGAAGATGCACAGCGGTATCAAGGATATTATTCACATCGGCATTGGGAAGAATTCTGAGGATAAGATTAATAAGGTAAGCAAGATATTCCTGATCCTTATCGAGAAGCGAGGGGAACATATAGCCGTAAAGAGCATCGTCGTCATCCAGAAGACCGTAGTGATATATATCGCCTAATACAGATGCGCCGTCAGCGGCAGGAACTACGTAGCACACTCTGTTAACGTCGTCTTCAAATGCAAGACCGTTATCTCTGTAGTACTGCATAAGAGCATTTTCTACAGAACCGCCCTGGCTGATAGGAACAAGATTAACCTTATCGTGTCCCGTTTCTTCTTTAGCAATCTGGATAAGTTCATAAAGCTCTTCTACGTTATCAATCATATTACCTGTAGAATGATAAGAGAAAAAGTAAAGATGATCAAGACCCGCAATCTCAACGTACAAATCAAGAGGAATCTGGTCAAGAGCGTATTCTCTTTCAGCTGCAGTAAGATTGGCAAGACTTGTTGTATATCTGTCAGCCTGAATATTTTTAATGACGTGTCCGTACTCATCAAGAGCGATATTTGAAAGAAGCGCATCACCGAGAACCTCGGCTACAGCCGTAGCACAGCGGTTATCGATATCCGTCTGAGTAAGAAGAAGACCTGCAAGAGGCACCAAAGCCTCTTCAAGAGCATTTTTTACTATCTCATCGGTAGACTTCATAAAAAACGGAGCAGCGTAAGGCTCACCGTCAGCGTTCAGCATCTCATTTCCGTTCTCGTCAAGATAACGAACATTTGACTGGAAAATACCGGGAATAACGATAGAGGGACAATACTCGCAATCACAGGGAGCATCAGCCGCAAAAACCGAAACAACCGAAAAAGATGCAAAAACCAACAAAGCCGCAAGAAAAACAGACAAGGATTTTTTTGTGTTTTTTTTCATAGCTTGTTAACTTTACCTTTCTTTTTTTTGTAATTATAACACCACAAAAATCAGAATGCAATAAATTCAACAAAATTTCACAATTATTTATCAAATAAATGCGGACTTTCATTGAAAATCCGAGATTAATTTGCTATTATAAATCAGAGGTGAAAAAAAATATGATAAAATCTGCAGTTAAGGAATTTATATTTGACAAAAATCCGAAGGCTCCGAGCTGTCACGCATCGACGGTCCTGCCGCTTGATAACGGTCATATTCTCGTTGCCTGGTTCGGCGGAGCCAGAGAAGGCGACAAAAGCGTAGAGATATGGATCTCGGAGAGAGATGAAAACAATAAATGGAGCAGTCCTGTTGCAATAAGCGAAGGCGACAGCATTCCCCATTGGAACCCTGTTTTATATAAACGGAATAACGGAAGCATTATATTGTACTATAAATACGGAGAAAAAATTTCCGATTGGATAACAAAATACGTAACAAGCGAAGATAACGGCAAAACCTGGTCCTCACCGAAAATCCTTGTTCCCGGAGATACAAGCGGAGGACGCGGTCCGGTAAAAAATAAATGTCTGAAGCTCAACAACGGAACACTTCTTGCACCGGCATCAACTGAACAAAACAAGAAATGGATACCTTTTATAGATGTTTCCTATGATGACGGTATTACGTGGCAAGCCGCTCCGAGAATGGACCGTCCTAAGTATAAAGGTGTCTACGTAGGATTGATTCAACCGACGTTATGGGAATCTGCAGACGGAAAAATACACTGCTTTATGCGTTCGGACAAGGGAGCCGTTTACAGAAGTGACTCATCCGACAACGGAGCCTCTTGGTGCAAGCCATACAGAACACGAATTCCGAACAACAATTCCGGCATAGACTGCGTTAAAGACAATTGCGGAAGATTATGGCTTATTTACAATCCCGTTGACGTCAACTGGGGTATAAGACACCCGTTGTCTCTTGCATACTCAAAGGACAACGGAAGACACTTCACCGAGGTTATTGTTCCCGAGCCCGGCAACGGTGAATTTTCTTATCCCGCAATAACCTGCGAAAACAATACTCTGTATATTACTTACACTTACAAGCGCAAGCAAATTGTTTTCTGGAAAATAGAGCTTGAGGACTGACAGGCTGAATATATCCTGTTTTATGCACCAATTTTTTGTCTTTGTGTATAATTCAGCACAACTCAACAAACAAAAGTGGACAAAGAAACGGTCAGATAAAGAATTGTTTATTGAAATATGTACAAATTGTGAATATAATTTTAATCGATAAGCATATAGCATATAGGAGGTATAATATGCCCGATAAAATTGTACGCGCTTTCGATTTTCTTAAGGAGTTAAAAAACTACAGCATATATGAATTTCTGAGAGCAAACACGGATGAGCTTGGTGAATACTGCGCTTTTCAGCACCGTGGTAAGGATCACCTGCGCTCGGAAATGATTAATGATGTTGAGGCATTGGCATACTACTACAGCCACGAGCTCGGATTAAAGAAGAATGACGTATTTTCAATTTTTCTTCCGACGGGTGCAGAATCAATTCTTACATTTTTTGCGCTTAACAAGCTCGGCGTTATCGTAAATTTCATCCATCCTCTGCTCCCTGCAGAAAACGTAAAAGAAATAATGGAGTTTACGAAATCCAAAGGTATTGTAGCTCTTGACCGACTTGTGAAGACTCTGATTCCGTATATTTCACAAAGAGGTCTGCCCTGTATCGTCTGCTCTTCCGACACCTATGCCGTTGAAGACAAGTACAGCGTAAAAGTGCCGCAGGAAATCACCGATATGTTTGCAGCAAATAATTATTCCGGCTTCCGTGCATACAATGAAATTTTGAAGCAATACTCCGGTCAGACAGCCGAAACGTTACCGGATAACGCAAAGGGTATTGCTGTTTATATGAACGGCGGCGGCACAACCGGCAAAAGCAGAACCATAAAGCTTTCCAACGAAGCACTTAACAACGTTGTGTGCAAGTGCTGTCAGATAAACAGACCGCCCGAGCAAATAGGTGTCGATACCGAAATTGCATCTATGCCTTATTTCCACGCCTTCGGCTTATGTGCCAGCGGACTTATAGGTATGATGAAGGGAATGAAAATGGCTTTCCTTCCGCAGTTTGAAGCAAACGCAGTTCTCGAAATTATGAAGAGAGAAAAGGTTACGGAATTCAATGCGGTGCCAAACGGATACAAAAAGCTTTTTGAGCATCCTGAGTTTGACGGTCCGCATTTGAAGAATATCAAGGCTTTATTCTGCGGTGCTGATGATATCAGTCCCGAATTTCTTGAAAAATTCAGAGCAGTTTTGAAAAAGAACGGCTCTGACGCAACAATATGCCAGGGCTACGGACTCACGGAATGCGGTGCAATCTGCTGTGTAAATCCCGTCTGGGCTAACAAGGACGGCTCAATAGGTACACCTCTTCCCGGAAACGTATTTGAGATATGGGACGATAACGATAATGAGCTTCCGATAGGTGAAGTCGGTGAAATCGTTATGCGCGGAAATACGATGATGGAGGGCTATCTCACGGAAGACGGACCCGCAGACAGCGGAATATATAAAGCAAAGGACGGTACGAAATGGGTAAAAACCGGTGATCTTGCTTACCGTGACGAAGACAATTATTATTACTTTGTCGGCAGAAAGAAAAGAGTAATTGTTATCTCAGGCTACAACGTATACCCGAAAGACATTGAAAAGCTTATGACAGAGCTGCCGTTTATAACGGAATGCTGTGCCGTACAGGGTGTTGTTGACGGAAAACCCATTGTAAGGCTTTATACCGTTACCGCAACGAAAGGTAACGAAGAGGAATATAAAAGCTCAATATTAAAGCTCTGCAACGAAAGACTTCCCCACTACTCGGTTCCGAGAGACATTAAATTTATTGACGCTCTCCCGAGAACCCGCGTTCAGAAGGTTGACTTTATGTCTCTGACAGAGGAGCTTCCTCGATAAATGCCGGTAACGGTGATTTAATAATCAAGAAGCGAATAAAACCACAAAAAGCAAGGAGTTCAATCTTATCACAGAACCCCTTGCTTTTTTATTTATTTTTTAAATACTTTACAGTTCAAACTTTGCAAACGTCATATACCCTGAAGGGTAAGCCTCGTAAATCAGACCGACAGTATTATCTGCAAGACAGCAAAGACACGAATAGGCATAAAAGTCCGCATATTTCTCAAAGCAGGCATATTTATCCTTATCTGTAATATTGTATTCCTTTATCCAGCTGACCTTCTCTCCATCGATCCTGCCGAGGAAAACCTTTCCATCGGTTCTCGTTCTGTCCTTACCGCCGTGCCCCGTGGGGGTTGCAAGAAGAATGTATCTGCCGTCATTTTCAAGATTATCCGGAAGAACGAAATCCTCGGGGACAGAAATCACGGAACGCTGACATTGAGGCACCTGAGGCTCAATGCTTTCAAGCCTTCTGAAGGTATCTCCACCGTCACAGGACACACTCAAGGGAATCTTTCCGCCGCCCTTAGGACGACCGAAGCAAAATACCTTTCCGTCAGGCATCTGAACAAGCTGACATTCATCAACATTTTCGCAGAAATCCCCTTTATTTCGTCTCCAGCTCAGTCCCGAATCATCACTTATAAGCACAAGAGCCTTATTAAGAATATAACAAGGAGCAAGAATCCTTCCTTTAAACCTCTCATCACTCAGAGTAATGCCGACTCCCGGACCGACACCGAGAAAGGCTCCGTCAGAATCCTTTTTATAATACGGGGTTATATCAACAGGCTGTGAAAATGTTTTTCCTCCGTCCGTGCTTTCCAATTTATATATGTAAGAAACCAACGAAGCTCTGAGCGGAGCCGCAGACGTTTCAATACACAGCAAATTTCCCTCTTTGTCATAAACCTTCTCTTTTTTCACAAATTTTATATGCTTTTCGTTGAATTTGTCCTTATTTTTACTGACAAAAATATTACCCACGTAAACGTCCTCACCGAAAACGCTTTCGGGTATAAGAGGAGGATATTCATTGAGATACTGAGGGGTATCGCCACAGCAGTAATACATATCGCCAATTGTTGAATATTCATATTCGGGATTATGATTTTTAGGAACGTAAAACTTAGTTTTTTTGCCGGAGGGTGAATATACAAAGCCATCCTCCCGTAAAGTATATTCCTTGCCTTTTCGACAGAAGCTGCCGTTAAGCTTAGATCTTCCCGTATACAATTTCAAGGCAAATCCCTTGTCAGTCTTGACATAACCGCTTCCCTTTTCAAGAAGACGCGATGCGTGAAGTCCCTTGCATTCAGGATAAAAATCGACAAGCATTATTACTTTACCGTCATCAGTCTCCATCAGAAGCGGGTCTATGGCAAATGCTGAGGTATACTCGTTTCCGTCAAAGGGATATTTTCGCACAGGCGGAGAAAAAACGGTATTCATATCTGAAAAGGTTGCGCCGTTGTCACAGCTTCTTCTGACAGCTATCTCTATAAATCCCCAGTCCGCACCGCAGGATGCCTTATCAGCGGCTGCAATTACCGTTCCCTTATGTTCTCCGTTTTTTATCGTCAGAAGCGCAGGAATTCTGCCGTCCTTCATATTGGAAAATTGTTTTTTATCGGTATAGAACTTCTTGAAGCTTTCATTATTCTCACCGACAAAAAGCGGAAAATCCTTCATAACCATCAACCTCTAAAGTTTTTTTGTAATAATACCACAAAATTTTCAATTTGGCAACAACCTTTCTATTGCAAAAATATATTTATTATGGTAAAATTACTCAGAAATAAAAAGAGGTATAATAATATGTCTGAAAATAATAACAAAAAAAATATTTTCCAATTTATCAAATTCGCACTTATTTCCTGCTCTGCAGGTATAATTCAGATCGGAAGCTTCACTCTGATGAATGAGGTTTTGATGAAAACAGATTTTATGCAGAATCTGATTGCATCAAATGAGACCTTTTCAAAAATAATGACAAACGAATACGGTCCGATTTACCTTATTGCTCTGATTCTTTCCGTTATATGGAATTTCACCATAAACAGAAAATACACCTTCAAATCCGCGGCAAACATACCTGTTGCTATGCTCAAGGTTTTCGGATTCTATCTTGTATTCACCCCCGTATCCACCCTTATAGGAAATTATTTTACCGCAAAATTCGCAAGCATTGCGGCAATCGAATATATAGTGCTCATTATCACAATGGCTTGCAATATGATAACAGAGTATCTTTTCTGTAAATTTGTCGTATACCGCAATCAGGAGAACACAGCAGTAAAATAAATTTTTTCAGGGAGAGAAAACAAATGTCAGATTTTTTTACTTCAAAAAAATTTGTCCGTTTTACCGAGGATACAATCCATAAAATCCTCGGTGGATATGCTGATTCATTACAGGACGGCCCTAAATTCATAAGTGCGGGCGAATATGACAGCAGATACTTTTTCAGCGGAACATCTAAATTTCAGAAAAATCCGTCAAAAAAAGCCGTATGGAGGCTCGGTTATGCAATTACCGATCTGACACCTTACGATTTTTCAAGCAAAGACTACTATCTCGGAGGTTATCTTACTCCCGATAACGGCTTCAACAACAGAATTCAGAGCATTGTTGACAAAATGCAATGCAGAATTATTGCACTTGATGACAATTCGGGAAACGGTACATCATTTTTTGCAACAATAGACTGTATCGGCACGGGCAATACGGATATTAAGCTTATTCGAAGAAGATTCATTGACTTGATGAAATACAAATATCCGGACGCAAAAATTGCCTCGGTAAACGTATTTTCAACACACGCACATTCCTGTGTTGATACTCAGGGACTCTGGACTGATACGCTGTCAAAGGTTTTGCATAACAGAAAAAAGAACAAAACAGGCAAAGGTACTTACATTCAGGGGGCAGACAGCGAATTTATGAACGCTCTTGCCTCAAAGATTGCCGAAGGTCTGTTAAAGGCCTATGAGGATATGACTCCCGGCTCAATGACCTTTGCGCAAAAGGATATCGGTGACGTTTATTTTACGAACAAAAACCGAAAATCCGCATCAAGCCTTGTAACTAATCTTACGAGACTTGTATTTACTCCCGAGGACAAGGAAAAAACTCCCACAATAATCGCGACAATGGGTGCTCATCCCGACGTTGCAGGACTGCCCACCTCTGACGGACACGGCTCGGGCAGAGACCTCTGCGGTGAATATATCTACTATATGGGTGAAACCGTTAACAAAGCAGGCTTCAATTTTATGTTCTTCAACGGTGCCATCTGTGCAATTTATATGTCCTGCGGACCAAGTGATGACGGGGTTACTCTTCCCCACAGATATGATAAATCCGTACGCTTCGGAATTGAGCTCGGAAAAATTGTTCTTTCGCTGACAAAATCACTTGATGAAATAAAATCCGATATATTACTTTATAACGAAGAAGAAATTGAACGAGAAACAAAGGAATCAGCCGCAAACGGCTCAAAGTATTCACTTTGGTGCGACAATTGGGCTCCCGTCAAGGAAAAACCCGTCAAGCCAATGCTGAATATCAGACTGAAGGAGGTCCGCTTGTCCGTTACCAATCCTTTAATTAAAATCGTCGGCAAGCTCAATCTTGTATCCTATAAGGTACTCAGAGAAAATGACGGCACCTACTCTATTGTAACGGAAATCGGATATATGCAAATCGGAAAGGACGTAAACATCGTTCTTGTTCCCGGTGAATTCTGTGCAGACCTTCTGACAGGCGGAAACTCACTCAAGGCTGAGGGAGCATTCAACAATACCGACTTCCCTTACCCGCCGCTTACGGAAATCTTTAACAAGGATCTTATTGCATTCGGACTTGCAAACGATGCTATCGGATATATTGTTCCCGATAATGATTACGTGCTCGGTGAATTCGGTAATCATTATCACGAATTAATAAGCATCGGCAAGCATACAGGCTCCACTATTATCAAATCCTTTATGGAAATGAAAAATGAATTGGAGGGATAATTATGGATTTTTCTAAATTAGCATCAGCTGCGCTAAAATCAATCACTCAGATCGGAAAATATGATTATACACAGCCCTTACCCGACGGAGAGTTTCATTACACGAAAGAGGCAGAATCGGAATTCTTTACGGCAGGCTTCGGAAAAGCCGTAATGCTGCCCGATGATATCCGAACAAAAAAATACTACATCGCAGGTTACGGAGAAAACAATCCCGCGAAGGGAGTCATAGATCCTCAGTATGCACACGCACTCTGGCTCGACGACAACAGCGGCAAGGGCGGACATCTTTTTGTTTCTCTTGACATAGTCGGACTTCTCAATAAAGATGTAAACGCTCTCAAAAAGGCTCTTTCGGAGTTTTCCGAAAAAACCAACTGCCGTTCAATCACAATAATGAGCACACACAACCACGCCGGTATAGATACAATGGGAATTTGGGGCAAATTGCCTCATACGGGAAAAAACCGTAAATTTATGACGATTCTCTTTAATGCCGTAATAACTGCTGCCGGCACGGCTTACAGAGAAAGAAAAGAAGGCAGATTATATCACGGTACTATTGAAGTTCCCGATATGCAGGAGGATATACGAACTCCCGTCGTTTATTCAAAGACTCTCACAAGATTACGTTTTGTACCGAATGACGGCTCAAGAGAAATTTATTTTCTGAATTTTGCATCGCATTCAGAATCATTACAAGGCTGTAACTCTCTTGTCAGCGCTGATTTCCCGTGTTATTTAAGAGAAAAAATCAGAAATGAAACGGGTGCCGAAACAATTTACGGTGTAGGCGCAATCGGCGGTATGATCAGTATGGAAATTGAGGATGAGGACAGACTCAGACGTGAAAACAGATTGCTGGAATCAACTCGTAATATCGGCTACAAGCTTGCGGACTATGCTTTGAGCATAAGCAATGAAAAGCTCCTCAAGCCGAGAATCAGCTTTATCAAGCAGGAATTCTACGTTCCCGTTGAAAATCCCGTGCTTACAATTGCGTGCCAGCTCGGTCTTTTGAATGCTGATGCATACTCCGTTCCGTATTCTGATACAAAAGCCCTTAAAACTGAGCTCAATTATTATGAAATTGATGATCTTGCCATACTGATGATACCCTGTGAGCTTTTCCCCGAGCTTGCTTACGGCGGCTATCTGTCAGAAGAGGAATCGGCAGAAGGACTGTCCCCCGATATCAACCCCGTTCCGTTGGTTGATATTGCCGATAACAAAGAGCTTTTGATTTTCGGTCTTGCAAACGACGAATTAGGATACGTTTTACCGCCCAATGACTTTATGCTCAATACCGACTCTCCTTATCTTGATAAAGCAATTGACAGATTCGGAAGAAGACATTATGAAGAGACAAATTCAATGGGACCCGAAACGGCACAGCTTATTGCTGATAATTTCAGCATCATTATGAACAAGGTTAATACTGCTAAGTCAGATTAATAAATTTGAAGGAGGAAAAATAAAATGAACAAAGCAAAAAAAGTGATTGCTCTCGTGCTCAGCGTTTTAATGATTATGTTAACATTAAGCGTTCCTGCATCAGCAGCATCAAAAGTTGACCCGTCAGAGGGACTCGGTGCACAGATAGAAGCAAAATTCTATCAGTTACTTGATAAACTCGTTGCTTGTCTCGGCAAGGTTCTCAATCTTTTCATCCCCGGACTTAACTGGGGCAGCAAATGGCAGAACTTTGACAGCTACCAAACACCTGACGATTTCTATGCCGGCGAGGAAAAATTCGATACGGAAGTAGCCGATGGCGCACAGTGGAGTGCAGGTTATGCTTATGCGTCCCTTCTTGAAGGTCTTGATATCTTCAACGGCACCTTCTATATGGCAGGTACGCTTGAGGTTACAGAAGGCAGAGTTCCCACTAAAGTTATTGACGATCAGGGTGTAAGCGTTATTGCACTTTCTGACGGAACAAGCGGCATTTACGTGCAGGCTGTTGTTGACGGTTACGGTCTTGCAAGAGGTGACGTGCTTGCAATAAGATCAAAGCTTGCTGATTTCGCTGAAGAAAACAACATTATAAGCATCAACGTTTCAGTTCTTCATCAGCATTCCTGCATTGACATCCTCGGAATGGGTGCTCCCCTTCTCCCCGCAATTCTCAAAAACCCCGCTCTAAGCCTTATCGGCGGTGATATTGAGGATTACGTAGGCGGCAAATCCGTAGAATTTATGAACAATATGTATGAAGTTGTATCAGAAGCAGTTATGACTGCTGTTGATTCAATGGAAACCGGTTCTCTCTACTACGGAAGCGTAGATGCAAGTGAGCTTATCTACGACAAGCGTGAGCCTATCACTTTCGACGGTGAGCTTCACAGATTCCGTTTTGATCCCGATAATGAAGAAACCGATGAAATCTGGCTTTGCGAAGCCGGTATTCATTGTGTCGGCTTCGGTGCAGGCGCAGACGTTATTTCTGCTGACTTCCCCTACTATTTCAAGCAGTACGCAAAAGAAACAGCCAACGCTGACGTAGTTTACGTTCAGGGTGCTGAGCTTGCAATTACAACCGATTACACTTACGTAAGACCTGACTCCAGCGACGATGAGGTAAGAGTAAAGGCCTACGGTGAAGAGCTTGCTAAGAAGGCTATGTCAATTGACAATGAAGTTGAGCTTGAGCCCGTTCTCAACGTAGCTTTCAAGGAGGTTGTTATTGATACTGATAATCAGATTCTTACTCTTGTGGTAAGAGAAGGCCTTATAAACAGCGTTATCACAAAGGATATGCTGGGATATAACATTATTACCGAAATAGGCTATATGGAACTCGGCAACAAGATCGGCGTAGTGTTCATTCCCGGTGAAGTTGCTCCCGAAATTATCTGGGGCGGTGTTGTCGGTGCGGACAAGAGCTGGACTAACGAAACCTGGGACTACGCACCTATGGCTGAAACTGCCAAGATTGACAAGCTTCTTTGCTTCGGTCTTAACAACGACCAGATAGGTTATATTCTTGCAGATAACGATATTCATTCTATGTTTACGGAAAATGAAGAAATCAATGCTTCATCAACAAAATCAGGTTCTGCATTAACTGAGGCCTTTGAAGAGCTTATTGCAGCAGTAAAATAAACAATAAGGCATAAATTTTGAGCACCTTTCTTCGGGAAGGTGCTCTGTTTTATACAAATATATTACAGCTCTTTTCTGAAGCAAACTATTCTGTTCACCTCTTCAAAGCCTAAGGCGTAATGAAAATTCAAGCTGTCGGAATTCTCAATTTCGCAGTCGCTTGCGAATTCCGTACAGCCTTTTTCTTTCGCCCATAACTCACATTCGTGCAACAGTTCTTTTGCGTAGCCTTTATGCTGATATTCGGGAACAACGAATATTCCTTCCAGATAACCGACGGGAGATGAGTGTGTACCCTCAACATAATCGTGGCGAAGCTGACATTGTGCAAAGCCAACGGGAATATCATCAATATATTTTATAAAACAAACAGAATCTTTGTTTAAAACAATCTCGGCAAAGTCTGCATCAAGTTCCGAAACTGTGTGATTACTCCACATTTGTATTGCTAATTCTGCTAATATCCTTGTGTCGTTTGGGGTTGCTTTTCTTATCATAGTCGCACCTCTTTTGTGTACCAACTTGGCACGGGATTCTGCATATTGTCATACCATTCAAGCACTTCGTTTGCGAGCTTTCGCATAGTCTGAACTTCGCCTTCACCATACGGAATTGCCCACGGCAGAGAGGTGATTGTACCAAGGCAGATATACAATGCAAGAAGCTTCCAGAACTCAATAGGCACATCATTGTCAAAATATCCGTTGACGATACCCGAAGCGAAAAGCGGAGAAGCCTGTGCACACCAAGTGATACTCTTGAATTCTTCCCAAGGATCGCCGAAATCATAGCGGTCAAAATCGATAATAACAACCTTGTCGTTTTCAATCATCATATTGCCGATGTGATAATCACCGTGCTGAAACACCTGCGGTCTGCCTTTGAGCAGATAACGGTTTGCGTTGATGAAGTCAATAAAAGACTGACCGTTATCATATTTCAGCGAACATTCGTTATATTTTCTGATTCTCAAATCAGCCTTATCGTTTATACGGGTTTCCCAATCAGGTTGGTTTTCGGGTGCAGGGATTGAATGAATTTTCTTCAGAATTCTGCCTGCTTCAAGACCGAGTGCATACTGCTCGGAATCAGCAAGATACGGTATAATCTCATTTGCATCCTTACCGTCAATCCAAGTCTGTAAAGTATAAACACCTTCGTCGCACTTTCCGAAGTCAACAGGTTTGCACATAGGAACACCGAGCTTTTCAACCTCTTTTTGCATAAGGTACATATTTTCACGATTGGCACTTTTGTCAAAAGGTGTAATACGCAGAAGATATTTAGTACCGTCGGCGGTTATAACACAGAATTTTTTGTCGCATGACCAACCTTTATTTATGGGTTCTTTTGATATGAATTCAATCATTGGCTCAATCCCATTTCTTTCATTTTCTTTATCAATCTTTTTGCACGGAACATCAGATAATCGTGTCCCATTTCACCCAAGAGAATATACCAATTCAGCTCGTTGCACAGGGCATAAAGTTCGACTTTTAAATCGCAGTATTTCGAGGTCGGATTTCTCTTTTTATATTCATCATAAAGCTTGAGCTTTTCACCGAAGCCGAGTGTAAGACAGAATATCTCATATTCGGGTTCTGCCCACAGCATATCGAACGGGTCAACCGCACCTGCAAGCTCGGATTTCCAAAAATCAATTATCAGATTCGGCATCCAGAAATCGCCGTGACAAAGGCAGGCGGTGTTGTCGGTAACGCTGAATATTTCATCGAAATTCTTGTTGATAAACTCAACCGCTTCCATAATCTCGGGTTCAATTTCGTTTTTCTCAAATTTCGCTTTTGTAAAAGCGTAAATATCGACGAAATAATCTTTATAATACTCCGCCCAAGTGTCATAAACAGGGGTGTTGTATTTGCCGAACTTGTCGTTATGCACGCTTTGTGCGTTCATAAGAGCATCAATAATACTGTTTCTGAGCCGTTTTCTTGACGGAACAAATGCAAGATATTTGCTCTTACCGCTCATTCCTTTTATGTAATCCATACCGAGATAAACGGCGTCATTTTCACGGTGTAGAAAATATGTTTTCGGAACTTTATATGAAACCTTGGGAGAAAGAAAATCAAGCATATCCTTTTCTTTACAAATTGCATCATAGAATTTGCTCGTTTTGACTGCAATTTCATAAGGCTTGGTTGTGATTTTTACAAGACAAACACTTCCGCTTGCACCCTTGCCGACAGCACGGATTTTGCTGACCTTCGTGTTCATTTGCTTTTCAACAACCGATTTGATTAAATCTGTATTCATAGAAATTGTCCTTTTATATCAAAATAAATCCCATCAGCAGACCGCCCGCAAAACCTGAAATATGCTCAAAAGCGGTTGCTTTGCCCATAAACATACCGCCAACTGTGTAAATTGCCAGAACTATCAACGCAATCGCAGGTACGGGCGAAAAGAAAATAGTTCCGTTTTTGACGGCAAGCATAACAAACACGGCAATCAGACCGTAGATGCCCGTTGATGCGCCTTCACCCTCGTGAAGCTTATACATAAATGCCATAAACAAGCCCGATATGAACGCAGAGCCGATAAAGCATAGTGCGGTTTTTAACGAGCCGAGCTGAGATTCAACGGCATATCCGACAATGAGGGTTGCGGCTACGTTTGAAATAATGTGCCACGTTCCGATATGGAGAAGCGATGACGATACCAACCGCCAGACTTGTCCCTTTTTGATTTTCTTTTCGGACAGATGCAGTGCGTGGTTTATGCAGCCTTTGTTGTGTCCCGCCCACAGCTTTTCTTTGAACGTTACCGTTTCTGTTTTGGGGATTACGATGAAATTATCGAGGATATAGATTAAAATGATAATTGCACAGAATATTAATGTAAATACAGGCATATTCATTCTCCTTCATAGTTTCAAATGTTTTTCTTCAACCACTTCACAGATTGCATCAATCCGTCAACAGTCTTTGTTTCCAAAACCACACGGCAGTTATACTTATTGGCAAGGATGATATATTTTTCAATATCCATTTCCCCCGTGCCGAGAGCAAGGTGATTTTTCTTGCCTTGTGCATCGTGCAAATGAATATGCTGCAGACGGTCTTTGTGCTTCATAACAAATTCTTCATCAGTACCGCCTATTCCGTGATTGTGCCCCACATCAAAAGTCAGCGCGAAAACCTTGCTTTTCAAAAGCAGTTCAATGGCTTCTTTCTGAAACTCCTCATATCCGTCACAGTTCTCGATACAAATTTTTATATCAGCATCACCAACAGCGTTTTCGCACATATCTCTGAAAAGAGCAATACTTTTAAGATATTGCTCTATATATTCCGAGAAAAGGAAAACCTTTCTGTCAGGGAGGGTGAAATACACACCCTTTGATATATGCATATTAATGACCCTGATACCAAGCTGCTTGGCAATTTCAATGGCATTAGCAACGGTTTTCATATAAGCTTCTGCAACGTAAGGGTTAAAATCGCTGACATTCAGATTTTCGTCAAGGTGAATAGTGTAATAAATACCGTATTTATCGGCGATACTTCTGAAATAATCCGCATCAATTTTTTGGAGCTGATATTGCGGCAGATTCATATTAAGTTCAATGAAATCAAGTTCCAATTCCGCACACAATTCCGCACATTCTTCAAGCGTAGCCGTTTCAATCAATGTGGGCATACCAAAGCTCATATCCTCGAATGACATTATAATCACCTCTCTCAAATCTTATCAGGTCATCACGTATCAGTTTCAAATACTGCGGCAAAAAAAGAGATGTGTTCCCTTTATTGAGCATTATAAGTATTTTTGCATATACACTAAATTCTGATAGCTTCCGTCTCTCAGCTTATATGCCTTCGGTTTTTTTGAAGCCTCACAGAAACCGAATTTCTCGTATAAAGCTTTTGCTCTTTCATTTCCTTCTACATATTCAAGCTCAAGAATCTCAGTATTCTTATGCTTTTCGGCAGCTTGAACAATTTCATCAAAAAATGCTGACCCGATTCCTATATTCCAATACTTTTTTCTAACAGAAATACCGATTCCTGCCCTGTGAAAGCTTTTAGAGCCGGAAGAAAAGGATATTTCACAGCACCCCGCGGCTTCTCCGTCAATGAAGCAGGTAATTACCAGGTCATTTGCCGATTCACGGTTATTACGAATCCAGTTTTCCTCGCTTTCAACAGATGCTTTTGCCCAATCCTCATAATAACGGGCAAGAAAATCCGTTTCACCGCTTGCCGTTCTTATAAGGTCAAGCATTTTTTCTCCGTCGGAAATCTCGGGAGTTTTAAGAACTGCGGTTATGCCGTTTTTTAGCTTGATTTGCTTTTCTTCAAAAATCATTTTTATCACCTCAAAAAATTCAAGGCACCTCCGAGAGAATACGGAGATGCCTTTGCGTTTACGTAAAGCTTTTCCTTCATCAATCGCAAACAGACAAAAACGCTCTCCGACTTGTAACCACGACCATCATTGACATTTTGTCCGCCTGCCTTTCTTTGTATCTTTTTATCATTTTAAGACTTATATATATTTTTGTCAACAGTTTCCTTTCAATAGCTCAAAAGTGTTCAAATAAAATGCAAAAATGCAGGACATCCGAAGATATCCTGCAAAAAGTATTTACTTTTCTTCTTTGACTTCTATCCCCTTTTTCATAAGGATGATAAGAGGAATAAGTGCTACTGCGGCAGCAACTGCAGCATAAGCAAACATACTTGCAGAGGGAAGAAGCTTCTGAACGTGAACCTCGTTTTCGTAGTAAATCTGTGAGCCCTTGCTTGCAATTTCGCCGAGCTTAGGACCGATAACCATAGGAATAAGAACAACGAAAATCATTCTGACGCCCTGGAAAAGTCCTGCCTTGCCCTCGGGAGTAAAGTCTCTGACAAGCGCACCAAGCTGAATGGAGAAAATGAAATATGCAACTACTGCAGGGAGAGCAAATGCAATGAAATAGAAAATATTATTGCCTGCGAACATAGCTCCCATAAGTCCTACAAAGACAAAAACTATGCTGGGAATGAAAATAGACTTTTTGTCCTTTGCCGCCATTTTCATAAACACAACAGCAACGGCAACCGACACGGCAAGACCGATAACGACTGCAATAATGGGTAATGCCGAAATCTTGAAGTTTTCAAGTCCGGGAAGAAGCGCATGCTGGATATAAATAAAGAAATACGGAAAAAATGTCTGGAAAGCAACGCTGATACAGCAGAATGCGGCAAGAGCAAGATACAGACGGCTGTTTTCTTTAATAACAGAAGGACGGAAGGTATATACAAGATTCTTGAAATAAGGAATTTTCTCATTTTCAGGGCTCTTGGATTTGGGTTCTTCAAGAATAAACAAACCGAGAACACCGCAAAGGATAACAAAAATACCGAGACCGATAAAGAACGTGGTATAAGAAATCGCACCGGACTGTGCAAGAGTATTAAAGACAAGCACAATAACTGTAGCCACAAGCGGAAGAACAGCAAGAACAGCCTCAACCGTAGGTCTTACGGCAGGTGTTGTAATATCCGTTACCCACGCATTGAATGCAGAGTCGTTACTCGTTGAACCCATAGCAGTCATAATACAGTCCATAATTATAACTGCCCATACGCTTGCAAGAAGAATCTTTACTTCATCGGTAATTCCTGTGAGAGACGAAATATTATCCTTTGTAATAAATCCGAAAAGTCCCGTGACAATACCCCACGCGATATATCCGACAGAAATAAACAGACGTCTGTTTCTGAGCTTATCGCTGAGATTACCCATAATGAAGGTGGTCAGCACGGCGACAACGGCAGAACAAGCAACCATCATATTTACGGCAGACATTGCTTCAAAGCTTGAAGCAGCCTCCTGAGTTGCATCAGCATAAATAGAATTATACATAAATACGTTGAAGCACATATTCTCAACATTCCAGGCAAGCTGTCCCGTAAGACTGAAAAGTATTATGTTAAACCAGGTTTTTTTAGTAAGCTTCTTTTCCATAACTCTCCTCCGTAATTAAAGCTTTATTTGTTTCGGATCCTTGCAAAGAAGAATTCTTTTCTTTCGGGGGTATTGATAACAACAACGGGCTTAATCTGATTGAGTACTCTGCCCTGTGCTACAAGCGAAGATTTATACGCATCGTAAGAACCCGTCTCAAGCTGATAAACGATAGGCTCTCTGAGCATTCCCCAACGTCTGTATTTATCATACTTTTCGTTGGTTTCTCTGAAGGCGGTATCGATAAATGCTTCAAGCTCCGCTTTATTTACAGTCGGAATATCAGATTCCGTATCACACATAAAAGCATATCTGGGAAGAGCACCTTTCTCATCAGTATCACCATAGAAGCTGTAGCCGTTAAATGAAATATTGAACTTTTTCTGAATCTCATTGGCTACGTAATCAAGCATCTGCGTGGTAGTCTTTTCGTTTGAAACGTTAAGACCCATATTTGATCTGTAAAGGAATTCAATCTTAGGTGTCTTATTATGCATTCCCGTAACTCTCACGATATCAAGTATGCGATATCTGTAAAGACCTGAGAAATTAGTCACAATAATTTCGTATTCCTTGCCGACTTCAAGCTCATCCATAAACAGAGGTCTTGTTCCGTCGGGGGCATCAACAGGCAGGAACTCATAAATTATACTTCTCGGAAGAAGCACGTAGTCGTTTGCGTTAAGAGTTATCGGCATAGCCATATAGCCCTCAGAGGCGGCATATCCCATATTATGAAGCGGTATATCTCCGATATATCTGCGTAGCTTTTCAACGTAAACCGAAAGCGTAGAGCTTATCATACCGTAGCCCCAGCAAACATTAGGCCATATTCTCTTTGCGATAGGCTCTTCCGTGTCAAAGCCCTTTTCAAATTCAGCGCGAAGCTCGGCGGCTCTCTTGGGATCGGGCTTTAATTTTTCATACTTTTTACGAAGAGACTCGGGACATCTGACAGACGGGTCAATTGTGCCGTTTTCAATATCCTTGCAAATCATTTCCCAATTTGCCTCAAGATATTCAAACATTGTAAGCATAAGAGTAATTACCATTGAGCCGAGGTATGTGACCTTGCGGTTGGTAAGAGCAAATCTCAGCTGAAAATAGGACATATCCGTATGCTCTTCATCCTCAGGGAAAAGAATATCGAGAGGGGTGGTTGAGAAAAACGGAATCAGCGGAAGAAGATATGTAAACGGAATCTGTCCCGCACCGTTACAACGCATACCGTTCTTAAGAGGATGTCCGTTAAGAGAAAGAAGAAGAGGTCCCATCTGTCCGGGAAGGCTTTTGTAAATACCCTTTTCCTTAAAATACTTTGCGGCGCAAGCAGGAGTTGCGGCAAAGCCCATAGACTGCATATTAAAAAGGTCCTTTGCCGTTTTGGGCTGCAGCTTGGGAATACCAACGCTGCCCGAGGAGGAGCAATATCTTATTACCTTACTGCCTGTGATAACGTTCTCCTCATTATTATCAATCATTCGGTTAATAAGAGGCAGATAATCCTCAAAGGTTGAAAGCGGTACCTTATCCTGAAATTCTCTGAGATTATGAATTTCAGAAAAGCCGTATTTTCTTCCGAGCTCACAATCCTTGTTTCTTTTTATAATTGCTTCAAGTGTTTTTTGCTGGGTCTCCATTGGAATAGAAGTAAAATGATTAAAGCCGGTAAAAACTATATTTCCCAAAAAAACACCGATATTGGAAACTGCCATATACACTATCTCCTTTTTAAATTTTCATATAATTTTATCACAACATTGTTAATCTTTCAACTCTAATATTTATCATTTAAGTTATTTACACGCTAAATTATTTTTTCTTATGCTCGCCGATATGCTTTTCCATCCATATCATATCATACCAGCGTTCAAATTTATAAGCGCATTTATTAAAGCGTCCGACAAAGCTGTAATCCATGTGTGAATGAAACTGCATACTGTTATTGTTGAGATACTCATCCGCTTCTTCAATAAAAGCTATACAGGCATTTACATTCTCATACCCCATAGCTTTCAGCTCCTCCTCAAGCTTTTGCAGAAGTGCTTTGCCGAAGCCGTTTTTCTGAAGGCCGTTTCTGAGATAGATGGTCGTTTCCACCGAATATTTGTAGGCCTCTCTCGTTTTGAACGGACCTGCATAAGCATAACCTGCAATTTCTCCGCAGTATTCAAGGACAAGATAAGGATATTTTTTAAGAGTTCCTGCTATACGGTCACGGAATTCTTCAACAGAAGGAACGTCATATTCAAAGGAAATCGCAGTATTAAGCACGTAATAAGAATAAATTTCTCTTATTGCCGCAGCATCATCAACCGTGGCATATCTTATAAAAAAGTCCGTCATAGCTCACCTCTTCCGTTTTTCTACAGTATATATCAATACAGCTTTAATGTAAATATTAAAAGCATATTTATTCATTTGTTGACGGAAAAAATAACTTGTGTTATCATAAGCTTAACACAAGAACGGAGTTGATTGTATGAAAAAGATGAAAAAATTAACGGCATTCTTTCTTTCGGTTGTGATTATTGCTGCTTCTGCAGTTATTGCATCCTATGCCGCCGATGCCGATACACGTATTTTGAATATTTATTCCGACGGTATGCTGTTTCTTCAGAATTCTGAGGCTGTAATCTCCGGCACAGGCACTCCCGGCGAAAAAATAACGCTGACACTCACGGATAACCAAGATGTGATTGCCGAATCGGAGACGGAAGTTCTTTCCGACGGTTCGTTTAACGTCAGCTTCAATACACCTGCAGGAAGCTTTACGGAATATACCATCGTGCTTAAAGAAAACGGCAAAGTATTTGATACACTTGAAAACGTTGTTTTCGGTGAATTATGGCTTGCAAGCGGTCAGAGCAATATGCAATATCCTCTGGCACAGTCAAAAACCGGACAGGATATGTACAAAAATTCACGAAAGCTGAGCCCTTGGCTTAGAGTATTGCTTGTACCTTCTTACCCCGAATACAATAATTCCACCGAGCTCGTACCCGCACTCGAACAAAATGATATTACGGATGCCTTATGGGTAAACGGTGAAAATACGGCAGTTTACAATATGAGTGCCGTTGCATATTTCTTTGCAGAAAAGCTTATGGACACTCTCGGTATGCCCGTGGGAATACTGAATTCATCACTCGGCGGTTCATCAATTCGCTCCTGGCTTTCAAGAGAAGCAATAGAAAGCAATCCCGAATTTAAGGCATATCTTTCAGAACGGGGAGAATACTTCTCACTTTCAGAATGGAATGAATCCGCTCAAAGTATTTATTATGATATGACCGCTAATTTCAATCAGAAAATTGCTCCGTTAAAGAATTTTCGCATTTCGGGAATGCTGTGGTATCAGGGAGAAACTGATCTTATAACAGGCAATACCCGATATGATGATGCTCTTGACCTTTTACAGCAATCATACACCGACCTGTTTAACTACAGCGACGGCTTGCTCCCTCTTATTTTTACACAGATTGCTTCATACAACTATTCCGAAACATCTGATATGCTCGACAACTGGAATTTTGATTTCACAAAAATGCAACAAAAAGAGTCATCGTCAAGAGCGCTGATTACAATTTATGACATCCCTCTTACCTATCTTCCCGAAGCAGGGCTTATTCATCCCGAAAGAAAAGAAGAGGTCGGTCAGCGTATGGCAGCCGCGGCAAACGGACTTTTATATAACAAAAATGACGGCTATACGACAGCTACAATCAAAAGCACGGAAATTAAGGATAACAGCATTTATATAAAGCTCGATAACACAGGCAGCGGATTAATAATTGACGGAAAATCCGCCAAGGGCTTTAGTATTTGCGGAAGCGACGGCATCTACGTTTCAGCAACAGCGGAGGTGGTTTCACCCGATACCGTAAGGGTTTATTCTGCGGAGGTTTCTCATCCGGAATCCGTAACCTATGCTTTCGGCGTTGCGAATCAGAGCGCAAATCTTTATGCCTCAATTAACGGTGAATTATCTCTTCCTGTCGCTCCTTTTATAACGAATCCCGAATATTCTCAAAATATATGGATACAAAAATCCTGGTGCGACTGTGATGAGGAGCTTACGTGGCACACTGAGGATGATGAATTCTCAGGCTATTACAGCACGTGGAACGGTAATAATGCAGAAATTTCCTATTCGGAAAATGACAGTCAGAACAATACCGTCGGCCTTGGCGTGTCATCTCAGAAATGCTCCTTCAGCATCTCACCCGTTATTTCCTATAAAGATAATCTTACACAAAAGATTTTCAAGGATTCGGACAACAACCTTTCAAAATACGGTACAATAAGCTTTTACGTACGCAATAACGGTAACGAAGCCGTAATATTTGAGGGACTGAGATTCTATCAGAATCCCATTTTATGGTACTCCCCCGAGGTTTCGGGCACACTTGACACAGCCGCCGAAATCCCCGCAGACGGTCAGTGGCATCAGATTACGCTTAACTTAAATAAATTATATCATCTCGGCAATGAATGCTCCTTATCCTATACCAACGAAAAGCTTAAGGACATTTCAGAAATACGCTTCGTATTTTCTGCAAACGGAAACAGCATCTCAAAACTCAGCATAGACAATATAACATTTGCACCGACAGGCAAAATCACATCAATTCCCTATGAAGTAGATATTAAAAATGCTGACAACATTTTTGAATTATTTACTGCTGTTTTCTTAACTATTGTCGGAAAAATTGCTTTGTTATTCAGTTAAATAAATAAGAACAGACTTGTTTTCTGAATTCTGTTCTTCCCATACGTTCATTATAATTCAATATTTCTAAAAACGGTCAGCAAAAAATCAAAGTTTTTTGACGACCGTTTTTTATATATTAGAAACACCTACAGTCCCAAATCTTTGAGGCTGTAGGGTAGATAAATCGTAAGGTTAGTTTACTTGGCTAATAAACCGTAACCTTTTACATAAGGCCTAATCCCTTCGCAACAAGGGTGATAAAATCCTGAACGTTTGCAACCACCGTAATTGCACTAAGACTACCTCTGTCAAGCAGCTTATTAACAACAAATTCATCAATGTCAACGGTATAGATATATAAAGGACGTATGGTTTCGTCTTCCATAACTCTGAATGAAGGTGTCATATTTCCCGTGGCAATTGTATGAAGCATTGTTGCCATACAAATAACCGTTGTTGCCTTCTTTACTATACCTCTCATAGCGTCAGCCGCTTTATAAACGTCTCCGATAACCTCAGGAAGCGGTCCGTCATCACGTATGGAGCCTGCAAGCACAAAGGGCACGTTATTCTTTACACAGCTGCACATAATACCGTCATCAAGGTTATGGTCCTTTATGAACTGCGGAATTGAACCGCTTTTTCTGACAAGATTGCATATATCAAGGTGATTATAATGACCGTTCGGCTGAGATTTTTGGGTATATATATCCTGACCGAGAGCAGTATGAAGCAATGCACCCTCAAGGTCGTGAGTGGCAAGTGCATTTCCTGCAAGTACTCCGTGGGCATAACCGTTATTGATAAGAAGCTCCATCGCCTTTCTTGCATCAGCGTCAAAGGCAAATGCGGGGCCCATTACCCAGACAATATTACCGTGCTCCTTTTCGTGCTTGAGAAGCTCAAACAGATTATCATAATCTCTCGCATAGGAGGTTTCACGGCTTCTGCCCTGACGGAAAACAAATTTATCCTCAAGCTCGGCATTTTCATCCGTAAAGCCGTCAACGTGAAGGAAAATTCCCTCTTCACATCTTTCGGTACGTCCGAGAATTACCCTGTCCCCCTTTTTCAGATTTCTTGCCTCAACTACCTTCAGACTATCCCCGTCTCCGATAACAACACAAGAATCCATACGGCTTTCACGTGCAAGAATCCATTTACCGTTAATCTTGAAATATTCGGGATACATAGACGTGCTGTGATAATAGTCCGGAGCGACTCCGTCACATTCGGAAACACCGACTTTTACGTCAGGTGCATTAAGGAAAATTTCTTTTGTAAAATCGGGATGATGATATTCGGGCATCTTAAATGACATAAGCTATCTCCTTATTCAAATCAAAAAAATAAAATTTTTACAATATAGATCACCGCAAGATGAAGCGGATAAAACACATAGAAAAGATATTTCAGATTAAGCTTTCCTCTTTTACCGTTATAAAGCGCGATAAAAGCAACACTTAACAGAGAAAACCATTGTATTCCCCCAAGTTCAAAGGAAAGGGGAATCAATACGATAAAGGCGGCAAGAAGCTTATAGGATTTCTTCGGTGCAAAATAGACAGCTATCGGCAGCAGTAAGCCGAAAAAACCGTAATCAATATGAAATCCCTTCAAAAACGAAGGAACAACAAAGCATAAAGCTAAAGCTACCGCAATATCGGCGGCTAAAATAACACCCGATAAAATGTTTTTCTTTTTCAGAAAATGCTCCGCCGCATAAATAGTCAAAATTGAAAGCGCAAAGGTCACAAGTACGTTCTGATACATGGACCCTTCAGCAATAAAGTAAACTATCTGGCACCCTGCCGCAAGACCTGCTATTTTCAGAAAATACTTCTTTTTATCTCTCGTATAATAGCAACCCTCTGCTATCATAAAAGAAAACACGGGAAATGCAAGCCGTCCGAAAATCTGCAGAATCGTAAGCTGCGGAAACAGCTCTTTTCCGATATGGTCACTAAGCATTGAAATAACCGCAAGAATTTTCAGCTGATTATTGGTAAGAGTTAATTTCTTCATAGTGATTTAATCCTGCTTTCAAATTCCGTAAAAAAGCGTTCAAGCACTTCCCTGTCGTTATCGTTTCCTCTAAGACACATTGAAGCTGAAAGCGTTCCGTTAATTGAAAGTGCAGTCATAACGGCACAGGGCTTATTTTTAGCAGCTCCTGCAACAAAGGCATCAAAAGGACCTTTACAGCCGAGAATAAACTCCGACGGCTCAATTACACCTACGTTGCTCACGGAAAAAACCGGATTGTTATAAAATAACTTAACAATGCTTTCTGCCTGAATATAAACCATATTCTTATAAGCCATTCTGAGAAGAGGAAGACCGTGAAGTCCCATAAACTCATCGTTCTTCAGCTCCTTCATTTTACGGCTAACAATGTCAATAGTTTGCTTAAAGCTGTCTCCCCGTCCGTCAATATCGCAATGAACGAACGAAACGTGATTGGTATATCCTATACCCGACAAATCCTTTATGTGCCGTCTCAGGTCAATCGCACATGCAACGCTGATTCTGTCACGGGATGAAATACCTGCAATTTCTGCAAAGGAATCAATATACGAGGCAAGAAGCAGATCCGTTACCGTAGCACCCGCACTTTTAACATAATTCCTTGCTTTTGTAAAATGCTCTCTGTCTATTTTTCGGGAAACAATTATTATATCGTCTTCCCTGTTATCGTTTTCAAAGGGAAAACGAAGCTTGAGTCTCGGTGAAACATTTGCAAACTGTCTTTTCGCCTTTCTCTTCTTGCCTTTATCAAAATCCTTATATACTTCCTCGTAGCTTCTTGAACCAAAGGAAAAAGAGAGAGGAGATACCCCATTATTTACGTATTCCGTGTAATTACGGCAGAAGTCTCTCCAAAACATCTTAAAGCCGCCGCCGTCCATACACATATGATTCCATATAAAGCATATATAGGTTTTTCCGTTACAGATAAATAATCCGATATTCATCTGAACACGGCTCTTCAAAGGGATACTTCTCTCAAAAAATGCTGCTCTTGATTTTTCTATATCGTTTGTTTCTTCAACAGTTACAAACTCATCAACCGAATAATCCGATACTCTCCAATAAGGCATCACAGGATGATTAATTACCTGAGCTCTGAGACAAAGCACGGTTTCAAGACAGCAGACCGCAGTATTTTTGAATTTTTCAACGTCAATGATAAAATCATAATCCAATTCAAAACGCGCAAGCCTATCCATATAATTCCGACACATCAGATTGACCTTATCATACATTTCGGTTGGCAGTCTTTTTTTTGATAATTCCGGATTACGGCTTTTAAGCTCAATAAGCTCCCTTATGACCTTTTCATCCGTCAAGCCTTTTTTACGGTATTCTTCAAAACAGGAAGCATCGGAGTATTCTGCTTTTTTCATTAAATCACCCAAAAATCAAACTATACGAGAAAAGAAGAAATCCTTTTTCTCATCATTATCAATTACCTTAATGGGCTTGACCTGATTGAGATTAGCACCTCTTTTTCTGAGAACCTCTCTGTACTCGTCATAAGTACCGTGTCTGAGGAATTTTACTTCAGGATGTCCCAATGCACCGCTCTTGATAAGCGGCTCAACAGAAACGTTGCCCTTGCAAAGCATTATTTCAAAGGCTTCGTTATATTTTTCTTTCTTTTCTTCACTTGCGGGATTTGCTGTTTCGAGAAGCAATACGTAGTGTCCCGGAGAAGTTGAACGGTCAGCATAAATACTGTAGCCTATATACAAATCATCCATATATTCGGACAGATTTTCAACCATCTCGTCAAATGCCATCTGACTGATTTTTTCACCGCTTATGTTTGCAATCTGATTGAGTCTGTAGCAGAAGGTAATCTTAGGAGAACGGTGATAATATCCCGTACATCTGACAACGTCCTCTATTCTGTATCTGTAAAAGCCGCTCGTATTAGTAAGAATCAGCTCATACTCTTTGCCCGGCTCAAGATCGCGGATCGTAAGAAGGTTATCATAGTCCGGACTGTCAACGGGTCGGAATTCATAAAAGCCGTTTTGCGGCAGCATTACGTATTCAAAGGAATTAAGCTCAATGGGAACAGCCATAAAGGCTTCGGTTGCGGTATATCCGAGATAATGAATAGGCATTTCCTCGCCGATATAACGTCTGAGTTTTTTTGCATAAAGCGACAAGGCACCCGTTCCCATTCCGTAAAGCCATTCCACCTTCGGCCATATACGGGGAATTATCGGGGAGGAATCAAAGCCCTTTCGGAATTCTCTTCTTAACTCTTCCGCTCTTTTCGGCATTGGCTTGAGCTTTTTGGAAAGCTTTTTTCTTATATGCTCGGGAACCTGAATACTGTCATTGATTATTCCCTTTTCAATATCATCACAAAGCATTTCCCAGTTTTCTTCCATATAAAAAAACATTGATTCGAGAGTTGTGATAAATATCGTGCCGAGATAGCTTGTCTTCTTGTTGATTAATGCAAAGCGCAGCTTCAGATAGTGCATATCCATATCGGCACCCGGTTCCGGAAACAGCACCTCCTTCGGAGAGGTTGCAAAAAAAGGAACAAGAGGTCGGATATTCAGAAGAGGAATTGAAGAGAGACAGCTTATAGTACCCCCCTTTACCTTTCTCCAGGACGTTTCAGCCGTAAGCAGTCCCTTCTGAGGAGGTAATAATCTGCCCTTTCTCCAAAACCATTTTACCGCACAGCCTATCGGTGCGGAAAAACCGAAGCATTGAGCAACCCATTCAGCCCAATAAGTGAGCGGTACAAGCTTCGACTTACCTGTGCTTCCCGAGCTTTCGGTAAAACGTCTGACAGGCATATTGGTAAGGAGTCCTTTTTCTCCGTCAGCCATTCTGTGCACGTATTCGTCGTAATCCGCATAAACGGATAAGGGTACAATTTTCTGATAGGCCTCAACCGAATCAACGTCTTTGAAATTATGCAGTCTGCCGTAAACGGTAGTCTTATTTCTTCGCATAAGACGCATTACGATTTTTTGCTGAATGCGCCAGGCACGTCTTGAATATATATTCAGCTTTATGTGCTCACACACTCCGACGAAGGCACCGTATCCGGAAAGCAGATATCCTTTTATGTCTATCATTTTAGGACTCCTTTAGAATTTTTCTCTATTTTATCACAAAAAATATACCGATTCAACTGTTTATAACAAGTTAAATTAATATAAACACAATATAAAATTTTTCTTGTGATTATACTCGCATTATGATATTATTTACTTACTAAGTATAAGGAGACAACTGAAATGAACGCTCAGGACAGAATGATGAACCATAAATGGGGCATTTTCAATCATTACCTGTACGGTACTGAAAAAGGTGCATCAACGTTGGATGAAATGGCAGAGGAATGGAATGAACAGGTAAATTCCTTTGACACCGAAAGATTGGCTAAAGCTCTGCACGATATCTGTTGCGGTTATTATATTATTACCGTTATGCAAGGCTCTCGGTTTATGATTGCACCCAACGATGCTTTTACAAGAATTACGGGAATCGCTCCCGGAAAAGCCTGTGCCGAGCGCGACCTTATAAAGGATATCGGTGAAGCTCTCAAAAAATATGATATCGACCTTTTTCTGTATTTCACGGGAGACGGCCCGCATTTTGATCCAATCGCAGGACCTGCTATGGGACTTTACGAGGACTATACAGCAGGAATTCGCGGAAAGGTTGACAGAAATTTCGTAAGCAACTGGGCTTGCGTTATGGAGGAATACGCCGTACGATACGGTGACCTCATCAAGGGCTGGTGGGTTGACGGATGCTATGAAAGCCTCGGCTACAACAATGAGCTCCTGTCAATTTACTTTAACGCTATGAAAAAAGGAAATCCCGACGTAATGTCTGCATTTAACAGCGGCACGGCAAGCTTCGTCAGCAAGGACGGAAGCGATACGCCTGTAAAATGGTTTGAAAATGAAGGCTTTACCTGCGGTGAAGATAATGACTTTACTTATATTTTCAAAACAAGATTCACAAACGGTGCCCAAAACCATCTGCTTATCCCCTTCGGAAATTACAGAGACGGAAATATCTGTGCAGGCTGGTGCAATACGGGAGTAAGAAGAAGCAAGGAATATGTTGCCGACTACATAAAAAAGAACAACGAAGCCGGTGCGGTTATCACGGTAGATATTTTTGTTGATCATACGGGTGCCTTTGATCCCGAGCAGGTTGAAGCATTAAAGTATATCGGAAAAAAAATACGGGAATAAAATACACCTGAAGCGTAATAAAAAAATACTGTTGCGGAGGAAAATTATATGTTTTCATTTTTCACTAAAATCACAGCGTTTATCTGTTCATTACTCATTTCATTATGCGTTGCTCTTGATATCCCCTGCTACCCTATGGGACAAAAGGTAAATATGGATAATTTTACGTTAACCTTCAGCGATGAATTTGAAGGTGAGCTTGACAGAAGCGTATGGTCAGGACATTATCAGTACGGCACAACCTCAGAAGCACGCAAGGGCAGCTATTGGAATCAGTATCTTGCATACACCGAGGACGGAAATCTCATTATACCCGTTACTTATCTTTCCGACGGAATGGGAGGCACGGGAGCAGGATGGTATACTGCGGGAATTGATACGGACTCCGACTCCCCCAACGGCTTCAGCCAGAAATACGGCTACTTTGAATGCCGCTGCATTCTCCCCGAGGGAGCAGATATCTGGAGTGCGTTCTGGCTTATGAATGACGGAGTTTACGAGGTTGACGGCTCAGGACGTGACGGAACTGAAATAGATATCTTTGAAAGTAATTGCTACGAGGACAGCCTGTCTGCCGCTATTACGTCAAACCTTCATTTTGACGGATACGGTGATGCTCATCAGAAGCACGGCGCCACTAAGTTTTTACTCAAAAACAATCCTTACGAGGAATATAATACTTACGGTCTCGAATGGAATGAAAACGAATATATCTTCTATATAAACGGCACGGAAACCTTCCGTACCGATTTCGGCGGTGTGAGCCAAAATGAGGAATATATGATCCTCTCCGTAGAAATGCGCGGAGAAAACGGAGTTCCCTCTGAAAGAGAGAATTCTCCTGCCGAAGACTCTTATTTTATTGTTGATTATGTAAGAGCTTATCAGTATAAATAAGCATTTTCCGTTTATTGCGAAACGGACATAAAAAAAACAGACACGGGGCTCTGCAGAAAAATTCTGCAGAGCCCCGTTAATTTACCGATTCGGTTTATCCGTAAATACACTCACGCCCAAGCTCTTAACAAAAAGACAAAAAAACATGCAATTAATTTTTTCCGATAAATCATAAGCCTTGTTTTTCCAAAACATACAAAACGAGCCTGTTTTTCTATGCAGTATTAATAATTGATAATATAAAGCTTTTATAGTAATATATATAAGGGTATATATGCAAAAGCATTGCATTATAAAGGAGAAAACAAATAATGGGAGATAAACGAACAATCTATACCATCGCAACTGCTCATCTTGACACGTCCTGGCTTTGGCGGCTTGAACAGACCATCGATGAATATATTCCCGATACTCTCAAACGGAATTTTGAATTTTTTGAAAAGTACCCCGAATACAAATTTAATTTTGAAGGCAGTATCAGATATGAATTCATAAAAGAGTATTATCCCGATAAATATGATGAACTGAAAAAATACGTTGCCCTCGGAAAATGGCATCCCTGCGGAGCCTGCTATGAAAACGGTGACGTGAACATTCCTTCACCTGAGGCTCTGACAAGAAATATACTTTACGGAAAGGACTTTTTCAGAAAGGAATTCGGTGTCGAATCCGAGGACATTTTTCTGCCCGACTGCTTCGGTTTCGGAAAAACCCTTCCGACAGTTGCCGCCCATTCGAGTGTAAAGGGTTTTTCTACGGGAAAGCTGATGTGGGGAAGCTCCGTTGAGATCCCCTTTGATATCGGAAAATGGAGGGGCATAGACGGCAGTATGCTTTGGTCTGCAATAATGCCTTTTGCTTACACGACAGCCTTCAAAAACGTACGAAAAAACAAAAGAATCAATGAAAAGCTTGACAGAAGCAAGAATAACGGACTCCCTGAATTCACCTTTGTCTATCACGGCTGCGGTGACAGAGGTGGTTCCCCTCATAAATCGTCTGTAAAGGACGCGATTAAGGCTCAGAGAACGAACAGTACCGACAGCACGGATGTTTTTTCCGTTACGACAAAGGAATTTTTCGATAGGCTTGATTGCCTTGATGCCGGCACTCAGAAGCTTTTGCCTGAGTATGACGGCGAATTTCTGCTGACAGCACACGGAGTGGGAAGCTACACCTCAAGAACCGTAACAAAGCGTTGGAACCGACGCTGTGAGCTTCTTGCAGATGCAGCAGAAAGATTTGCTTCGGCTGCCTTCGCATCGGGACTTGCCCCCTATCCGCAATACGGCCTGGACAATGCCTGGAAAAAGGTAATAGCACATCATTTCCACGACGATATCACAGGCACCTCCTTCGAGGAATGCTACGAGCGGACACACAATGACTATATTCAGGCTATGAATACGTTTTCAGCCGAATACACCGCTGCTGTAAAGGCATTTTCTTCACAGTTTGATACCTCATTCGTCAAAGGAATACCTGTTATAGTTTCAAATCCCGTCCAGACAGAAGAATCAAGAAAAGAAGCCGTATCTGTAAAGGTTGATACGATTTTCTCGCACATCAGCGTTTATGACAGCAGCGCAAGGATTGTCCCGTGTCAGATAAAAAGCGTATCGGAAAAAGAAACAGAAATTGTTTTTATTGCCGAGGTCCCCTCAAACGGACTTGCCGTTTTTGATTTAAGAAATGAAGAAGCTCCCGCCGTCGAAACCGGTCTTAGGGCTTCATTGAACTCTTTAGAGAATAATTTTATAAAAGTCGAAATAGATAACAAAGGTAACATCTGCAGTATTTTTGATAAAACGATACAAAAAGAATTGCTTTCGGCACCTGTAACCTATCAGATTCTAAATAACGTGCACAGCTTTGACTGGCCTGCATGGGAAATCAAATACGAGGATTGCATCAGCAAGCCTTATACGTCCCCTGGTGCTCCCGATATTCGGATAATCGATGAAGGTCCTGCATTGGCCTCTTTGGAAATCGTACGATATGCAGGTAAAACAGCTTTCAGACAAACCGTTTCTCTTGATTGCTACAGTAACGTTGTTAAGGTCTCAAATGAAACCGATTGGCGCGAGGAGGCTTCTTTACTTAAAGCCTCGTTCAGTTTTACGTCAAAAAACAAATTTGCCGACTATGATACGGGCTTGGGTGCAACGAAAAGACCGACAAACACAGAAAAGCTCTATGAGGTGCCCGCACAGAAATGGGCGGATATAACGGATGAGGATGCTTCTTACGGTGTAGCCGTATTCAGTGATTCAAGGACAGGTTGGGATAAGCCCGATGATTCCACGCTGAGACTTACTGTGGTACATACACCGATGATAAGCTACCGTTGGGAATGCTCACAGCATCTGATGGATATGGGGCTTAACAGATATTCCTTCGGAATCATGGGACATAACGGCGGTTGCGAAGAAGTCACTCAGTCAGCAGATTTCTTCTGTCAGCCTATGCATACTTTTATAACGGACAGACACTCCGGAAGCAACCCCGGCAATTATTCCTTTGCAAGGCTGAGCGATAACCGCGTGCGTATCAGCGCGATAAAAAAAGCTCTTAATTCCGATATGATTGTTTTCCGTGTCGTTGAAAGCTCAGGAAACAATATCAATAGCGTAACGGCTGAGTTTTCATTACCGATCAGCAGATGCTACGAAATAAACGGTGATGAAACCGTAGTAAAAGAGCTTTCCGTCTCAGATTCAAGGCTGACCTTTGATATCGGACATAATTCAATAAAAAGCTTTGCAATCGAGTTTTCCTCAGCAGTAACAGTCCCCTCGGATACAAAACCGATTTCTCTCGCTTTTAATGCCGTCGGAATTACAAAAGACGGCGAAGCTTCATTATCAACACTTAAAAATTCCGTTTCGGTTCCCGAGGAATTGCTACCCGATGATTTCATTTTTGCAGGAGCTTCGTTTGCTTTTTCAAGAGATAAACTGAATTGTCTTATTGCAGACGGAAGTAAGATAACCGTGCCCTCAGGGTATACTACTCTGCATTTACTGTGCACCTCCGTGAACGGTGACAAGCTTGTCAGCTTCAAAACAGGCTCTGACGAAGCTATGAGATATATTCCCGATTGCACCGAAGCTCTCGGACATTGGGATATGATGCAGCAAAAAAAGACAGGCTACATAAAAGAAATACCGCAGGCTATTACGTTTTCACACCATCATAACGATAAAGGCAACGCTGTCGCACAGCAGCTTTATCTTTTTGATATTGCCATTCCGATTGATACAAGCGGTGAAATAACCTTACCCGATGATAATGATATAATTATCTATGCGGCAACCGCAGTAAATGACGGTATTTCAATAAAGAAGGGCTCACCGCATTTTGATTCACTAAAAAAGCGTGACTTTGATTATGACTTTTCTGATTATGCAAGGAAACAAATGGAGCCTAACCGTCTTGAAAAAATACTTGACAGATTCATTGACCGTAAATTTGGTATAAATTTCAAAATCGGAGACTTCTATAACAAATATGCGTTTAATGAACTGTACTATATCCTCAGAAGTCTTAATACCCGTATGCATTACAAAAAGCTTACCGAAAAGCTGTTGAGCAGCCGAAAAAACACAAAATAAAACAGGTCTGCTGATTTTATAAACTATGGGAGGTTATTATATGGCAACACAAAACTCTTCTTCAAACGCACAAGCCTTTGAAGAGCTAAAGCAGCTCGATAAATTAAGCCTTGAGCAAAGCTTTACAGGACAAACTCAGGACAGAAGATACGTAGGCTCAAAGGAAACTCTCGGCTTCGTTATCTGGGATGCCGCACAGAGCTTTAACATCAATATTTTCTCGACCCGTTTTATCACAAGTATTGTTGAGGTTGATCTCGGTCTTCAGACGCTTGTAAACTCAATTAACAGCGTGTGGGATATTGTGAACGATATCTTTTTCGGAGCTATCGTTGACAAAACGAGGACCCGCTGGGGAAAATTCAGACCATACCTTTTATTCCTTGCCGTCCCCGGATGCATTCTTACTTCGCTTTACTGGCTTATGCCCTATCTGTTTGCAGGCACCTCGCAGGGCAATATGATAAAATTTGCCTTCTACCTTATTCTCACAATAGCCCGTGAAGGTGTCAGCACTTTCCAGAATATTTCCCGAACAGGTCTGATGGCAACAATAACGCCGCATCCGAATGACAGAACAAGACTTATCACAATGGCTAACTTTGCATCGGGATTTTTCGGTGAAAAGCTTCCCGAACAGGCCGTTACCATTCTGATTGACGTACTGAGAGGTATGTACCTCAACAACGAAACAAAGCTTTCAAATGCATACACTCTACTGTTTTCGGGAATGGGCGTATTCACAACAATAGCGTCAAGTGCATCCTCCTTCTGGTTCTTCCGCCTCTCTAAGGAAAGAGTTATGCAATCCATAAAATCCCCCAGCGTGCTGATGTCAGTTAAATCAGTTATAACAAACAAGCCTCTTCTTCTCATTACCCTTTCCGACTTTTTAAGCGGCTTTGCAATCAAGGGCAGTCAGGATGACTACTACACGGATGTGCTTCATTTTTCTTCAATGACTCTCGTTGCGGGTATCCCCGCCGCTCCCATAAGCCCTGCAAGCTATTCGTGGGTTCCCTGGATGAGAAGACATTTCTCCAGCCGTCTTCTTTATATTCTCGCAAAGGAAATAGGAAACATACTCTATATTCCCGTATTCTTCTTCGGCTGTATCGGTATGAAAAAGGACTTTTCGGGCGGTATGTATCAGAAAATAGTTCCTATGGGAATTGCAATGGCTTTATGGGAAATTATCTGGACTCTGTTCTTCGGTCTCAAATCCGTTATCGGTACGGAAATGTATAACGAGGCTATGGACTACTGCGAATGGAAAAACGGTTACAGAACCGAGGCTATGGCATCCGTTACAAAAGGCATAGCCGCAAAAATATCTTCAAATACCAGCACGGTTGTTACAACGGCAATAAAGAAAATAATCGGCTATGAGGCTAATGCATTCAGAACAGGTAAGGAACAGACCGATAAGGTAAAATTCTACATATTTGCAATGTTTACCATTATTCCTGCCGTTACCGGTTCTTTAGGAATAATTCCGATGCTTTTCTACGATCTCAATAACGATAAAAAGGAAAAAATGTATGCCGAGCTGCTTTCACGCCGCAGAAAGATGACGGAAATCGTCGAAACTGATAACAAGGAGGCTCTTGCCGCTGCATCAGAAGCACAAATCAATGCAGGCAAGATGTAAACGAGTCACCCGATAAAAAAAGGATAAAGAAATTATGGAAATCAGATATATAACCAAGGATGAAGCGGTCGATTATCTCAAGGTTTCATCGGCTTCATTCATCTGGAAATTCAATCCCGAGGAGGATACAAGCGTCGATATACCCGTGCTTGCCGCCTTTCACGAGGGCAAGCTTATTGCAGGCGTTGAAATGTATGATTACAAATGCAATTACTGCGGTAATTTTTTAGATTCTCTTATAGTCAGCGGCGTATGCAGTATGCCCGAATACCGCAGGATGGGCGGAATCAGAGAAATTTTCAATTACATCGGAAACAACTCCGCAGAAAACAACTGGAACATAGGATATCTGCATCCCTTTTCAATATCATATTATGAAAAATTCGGATACTCGAATCTTAACCATATGTTTGCTATGAAGATTCCGTTTGAAAATCTGAGCTTTATTCCTCGGAATACCGATATGATTCTGTATACCGGAGAGCAGCTTGAGGAGCTCAGTGCCCTTCACAGAGAATGTGCATTAAAAGAAAATCTTATGACTCTGAGAGATGACAAAAAGCACTTTTGCGATAAACCTCTTGAGAACACGGATTATACGTATTTTCGCAGAAACGGTAAAGGGAAAGCAGACGGATACGTACGCTTCACGGTAAGCCGTCCTGATGTTCTGACCGTTAACGAGCTGTTTTTCCTTACCCCCGAAGCATTATACGGAATACTCGGCTTTCTGAGAAATTATGACTGTATTGTCAAACAGCTTCGCATAAGAAAGCAATACGCCCCTTCCCCGTTATCAATTATAGCGGACAGAATTCCCGGTGTTACCTATGAAGGCGAAGGCGGTATCGCCGCAAGAATATACAATTTGGAAAGTGTACTTAAAAGCAATTCATACCCCGAGGAGTACGGCAAATTCAGTATTTTATGCAACGACGTGCTTTCTCATAACAACGGCATTTTTGACGTTGAGTATCAACACGGAAGTGCTGAAATCAAACGTCGCGAAAGCGGAGATTACGATATCTCCGTCACTCCGCCTGCTGCCGCAAAGCTTTTGCTTGCAGGCGAAGGACATACGGCTATGACGGCACCATTCATAAACGGAGTAACTCTCAACAAAAATGCCGATGCCTTCTTCAAAGCATTCCCCTATCGTATTACAAGATTTTCCGACAGCTCCTGGTCTGATTAATGCATTTAAGTACCACGAAAATAATTTATTTTGGGAGAGATTATTATGCAGACAATTAAACGAATAATATCTATATCGGTTGCCCTTTGCATTATTTTTACCTCATTGAGTATTTCCGCTTCAGCAAAAGAAAATACCATTAACGTTTCTCAGTCGGTTATTATTATTTCGGAAGCTGCAAGCATTACAGAAGAATATGCCGCTCAAAGACTTCAGTATTACCTTACGCAAATTACGTCACGGGAAATACCGATAAAAACTGACAATGAGTCCTTTGATTATGAAATCTGCATAGGCAATACCGACAGAAGCGACGCTTTTCCCGAAGGCTCTGCAGACGGAAGCTATACTATTACCTCTGACAATAACAGAATATATATCAACGGCTCGGGCAACAAGGGAGCCATCAACGGTATATATGCCTTTCTTGAAAAATTTGCTGACTGTCATTGGTATGAGGCTGAGGTAATAGTTATTCCCGAAAATGAAGACTTATGTGTCCCTTGTGACATAAATATAAGCTATACTCCGTTTTTTGAGTACACGGAAACTGATACAAGAAGTGCCCGCGATGCGGAATTTTCCATAGCAAACGGTCTTACCGGCGGCATATACAAGAATCTGACTCCCGAGCAGGGCGGTGCGGTTGAATATATCGGAAGCTCAAGCCATACCCTTGTAAACAGCTATTGCAAGCCGTCTGACTATTATGCGGAGCATCCCGAATATTTTGCTCTCGTTGACGGGAAGCGTGTCACCGATCAGCTATGTCTGACAAATGAGGACGTTAAGGATATCGTCACGGCAGAAGCCCTGGAAATGCTGAAAAAACAGCACGATCCTACAAGCTCTCTTCAGATACTCTCCATAACACAAAACGATAACGGAAACTACTGTCAATGTGACGGCTGCAGTAATCTTGATAATTTAAACGGCTCTCCGGCAGGTACTATGCTTACGTTTGTAAACGAAATAGCAGCAAGAATCAAAGCCTCCGGTAATTATGAAAACGTTGCAATTGATACCTTCGCCTATCAGTACACAAGAAAAGCTCCCACTCAGGTACTTCCCCGAGAAGACGTTATCGTCAGACTCTGTTCAATCGAATGCTGCTTCGGACACACACTTGACGATCCCGACTGTGAGAAAAATGCAGAGTTTATGGCAGATCTTTCCGAATGGAGCAAAATCTGCGATAGGCTTTATATATGGAACTACAATCTCAACTGTGATGAAAGTGTAAACATTTACGCTAATTTCGGCGTTCTTCAGAGAGATACGCAGATTTTCTATGAGCACAACGTTAAAGGAATCTATCAGCAGGGAATTTTCTATTATGAAAACTGCGATACGGAATTCTTTGAAATGAAAACATATCTGTTGTCCCGTCTTATGATGGACCCGTATCTTGATTACGAGAAAGAGAAAATGGGATATCTTACGGCTGTTTACGGCCCCGGCGGCAAATACATTTACGAATTTATTGATATTATTACCGAGCATTCCGTTACCGATATCACCCACTTGTATATTGAACAGGACTCCAGATTCTCTCTTCTCGGTATGACCCCTTGCGAGGTAGAGCATTGTAATGAGCTTTGGGAAATGGCAAAAGCAGAAGCACAGACCGATGAGCAGCTTGAGAGAATTCTTCGTTCGGAAATTTCCTGGCGTTACTGGAAATGCTCAACTATGCGCTCCGAATTTTCACGTTTACAGCATCCCTATCTTTGGATGAAGGCAAACAAGGAACTTTATAATGACCTTGTCGATATGGGAATCACAAGGCTCGGAGAAAGAACGGGACACGATATATCTCATAATGATTTAAGACACCTTACGAGGAGAATCTATACTTGGATAACTCTTTACGATGAGCCCGTATGGGATGCGATAAACCCCTTAGCCGTATCTGTATATAATTTCCTTGAAAAATGCTATAATTTGACATCATTCTTCAGATTCGTCAAATAACAAGAGGTTAACGAACGCTTTTTCCGCTCATATTGCCTTTTGCTCTTATTCTCTGTTATACGTTAAAACGCAGACTGCGTCCGTGAGACTGCAATCTGCGTTTTTTTGTTAACTTTTAGTGTTATTTATCAGCCGAGAGAATCTCCGCTGATAAGGTCTTTAAGGCTTCTTATAGGAGAAAGCACTCTGTCAACAGGACTTCCGCCGCCGAAAAGCAAGAGAGATGCCTTACTCATAGCGCAAGTGAAATCCTCAAGAATAGGATCAAGTGCTGACTCTTCCTCAACGGTAATGTTTTCATAGCCCTCAGCACCGACCTTATGAAGAATTGCAATAAGTCTGTTTTCAGCCTTTTCAACTCTTTCCTGATCGGCAACCGTCATTTTAAGCACGTCTTCAGCCTCTGCAATTGCGGCATTAAGCTCTGCCTTATCCTCTTCGCTGAGCTTTGACCGGTCTACCTTCTTGGCATCGGGAAGCTTCCAGCGACGCATACTCTGTGTATAGCAGGCACCGTTAAACTGAGGATAATTTACGGGGTCGTCATTAACATCGGTAACATCGCCGAGAATAATGGCTTTTGCAAGATTCAGAACAACGTCATTATATCCTACCTCGTGGTGCTGATCAAGGAAAATCCAGGTGTTTTCGGGAAGAATTGACGTTGACACGTCTACCATATTGTCGGGAGAAATATGATTGTGCTCGGGATTTGTGCAGTAGGTATTCTTTTCGTATTCGATATCGGAAAGAGTGTATATGCTATTTGCACCCGTTGCACCGAGGGTTGTTGAAGAAAGATTGATAATACCGTCTGAATTTACCTTTTCAGCAGAAGCAACGATATTAAAATAAGTATACATCTGCTCGCCGAGGTCAAGATTTGCACCTGCAATTGAGTTGACTCTTACTCCGTCGGCAACGGCATCAAGTATGTTCTGCTTGAGATTGAGTCTTGCCTGCTGGAAACGGTCGGTTCTTTCCTTGAGCACAGGCTGGTCGGAAAGATATCTTTCGGCAAGAGCTTCATATCTGTATGAAGGAAGCATCGCCCAAAACTGCGGACAATTGAGCATCAGAGTATCAAGAATACCGCTCATAGCACCCGTAAGAAGTGCGTTTATACCCGAACGGGGAAGAATATGAAGAAGCGTGTTGATAAGATAACCGAGTGTGGGGCTGCCCTCTGATTCGACAAATATCTTGGCAATAAATTCGTGATAAAGATATTCATCATCAAGACGCCATTCTCTTGCATACATATCTGCAATAATATCCGTACCGTCAAGACAAGCAACGGCATTAACTATCTGATCAAGATCTTCATATCCGTATTTGTCAAGATAAGCAGTAAGAATGGTACCGCCGAGGCTTACGGGAAGAAGAGTAACCTTGTCATGGCCTGTCTGCTCCTTGACCATTTCGATATATTCCTTGAGATCATCAGCGGAATCCATAGGATCGCCGACAAGATTGAAGGTAAAGAAATATACGTGGTCCTCCCCTATTTCATCAACAAGGGGCTTCATAGGAACCATTCTGTAGGTCCAGTCAAGCTCATCCTCTGTCATATATTCAAGGGAATAATTCCATCTCTGAGTCTTGAGATTTTCAACGTGGTCACCGTTTTCATCACATCTCTGATACTTAAAAAGGTCACAAACAAGCTCATAAGCCAGCTCATCAATCTTTACGTTAGTCTGTAATGCAATCGTAAGAAGAACTCTGAGAATAGCCTTTGCAATTACGTCACCGGAGAGTGCCGCCTCATTGAGAATCAGAAGCGTACCGCCTACCTGACTGTCGCCGTTCATAACGGGATTATCATTCTCATCATAAAGATGCGTAGGAGAATGATTTATACCGGGAAGAACGATTACGGGTGAATGCTCACAGCTGCCCCCGCAATCTGTTTTCGTTGTTGCCGTTGCGCACAGGGCAAAGGCAGAGGAGAAACACGCAAAGCAAAGAACAATTGCAATAAGCTTTCTTATTGTTTTATTCATAAAAAATCCTCTCTTTCTTTTTATATAGATTATATTATCACATTTTTACAGCTGTTTCAATAAAATTATAATAAACTTGTGAGGTTTTAAAAAAAATACCGCCCGAAAAAGGCGGGCGGCAGACTATTTCTTTGTATTAATCGCAAAAAACAGCCTTTATGGCTTCAAGGTAGCCGTAACCGTAAAGGTCATCCGGCTGCAGATAACTGGTTTCCGTCCATTCATTCCAGCTGTTTACCGTAATGAGCGGTGCCTTCATAATTCCGTTCTTCATTGAGCTGTCGGCAAAAGCCTTAACCTGTTCACAGGCAGCCTTAAAGTTTTCGGGGGTATTATTCTCAACAACGCCTTCTCGGAATTCAAGGAATCTCACGTTATTATCCCATCCTACCGAAATATTGGGATAGAACGGAACGGACAGCTGTGCGGAGGCATTTTCGGTAACCTTAATGTAATTCTCTGTCAGCTCCTTATAATCTCCGTCAAAATAAACGGATCCTCCCCAATTGTAATTCGTCACGGAATCAATGCCGAGATACTTATAAACGTCATATATATGCTTGCCTTTATTTATATCATCATCGGGCAACCAGTCACATACGCGGTCCCCCCAGTAAACAACCTGAAAATGAAGTCCGGCAAAGCCTGCATCAACAGTCTTTTTCCTGAATAATTCTATACCCTCACGACACTTTTCGGTTGAGCCGAAGGTACGGATAAAGTTATCAAAATCAAATATCATATATACGGGACAACCGTCAATCATATAGTAATTTTCCTTCTTGAAATACTTTTCAATGGTTCTGTCACATATATTGCTGAATATTTCGGGAGTTACGACTCCGCTCCAGATAACTGAATTATGAAAATTATCCGAATTTCTCTTATCCCACAAATAAGTGGCATTATGATTTGCCCACATAAGATAGAATTTCATATCCTTATTGTTGCGCGCTTTAAGGAATCCGTCATTCAGACAGTTTTCAAGAAACGGGCGGTTATCATACCAATACCAGTCATAGATAAAAACGTTTACACCGTGAGAAACCGCACAGTCTATCTGCATCTCCATAATACGGCTGTCAGCTTCATTAACATAGCCCCACATCGGGATTCTCGGCCAACGGCATCCCTTGTAGCCTTTATCGGTCATAGCCTTTACCGTTTGCCATTCGCCGTAGCCCTCGGGCCAGAATATTCTTGTACGGGGTTCGTCTCCCGTATATGACGGCCAGATAAATGCTGCTATATCGTACTTACTCATAAAGCTACCTCCGTTTTATATCGTTAATCACAGTATAACACAGCAAATTATCAAATTCAATGTCATATCTTTATTTTCATAAGTCCGTGCCTGTTGCAGAAAATATAAATATATCCTCTCCCGCGCAGCTTCAGTCTTGTTTCGGCATTTCCCTCCGGATACAGCTTCTGAAATTGAACCCTGTCCGTTGTGACGTGAGCTATAAAAGAAATATAGTGAGACTTTGTCATATCGTGATTTACCGATACAAAAAATTCGTCCTCAACCCTTTCAACGGTAATTCTGTGACGGTCATCCGTTTCGTCCGCCTCAAGAACCGGCAGAGTTATACCGCAGCAGCTGACGAATGCTTCGCCCGTTGCAATTATAACGTTTCCGCAGACGGGACAAGCATAAAATTTTGAACGGAGCATATTTGAAGAAGCATTCTTATTTATAACCGCATTTCCCGACATCAGCTCCATAACGGACACGCCGAGAGCAGTTGCAAGAGGCTCAATAAGAGAAATATCGGGCAATCCCCTTGCCGTTTCCCATTTTGAAACGGCTTTACTTCCGACACCGATTAAATCTGCCAGCTGCTGTTGAGTGATTCCCTTTCCTTCTCTCAGCTTTTTTATGGCAGCACCCGTAATATAGTTATTCATATATTCATCTCCTTTTTTTCTTTATTCTATTCCGTAAAGAATATTAAAGCAACCTACGCTTCGTTGAATTAAAAGGGAGATGAAAAATTTGTAAAAAACTAAAAACGCGTAACAAAATCCTTATAAAAGCAAACGCATTCACCGATATTTTTTATCTTAATATGCTCATTTGCGCTGTGAATTGAGGCAAACTGCTCTTTATCAAGGTCTATCGGAGCAAATCTGAGAATGCTGTCGGCAACGTCGCTGAACCGTCTTGCATCCGTTCCTGCAGTAAGCAGATAAGGAGCTACGATGACGTCCGGAAAATTCTCATTCATAATCTGCTTCAATAATTGATAAGGACGGCTTTCAAACGAAGAGGGCTTACAGTAATCTCTTTCTGTCTCTTCAATTGTTACTCCGTATTTTTTTGCAATACCTTTTATCTTTTCAAGACCGCTAAGCAGATCATCCT
Source organism: Acutalibacteraceae bacterium (assembly GCA_045589015.1). Lineage (GTDB taxonomy): Bacteria > Bacillota > Clostridia > Oscillospirales > Acutalibacteraceae > RUG806. The sequence continues at coordinate 44,983 of JAZNFG010000053.1, forward strand.
CCCGGATACATCTTAAAAACATAGTTGCTTCGGCTTCTTTTGCTTTTATCTGCGGATCCTCTTTTGTTCCTGCAAAAAAATTAGTAAAAGAAATGCTCGTTGAAAGCATAGCCTTTGTCTGAGGAATAGTAAGCATAATTTTCTTTATAATCGGAGAAAACAGAGAAAAATTGCCGAACAGGATATTCAAGGGAGCAGCCATATAAGGGGCGTGCGCTTCAAATGTAGCCTTAACCTCGGGATAAAAGGCACCTTTAAAAATTTTCGTCTTGTTCACTTCGTTAATAAAGCCCGTGAGCCGCAGTACGGTGCTGTCATCGGACGGATTGAGTCCTCCGTGACCCTTTGCAACACCCTCAGCTCGGCATCGGTACAGATGGCGGCTTTTTTCGTGGACAGCTACCATAGCACTCTTATTTTTTACTCCGGGAATCATCCCCTCGGTAACAGCACCGCCTTCATCAAGTATAACATCAAAATGAATCCCGTTGTCCCTGAAATATTTTGCCGCGAGAACCATTCCGTCACCGCAGACCTCTTCATTATCAGACGATCCGATATAGACGTTAATCCCGTCAAAGGAGAAACCCTCTGAAAGCAATTCCTCACAAGCCTGCAATTGTGCAAAAAGAGGAGTTTTGGTATCAATTGTACCTCTGCCCCATAATGCTCCGTTCTTTTTCACGGCATTAAACGGATCTGTAGTCCAGCTGTCATCACCGTCTACAACATCGTGGTGAGACATAAGCATAATATTTTTATCGGCATTCCTTCCTTCGATTACGTAAACGAAGCAACCGCTTCCGAAAACAAGCTTTCGTGCATTTTTTGCAATATTCGGAAAGCTTTCTTCTATAACGGAGTAAAACCTGTCATATTCTTTTTTATTTTCACCGTTTCTTGTAAAAACGGTTTTGCAATCAACCATTTTTTTCAGCGTTTCAGCATACGCTTCATTTATTTCGGGTGAAACATTTTTTCTTTTTGTCTCATCTGAGATTATCATCTTTTTCATCACTTGCTCTCACCTTCTGTATTTATCTATAGTGGCAGTAACCCTTTTATCGTTGTATAAGCAGAATATTATAAGTGACAGCAGGCTGAATATACCTGCAAAAACACCCGTAAGCTTTACGCCCTGAAGTCCGACGGACTCCCCTGACGCTGCACCGACGGCAAGAATACTCGAAACTCCCATCATTGCAATTGCGGAGGCAATTTTTTCTATAAAGGTCTTAACGGCAGAAAATATACCCTCACGGTTGACACCGCTTACAAGACAATCGCATTGAATTATATCCGAAACCACCGACTGCGGTAAAATATTGATAGCGGCAAACGGGAAGGATACAATCACACCCATTCCGAGACCTATAAACAATTCATTTCCGGGAGCTAATGCGGCAATCTTATCACCGAAATAAATAAGTCCGAAAACAAGCGTAAAAATTACACTTGCGATAATCAGCGGAAGCTTTTTATTATACCTTCTGCTTATTTTAATTATCAGCGGGAACAGACAGATAGCAACGGCAATTGCAGACAGCATAACAAGAAATGACTGTGATTCCGGTACGTTCAGAAGCATTGTTATGTAATAAAGCATTGCCGTCTGGAAAAATGCCATCGATACACCGCTGAACAGGTCTCCGAGACTGAAAATAACAAAATTTTTATTTTTGAATACGAGGGCAAATGATTTTATCATTGATTCCTTAGGCTTAGTATTCTCGGTAACGTAATCCTTTTCATTAAAAGCGAAAGCACTGAGCAGCAGACAAGTCACACCTATGAGAGCAAAAACAGTAAAAACCGCACGCCACGCCCACAAAGCGGACAGTCCTGCATTTTTTAACATATCCACAAACAGGGTTGCCGCATACATAAACGAGCTTGAACCCATAAAGAATACCGTACTGATTCCGTAATATCCGACTCTGACCTTTGTGTCGGGAATAATCTCGGGCACAAGAGCATTTCTCGGAATAAAAAAGAAGGTATAGGCGGTGTAATAGCTGATAAGGAAAAATCCCACCCAGACAGCATTGGCAACAGAGCCCTCTTTAAACGGGGCGTAAAAAATCAAAAGCACCGAAAGGGCATAAGGAATTGCGGCATAGCGCAAAAACGGCATTCTTCTGCCCGATTTGTGTGTGCACTTATCCGAAAGAGATGCAACAATCGGGTCGGTTACTGCGTCAACAATTTTTCCGATTGCAGTAATCAACGCCATAATGGTAATAAAGCCGAGCAATTTATTCTCAGGTAAGAGAATCGGCAATCCGCTTTTTACTGTCGGCTGAAAAAAGTAAAGCAGATAGTTTCCTATCATACCGTTAAATAAGCCCTTTGCAATATCTGCAAGACAATAGCGGTACATTTTCCTTTTCGGTAATAATAAAGTCATTTTCGTCACCTTTTCAAATCCTTCGTTCTTTGCCATAAATTACAACTCCTCCTTCAAGGGAATCTCATATTTTTTATCGATAAGCATGTAGTTCACGTTATACTGCTTTGCAAGCTTCAGCATCCGCATATTCTCCTGCAGGACGTTTTCCATTGTGCAGTACCCGTCGTCAAGCCGTTTTTCAATGATATCTGCATAGCCCTTTATATCATCAAAATTATTTTTAATATATTCCTCACTCATAATAAGGCAAATATATCGTATTTTATCAAGGTATTCTTTTTCAAAATCCTTTTTCCAATCAAACGGCACGTAACAGCCCTCAATAATAAGGTGCTGACCGTTTTCAATTACGGTTTTGATTATTTCCCGTACAACGGGCCACAGAAGATTAGTCAGTAAACGGTCATCACTCAAGGGAGTCAATTGTGTATTCCCGCTTCTGAGCAACCCCATTTTAAGGTGATCAATCGATAGATACGGATAATGATGCTTTTCGAGAAGCCGCTGTGCCAAAGCCGTTTTTCCCGTATGTGATGCACCCGTAATAAGAATAACCATTTTTATTTCCTCGTTTATCTGTTTTCTGATTAAGTGCGTTATTACTAAAAGACAATAAGCGTTGCAAAACCTTAAAGCCTTCACACGTATTTCTTCTTTTTTTAGTCGGAATTAGCAAAAGCATTAATCAGATTAATTTCTTTCCGTCACAAAATGCCCTTCCTACAACTTCACCGAAGCTCAGATAATCGTATGTTGCACCGTCAAAAATAACAGGATTAAGCTTTTTAGCATCGATTTTTCCGTTTCCGTCAAGTACACCTTCATCTGCGCTGACATTTATTATCTCACCGATACAAATACCGTCCTCGTTAAATTTTATTAGCTTACATTCAACCGCAACGGGAAGCTCCGAAATAATGGGCGCGTTAACAAATTCACTTTTGACGGCGGAAAATCCGGCCCTCGTAAGCTTTTCCGGCTCATCGTTTGCCGAAACGATACCTACGTAGTCACAGGAAACAAGCCTTTCTACGGTTGCAAAGCTGACGGTAAAAGCACCGTTGTCCCTTATATTTTCCGTGGTTTTATGGTCTTTTGCAAGGCAGACCATAATTTTATTATCATCATAAATACCGCCCCACGCCGCATTCATAGCATTTGGTTTACCGTTTTTATCATAAGTACCGATAATCAGCACCGGCACAGGATAAAGCCAGCTTTTAGCTCCGAAATTCTTTCTCATAACAGTCATCCTTTCTGTTTTAACGCATTATTACAAATTTTTGTGTTTTATCCTTTTATAAAATTTTCAAAAACAATTCTCTTGTTTTTCAACGGCAAGTCTGATATTCCAGCCGTTTTTATCTAAACGTAATCGGGCATCCTCCTGTGAACAGGCAAGGATTTCCGATACTATCCCTATCATTCTGTTTTTCAGCTTTTTATTGGTGGGCTTCAGATTAATCATCAGATTTTCGTAAACACAGCCGCATTTCACCATTGATGCCGTTGAAATCATATTAAGAATAATCTTCTGTGCGGTTCCTGCTTTCATACGAGTAGATCCGCTTATGACCTCGGGACCCGTATCTGCACATATATCGATATCTGCTTCTTTTCCGAGCTGTGTTTCGGGATTGTTTGTAACGGAAAAGGCTTTCGCGCCCAGAAGCTTTGCATATTTCACGGCAGAAATTACAAATGCCGCAGAGCCTGAGGCTGAAATTCCGATAAGAATATCCTTATCTGAGAAGCACCGTTTTTTAAGCTCGTCAATTCCTGCATTTTCATCATCCTCGGCATTTTCTGCCGCCTTGAACATACAAGCTTCTCCGCCTGCAATTATCCCGTTAAACAAGCCGTGCGGAACACCGAAGGTGGGAGGACATTCGGCGGCATCGCATACGGCAAGTCTGCCCGAGGTGCCGCTTCCGATATAAAATACCCTACCGCCTGCCTTTATTGCCTCTGCCGACGCATCACATACTGCGGCAATCTCCGGCAAGACCTTTTCTACGGCATCGGCTACTTTTCTGTTTTCATTATTTATAATTCTGAGCATTTCCTCCGTGCTCATTTTATCGATACCGTAGGTATCGGGATTTCGCTTTTCCGTGTTTAACATAATTTCCCTCCCGAAAGCTTTTCTGCAAGACTGACGGCAGCATTTACCATCCTTTCTTCACAAAACCTAAGCCTTACGTCCTCTGCAAGGTATTTCTTTATAAAATCAGATAAAATCTCCTTCTGACAGCTGAGTCCTCCGCAGATTACGACATTTTTTTCGGTATTTGCAGATATATTCAAGGCTCCGTTTATTACAGATGCCGCTTCTTTTGCATTTTTCTCAATTATCTCTGCGGCTTTTACGTCTCCCATACGATACGCTTCAAAAACAACCGGTGCAAAAGAGGCTACCGCAGCCGCACCGCCTTTATATATTTCTGAAATTCCTTTTTCAAGAGGACAGCCAAGTCTTTCTTCGATTAGCTCCGATAGTATTTTACTGCCGTTTCTTCCGTCAATTGCTTCAAATGCAGAATTCAATGCATCAGAACCGAAATGAAAGCCGCTTCCGCCTTTATCTATCATATAGCCTCTGCCGCCCGTACGGTAAAGCTTATCATCCCTTCGGGAAAATGCGGCAATACCCGTTCCCATAATCACAGCCGTACCGTTTCCGCCCTTCAGGCAAAGCTCTATTGCGACATCAATATCACTTGAGCATAAAAATGCATAAAAACCGAATCGGGACAAAAAATTATTGATAAGTCTTTCATTATCTCCCGATTTTACCCCTGCAATTCCCGCAAAAACGGAAACCGTACCGATATCTATTCCGTTACAGCATTTTTCTATTCCCTGAGAAAGCACCGAATACGTATTATCCAAGCTTCCGTTAACAGGATTCGACGTTCCGAGACAAAATCCCTTTATCTCTTTTTTGCTGAGGTCTGTCAACAAAAACTCTGTCTTCGTGCCTCCCCCGTCGATGCCTAAATAATACTCAGCCTTTTTATTATAATCCCTGTTTTTTCCAACAGCCGTCACGTTTTCACTCTCCGCATTATTTCTAAATTATACCGACGGCTTAATTATATAACAAAAACATTTTGCTTTCAAGAAAAAAGAAAAGCTGTCCCCGCAGGAAAAGGACAGCTTCAGAACAAGGTTTTCAGTTACGTATACATCCGACTTCTTGTAAACAGTTTTTTCAGAAATTCGGACAAAGGATAAATCAATAATCCCGCGCAGAAATTTCCGACTCCGTGCAAGACATCAAAGGAAAGCCCTGCAACTATCCAGGCAATCAGCTGCTCAAAATCAAGTCCGAACATTACTGCCTGTGCGGGAGAATACAATATGCCGAAAAAAAGACCGTGCAAGCCGCAGATTAAAGGATATATCACACAGGCGGCTTTTTTATTCATTTTTTTAGGCAATAGCATAGTAATACCCCACAAAACAGTCCATATATAAAGATAGGGTACCCACCACATAGAAAATCCGCCGTACAAACCGTTTACAAAGACGTAGATATAAATCGGAACCAATGCTTTTTTTCGCAGTACAAGAGTATACACCATTGTCAACATCCCGAGCAGGTGAATGTTAGGTAATGCCTCCATAATAATCTTTGAGCAGAACATCAGCGTGCCAAGCATTGAAAACACTACTATCTCCTGAACGCTCAGAGACCTTTTCTTTTTTTCCTTACCGTTACTTTGAGTAAACAAGCTGATATGTTACACCTTCTGTTATTTCGGTTCCGTCAACACCCGTCATTGCCATTTCACCGTCAATATAGAAAGCCCAATAACGCTGATTAACGTCATAGTCTGCGGTAATACCGTTTACTTGCTTGATATAAAGTCCGTAGGGGCCTTCATCACCTGCAATAAGCTGATGCTCAAGAAGTGCTTCTCCTACCGTAGTCTTATCGGTCTTAACCGTAAAGGTAACTGTCTTTTCTTCAGCCTTTACTTCGCATATAACCGTTTTTGCTCCGTCGCCGAATTCTTTGTCCTCGGTATAGGTAGCACTGCTCCATAAATCAGAGTTTTCGGCAGCAGTGCTTTCAGCCGTCGTTGAGTCTGCGGCAGGTGCTTCGGTTGTTGTATTCTCTGCAGTATTTCCGCAAGCGACAAGGCTTATAAGGCAAATAAGTGCAAGAATTACAGAAATAACAGTTCTTTTATTTTTCATTTTTTTCAATCCTTTCTTTTTTTACAAAAGGATAAAATAAAAGTACCCTTCAAAAGGGTACTTTGAGTAAATTACGGCATCCTGCCATACCGAAAATCGTCAGAAATTAATCTTACGACCGCTTTACACATCTCCCCTTTTTTGCCCAAGAGACTTTTATGTGTCACAGACCGATAAGCATTCCGACTTGACCGATATACAGAGTTACGGTAATGGCTGTTGCTGCGGATTCGCACCGCAATTTCCTTATCCCCGAGTAAAGCAATTTACCCGACAACAAGCGTTTTCACGCCTGATGATCTGTGTCTATTCTTTTGTATTATAATAATACCATACCAAAATTTAAATTTCAATACTTAGGGAATTATCCGAACCGTGTTTTTTATCGGCTGATTTCCGGCACTTCTTCGTTAAAATACTCATCAATCTGCGTCTTTCAAAGCAGAAACACCGAAAAGCACTGAAAAGGCTTGATTTCAGGCAAGGTATGATTATTACCGTCACCCTAATCAAAGCATTTAATCAAATCGGAATCCGCTTTTACAAAAGCCGCAAATTCGTCAATTTCAGCAGTAACCTCATAAATACCTTTTGTGTAAATTCTTTTGTTCTTGGTCAGAATCCACTCTCCGTCGGGAATATATACGCTCTTTACTGTCTGCCCTCTTTCAACTATAGGCGCAAAAATAATGTCATCACCGAACATATACTGACCGTCAAGAGAATAGCAAAGCTCATCATCGGGGAAATCGAAGAACATAGTGCGCATTACGGGATAGCCTTTTTTGCTTGCTATATCCATCTGTGCTTTAATATAAGGTCTTAGCTTTTCGCGTATAAGAATGAGCTTTTTGAGAATTTCAAAATTTTCTTCTCCGAAGCTCCAGATTTCATTGGGATCACCGCCGGGCTCAATAAGACCGGGAGTAGGCTCAAAATGTCTGATCCTTGAGCCGTGAAGACGCATTACGGGACTGAAAACACCGAACTGGAACCAACGGACAATCAGCTCCTTAAAATAATCGCTTGTAATATCGGCACCGTAAAAGCCGCCGATATCGGTATTCCACCAAGGAATTCCGCACATAGACATATTCAGACCTGCCTTAACCTGACAGGCAAGGCTTTCAAATGTGGATTCAATATCCCCTGACCAAACAAGCGAGCCGAATTTCTGACTTCCGAGATACGCACACCTGGTAAGAGTAATAATATCATCTCTTCCTGCCGACTTGAATCCGTCGTAAGCCATTTTTGAGTAGTAATAAGGATATAAGAGAGCAACCATATCTCCTCTTCCCTTATACCATATAAGATTGTCAAAGCTTTCAGGGTGAATTTCGGGCTCTGCTTCATCGAACCAAAGAGCATCGACACCGTTATCAATGTAATTCTCCTTGAGTTTTTTCCACACAAACTCGCGCGTTGACGGATTTGTCACGTCAATTTCATTCTGCCAGCCGTAAAAATCAAATACTCTGTCGGGACCTCTAGTAGTTCTCATCAGCATATTATTGTTTCTCATATACCAATAATTTTCGCTTGCGTTATTAATCGTGGGCCATACAGATACAGCAAGCCTTGTTCCCATTGAATGAAGCTCATCGGTCATAGCCTTAACGTCTGGCCAGTATTTCGGGTCAAATTTATAATCCCCCTGTTCGGTCCAATGGAAATAGTCGGCTATGATAACGGAAAGCGGAATACCGAGCTCCTTATATTTTCTTGCAACGCTCAGAAGCTCCTCCTGCGTTTCATAGCGAAGGCGGCATTGCCAGAAGCCTGTCGCCCACTCCGGCATCAAAGGAGCATATCCCGTAAGCTCAGACAGAGCGGTACACGCTTCTTTCGGCGTTCCCGCAATTACAACGAAATCCATAAATCGGCAGCAGTCACAGCTCCAACGGGTGCGGTTATTGGATAATTCACAAAGCCCTGTCGAAGGGTTGTTCCACAAAAAACCGTAACCAAGCGAGGAATATACGTAAGGAATGGTACATTTTGCATTTACGTTTCTGATATCCGTTGAAGTGCCCTTCAAGTCAAATTCGTTATCCCAGCTGTGTCCGAGACCGTAGAAATGCTCATTTTTCTGAGGCTCAAACATAACTCTTGCCGACCACAATCCGCTTCCCTTGTTATCAAAATGGCGGTAATTGCTGTGAAACGTAAGCTCCGGCTTCTCCTCAAGAATTATTACGTCATTCTTATAAAAGGTAAGCTTTCCGTCGGGTTCAAGCTTTACCTTTAAAGTGCCGTTTTTGAAAATAACGTAATTTTCATATTCTTCGGTTTCCGCCTTGAGCTGCTTCGGCATAAGAGTATAGTTTTCATCAATCACTCTGCAGTCGGGAAATGCCTGAAAGCGGATGGCGTTTTCACCGCAGGCTGTAATTCTGATAAGCTCGGTATAGCGCATATAAAGAAGCTCATCGTCTTTAATAATAAGATTATTCATTACTTTTCTCCGTGTTTTTTTTAATTATATCACATTAACAAATAAATATAAAGCTAATTCTCCTCCGCCGTCATATAAATTTCCATCGGGTCAAGCTGTAAGGTCCTGCATATTTTAATTACCGCATCAAAGCTTGCCCCGCCTATATCACGGGACAGTATAGTCATCAGCGTGCTGTACGGTATATCAGCTTCAACGGCAAACTGCCTCAGACTCGGAAAGCTGTCTAAAATAAGATTGCGGAGCTTCTGTTCCCTGTTCATTTTATTTCCTCTGCTACCCTTACCTGAATTCCCGTATCCTCAAGCGAAGAAATCTGTTCCTCCGTGCAGTCCCAATCGGTAATAACCGTGTCAAATTCATTGACGTTACATACCTTAACAAAAGAGTTTATGCCGATTTTTTCACCCGTCATCAAAAGCAGTTTCTTTCTGCTGTTTCTCAAAACCGTGCGCTGAAACGTTGCGGTTTCGTCAGAGCCGTTTGATAATCCGAAATCTGCCGTAAGTCCTGCCCCTGTGATAAAACAAATATCAAAATGCAGCTTGCTGACGAATTCCACTGCAAAGGTATCAACAAGTGAACCGCTTTTTCGCATTTTTCCGCCTGCAATATAAACATCAATGTTTTCAAAGGCTCTCAGTTCCTTTGCAAAGTCAACTGAATTTACAACTGCAGTAAAGTGCTTATCTCTCGGCAGAAGAGATATTATAATGTGCCCGAATGAACCGCTTGTAATATAAACAATGTCATTCTCTTTTATATTGCCGACGGCAATTTCAGCTATCTTCTTATAATTATCAAAAATAGGCATAGTGTCATACTGACGATTCATAGGTGGCATAACGCTTACCTGTCCTAAAAGCATGGCACCACCGTGAGTTCTTTTGCAAATGCCTTTTTGTTCAAGGATTCGCAAATCACGTCTTGCGGATTCATCTGATATTCCGTATTTTGCGGTTATTTCCGATACCGTGATTTTACCGTTTGCTTTGATTATATCCGCTATTTCCTGATGTCGCTCTTCCATAAACATAAGAAAAACCTCCGAATTAAGATTTATATCGAATTCGATGGTATAATAATACAACACATTCGGCAATAAATCAATATTTTCGGCAATCGGATTTGCGTATATTTAAAGCTGCTCCCGTCTGAACGAGAGCAGCTTTACTATTGCACCATAATATTCTCTTTTTTTCAATATAGATACCATTTCTTTGAAAATTCTTTCCACAGTTCAGTTTTTCTGCGATGCTTGTCAAGAAAGGAATCTATATCAAAATCATCCTCAAATATCTCATCAGTACCGAGAAGCTTTATTATATCAGACTCAACAGCAAATTCTTTATGAGCTTTTCTTATTGCATCAAAAATACGCATTCCCGTTTCAAAGGGCTCAAAGGAATTTCTGTCAGTAATATGAAGCTGAATTCCGCGGCAGAACGTGTTTTCGTATTTTGAAAAGGTCGGAATAAAAGAGCATTCCCTTAAAATAACGCCTTCCTGCTTTCCGACTGCCCTTATAATCATTTCATTGTCAAGCCAGGGTGCGCCTATCATTTCAAATGGCTTGGTTGTGCCTCTGCCCTCGCTGATATTTGTATCCTCAAAAATACAGGTTCCGATATAGTAAAATGCCGAATCAACAGTAGGGATATTCGGTGAAGGCTGAATAAAGAGCAAGCCCGTATCGTCAAAATACATTTCTCTTTTCCAGTTTTCCATAGGAATCACACTAAGCTCACAGCCGATATTTTCGGTTTCATTCATCATAAGTGCAAATTCTCCTATGGTTAAACCCGAACGGGTCGGTGTCGGATATCTTCCGACAAAGGAGGAAAACTGCCTGTCAAGAAGGGTCCCCTCTGCTTTTATGCCGCCTAAGGGATTCGGGCGGTCAAGCACAACAAACCTTATTCCGTGCTCTGCACAGTATTTCATAGTATCAGTCATTGTATACTGATAAGTATAAAAACGCGCACCTACGTCCTGAATATCAAAAATTACGGTATCAAGAGCCGACAGCTTTTCTTCTGTCTCGGAAATATCATCACAGAAGAGGCTGTAAACGGGAAGTCCGGTTTTCCTGTCGGTATAAAAGCCGATATCCTCTCCCGCCTGTCTGTCACCTCTTATTCCGTGCTCTGGAGCAAAAAGCGCAACAAGATTACACCTTTCGTTCAGCATATCGACAACCGAGCCGAGGTCACGCAAAACACCCGTGTGGTTAGTAATAAGTCCGCATTTTCCGCTGAAATTACAGTCATCCCTCTTTATTATATCTGCACCGCATAATACGTTCATTTTCATATTTCACCGTTATTGTTCATATTTGCTCCACCCCGAGGAGCGTATTTCGGTGCCGTCATCCGTCAGCCATAGTGCCTCAGCATCGGAAATAGCTTCTATCAAATCGGAGCCCTCTTTCGCAGAAAGACAAAACAAGGCTGTTGAAAGAGCATCGGCAAGTCCCGAATCCTTACAAACTACGGAAACAGATAAAAAGCCTTCGGAGGGCATAAGCGTATCGGGATGAATAATGTGATGATAAGCCTTTCCGTCTACGTAGTAAAATCTCTGATACGAACCGCTTGTAACAAGAGCCTGTCCCGACAAGCTGAGATAAGCGATATAATCTCCGCCCTCGGGGTTTTCGATACCGACAGTCCACGAAGTCCCGTCTGCCCTGCTCCCTATAGTCCGTACGTTTCCGCCTACGTTCAATACGTAACCCGTAATCCCTTTTTCCTCAAGGCTTTTTGCTATCTGCTCAACGGCATATCCCTTTGCTACAGCACCTACGTCAAGCTTCATTTCAGGATCAGTTAACGTGACCGTGTTGTTTACCTCATCAATAACAAGCTTTTCAATATCACAATGCTGTGATGCCTCAATAAGCTTTTCCATCGGCGGAAGAGAAGCCTGCGACGGATCATCCTTTCCGATAGTCCGATAATCGTGCCATAAGGATAAAACGCTTCCCATTGCAATATTCAGAATACCGTCGGTTTTACGGTACATTTCCTTTGCATAAAGCAGCATATCAACAATTCGGCGGTCAACGGTAACGGTACGGTGCACACCGTCAACCACTTCGTTTATCGTGCACAGATTCTCCAAATTCTCAAACCGATGATATATTGAGTAAAGTCGGTGATATTCCCTTAGCTGCGACAAAATTTCTTCTGCCACGCTGTCAAAAGCATCCTGCGAATATTCATATCCCGTTATTGTGGTAACGGTATCAAAATAATCCATGGAATATTCGGTATATTTATTCTTTTGGGTTGTGTCAGAGCAAGAAACAAGGGAGCTTGCTAAAATACAGACAACAACAGCTATAATAATTATTCTGCTTCTTTTCATACACGTAAAAACAAAAAAGGGGGTTGTAAAAAATGAAGCTTTTTACATCCCCTTATATTTGTCAGATTTTTGATGCAGCCTTAACGAAGCCTGAAACAATAATCGTACAGCCTGCAGTCTGAAGGTCAGCTACACCCTTGCCGTCTTCAGCTGCAAGACCTGCAATTTTAGAAGCAGTCTTGCCTACGCAAGCAGCATCAAAAACAGCAGCCTGCTCATTCCATTCCTTTGCTGCACCGCCGTAAGCTACCATACCGTAGTCAGCACCCTGTGATTTCTTGGAAAGAACTTCCTTGGTTGTATCAAGAGTTGAAACGCCTTCAGTTGTGAAGGTAAACGTTACTTCTACGCAATCGGAAGAAGCAGCAACTACTTTGCCGTCAGCGTCAACAGCAGCCGCAAAAACGCTTGTTGCAACCTTGCTTGAGCCGTCCTTGTCATCTGTAGCATCAGCAGTTGTAAGCTCTGTAGCGGCAGTAACCTTAAGAGTATTCTCAGCAGTAACTGCAGAATCTGCTGCGGAATTGTAAGCCTTCTCAATAGCACCTACAAATTCATTGATCATAATTGTGCAGCCTGCATTGATAACATCGTCAGTACCCTTGTTGCCTTCTGCAACCAAAGCCTTAACCTCTGTGAGAGTTTTACCTGCTACAAGTGCTTCAAAAGCATCAGCCTGCTCAAACCATTCCTTTGCTGCACCGCCGTAGGCTACCATATTATAGTCAGCACCGGACTCATACTTGGTCTTGAATTCATCCTGTGCTACAGCCTTTCCGTCAAAGGTAAAGTTTACGGTACTGCTTGCCGTATCAAGAGCACAGGCAACGATCTTGCCTTCAGCATCAACGGTAACAGCGGCAACGGTAACGTCAATCTTGCCTGAGCCGTCCTTATCCTCAGTAGCATCAGCAGTTACGGGAGCGGCAACATAAACGCCTGCACCGAATTTAAGTGTGCTGCTTACGGGATTAGTTGTTTCTTCTGTGTTTGTCGTATTACCGCAGCCTACAAATACCACGGAAACAGCCATAATGAGACATAATGCGATTACCAAAGCTTTTTTCATTGTAAAATACCTCCGTTAATTTTTTAACCTTGCAAATACTACTATATATTAATCAAATTGTCAAGCAATATTAAAAAAATTCATAATTTGTTAGGATTCAGCCGCGGCAGGCAAATTCACAGCAGCCTCTGAGGAATACGCTTGATAAGAAAAGCACCGCAAAGTCCGATAAATATGCCTGCAACAGTTCCGCTTACTGCAAGAACAGTAAGATAATATCCCAGCTGTGACGTTTCCAGAAGAAAAGCCGCCATAATTATCTGGCCTGCATTATGAGAAACACCGCCTGCTACACTTACGCCTACACAGGAAAAGCAATTAAGCTTCTTTAATACTATCATTACGGCTAAGCTCAATACTCCGCCTGCAAGACTGTACATCAGCGCCATCATATTGCCGAACAGCATACTTACGAGAAATATTCTTACAATAGATACCGTTCCTGCAAAAAACGGACCCTTTCTGTAAAGCAGAAAAACAATAATAATGTTGGGAAGTCCCATTTTTATTCCGGGTAACGCCGTAAATAAAGGCGGTATCAGCACTTCTATATAAGCGAATATAAGTGCAAGTGCCACACATATACCGCCGAAAGCAACAGTTTTTGTTTTCTTGTTCAAAGCTGACCTCCTATATTATAACGTCCGGTCCGTCCGTTTTAACTACTGAAGTAACGGTAACCACAACCCGATTGGGAAGACACACTATACTTTCACCGTCACGGAAAATACTCCTATGCGAAACACATATTCCGTCAGGACAGGATGCATTTTCAATATAAGCCTTTCCCTCTTTTATTACAAGACGGTTATGCTTCATATTATCATCACCCGAATAAATATCCACTGTTATGTCCTCGGCAAGGGAATATTCTCCGTAAATCTCGCCGTCAACGGTAACGGTTACCTTTACACCCGGACTGCGGAAAAAATTAAGATAAATAAGCCCGATAACCGCCGCAAGAATTACGGCGGCTATCAGAATTATATCATTTCTGAATCTGCTTTTACGGTTTTTTAAGCTATCCTTATTATTCATAATCATTCAAGTAGATCCAAGCTGTTAACGTCATCTGGAATATCGGGGAAGAATGCCGTTTTAAGACAGCCCGTAGGACATTCCTTTACACAAGCTTCACAATGAACACATTTTTCATAATCAATAACCGCAAGATTATCAATTACCTTAATTGCACCGTGCGGACAGGTTCTTTCACACTTTTTGCAACCGATACAAGCATTCTTGCAGGCCTTTTTTGCATCGACACCCTTCTGCTTGTTACTACACATAACAACAGTAGCCGTTTCCTGCGGAATCATATTGATTATCTTCTTGGGACAGGTATTTGCACAAAGTCCGCAGCCGAGACAACGAGCGGTATTTATATGAGCAATACCGTCTTTGATGCAAATGGCCTTTGCGGGACAAGCTGCGGCGCAGTCTCCGAGACCGAGGCAACCGAAACGGCAGGAATTTGTGCCGCCGTATAGCATTGAAGCGGCATAACAGGTTTTTATGCCCTCATATTCGGATGTGTTAAAGGTTGCATCGCAATTACCGTTACAGGCAACGAAAGCAACAACGTCCTTGAAGGGCTCTGCCTCCACTCCGAGAATACCGCCGATTTCATCAGCTACACTCTGCGCACCCGGTATACAGAGATTAGGAGCAACACCGCCCTCTGCAAGTGCGGCGGCATAGTCATCACATCCCTTATATCCACAGGCACCGCAGTTAATGCCGGGAAGGCAGGCACGAATCTCACCCTTTAAGGGATTTTCGGGGACTGAGAAAAAATGAGAGAATACCGTAATGAGAATACCTGCAACAAGGGCAACAGCCAACATTACGAGAAATGCAATTAAAATATCCATAATGCTCCCCCCTTATTATGCAAAAATACTTTCAACAATGCCGCCGAAGCCCATAAATGCAAGGGAAATAAACGAAGCGGCAATGAGGGTAACGGCAAGACCGCGGAAGGGAGCGGGCACCTTGGAATCATCAATTTTTGAACGGATACCCGAGAAAAGAACCATAGCAAGAAGGAAGCCGAGACCGCATCCGAGAGAGCTTACCATAGCTTCTAAAAAGCTGTAACCGTCAATTATGTTGTTAATCGTAACACCGAGAACGGCACAGTTTGTTGTTATAAGAGGAAGATAAACACCGAGTCCCTTATAAAGGGCAGGGGAAAACTTCTTGAGGATAAGCTCAAGAATCTGAACAAGAGTTGCAATAATGAGAATAAATGCAATATTCTGAAGATATCCGAGACCGAGCGTATCAAGCACAAATTTCTGAATTGGCCAGGTTGCAGCAGTTGCAAGAAGCATAACGAAGGTTACGGCAACGCCCATACCTACAGCCTGATCAAATTTTTTGGAAACACCGAGAAAAGGACAAATACCTAAAAATCTGCTGAGAACGTAGTTATCAACCAATACGGATGAAAGAAGTATTATTATTAAAATCTTGAAGCTTTCCATCAGTTTTCTTCTCCCTTCTCTGAACAATTTCCGCCCTGACAATTAACCGCATTGGGACAGCCTTCACAGGAAAACGATTTTTTAAGAGGTGCCCTTCCGTGGGTAACGGCATAAATCAGAGCAATAAGAAGTCCGTAAACAAGAAGTCCGCCGGGAGCCTTCGTGAAGAATTCGATTTTATAATTCTGCAGGAAAGGAATCTCGATTCCGAAGAAAGAGCCTGCACCGAATACCTCACGAATCGTTGACATCATAGTAAGGGCAAGAGTAAAACCAAGTCCCATACCTATACCGTCCATAGCAGAAGCAACAACGGGATTCTTGTTAGCAAACATTTCGGCACGTCCGAGGATTATACAGTTAACCGTTATAAGGTCAAGATAAACACCGAGCGTTTCATACAGCTCCGGCAGATATGCCTGAACTATCATTTTAACTATTGTTACAAAGCCTGCGATAATAACGATATAACAGGGAATACGCATTGACTCGGGAATTTTCTTTCTGAGAAGAGAAATAAATACGTTTGAGCAGATAAGAACAGCCATAGCGGCAAGTCCCATACCGACAGCACCCTTAACGGTGGTAGTGGTTGCAAGAGTGGGACAGGTGCCGAGAATGAGCACCAGAGTAGGATTTTCCTTCAATATACCGTTAATAAGTATAGACATTGAGGATTTTTCTTTCATTATCGGGCACCTCCGTTCATTGTTCTTATTGCATTAAATGCACGTTCTATAGCCTGTGTATAACCGTTTGTCGTTAAGGTTGCACCACTGATAGCATCGATTTCCTTATAGTTTTCTTCTGTCTTGCCTACGAACTGACCGTAGAAGCCTTCATCGGCGCAAGCATCGCCGAGTCCGTCCGTTTCCGCCTGGGAAACTGTAATACAGTCAATAATTCTGAAGTCGGGAGTAACTGAAACGCGGACAATAATATACTCGTTGGAGGCGGGATGATATTCGTCGCCGCCCTTGATGCCGTAGCCTGCACCCTTCGTTTCAAGAACAAAGTTACCCGAGGCTGTCTTCTTTGCTGAAACAACCGTCTTTTCAAGCTCAGCATAAGCAGAAATATCAATATCCTCAAGCTCGCTTCCCTTGATTGCCGTGACCGCGTCAGCGTAAAAGGCTTCATCAGCTACACCGTCGGTCATAACCGTACCGTCCGCATTCACGCCTGTAAAATCTTCACCGGCAACAAAAACGTAGCCTGAATTATTTGTTGCTTTATATACGGCATCAACACCCTCAACAAGCTCAACCATAAAGAGCTTCTCAAAAGACTTCTCACCTGCGGGGAAAGCCGCATCAAGATTATCGGCAAGAATTTCCTCCTCAGTACGGATATCTACCGAGCCGCCTGCGAGGATAACAGCCGTATTAAGAGCATCCTTAACGGCATTCTTATATGCCTGAGTGGTTTTTGTTGCACCGGAAATAATATCAACCGCATCAACACCTGCCGCATCCTTACCGGTAAAGCTCTCACCGTAAGCTTTTTCTTTACCTAACGTTTCGTTTGATGAAAGGCAGACGGCACCTGTTACGGCTCCGTCGGAGCTTACACCGCACATTATAACGAAATCTGTGCCGTAGCCTGCAGTAGTAAGCTTTATAACGTAACCGAGACCGGTAGTTTCCCTGTGTACCTCTGTTACCGTTGAAGGAAGAGTAAGCCCGGTAATATCTGCAGTTTCAAAGCCTTTACCGTCGGGCATTACCTTAAGAAGCGCGGCATTTGCGGCAGCATTCTGATTTTCGGCAATAACGGGCGCGGTAATATAGTTCGTTGCCGCAAGCAGAACCGTTATAACCGAGCAGATGCATATAAAGACAAAAAGATTCTTAACGTATGTTTTCATCACTTATCCCCTCCTGTTGCAAATACCTTTCTCCGTGTCCACTTGCAAATGTAGGGATTAAGAATATTCATAAACAGAATTGCAAAGGAAACGCCTTCGGGATATGTTCCGAAATATCTGATAAGACAGGTAAGAAGACCGGCACCGAGACCGAAAATAACCTTACCCGCAGAAGTATAGGGAGATGTCGTATAATCGGTAGCCATAAAGATTGCACCGATAAATACACCGCCTGACATAAGAAGCGAAAGAGCACTTACTGCATCAAAGCCTTCCATAAATAACGAGAAAAGGAAAACGGTAGCTATGAATACAACGGGGATATGCCAGGAAATAACACGTCTTATGAGAAGATAGATACCGCCGAGAAGAAGTGCCGCTACACAGGTTTCTCCGATAGCACCGCCGTGTCTTCCGAGGAATAAATCAAGAAGCTCGGGCATTTCCTCTGCTGAAAGAGGAGTCGCAGAAGAAACTGAATCCACGGGGAATGAGGGAACTGCCATTGAGCCGAAGGCAACAAGCATAAATACTCGTGCAGTAATTGCGGGGTTTACGAGATTTGCACCGATTCCGCCGAAAAGACATTTTACTACAACAATTGCAAACAATGAGCCGACGGCACACTGCCACAACGGAATATCAACGGGAAGATTAAGAGCAAGAAGAAGTCCGGTTACTGCGGCAGACAAATCTCCGACCGTCTGCTCCTTCTTTATCATAAGATTAAAAACAGCTTCAAAGCCAACCGAACAGATTACGCATACTGCAATCACAAGCAGAGCGCGCCAGCCGAAAACAGCCGTTCCTGCAATAATTGCGGGCACTAATGCAATAAGAACATCAGCCATAATGCCGGTTGTGGATTTTCCGCTGTGAATATGAGGAGAAATCATTAATTTTGTGAGAGAATTCATTATTTCTTTTCCTCCTTTACTGCTTTATCCGCCAATAATTTTTTTGAAAGCTTGTTAATCTGAACAAGAGGGCGGTTTGCCGGGCATACGAAGCTGCAGCAGCCGCACTCCATACACGACTGAACGGAAAGTGCTTTAAGCTCATCCGTATCCTCCTTGGAATAAGCCTCGGCAATATTTACGGGCGCAAGATTGAAGGGACAGGTATTTACACAGGCACCGCAACGTATACAAGCCGTGGTTTTAGGAAGCTTTGCTTCCTTTTCAGACAAAGCGAGAACGGCATTTGTGTTCTTCAGCACGGGAGAAGACGCATCCGGAACGGTAATACCCATCATAGGACCGCCGTAAATGATTTTTGCAGGGTCCTCTTTAAGTCCGCCGCAAAAGTCAAACAGATCCTTAATTGCAGTACCGATAGGTGCGATTACATTCCGGGGATTATTAACGGCGGCACCGTCAACGCTGACAAGCTTTTCAACAAGAGGTATACCCGTTTTGAGATATGCGCCAAGCTGTGCTACCGTTGTGCTGTTGAGCACAATACAGCCAACGTCAATGGGTAGCTTATTAACAGCAATCCTTCTGCCCGTTGTATGGTAAACCATAACCTTTTCTCCGCCCTGCGGATATTTATCGGGAAGAATATTGACCTTTACGTCAAAGGCACTTATTGAAGCGGCAAGCGTCTGCATTGCACAAGCAACGTCCTTGTTGCTCTTTTCAACACCGATAATAACCTTTTTTACACCGAGAAATTCGTTAAGCGCATTAAGAGCGGTTTTCATATCCTCGCCGCGAGTCAGCATATTAACCGAGTCGCTTGTAACGTAAGGCTCACATTCAGCACCGTTTACGATAAGATATTCTATCTTTTCAACGGGAACGTCTAATTTTACGTGCGTCGGGAAGCCGGCACCGCCCAGACCTACGATACCGCTTTTTCTTACGGCATCTAAAAAATCGGCTCTGCCGTTTATAACAGGAGCGCAAACGGACTCATCAACCGCATTTTCTCCGTCCGACTCAATTACAACGGCTGTAGTTGTTCTGCCGTTGCTCAAAAGGAACTCGGAAAGCTTTACGACCTTTCCCGATATGCTCGAATAGATATCAGATGAAATTCTGCCGTCTGCTTCACCTATCTTGGTACCGATTTTAACCATATCCCCTGCTTTTACGACGGGAACTGCGGGTTTGCCGATATGCATCGACATAGGAATTGTTACCGTCCTGACGTTATCAATACGTGAAACGGGGCAGTTTTTTGTGCCTTTTCTGTGTGGAGTATGTATACCTGAAAGATAAGAACCCATAACAAAAAACCTTTCTGTGATATTTGTTTATTTGCCGTGCAGTAATTCTGACTGCATAATTATACATTATAATAATATGTCATAATGATGTGAATTGTCAAGCACAAACATACCGCTGTCCCTTTCAAAAAATTTCCGTCGTGCTGTTCGGAAACACAAAATGCCTCTGAAGCTATTCATCAGACAATTTTTAGTGCTGCACATATTGAAATCAGCCACGTTATATGTTATTATTTAATAAATTGATAAATTCAATTTTCAACCTGTAAAATTTAACGGAGGTAAAGCTTATGTGGGACAAAATCGTAGCATTTTTTATGTCATTGATCATCGGAATCCTGTCCTTTTTCGGACTCAGCCATTTAGTTGACGGAGGTATCACAAAAATGGAAAACATTTCTTACGGAACACACGAAAGACAAGTTCTTGATCTCTATCTCCCCGAAGAATTGTCGGACGTAACAGGACTTGTTCTTTGTATTCACGGCGGTGCCTGGATAGGCGGAGACAAGAGTGCATATACCGAAAATGCAAAGGAGCTGTGCAAGAATCAGAATATTGCCGCAGCAACAATCAACTACCGCTATTTGTCGGAAACAGTTACAATGGCTGACATTATTGATGATATTGATGCGGCAGTTGCAAAAATCAAGGAAATCGGCAGAGAAAAGGGCACCGATATACAAAAGATGCTTCTTACGGGACATTCTGCAGGCGGTCACCTTTCAATGCTTTATGCGTACTCAAGGGCTGACACGGCAGCAATCACCCCTGCCGCAGTAGCAAATTTAAGCGGTCCTACGGATATGTATGACAGCAATTATTTTGTAAACAACGACCTTGGCACGGACAATGTTCTTATGCTTGTCTCTTATGCAACCGGCAAGCAGATTACGCTTGACAATTTTGCGGCAAGCAAAGAAGAAATTGATAAGGTTGCACCTCTTTATTACGTCAATGCCGACACCGTGCCCACAATTATATGCCACGGTATGAAGGATACTATCGTTCCTTATTCAAATGCAGTATCTCTTGATGCAAGGCTTACCGAATTCGGAGTGACTCACGAATTTATTTCTTATCCGAATTCAGGCCACGGTCTTGAAAATGATGCAGAGCAAAGCAAACAGGCTGAAGAGCTTATGTTTGATTATCTGAACAGATACGTTCTCTCTTAATATTAAGAAAAGGGAATAAAAAAAGCAAAGATCGCATAAAACCATACACAGCTAGAGGGCTCGGCAAGAAAAATACTTGCCGAGCCCTCATAAAACACACAAAAGTGAAAAAAGTATTTATTTTTTACTTTATAGGAAATTCCTTCCTGTAAAGTAAAAGCTTTCCTCCTTGTTCGGCTCAGAAATCATCGGAAGGAACAAGGAGGAGGTTTTTTTTATTTATACATAACCTTTCTTTCAAATTCTTCTGCTATATCCAAAAGATATTCATCAAGATATGAAAGTGCCGTATTCTTAATATCCTCGGGAATACCGTAATAAGCCTCAGCAAGAGAGCCTGCAATTGCCGCGATTGTGTCGCTGTCACCGCCGATTGATACGGCATTTCTTACGGCATCCTCAAAGCCCGTTGACTCAAAAAAGGCTTCAAATGCCTGCGGAACGGATTTCTGACAGATTGCATAAAAACGATAGCTCTCACGGATTTCATCAAGAGTAAAGCTTATATCGTAAAACTTTTTTACATAGCTCTTTATTTCCTGCATAGAGTGCTTCGTACGGGCAAGATAAATTGCACCGGCCACCGCTACCGCTCCCTTGATCCCTTCGGGATGATTATGTGTAATCTCCGCGGTTGCTTTTGCTATTGTCTCACAGCCTTCAAGAGAATCCGCATACCACCCGACGGGAGAAATTCTCATAGCAGAGCCGTTCCCGAAGCTGTTATAGGGCTCGCTGAGATCTCTCATCATCCATTCAAAAAAATATCCGCCGTAACCGCAGTAGGGATATCTCTTTCCCACCTTATGCATAACCGCAATCAGCTCTCTCTTGAAACGCTCAATATCAGTTATTGTCTTATTATCGCTCAGAGCCTTAGCTACGGCTAAGGTCATAACTGTATCATCCGTAAAATCACAATCATTACTGAACAAAACAAAGTCCTTTGCCTTATAATTGTCAAACTCAAATCTCGAACCGATAATATCTCCGCTGACAGCACCAAACATACTATCATCCTCCTAAAAAAATTGTCAGGTGTTAGGGTGACGGTAACAGTATACCACAGCCTTGTTTTGCTGCGGTCACTTTGTGATTGACCTTTATATTATCATATTTTTCAGATAAAAACAACACGTCTGAGGTATATTGACATAGGATTAAAACCGACTTATAATAGTTGCAGATGAAACAGTTGCACGCGCAACCATAAAAAAGAGGTATAGTATGGCAAAATTTATGAAAATGCTGAATAACATCAGCCGCTCGCAAGCGGTCTACAGAAACGGCAGAATACACAGCGAGGACCTGCAAAGCGGTCACTACGCATATATTCTGTCTGTATGCCGCAAGCAGGGCTGTTCTCAGGAGGATATTGCAAAAGAGCTTTGCGTCAACAAAAGCACAGCGGCAAGGAACATTAATTATCTTGAGGAAAAGGGCTACGTTATCAGAAAGCCCTTCCCCAATGATAAGCGTCAGTTCTCTCTTTATCCCACTGACAAAACATTGTCCGTTCTTCCCGAAATAAAAAATGCCTCAGAAGAATGGATGGCACTTCTATCTGAAAGCATTTCCGAAAATGAGCTTGAAATTTTCAATTCTGTTCTGGAACGTATGCAGGAAAAGGCAAGAGAAATGATTGAAAAAAGCGAGGGTACAAAATGAAGTGGATTCTGTCTTATTTAAGACCGACAACCCGAAGACTGGCAGTAGGAATTGCGGTAAAAACAGTCGGCACCGTTGCTGAACTGATTATTCCTTTTCTTTTAAGCTATATTCTTGAAAACGTAATTGAAACGAATAACGTCGGCAGAATAGTTTATTTCGGCTTTCTTATGGGACTTTGCGCTGTAATTGCCTGCCTCGGAAACATTATTGCAAACAGAATGGCTGCAAAAACAACAATGCTGTTTGCAACCGAAATGCGAAAAAACCTTTTCTCAAAAACGCTGTATCTTTCGGCAAGAAGCACCGACAGATTCACAATCCCCTCTCTTGAGTCAAGAATCACAACAGACACCTATAACGTGCAGAATTTTATAGGCATGATGCAGAGAATGGGAATCCGCGCGCCTATTCTCCTTCTCGGCGGAAGCATCATTACTCTTGTGATGGACAAGAAGTTAGCTCTGGTTATGATTTCTACTCTGCCGTTTATATTCGCTGTGGTATACGGCATTTCCCGATTGGGTGTACCGCTTTACACCAAGGTTCAGCAAGCAGTAGACGGTATGGTAAGAGTTGTCCGCGAGGACGCTCAGGGCATAAGGGTAATCAAAGCATTATCTAAGGTAGATTACGAAAATAACCGTTATGATAAAGCAAACAGAGCTCTGAAGCAAAAGGAAACCGTAGCAGGAACGATTATGGGAATTGTAAATCCCGTTATGACTCTTTTAATGAACATCGGAATAGTAGCGGTAATTGCAGTCAGCGCGTATTTCGTTTCCTCGGGTCAGTCTTCCGCGACAACGGTTATTGCGTTTATGCAGTATTTTACGCTGATATCTATGGCTATGATGTCTCTTTCAAGAATGTTCGTGATGTATACGAAATGCGCCGCCTCCGCAAGAAGAATTGCTACCGTGCTGAATGAAGAAAACGAGCTGAAAACAACGGAGAATGACGCTGAGGAAAGCGGTGATATACATATCTCCTTTGAAAACGTTTATTTTTCATATCTCGGAAAGGCAAATAATTTAACAGACGTTTCTTTTTCATTGAAAAAAGGAGAAACACTCGGAATAATCGGCGCAACAGGCAGCGGCAAATCTACAATTCTCAGACTTCTTATGCGGTTTTATGATGCAAACGAGGGCACTGTAAAAATCAACGGCAAGGATGTTCGCTCATATTCCCGTGAGGAATTGACCTCCTTGTTCGGTGTGGTTTTTCAAAATGATTTTCTTTATGCAGATACGATTGAGGAGAATATACGCTTCGGCAGAGAAATAAATACAGAGGACATAATAAATGCCTCAAAAATTGCGCAGGCTTATGATTTTATCACTTCATTTCCCGACGGCTTTGCACACAAGGTCAGCACGGGTGGAACAAATCTTTCGGGCGGACAGCGGCAGAGAATTCTTATTTCGCGTGCTATTGCGAGAAAACCCGAAATTCTTATTCTTGACGACTCTTCTTCCGCTCTTGATTATAAAACCGACTCAAATCTGAGACAGGCACTTAATGCTTCTCTTCCCGATTCAACGGTTATAACCGTCGCCCAAAGAGTCAGCTCCGTAAAAAACTGCAGTCTCATACTTGTTATTGAAAACGGTATCATTATCGGCAAAGGAAAGCACGAGGAGCTTTTGAAAGAGTGTCCCGAATATAAGGAAATCAGCGATTCACAGATGGGAGGTGCCTTCGTTGAGTAAAAGACAGACAAGCGACGCTCCGCGCCGCAATAACAAGGGCATCTTCTTTCGCCTGTGCCGCTACGTTTTTTCCTACTGGTATCTGTTTTTGCCCGCCATTGGCCTGACGCTGATCTCCAATCAGCTGTCGCTGATGGGTCCGCACTATTCGGGCGACGCCATCGACGCATTGGCAGCCGAGGGCGGCGTTGGT
>JAZNFG010000054.1:0-7642 GCA_045589015.1 Acutalibacteraceae bacterium
CACTTTCAATGGAAAATATACTGCCGTCAATGAGATATGAGGGATTCACTCCAAGAACAGAGCATATATCGATAAACGTAAAGAAGCTCGGTGCGGCTTTTCCGTTTTCGATATTTGACAAATGATTGTTTGAAATATTAATTTTTGCGGCAAGCTCCTTCTGCTTTATTCCGAGGTCGGTTCTTCTTCGTCTTACACGCTTTCCAAGCTGTTTTAAACTGCATACCATAGCTTTATTTTTCCTTTTTTTACTATTTTAACAATATGTAAGATCAAAACGAACAAAGCCACAGCGAATTAGTTTTATTATACATTATGTTTTCAATTTACCACAAACTTAATCAATCATTTGATTTATTTTTTTACAGGTTTATTATGCTCCCTCCACAGTCTCATTTATTAAGGTCAGTTCTTCTCAGAATATCACCCTTGGGAAGAACAACGCTTACCTCGAACATTTTTTTATCCTTAAAGTATTGCCAATCATACATAGCCTCATACTTTTTCAAAACCCTTTTTACAATAGTAACGCCTAAGCCGTGAAAGAATTTATCCTTCTTTGAGGTTATCAGCTTTCCGTCAATATGCTCCGGCTCTCTTGCACAGCTGTTTCTAATCTTAATACCGTCAAAATTGTTGTTTTTGGAAAATATACTCATTTCGATATAACCGTTTTCACATAATTCTGCTGCTTCAACGGCATTGTCAAGCAAATTATTAAGTATTGAGGACAAATCCACATCCTTTATGTAGTTCAGACTTGCCATTTTAACGTTAACCGTAAACTTAATATTTTTCTTTTCACAAATAGAGTTGTATTTACCTATGATGATATTCAGATTTTTATTACTGCTGACTCCCACGCTGGCAATTTTCTCAACTTCGCTTATCATACCGTTAATATAGCGGTGAATTTCATCAATGTCATCAAGATAGCTTAACTGTAGCAAATGATTTTTGGTATCGTGTGAAAAGCGTCTTATTTCTTCCTGAGAGCTTTTGATTGCCTCAAAATACTTTTCGTCCGTTTCCTGCTGAAGGCTTGCCGCCTTCAGCTCATACAGCTCAGCCTTGTTTTTGCTTGCGGTATCATAGATGTAAAAAACAAGCAGATTTGCAAACAGCAATACCACAAATATTGAGGAAATAACGATTCTCACAGAATATGAAACGTCTATGCTGTCTTCAACAAAAAATACCACAAGAACGACCGGAACGGTACTCAGCGGAAATAAAAACAGAATCCAGAAAAAACTGTCGTTATATTTTTTACTTTTTTGAGTGCCGCAAATTCTTTTAATGATAAGCATTATAGCGGAATAAATGAGCTTACTGGTCGAAATAACAAAAATATATGCGTCAAAATTCGTTGTCATAGCGTTAAAATCAGCAAATATAACCGAACACAAATTTATTACGACTATTTCGCTGAGTGCCATCACGCTGACAAACATTACAGCATGGAATATTGCAGTTCTTAAACGTACCTTATAAAGCACGTGAAATATTAAGAAGTCTGCAAGAAAAATCAAAAGACCGTTCAGTAAAGTTATATTCGCCTGATAAGCTATACATAAACACATATTAATCAGAACGATTGCTAAAAATCTGACAGATTTTCTGATTCTTGATATAAATAAGCTTTCTGCATACTGATATAAGAGAATCGACTCAAATATATACATAATGACATCGCATAAAACTTTTGCCATCTCTATTCATCCTCACCTATAAATGCCATAAATCTTCGTTTGAAGTCTGACTGTTTTCTGCTTGATATCGGTATATTCACTTCTTTTCCCATAACATCTACGATAATTTCTTCCCGTCTGAATTTTGAAATATAATTCATATTAACTATATAGCTGTTATGCGGAATTGCAAAAACGGAAGAGGTTAATGCCGCCTTAAATTTTTTCAGATAATTCGCTGAAGAATAAACACCGCCTAACGTATACATAGTAACGGATTTGAATCTTGATTCAATGTAGATTATGTCACGGTATTTTACTCTTAATACCTGATTGTCCTTTGTGGTAAAGGAAAGGAGATTTTCATTTATTTCTTCCAAAGCTTTTTCAAGGGCAGAATAGACCTTGCTCTGGGCTACAGGCTTATTGAGAAATCTGGTTACGTGAAGGTCCATAGCCTCATCAAGATATTCGGAATACGAGGTAACCACAATGATAACGGCATTCGGATTAACTGTGTTGATATTCTTTGCAACATCAACTCCCGTAAGACTTCCTAATTCCATATCAAGAAAAACGATATCAAATTTTTCATTACTTTCAATCATTTCTTCACCGCTGAAAAATTCAAAAATTTCAACTTCAATTTCAGATATTCTGAAAAATTCCTCAACGTATGGTCTTAATAATTCAATATGTGCCGTCTGGTCATCGCATAATGCAATTTTCATACTGTCCTCCAAAATAATGATTTAACGGTTCTATTATACATAAGCTGATATAATTTTGCAATTTTCCGCAGTTTAAGCAATAAACCGTTTTTTGCAAAAAAAGGGCTAATTTCATCAAAAACAGCCTCTTTTCATCAGAAATATTACACAATTTCATACTGACATAAAACAATTTCTATATGACATTATCTTTCTTTAATTATCGCACAAAAGCATACTAATGTCAAATTATGTTGAAGAATCTGAAAATTTTTATTAATTTAATATTAAACAAAAACAGAAAGGAGAAAACAAAATGTCAAAGAAATCAATCAAGGTTATGGACAAGCTTTCCGAAAAGGTATTAAAGCTCAACGTAACGGCAACAACAAGCTTCCTTGCATATCAGCCTGCCGTTCCCGTATGTGCAAAGCAGTTCTTAGACAAGAAGACAGATAAGTGATAAGCAGACTGTCGGAAATTCTTACCTCTCTTATGCTCAGGCGTGCAGGGGAAAAGGAGGAACGATACCGTGAAGTGTACCGATACGTATTTTTCATAGTGCTCAATTACCTATGGTTTTTTGTGTATTCTGCAATACTCGGCACACTTCTCGGTATTCCTTTTCAAAGCATCGTTTTTTTCATTTCGATTGCTGTTCTCCGAAGATATGCCGGAGGATATCACGCAAATACGGAAGCTGCCTGTATGCTCATTTCTTCGCTGTATTTCGGAATCGGAATAGTATTTGTAAAGCTGATTTGTGCAAATATCGTGGGAATGAATCTGTTTGTTTTAGCAGCCGCAGCCGTTTGCTGCATTGTAATCGCCCTGCTGTGTCCGTGTGAAGCACCCGAAAAGCCCCTTGAAGAGCAACAGGTCAGGGTAATGAAAATCAAAAGCATAATTACGGTTTTCGTTTTACTCACCTTGATATCGGTTTTGTTCATCATCCGCAAGGCAGAGCTTTCGGCACCCTTTGTTTCCTGTATTTTTATTCAAACCGTCCTTCTTGTTGCAGGAACAATCAAATTCAGAAAAAGAAAAACCGAAATAACGGACGGAAATATTCAATAAACAGCTGTATCTTTTTTAAGAATGGCTGTTTATTTTTTTGTTTGAAAATATAATATGAACGTATTGCACAAAAAACTAAAATCTGCTAATATAAAACTAACTTTAACAGGCGGTGATAAATTATGAATAAAGTAAAATACATAGACCCTATGATAGGTACGGTAGGTGACGAGCAGGGAGAAAGCTGTCACGGCGGCGGAAAAACACATCCCGGTGCAGTATATCCGGGCGGTATGGTTCAGCTGTCACCCGACACGGTTACGGGCGGAGATAACGGCACGGGTTACAACTACTGTCACGATACCATTGAAGGCTTTTCCTTCAATCACATGAGCGGTATCGGCTGGTACGGAGACCTCGGAAATCTTCAGATTATGCCCGTTACGGGTGAAACGGAGCTTCGTTCGGGAAGTAACCGCGAAACTCCGTTCACAAAGGGAACCATAGGATGGAAATCGCCCTTTTCACACGATAGGGAACACGCAGAGGCAGGGTATTATTCCGTTTATCTTGACAGATACTGCATTCTTGCGGAATGTACTGCCGCCGCGCGTACGGGTATGCTCAGAGTAACCTATCCCGAGGGCGCGGATGCAAGGCTTATATTCAACTTTTCAAGAAGAATCGGCGGAAGGGCTGATTATCAGAAAGTAAAAATTCTCTCAGACAGCAAAATTGAGGGAACAGTAATCTGTACGCCGAAGGGTGGCGGCTTCGGAAGAGGCGACGGACATATTTCCTATAATTTCCATTTTGTATGCGAGCTTTCGTCTCCTGCAGAGGAATTACGGTTTTTCTCCAACGAGGAATTGCAGGCAGAGGGACTTCGGGAGTTTGAAAATGAGGATGCGGGACTTATTGTCCGCTTAGGCAAGCTTTCCGCTCCCCTTTTAGTCAAATGCTCGATTTCATATACCGATATCGACGGTGCAAGACTGAATTTCACGGAAACTGAGGGCTTTGACTTTGAGGGTATAAAGGCAGACACTCAGAACGCCTGGGAAAATGCTTTCTCCGGTGTGGACGTAGAGGGAAGCGATGAAACTGACCTTAAAATCTTTTATACCTGCCTTTACCACACCCTGCTTGACCCGAGAATAACGGCTGACCTTGACGGAAGATTCTGCGTCAACAATAAAATATACAAGGATGATTCCTATGTCCACCGTTCAATGTTCAGCGGCTGGGACGTATACAGAAGCGAATTTCCTCTCCTTACACTCATAAGCCCCGAAACGGTAAACGACGAGGTAAACTCCCTTCTCAGAATTGCACTCAAGGAAAATTCCTCCTTCCCCCGTTGGGAGCTTATGGGAATTGACGCAGGGTGTATGGTGGGCGACCCCGGACTCATCGTGGTTGCCGATGCCTACGTCAAGGGAATCAGAAGCTATGACACGAAAAAGGTTTACGATATAGCAAGCGCATCCTGCAAAAAGAAGGAGAAGCTTTACGGAAAGAAATTCAATTCGCTTTATCCCAAGTGCCCTCAGTATGACGAAAAAGCCTTCGTCCCCGGAAGCATCAGCCAGACGCTTGAGTATCTTCTTGCGGAATACACAATGGCAAGAATGTGCTACGCTATGGGAAAGAAAAAAGAAGGTGACTATTTCACGAAAAGAGTTTACAGATACCGTGAAAGCTTCTATCCCCGTATACGCTTCCTTTCTTCAAGAAAGGAAAACGGCAGATTCATTTACGTTACGGGCAGATACGACGACGAGGGCTGTGTTGAAAGCAACATATTCCAGCAGACCTGGGCTGTCCCCTTTGATATAAGAGGACTTGCCCACGCCATAGGCGAAAGAAGAACCTATAAGCTTCTTGAGCAGCTCTTTGAAAAAGCAGACCTCGGCGCGCTATGGAATGATGATTACAACCACTCAAACGAGCCCTGTCATAACATAACCCATTACTACAGTATGTTAGGCCACGCCCACAGAACCCAGTACTGGACAAGAAGAGTGCAAAAGGAAGCATACAGAACGGGTGCCTTCGGCTTCTGCGGCAACGAGGACGTAGGACAGCTTTCTGCGTGGTACGTATTATCCGCTATAGGCTTTGCACAGATATGCCCCGCATATCCCGCATACTTCTTCAACACTCCCCTTTTCAGAAAAGCCCGTATAAGGCTTGACCCGAAATACCATTCCTGCAGGGTATCCGATACGTTCAGCGTAGCCTGCGACAAGGACCCTCTTGAATACCCCTATATTGAAAAGGCATTCTTAAACGGTGAAGAGATAACGAAGCCCTATCTTTTCTACGAGGAGATAACTGCCGGCGGAGAATTCTCACTTGTGCTGTCAAAGGAGCCCGTGACCGATACGTTTACCGACGTACCCTGGAATTTTCTTGTAACAGACTGAGTATTAATCCTTTTACGGTATCGGAGGGAATTTCCGATACCGTAAAAAAAACTTGCTTTTTTTCGTTTGGTTATATATAATAAAATGTAATTTGATATTTTGTAAATTTTCCCGAAAGGATGTATAGACAAATGGCAGAAGAAATGAACGTAAACAACGCTCCCGTTGCTGAAGTACCCGAACAGGACGTTAACGAATTAAAGAAGATAAGACTTGAAAAGCTTGCAGCATTACAGGAGAAGGGCGCAGACCCCTTTGAGATTACGAAGGCTGACCAGAATATCCGCTCCGCTGAAATAGTCGCACGCTTTGACGAGCTTGAAAATCAGGACGTTTGCATCTGCGGCAGAATCAAAATGTGGCGTGATATGGGCAAGGCAAACTTTATAGACGTTCACGACCGTGACGGCAGAATGCAGGTATACGTAAGACGCGACGACATCGGAGAAGAGAGCTTCGCAGAATTCAAGAAGTGGGATATCGGTGACATCGTTGAGGTAAAGGGCTTTGTTTTCAAAACGAGAAGAGGCGAAATTTCCGTTCACTGCAAGGAAATCAGACTTCTTACAAAGTCACTTCTTCCCCTTCCCGAGAAATATCACGGACTTACCAACGTTGACACACGTTACCGTCAGCGTTATCTTGACCTTATCGTTAATCCCGAGGTTATGGACACCTTCAAGAAGCGTTCTCAGATCATAAAGGAAATCAGAAACTTCCTTGACGGCAGAGACTTCATTGAGGTTGAAACTCCTATGCTCGTTTCCAACGCAGGCGGTGCGGCTGCACGTCCCTTTGAAACTCACTACAACGCACTTGACGAAGACGTAAAGCTTCGTATTTCACTTGAATTATACCTCAAGAGACTTATTGTCGGCGGTATGGAAAGAGTATACGAAATCGGCAGAGTTTTCCGTAACGAGGGTGTTGATACACGTCACAACCCCGAATTTACTCTTATGGAGCTATATCAGGCATACACCGACTACGAGGGTATGATGGAGCTTACGGAGAGTATGTTCCGTTATCTTGCAAACAAGGTAGTAGGCAGCGCGGTTCTCAGCTACAACGGCACCGTTATCGATATGGAAAAGCCCTTCAAGAGAATCACAATGACCGATGCCATCAAGGAGTATGCAGGCGTTGACTTCTCAACCGTTGCAACCGACGAGGAGGCACAGGCTATTGCCAAGGAGCATCACGTTGAATTTGAAAAGCACCACAAGAAGGGTGATATTATGAACCTCTTCTTCGAGGAATTCTGCGAGGAGAAGATGATTCAGCCTACCTTCGTATGCGACCATCCCATTGAAGTTTCTCCTCTTACCAAGAAAAAGCCCGGCTCCAACGGTCTCGTTGAACGCTTTGAGCTTTATATCTACGGCAGAGAAATGTGCAACGCATACTCAGAGCTTAACGACCCCATCGACCAGAGAGAACGCTTTGCCGCTCAGGAAGAGCTCTTCGCAAACGGCGACGAGGAAGCAAACCACACAGACGAGGACTTCCTCACAGCGCTTGAATACGGTATGCCCCCCACGGGCGGTATCGGCTACGGCATCGACCGTCTCGTAATGCTCCTCACCGACTCACAGGCAATCCGCGACGTCCTCCTCTTCCCCACAATGAAGAGCATTCAAAACTGATTATTAAATAATGCAAAAATTATTTATTTTTATGTTTTATGCTACGAACTCTCGCTCGCCGCTCGACGTACCTTCCGTACGCCTTCGGGCAAACAAAATCAAGCCTTGCGTCTTGATTTTGCTCGGTTTGTCCGTTCTTCATCTTTTTT
>JAZNFG010000055.1:0-8932 GCA_045589015.1 Acutalibacteraceae bacterium
GGAAAAAGGATTTCGCACTCTGCGGAGTGCGACAAGAGGCTCTGCCTCTTGACACCGTGAGCTTTTGAAAAAGCTCAACCAAAACTTTTAATAGGCACTCCCGTGCCCACTTCATCCCCCAAGTTTCCGTGAAGAACCATATTTTTTGCATTTTTTGCGTGTTTTAAGGGATTTTGCAAGCAACTTCACTTGCCGAAGTCCCTTGCTTTATATTGCTTTATGCGGTCTTCGCTTTTTTACGTCCCCATTCGTAATAATTTTTATTTTTTTGCGGTTAAGACTTTTTTAAGCCTCGGAGTATATACTCTGAGCATAACAAGTTACAGCTTTCTCGTTTTCTTCATAAAATATCTCCTCAAAACAGGAACACTCCGATTGCCCCCCTTTCGGAGTGTTTCTGTTTTTTAGTTTATAGGAAATTCCTATAAAGCAAAAGGATTATATGTCCCTCCGAACGGAAAGCCGAACTATACGAAAACGGTTACCGTAGGTATAAGGCGACCGTTTTCTTACAATCCTTGACATATATGTATTTATTCTTTATAATATATTAAATAAGCTAAGGAGGGCAAAAAAATGAATATAAGCGTTATGATCCCCTCCTTCAACGAAGAAAAAAATCTTATAAAGCTGATACCGGAATTAAAAAAACACCTTGCCCTTACGGGAGCCGAATACGAAATTACCGTAATTGATGCTATGGCTTCATCGGATGATTCCATAGCCGTCTGTAACAGACTTAACGTAAATTATATAAGGCAGACAAAAAAGGGCTACGGGGATGCCTTCAGAACGGGAATACAAAATGCCCGTAGCTGCGTTTTCCTTGTGGTTGATGCGGATAACTGTCAGGATATAACAAAAATACCCGAAATGTATAAAAGAATACAGTCGGGAGCAGACGTTGTAATAGGCTCACGCTACGTAAAGGGCGGAAAAACCGCAGATCCGCCGATAAACATACTGATGTCAAGAATTCTGAATACCGCTTATTCTATAGTTCTCGGCATTAAACAGAAGGATATATCAACGGATTTCAGAATGTACCGAACAAGCCTTCTGAAGAAGATAACGACTCGGTGCGAAAACTTTGACGTTATAGAGGAAACGTTATTTTTATTGCAGAAGGCTGATAAAAATATAAAAATCGAAGAGGTGCCCATAAGCTATAGCAAAAGAACTCAAGGCAGCTCAAAAAGACGGCTTTTTACGTTTATAAAGGATTATATAGTACTTTTAGTGAGGTTAATCAAAATAAAGAAAAGGGGGTAAAACAGTGAAAACAGCAGTATTCATTCTTGCAGGCGGAGCAGGTCTTCGTCTGTGGCCGTTAAGCCGCAAGAATTCCCCCAAGCAGTTTTTACCGCTGCTACCCGAAAATAAAAGCTTTTTTGAAAAAACTCTCGAAAGAGCCCTTAAAATAACGTCAACAGATAACGTATACGTTCTGACGGTCAAAGATTATAAGGATATTATTTTACGCTGTGCGCCGAAAATTCCCGAAGAGAATATCTTTACCGAGAGCGAAAAACGCAATACGGCTCCGGGTATTGCTGTAGCGATGATGTCTGTTCAGAAGAGGCAGGGCAATACTCTTGCCGTAATTATGCCGTCGGATCACTTTATTCCCGACGAGGAAATTTTTATAAAGACGGTTTCGGATGCCCTTAGCTGTGCAGAGCAAACGGACGGTCTTGTAACAATAGGCATCTGCCCTACCCGCCCCGCAACAAATTACGGCTATATAAGGCTCGGCGATGCAGTAAATGAAAAATATCATAAGGCTGTCGGCTTCACGGAAAAGCCGGATTCGCAAACGGCACAGTCCTTCCTGCTCAACGGCGGATATCTCTGGAACAGCGGAATATTTATATGGAAAACGTCTGCAATTCTGAGTGAATACAAAAAGTATCTTCCCGACGTTTATGAAATCGCGGAAAAGATATGCTCCTCGGAAAATCCGGACGAGCATTCCTCTCTTTATAAGGAAATGCCGTCTGTTTCCGTGGATTACGGTATACTTGAAAAAAGCAGCAATCTATACACCGTCCGCGGAAGCTTCCCCTGGGATGACATAGGCTCTTGGGAATCCTTTACAGCTCTTTGCAGCAAGGATGCCCACGGAAACGCATCCTTCGGAAGCGTTATAAATATTGATTCCTCTGACTGCCTTACGGTAAGCCTTGACGGCACAGCGGTGACGGCAGGCACAAAAGGACTTTGCGTTATAAATACGGGAAATCTTGTGCTTGTTTTCCCTAAGGATAAGGCAGATGAAATACTAAAGCTCACGTTCCGGATTGACGAGTATTTTAACGAAGAAGTGACGGAAATCAGCCGATAAAAAACACGGTTCGGATTATTACCGTCACCCTAGCCGCTGACGGCGATATTTCAACTCTTTTATAAGGTGTGATCAACTTGAAAAAGGCTCTGATAACAGGTATAACAGGACAGGACGGCTCATTCCTTGCCGAGCTTCTTCTCAGCCGCGGCTATAAGGTATACGGTCTTATAAGACGGAACTCCACAAACGATTACGGAAACGTCAGTCATATCAGGGATGAAATTGAATTCATATACGGTGATATGACGGATCCCGCATCTCTCAATTCCGCCGTAGCCGCCGCGTCTCCCGATGAGGTATATAATCTTGCGGCTCAGTCCTTTGTAAAAATAAGCTGGTCACAGCCGATTTTTACAACTCAGGTGAATGCCGTCGGAGTTCTTAATATTTTAGAGGCAATAAAAAACATAAAGCCCGATGCAAAATTTTATCAGGCATCCACAAGTGAGATGTTCGGTCTTGTTCAGGAAATGCCTCAGTCCGAAAGCACTCCGTTTTATCCGAGAAGTCCCTACGGCGTTTCAAAGCTTTACGGACATTGGATTACTAAAAACTACCGCGAAAGCTACGATATGTTCTGCAGCGAGGGAATCCTTTTCAATCACGAATCGGAAAGAAGAAAAATCGAATTCGTGACAAGAAAGATCACTTCTGCGGCGGCAAGAATAAGCGAGGGCCTTGAAGACAGGCTCGTTCTGGGCAATCTTGATGCAAAAAGAGATTGGGGCTATGCAGGAGATTACGTTGATGCTATGCATCTTATGCTTCAGAGCGAACGACCCGATGAATTCGTTATAGCCTCGGGAGAAATGCATTCCGTACGGGAATTTGCTTCAATAGCCTTTGAAAGAGCAGGAATGCCCCTTATATGGGAAGGAGAAGGAGTAAACGAAAAAGGCATAGATAAAAATACGGGACGGACTCTTGTAGAGGTATCCCCTGAATTTTTCAGACCTGCCGACATTGTAACTCTTCTCGGCAACCCATCAAAGGCGGAAAACGTACTCGGCTGGAAAAGACGGGTAACCTTTCCCGAGCTTATTGATAAAATGCTCAGCTACGATTTAAGTCTAATAAAATAATTATATTACGGTGACAATGTGAAAAAGATTTATTTTGTTCAGTCAAGCTCCGTTTACGGCGGTGAGGTCTGCGTCCCCTATGCTTCGGGAGCAATAGCTGCCTATGCGTGGCAGCACAAGGAAATAACGGAGGAATATGAATTAGCGCGCATATTCCATAAAAAGGAAAGCTTTTCGGATGTTGAAGACAGAATATCCGAGCCTTTTCTCATTGCCTTTTCCTGCTATATATGGAACTTTGAGCATAATAAGCTTTTTGCCAAAGCACTTAAAGAAAAATATCCCGACTGTCTCATTCTTTTCGGAGGTCATAATATAAGCAACCACAGCTCAGACCTTCTCAGAGAATGTCCCTTTATAGATTTTCTTATTCACGATGAGGGTGAGGTTCCCTTTTACAGGCTTCTTCTGGCTCTCAGCGGAAAAATATCTCTGACAGAGGTTTCAAATCTTTCCTTCAGAGAAAACGGCAGAATAACAAAAACGGAGAACGTGTGCTATGACGTCAGTGATTTTCCCTCACCTTATACTGTCGGCTTATTTGATGATATGCTCAGAAATTCGGGAGATACCTTCTACGGTATTCTTGAAACAAATCGCGGCTGTCCCTATAAATGCGTGTATTGCGATTGGGGCAGACAGACCAACAGCATAAGACAGTTCCCCTTGGAGAGGGTAAAAAACGACATAAAGTGGCTCAGCGATAACAAAATCGGCTATTCCGTCTGCGCTGATGCAAACTTCGGTATTCTTGAAAGGGATATGCTCATTTCAGAGTGGCTCGTAAGGGCGAAGGAGGAAACAGGCTTCCCTGCCAAAATCCAGTTCTGCTTTACAAAAAACAGCGATGACAGAGTTTTTGAAATAAATAAAATGATGAACGGCTGCGGACTCAGCAAGGGTGCTACAATATCTCTGCAGACGCTGTCTCCGCAGACCCTTTCCGATATCTGCCGTTCAAATATGACATACGAGCACTACTCTGCTCTTGTCAGAAAATACAACGAAGCGGGAATATATACTTATACGGATATTATTCTCGGTCTGCCCGGTGAAACCTACGATTCATTCACAAGAGGAATCGGCAAGCTGTTTGAGGCAGGACAGCACACAAGCGTCAACGTGTTCAACTGTGAGGTTCTTATAAATGCGCGTCTTGCTTCTCCCGAAATGGCGGAGAAATACGGCATAAAGCACGCAAAATGCGCGCTTAACAAGCACCACAGCGAGGTAGGGCTTGAGACACAAGAGAATAATACGGTTGTGATTGCAACAAGCTCTATGAACGAAAAGGACTGGATAAGGGCTAATATTTTCGTAGCAATCACAGGCTGTCTTCACAATCTCAGCCTTCTCCAGTTTTTTGCAATTTATCTTTTCCACGAAAAGAACGTTCCTTATGAAAGGTTTTATTCCGATATATTTGAATTCTTCTGCCAAAGACCCGACACGCTTCTCGGAGATGCTCTTATACAGCTTTACGGAATGCTTGAGGACGTAACCTTGTCAAGGGGCGTATGCGAAACTATGCTTCCGGAATTCGGCAACGTAAACTGGCCCGTTGAGGAATGGCTGTTTCTTAAGCTGTCCCGTGATTTTTCCCGCTTTTACAGGGAGATAAAGGACTATCTTATTTTATTCGGAATTGACTCCGAGATATTTTCTTCGCTTCTTTCTTATCAGGAAAATATGATTAAAAAACCGTGCGTAAGCGAGCTTTCCTTTGACGTAGAATATAATTTCCCCCGATATTTCAAGAACGTCTACGAGGGAAAATATGAGCCGTTGGAGAAGCGCGCCCTTGAAATCATAATTTCCGATAAAAACGCAAAATACGATAAAAGGTCCTATGCAAAGGAAACCGTATGGTACGGCAGAAAGGGCGGAAGAATCGTATATAAAGAGGAGATGACTGTAATTGACAAAACTGAATAAGGGTCTGTCTCTTTCAGCAAGCAAGCAAAATATTATTGCACTTTCCGTTATAGGTATTTTTGCACTTCTGTTACTCAGAGGTGCTTTTTACAGTATTGCAACTCCCGACGAAAGCTTTTATCTGACGATTCCGTACAGAATAATTCTCGGAGACGCATTACTTATTGATGAATGGCACGCTTCTCAGCTGTCAGCCTTTCTTCTGTATCTTCCTATGAAGCTGTTTATTATGCTTACGGGCGGTACGGACGGTATCGTTGTTTTCTTCCGCTGTCTCTTTGTCTTATGCCAGACGGCTGTTTCCTGCTTTACGTACGTAAAATTGAAAAAATACGGCTTCATACCCGCACTATTCAGCGCATTGTTATTTCTTACTTACGTAGTTGAGCAGGTACATATGCTCGACTATTATACAATGACTCTTATGGGCTTTCAGGTTGTGTCGCTGTTATTTCTGGCAGACGAAAGGCATACAATTCCCAAGCTCTTTTTTATCGGTATCACCTTTGCCTGCACAGTAACGGCACAGCCCTTCAACAGTCTCGTTTATTTTATTTATTCCGCACTTGTTTTAATCTTCTTTTTTGTCGGAAAAAAGAAGGAGTATTCGGAATTTACAAAAAGGCTGCTGTCACTTAAGTGCTGGTGCTTTATTACGGCAGGAATCGTGCTTACCGCCGTTATATTTATTGCTTTTCTTGCCGCACAGGCTCCTCTCGGGGAAATTTTCGGCAGTATCGGAAATCTTTTCAGCGGTCAGGACCATAATCTTCCCTTCTCCCAAGAAGCAGACTCGGATATGTTCTCATATCTGACGATTGCAAAAACTCTTCTGTCGCTGGCACCGATATGCTTTTTAATATCACTTCTTCTCCTTCTCGGCATTCTTGCCGATAAAAAAAGAAGCCAGCACAAAAGGCTTTGGCTTTATATAAGCATTGCCGTTTTTACGGTCTACCTTGCAGCTTTGGCAATAAAGGCAGCCGAAAACCCGACGGCTCTGCTTTTCAGACCTTATCCGCTGTTTTTATTTACGCTTATAATAATCCTGCTGAAAAAAGAGCCCTGCCGCGAGCTTTTTGCAATCTGGCTTACGGGAGTTGTATATATTGCTTTTCTCGGCATCGTTTCACAGGCTCTTGATTACGTCGGTGCTGTCGGCTGTGTACTCTCGAACACCGCGCTTATGCCCGCAGTAAAGCAGCTTTATGATGAATTAAAGGAAGAAAGCAAAAGCCGCTCAGAAAAATCAAAAGAAAAAATACTGCTGACAAAAGCTCTTGCTTTTGTTCCGATGCTGCTTTGCTTTCTTGTCATAATAACGGGCGGTGCATTGGAATTCAGCAATGACGTTTATGCGCAGGCGATGGGACGTATACCCGAAAAAGCCGTGGTTACTCTTTCGGAAGGCCCCTTAAAGGGTATAAAAACAGGAAAAAGTGTAAGCGAAGACTACACGGCATTACTTGGAGACATAAACGAAATTAAAGAAAGCAGCGACGGTAAGGTTCTTGTTGCAGGACTTATCCCCTGGACTTATTTCTGCTTTGACGAGCCGCCTGCAGCATTTACTACGTGGTATATCTCCAACGAGCTTTATATGTATGATTCATATTATGAAGACGAGGCTCACCGTCCCGTTTGCATCTACGTTCCGAAAACCTCCTTCTATTGGGGAGCAGATAACACGTCCGCAGGCAGACAGCACCTTCTTTATTTCAAAAATATGTTCAGCGGAACAACAAAAACGGGAAAAGCAGGAACCTTGTTCTATATCGATAAAATGCGATAAATCATTGACTTAAAATATTTTCGGCGTATAATAATAGGGTAATTTAAAAGAGGTGTTTAATTATGAGCGAAAATTGTACTCACAACTGTGAAACCTGCTCTGCAAAATGCAGCAGCGCAGAAAAGAAAACGTCCCTCCTTGAGGAACAGAACAAAATGTCCGATATTAAAAACGTTATTGCCGTAGTCAGCGGAAAGGGCGGTGTCGGAAAATCACTTGTAACCTCCCTTCTTGCCGTTGAAGCTCAGCGAAGGGGCTTCAAAACAGCAATCATCGATGCGGATATCACGGGTCCCTCAATGCCCCAGTCCTTCGGCATTCACGAAAAGGCTGTAGGTAATGATCTCGGTATATTTCCTGCAAAAACGTCAACGGGAATTGAGCTTATGAGCCTTAATCTTCTCGTTGAGAACGAGAGTGATCCCGTAATCTGGAGAGGTCCCGTTATCGCAGGTGCAGTAAAGCAATTCTGGACGGACGTAGTATGGGGCGATATTGATTATATGTTTGTTGATATGCCTCCCGGAACAGGTGACGTTCCGCTTACCGTTTTCCAGTCTCTCCCCGTTAAGGGAATTATCGTTGTAACCTCTCCGCAGGAGCTTGTTTCAATGATAGTGGGTAAGGCTGTAAAAATGGCTAAGCTGATGAATATTCCCATTCTCGGCATCGTAGAAAACTACTCGTACTTTGAGTGTCCCGACTGCGGAAAGCAGCATCATATTTACGGTGAGAGCCATATTGATGAGGTTGCCGCAGAATACGGAATTGAAAATATTGCAAAGCTTCCCATCAATCCCAAGCTTGCAGGTGCCTGCGACAAGGGTATGATAGAGCTGTCCGACTGCAAGGAAATTCAGGGACTTGCAGATGCACTCTTAAAGTAATATGGCGTGCGAAAGAGCCTTTAAGGGCAAGTGTCTGACGGAATTTCCGAGAAGCTTCGTCTGTATAGATATCGAAACAACGGGACTCAGTCCCCTGTATGACGACATAATAGAGGTTTCGGGAATAAAGGTTGAATGCTCTCAGACAGTTGATACCTTTTCCGAAACAATAAACATAGGAAGACCGCTTCCGCCCTTTATTACGGCACTTACGGGAATTACAGACAGGGAGCTTGCAAAAAGCAATTCAGCCGAAAACGTGCTGACACGCTTCTGCAGCTTCGTGGGCGGCAGTATTCTTCTCGGACATAACGTCAATTTTGATATTAATTTTCTCTATGACAAGTGCCTTGAAAAAACGGGCATACTGTTTGAGAATGACTACGTCGATACGCTTAAAATCGGCAGGAAGCTTCTGCCGCAGCTGAAGCATCATAAGCTTGATGATTTAGCGGATTACTACAGCATTCCGCCGCGTACTCTCCACAGAGCGCTGGGAGACTGCGAAATGACCGTTAACTGCTATTTCAGGATGCTTGATAATATAGAAAACGAAGCAACCTTTTACACCGCCAAAAAGCGCAAGCCGTCAACGTTCTTATGATAAGATAAGCTTCTCTTTCCTTTTTTGGAGAGAGACGCTTTTTCTTAATTATATAGGAGATTGCTCGCGTTGTGAGCAATTTCTTATATAACAAGAGATAAATTGTAAGATTCCTCTTATAATAAATTTTTCCGCTGAAAAGATATGACTCTTCACGGAAACTTGGGGGATGAAGTGGGCACGGGAGTGCCTATTAAAAGTTTTGGTTGAGCTTTTTCAAAAGCTCACGGTGTCAAGAGGCAGAGCCTCTTGTCGCACTCCGCAGAGTGCGAAATCCTTTTTCCT
>JAZNFG010000056.1:0-120023 GCA_045589015.1 Acutalibacteraceae bacterium
CCTGTTAGGGGAAATGTCTGCGAAGCAGACAAAAGGGTGCCCGTTTTCGGAGAAAAAATGTCACGAAGTGACAAAGGGGGACGGGGTCGTCAACCTTAAAGTGCGAAGCACTATTAATAGAACTTTTCTGAGATATCCCCCAAGTTTCCATGAAGAGTCTTTTTACGTCACCTCTAAGCCGAACCGCAACAGGAATTACGGGCTTACGTCATAGATGAATGCTTTTCGATAAATTTCATCTCCTCTTGGGTCAGCACCGTTTTGTGAGCTATCTTGTTTCTCAGCTCCCTGCAGTTTTTAAGAAATTCCCTGTCGGTATCGGAAAAACCGACACAGGCATTCCTTTCAATTCCGATAAGATCAGCGAATTCAAGACCGTACGGCTCGTTGATCTTCTCTCCGAAGCAATTTATAACGGGTAGCCCGGCGGCTATTGCGGTATACCTTTCCTTGATAAAGCCCATCCTGATTTTTTCAAGACCGGGGAAAAATACCTTTATCTGTGATTGAATAACGAAGGATTCAGTTTCCTCGCGGGAAGCCGTGCCGAAAACGGTGCCGTCACTTCGGAGTGAGTCCTGTATTTTATTTATGCACGCAAAGGGAGCTCTCACAAGCTCCTCCCCCAACTGTGCAAGAGCACCGCAGTATTCCGCATCGTTTCCTCCTGCAAGGCAGGCAAGCTCTGCAACGTACTTTTTCATCGTAATATTCATTTTACTGTCGCTGAGTATCGACATACAGAATATGTATCTGTCAAATTCCGAAACGGAATACGTTACCTTGTCCGTGTAATTATTCGCGTCAGGGTCGCAGTCTGCGCAGCTGAGGTCTATCAGAAACTGTGCGCGGGGACTGCCGTATTTTTCCGATGCCGCCGAATATTCCTTTACGAATTTCAGCCATAAAACAGCCTTATTCGCATCGGTTATATCGGATACCATTATTATTTTTGAATTAAGGCTTATCCCGTCCTGCGCGGCAAGAAAGCCGGCAACGGTCTCATCGGGCCAGTATTTTTCTCTGACCTCATCAGGACACTGCGACGTCAGTATAAAGGCGGCGGGGTCGGTGACCCCTGCGGCAGACACGGTCACAATGGACTTATCCGCACTTACCGCAGAGATCTCCTCGTTCATTCTTTCGTAAAACTCTCTTTTCCAGGGAACGTCTCCCTCACAGCAGAGAATCACGCTTTTGCCCGTCTCAAGAGAGGCTCTGACCTTATCGGGCACGCTTGCGGCGTTTTCGACTCGTTTCCACCATATTTCAGAAAGCCTCATTAGTCTTCTCCCCTTCCTATGAGCTCAAGAAGCTGCTCCTCAACGCTTTCCGCGCTGCCCATCATATCGCGGAAGTTCTTGGTGCTGAAGGAATATGCACCGTCAGCATCCTTCATAAGGATATTAAGACAGCAAAGCTCGTCAAGTATAGCTTCAAGAGTATCCGTTTCAAGGGCTGCCAGCGCGGCAAGTCCGTGCTTTTTTGCTTCCTCGGAAATCTCAGAGGCAAGGCAGGAGGACTTATCGGAGCCATCGGTAATAAGAGCAATAAGAAGAGCGGTGCTGTAATAATATCCGCCGTCGTCGGCATCAAGGAACAACGTATCGTCGAACTTTTCCTTAATCTGCTCTCTGAAATGGGTGTCGCTGAGCACCTTTTTAATATGAGTCTCGCTTACTCTGTAGACAGGAGTATCTGATTCGTTATAGCCTGCATAGCCGTTCTTCATAGCCTCAATGAGCTTCTTGCAGTAAAGCTGGATAAGACCGGGGAAATAGTTTGTCGCGGCAAGAATCTGAGAAATGATAACGTCGTTATTTTCAAAGGAGAAGCCGAGATAGCCCAGAGGCTTGCACAGCAGCTGCTTGGCGTCTCTGTAATCAAAGGGAGTAATATTGATATAGGAAATATGGGGGAGCACGGAGTTGTTGCCGAGAGCGACCTTTCTGTTGAAGCGTACCATATTATGAAGACCTGCAAGCACGAACTTGAATCTGCCCTCAGCTCTTTGCTGTATGTTTTTGAGCTTCACGATGGGCAGATAATCAAGCCCCTCACTGCTTCTGATAAGCTCGTCTGCCTCGTCAAGCAGCAGAAGAAGGTAAACTATGGGATTTTCGGCATCTCTGAGTCTTACAAGAATACGTCTTTCAAGCTCGTCCCAATCCTCCGTTTCACTGTTTGCGGGAAGAATGCCGAGATCAACAAGCTCACAGGATATCTTTTTTGCCGCATTCTTATAATCAATGCCCTTCAGATCAAGAAATACTGCTCTGCGGGCATTGGCAGGGTCCTCAACGTCCTTTCTTGCCTTCTTGAGAAGAGCGGATTTTCCCAGCTGTCTGCCGCCGAAGAGAAGGCTTGCGCCGTCGGGAGCTTCAATGGAAAGCAGCTCCTCCTTCCGTCCGATGAACATCTCGGGAGGCATATCCTGCGAGGACTCCGCAACGTAGGGCTGTGCGTAGGCGAAGGGCAGGGTTATCGCCATAAGCGTTCTGTTGTTTGAGCCGGAGGTGAAATTGTTTGCAATATAAAGAAGTGCTACTCTGTCAACGAGGATGTAGGTATTGGCAAGTCTTGTTTCCTTGGTCTTTCTTGCAAGAGTGCGTCTTTCGGCGGCACTTAAAGCGAAATCAAGCAAAACTATCTTGTTGCCGGGAATACTGTCAAGAGCCTTATACTTGTCTATAATACGGTCAGCGTTATAGTAGCCGTAAAGACAGGCTGTGTAAAAGCCCGAGAACTGAGAGGCAGTACCGAAGGCGGCAAAGGGATGCTGGAATATCTTGTTTCCTGCAAAGGATCCCGTAAGCTTGACCTTGTAAAGCTCCTGCGTAGAGGTGGACTGATCCGTCACCTCAATATCATCCCAGCCCAGACCGTTAAGGATAGTCTTTATCTTAGTGGGCGTAGAGCGGTTACCGTTGGAGAGCCAGCTTGAAATAAGAGCAAGCCCGCCCTTCTTGTCCTTGGCGGGGATATAGCCGCCGCGTCTTACCTGAGAGCTGAGATTAAGTCCCGAATCCTTTGATGACTCGAAAT
Source organism: Acutalibacteraceae bacterium (assembly GCA_045589015.1). Taxonomy (GTDB): domain Bacteria; phylum Bacillota; class Clostridia; order Oscillospirales; family Acutalibacteraceae; genus RUG806. Next base: position 3,046 of record JAZNFG010000056.1, read on the forward strand.
TTTTATCATACTCCGCAAGGAAGCCTCTGAGAGCCTCAAGTGCATCAAAATTATCGTCGTCTGCCGTACAGCTGTCATAGAAATCGTTTCTGCTCAGACGGTTCATCCAGTCCTCCGCAACAAGGAAGTTATGCTCCTTTATCTGCTGAAGAAGCTGTTCAGAAACGTCCTCGTCCCTGAAAAGCTCGGGAGATCTGCGAAGCATCTCGTTGAGTCTGCCCTCAAGCAGCTCCGCATAGCTTGCCGCCTCGCTTGTTATCTTGCGCTTTACGGATTCGATAAAGCTGAAGAAGAAGCCGTAGTTCTTTGTTCTGAGACAGTACTTATACCAGTAATATGCGGTATCGTTTACGGTGTTCATAAAGTCGTCGTAGAGCATAATCTGTCCCTTGCCGTTTGCAAGCTGTATGTCCTCGACGAAGCGCACATAGCTGCTTTTCAGCATATTTTCGGCGGCATTCTCGAAGTCCGCGGAATCCCTGAAGGAAAGCTGACTGTCGGCAGCGGTCTCGGAAATATATTCCTCGATAAGTGCCGCCGTGCCGAAGTTATGGCATACAGAGTCTCTTGAAAAGATTCGCTCGTAGCTTTGCTCAACGGACTTTTCGGTATCCTCGAAATGCTCACGCAGTCTCGTAAAGATATTAAAGTCGTCAAGAGAGCAGAAGGTGGATTCAAGCTCGGGACGGAAATCCTTGTCAAGAAGTATTCTGTCAGAGGTAAGGAAATCCGCATAGAAGTACTTTCTTGAAAGAGGACTCCACTCACCCGTCAGCTTATCTCTCAGCTCTTTAAGCGTAACGCTCAGAATATTCCTTGAGAATGCCGTCTCGTCATCGGCATCTGCTGCATCAAGAGAACCGAGAATTCTGTCAATAAGCTCTGCCGCCTCGGGGGAATGCTTTATAAAGTCGGCATTACCGTCGGTATCTTCCTTTATGCCCGCAAGGCTGTCACTGAGCTCTGCCCAGTCGCAGACAAGTGATACTATCTCCCTGATACGCACCTTCAGATGATTTCTCAAAGAGCCCATAAGCTCTGAGCTCTTTCTTTCGTATATCTTATCGGATTCGCCGGCCTTTGCCCAGTAATAATCTATAAAAGCGTCTATCTTTTCATCGGAAACGTTATTTCTGCTTGCGCTGCAGCCTTGACGGATAAAGGTCTTTTCAAAGTCCTCTCGGTGAGCAAGGAAGTATTCGCGGTCGTTGTCCTTTACGTGGCGGAAAAGCTCCTCCAGCTTCTCGTTCCTGCTGTAGATATACGCCTTCGTAAGTCTGAAGCGCAGCTGATTTACTGTTTCGCGGAAGATGGTTTCAAAATTCTGCGAATACATATCTCTTGCTCTTGAAAGCAGCTGATTGAGTCTGAGCTCTCCCTCATTCTTATCAATAAGTCTGTAGGGGGCAAAGACATCCATACCCGCGCCGTGCTTCTTTCTGAAGGCCAAAAGAAGCTCTGAAAGGGCTTTAAGCTCAGGGTAATCCGAGGACAGGTTTATCATATCGCAAAGAGAATCTGCAAAATAGTCGTCTTTTCCGCCCTTGGAGAACAGGCTTCTGAGAGCGGCGGCGGCAAAGCAATACTCAAAGAAGCTGCCGTACTGCTCGTCACGGACGTTGAATGCCTCTATTATCTCACTTGCATTATAGCCGTGCTCGTGGAAGGGCTCGTCAAGAGCAATACTCAGCACGTCGCGAAAGGCGGCTATTTTCTTGTCGAAGACGGCGGCTGCATTGAGATAAGCAAGTGAATACACGTGAGCGCACTCACTCCTGAGGGAGAACACGTATTTCATAATATTATCTGCTGTCAATCCGAGTCTTTCCATATTATCAACGTCGGAATAGGGGCACAGAAGCTCCTCTTCATCATCAGCCCCGGCTGTGTCGGTCTCGCTGTAAGTCTCATCGGAGCAGACAGTCTCATCGGAGACGTCCGTCTCTGCGGCGACATCATTGTCGGCAGCCTCAGGTGCTGTCATAAGGGTTTCGTCATCACGCTTAGCTGTAACGGGAGCTCTTTCGGCAACAAGCTCCTCAAGCCCCGAAACTGCAAATGCATCGGGGGCATTCGCACGCACCTTGGAAATCATAGGCTCGGCGGCATCTCTCTTTCCTGCAAGAATCAGACACTTTGCGTAGTTTACGAGAATCTTGGAATAATATGCCTGATTATTGACGGGGGAGCTGAAAACAGCGGCATCCGAGCAGAAGACTCTCTCCCAGAGAGCATACTTATCGGCGGCATTCTGATAATCCTCAGCCTTTCCCGTTTCCGATGCGTGCTTAAAGCATACGTCTGCAAGACCCGTGACGAAATAAAGCCTCTGAGGCGCACGCACCGTAGGATATGCTATCAGCCTTTCAAGCACCGTGGTAATCTCCGTGAAAGTACCGAAGCTTCTTAAAATATTCATAGAGCTTATATCATATTTAAGGTCGGGCTTTACTACGGAAACGGCTTTTCTGAAATATGAAAGCCCCTCATCAATATACATTCGTCCCTGCGTCTCGTCCGAGCTTGCATTATTAAGAGCAAGACAGCAATTATAGAACTCAGAAAGCAGGTCCTTGTCAATGCCTCTCTCGGCAAGCGTTTTGCTCCAAAGTGCATAAGCCTTATAGAAACGGTCGGGATCATAGGCGTTTGCAATATAGGCTCTTCCTCTCTTGAGTATGTCGCTCAGACTCATTTTATCTGTAAAATCAAGGTTGATATACTTCTCGTGCTTAGCCTTTTCCTTAGTGTCTTTTCTTAAGCTTCCGGCTGCATCCCTTCTTAGGTTAACGGCTCTGCCGTTTCTTATGTCAAAGGCAACGTAAAAGTCCTTATCTGTTACGTCTGCCGTATATATCGTTGATATTTCTTCCCTGAAATCGTCCTCGCTCAGGTCAGAATAGAAAAATACAATGCTCTTCTTTCCGTCAGAACCATATTCCAGAGTTCCCTCATCCTTAGACCAGGAAAGACGGACTATCTGTCCTTTAAGGTCATTTTGTTCAGCCGTCTCGGCGGCAGGTGCATCAACAGGCTTTTCCTGCATCGGCTTGACGTTGAGTAAGGCTGATAGCTCTTCAAATTTGTCTGCTATATCGTGGTTTTTGAAGCTGTCGGAAAGCTCATCCAGCTTAAAAAGGATATTTGAACGGTCACTGTATTCAATGCCCTTATACGAACATACTGCTTTAAGCAGCTGTCTGTCGTAATCGGGATATCTGTTTGTTTTCAAAATTCTGGAAATGCCGCCTAAGTCATCTGCCTTTTTGCAGCTTACCAAGGCGACGGAATACATTTCGTCAGGGCTGTCCGTCAGCCTGCCCGAGCATATAGAAAGTGCTGCAAAAAGTCCTGCAAAGGAATACTCTTCCTTTTGCGTATAATATCTCGCGGCATTTTCATAACAGCCTGCCTTCAGAGCATACTCTGCTTCCATCTCACCAAGCCGCATAGAAAGAAGCGAGGCTGTCTCCCAGACGACAGGGTCGGCTGAAGCGGAAGCATCATCTCTGATATCATTTATCATCATTTTCAGAACTAAAGCGGCTTTTGTCTTATCTGCGTTCTTCATAGCATTGGTAAGACTGTTATATTTGTCGATAAATGCACTCTTTGATGTCGGCTTCGCTCTTTTGAGTACCGCTTTTATCACCCCGTCACTAAATAAGGGCTGCTGAATATCTGTCATAAACACAGGTATGTACGCCGTTTTCTTCACAGATGCGGGCGCGGCGGCAGCAGACGGAGAGGAGTACCTCGGTGACGGCTCGGTCTTTTTCTGAGGCGGCAAGGTATTCTTCTGCGGTAAGGTATTTTGCACGTTTCCGCACACGTACATTTCCACATCCTCGTATCTCAGGCATATCGAATCCTTGCCGTAAGAAATTTCCAGATATTCATCGTCACGGTCTGAGATAATACCCGAAAACGTTCCTGCACTGTAATGCACGGTGATTGCTGTCCCAACGGGGAACCCCATAAGTTTTTTCTGCTTCAAATTCATTGAAAACACTTCCTTTTTTATTATTATACTATATGTTACACATCACCCCCTTCTTCGAGGAAGGGGGGTGATTTTTTAGTACAATATAAAGGAAAATCAGCGTAAAGAAGCTGTTGCCCGACAGCAGGCATTACATATTTGAGCTTATATGCCGGCGAGCCTTTCGGCGACGGTAGTGCCTACGTCCTTTGACTCAATACCCGCTATGCTGAAAAGCTCTTCTCTTCTGCATACGAATATATTTTTTGCAGATGCAAGCAAAGCTTCCAGGTCTTCAAGAAATTGCTCATCATCTTCGTTAACGTCAGTTATAAGAACAGCTCTTCCGTTGATAACGTGAGAGGATGCCTTGCTTGCAATTTTTTCATTAGCGGCCTTCAGCTTTTCCTCGTCATCGGTAGTTCTGCAGGACATTACAAAGGTTCTGAAGCCCTTCACCGCTACAATATCCATTCTGTCCTCAAACGAATTACCTACGGCAAAGCTGACATCTGCTCTTACCTCGTCAAAGAAGCCCGTCTCAATGAGCTTATAATAAACGTAAAGTCTGAAAATATATTCATTATCGGAAAGAAGCTTCTTTATCATAGAGGATGTGCAGACAAAGCTTCTGTCTGTTTTTCCGCAGATGATTCTATGCTCCGCCATAGTCTCCAGATACGGCATAAAGCTCGTGAAGGCGTCGCCTGAGTCGGACAGATCGCATACCTGAAGATTGTCATAATAAGCGCAGATATTTCTGATATTCACTTCTGTTACGATTTTTTCGTTATCGGAAAGAAAGAGACCTGCACTGCTGAGCAAACCCGATATTACAGCATCAACGCTCTCAAGGGCACTTATCTCAAGACGGACCGTATATGAATTTTCATATCTGAATTCAAAGCTTTCCGTAAGTGCTTTGCTTCTGAATAAAACTAAAAACCGTTCAAGAGCCTCCTTGTATTCTCTCGGGAAATAATAGACAAAGCGACGAAATTCACCGCTCCTCTTAGAGCAAATTTCAAAAAGGGGCACACGGGAATTATCTGCAACAAGGCTGCAGAATTCATTCCAAAGCTGCTTGCGCCTTTCACATTCAGCTACAGTATACAGCTCGTCCTTATAAATATTCTCCCATATAAGCTTAGCACTGTCCTTTATCTGAGGCTCCTTGTAATTGGAGGATATACCCTTTGCAATAAACAGGTCATCAGCATATAAAGACGGCATAAAGGGAAGATATGATACGAATGCCGAAGAGGAATTGCAGGTAAATTCCTGCTTTTCAGATTTAAGCTCAAACCACGGAAGATTTCTGGTGACTCTTTCTGCGGCGACAAAAAGATTGCCTCTCTTTTCTATGGCGTTAAAGGCGTCACCGCCCTCACAGCGGGACGTCAGATATGCCTCAAGAGCAGAATTTACGTCATCGGCATATTCGAGAGCCTCTGCGCTGCCGTTATTACCGAGAAAGCCGTCAAGCATCTGAGCAAGCTTTTTGGCATCACCTATCTGCTTTTCCGAAGCAAGGATAACAATATTGATATGCGTACCGATTCCGTGATTCCTAAACAGTACCGTAATAAAGCAAAGCGCCTCTTTCAGCTCCTTATGGGCACCCTCAGCGGACCGCTCTCCTTTATAAGGCACCACGTAATAAATTTCTTCGGGATTAAGACAAAGTGCAGCCGCGGCGTTATTGAACAGCTTGGTAGGCTCCGCCTTCTCATATTCCAGCGGTGCCGCAATTTTAAGCTTATCCGAATACGTAAGTATAAAGGGGATATTTCTTATTATATCCTCGTCCTTTTTCTTATAATCGGTATACGAGCAAGCCTCAACAGCACCTAAAAGCTCCGCGCATACGGATTTGACAGCCTTACAGATGCTCTCATAATCGACGGCGGACTTATTCTCCCCCGCAAGCCTCAGGAATCTGTTTTTATAATACTTAAAGAAGTTTATTTTGCTCTTTTCAGCCTCGGACAGGCCGGAACTATTACTTGTAAGCAGAGCCGTAACAGAGTCTCTGAGCATTCCGAAAACGTTTTCAAGCACGGAATTACCCTTAATCATTATACTCAGCTTTGCAAGCTCCTCGCGGATTCTGTTACCGTCCGCTTCATTTTTCTTTTTTAAGAAATGTCTGTGAAGCATCACGGACATTTTATCAAGAGGATCAAGAAGCTTAAGCTCCTCTTCGTCACGCACCTTTTCTTCTTCATTTGTTGTCTGACCGTTCCAGTTTTTCTTGCCGTCAGCCGTCCAGTAATCAGACAGCAGACCGCGTCGGCTCACAGAGGGAACGAGACAGGTATGCCGCTTGCTTTCATTGTCCTTAGTGTCTGTTTTCAGTATTCCGTATTCACTTTCGGGAAGCAACGTCCAGCCGCCTGTTATTTTTTCTATGTTCCAGCGTCTGTGCTCATACGCGGCAAGCTCTGCCACCTTATTTTCATCAAGCTGTCTGAATGCCTTTTCAGCGGCACCTGCGGGGTCAGCGTAATCAAGCTCAATTCCTATGCTTTTAAGTCTGTACTGTATTGTAAGAGCACTTGCAAGAGAGCTGGATTTTGAATAGCTGTCCTTTTCAAAGCGTTCCCTTTCCTCCTTTACGTCAGAGAGAGTACCCTTCCACAGAAGGTGGATATTGAACGCCATCTGAGAGAGAAGTCTGTGTCGGGCGGTTTTCTGATACTCTCCGTAAAGCTTCACGGGGTAAAGACCGCCCTCGGTGTAACGGGAGATATCGGCATCAACGTCGATAACGGGTTTATCTTCAGCGTCTCTGTCACCGAAAACAACGTAGGAGAAAACTCTGTCGCTTGCGGTGGTGGAGTCTGACAAAACCTGCCGTGCGGCATCGGCAACGTTGAAGTTCAGCTCGTCTCGGTGAAGAGCACAGAAAACGAATCTGTAATCTGCCTTGTTTTCTTCAAAAAACCTTTGGAGAACCCTCTTCTGATTGTCCGTGCTCTCGGAAAGTGTCGTATCAAAATTAACCTTGTGAAAGTCAATATACGCATAGGGGTCATTCGCAACACGGTCAGCTGTCTTGCCGTCGATCTGAAAATAATCGGGAAGCGCGGGTCTTTTTTTAAGAAATGCGGCTTTGTCCTCATCGGGCTCATCGCTTAATACGGAGAAACGTGCCTTGTAGCCCTTCATCTGCATAAGCTGAGATGCAAAATCGATGAAATCTGCCGCATACCTGCCTGCACCGCATATAAGAATATTTACCGTCTGCTCTATCGCAGGCTCCGCAATGCTTCCGCTGCTGCTTTTGCGATTACTGCCTTTTTTTATTTTTCCTTCCGTGACAGCACATTTCGTGCTGCTCAGAGAAACGGGCACAGCGTAATCATAAAGCGGATGCTCACACAGAAGCTCTCTGAGAGCATCGTCAATACCCGTAAGGGCCTCCTTGTCATTGGCTATGAGCTGAGCCTTATTCCGTGAATTCCGATTTGCAGCCTTCAAAGACTCCCACTTGATAAGCTTTGTTTTAATATCCTCGATATCCTTCGTAAACGAATCGATTTGCGAATATTGCATCCAAGGGTCTTCGGTCAGGCATTTTTCCAGAACACCGCATATTCCTTTAACGATTTCCTTGTTTTCGTTTTCCTCGCAGTCCCTGAACAGCAAGGAGCTTTTAACGGAGCCTTCAATTTCCTCCAGACGGCTGATATAGTAATCATCATTTATTATTATTCCGTCAATCCCCTTCTTCAGCAGCTCGCTGTCAGGGTGCAGAAAATACGTATTTTCCGCATCATTTCCGTTCTTGCTTATTACCAAGGCATAAAAAAGGGCGGCTCCTATGCTGAAAATATCGTGCTTTATTCTGATTTTTCTCTCGCTTAAGAATAAAGGATTTCGGAAGCCCGGTGTACCCATAAAGCCGATATCCTCGTTTGCAGAGAATATAGAGTTAAATGTGTTGATGTCAAACAGACTGATCTGATCTGAAACCTCACCGTCGATTATTTTCAGACCGAAATTTCCCGGAGTAATATCAAGATGGCAATACCCGTTATTATGAAGATCCGATATACCTCTTGCTAAATTGCTGAATACGCTGAGAATAAAAATAAGATTAGAAAGCTTATTTTTGTTTTCAAGCGTTTCCTTCGTAATTTCCGCAAGAGTTTTATCAAAGGACTGTATTTCCATAGCAAAGGGATTCCAGATATAAATAGAACTGACACCGTCGCTCAGTCCCTTATATACTTTTATTTCGGATATCCTTTCAAACTGATTGGAGTTATTGTTTCTGAAATCGGAAACGGTATTTGAGGCAATTAGATATCTGTCCCTTGCATTGATAAAGTTTTCGGCAGTAAAGTTCATTCCCACGTAAAGCTGATTTGATTTTTTGTCATCGGAGCTTACGTTTCTTCGGTCTACGTTATAGCTTGCCTCAACGTGATTCGCATCGTCGTAGGGATAAAATTCCTTCAGAACACCGACAATATCCCCCAGCGGGTCACTTTTGTACGCTCTGTAGCAAATCACGGAGCTGCCCCTGCCGAGACACTTTTCAATCTTAAATTCCGCTTCTGTTTCGTTATAAAGCTCAGAAAGAACTATCCTGTCCCCGAGAGACATCGCTTTTCTTTTGTCTTGCTTAAGCAGACTTTTTTCTGCTTCGGCAGCCTCAGTGTTTTTCGTGTCCATCCTTAGAATCCTTCTGCTTCTCATTATGCTCCCCCTTGCATTTACTGTTTTAAGCTATATTTTAAGTTATAAAGTAAAAAAGAACAATCGTCGTCATTTCCGTTTTTTTCAATATACTCTGTCAGAAAGCCGATATCCTGCTGTCTTAGTGCAGCCTTCAGACGGCTTTTGTTTTTTCCGCCTGATTCCATTATTCTCCAGAAGCCGTCCGTGCATAAAAATGCGCAATCAAACTCCGTTTCATCGAAGAAGCTCACAACGGCTTCTTTTTCTGCTCCCTTCGTCATAGTGCTGACGGGTATAGGGCAGTATGATTTTGACGTATCCAGCCGCTTTATTTCACTTTCGTTATTCATTATAAGATAACAGCAGCTGTCACCGAGATTGAAGGTAAAAATTTTTCCGAGTCCCTTGTGACGGCACACAAATGAAAGAGTACTTGAATATTCCTTCGGGTCGGTGTTTTTCTTAACAGCCATTTTCTCAATCTGAGCTTGTATATATTTCACAATCAGAGCTGCAGCCTTATCCTCGGAGAGGCTGAAAATATAATCAGCCTCCTCGATAAGCGCCGCAGCAGTTTTTTTGCAGACGAATTCGGCACCCTCTCTGCTTAGACTACACATACTGACTCCGTCCGCTACGGCAGCGAAATCGTAATTCCCGGCAGACAGGAAGTAACAGAAATCCTGATTCTCAGTTTTACCTGCACCTGCCTTGGAAAAGGATTTCACCGTACTGTTATTATCTGTAAAAATTATTGATCACCTCGTATTTTTTTCCTCGCCGTAAATCTCGTAAATGCAGGCGTGATAAGTTATGAATATTGCAACGATATCGAACATACAAGAACAGGATACCGCACTGAAATTTGATCGTATAAGCACGTCGTTCGCACCGGCAATTGTCTCTTTCTTGCCCGTCGGGTCAAGCTTCACAACAAACGTACTGCAGAAATAATCATAGAATTGGGAGAAGCTTCTCAGATGCTGAGCATAAGTATGCTTCGTACTGCTGTTAGCAGCCGCCCTTCTGAAGCAGCAAACAAGATGTCGGCAGTAAGCCGAGAATAATTCAGCTCTCGCAATTATAAGATTGTCCTTGTTCTGTTTTTTTTCAGGTCTGTAATCGGGGTTGGAAAGGATATTGATTATCTTACGTATTCTTTTACGGTATGCTGCTACGTCAGGACGATTAACCTTTTCGGGGTCAAAGGGGATATCACCGAAATCATAGTAGTCTGTACGTTCAGCTGTGACGGAAGGATCGTCAGCTGACTTTTTATTACCGTCGGACGGATACTTCGCTACGAATTTCATCGGCTTGATGTCAACGGCGTTTTCATTGAAAAACTTATAGAAAATATTTGCCGTCAGCTGCTCAGATGAATAGAGGTGAGTGCTTGTCCAGCCTCTTTCGTCATCCTTTGTAGAGTTTATGTAAATTTTTGAAAAAAGCATATCTCTGAATTGCTTTTCGCCAAGCTTCAGCATATCCCCCAGCACAAATGCTTTGTAGTCATCGCTGAGAAGCAATCCGTTTGCTTTTTTCGGGTATTCACACGACTGCTCTGCTCCGACGTTTGATTTTTTCGAAAGCCGTTTTATGTATGCCATGGTGTTTAAGACTCTGTATAATCTTAACGCAGGAGTCATCTCGGCTCCTGTTTTATCTGTTTCTCTGCTTATATAATAAAGATATATTATATCAACGTAATTTTTATAATTAATGCCATAGTCTGTCAAGCTATTTTCATCTGCTCCGGGTGCCAAATCAAGGAAGGTAGTGTTATTCAAATCGGAAAAAAGACACTTATTTATGTCGGTATCTTCACATCCGGGCTCATTAAATGTAAGCTGAAATGCTACTGCGAAAACGTAGAGATTTGCCCTGTTTCTTTTCTGAACACCGAAGTTCAGTGAAGCCAATTGAGATGCCAGTGTCGCAAGACGGCATCCCCGGTCAGCCTTAAGCTCGGAAAACTCCCGGAAGGTCAAGCCCTTTGCCATTTCTTCATAGCTTCCCCGGTAATTTTTTTCACACATTTCTTTGATTTTGGGGCAGTAATAGTCGTCTGCCGTGGCAATTCTTTGATCTTTGATTTCGGGGCAGTAATAGTCATCTGCCGTGGCAATTCTTTGCTCGTCCTCCTCCTTTACTATCTTTTTCTTTTTTCCTTTATCGGAAAGCTGCAGCTTTTTCAGAGAACTGCTGTAGCCCTTGCCGTTTTCCAACGGTATTCTTAAGGTTCCGTCACCGAAGCAGAAAATGAACTGCCTCATAATAAGCAACTCTATGACTTTTATTTTGTTCTCCGCGGGGGCGTTATCATTCCAGTTTTCCTCAAAATCGCCTAAAAGCTCCTTGTTGATCTTCTTCAGTCTCGTCAGTACAAGACGAGACATATAGCTTACAGGGGATTTGTAAAGACTCATTTTACTTTTTATTTCACTGAAAAAGATTTTATTGATGTCTGCGGAAAGAGGCAACTCATCGATAATTCTCTTATAATAGTCAAGAACCTGCATATACCTATCGTTTACGGTAAAAAAGGCAGGCTCATTTTTTCTCCTCTGTCTGACCTCAGCTGAAACCATTCCGAGAATATCAAGAAGCTCTGCATTCAGATCGAATAAGGATACGTATGAAGGATTAGTTTTCGAAAGAGCCTCATATTTACTCTTAAGCTCATTATAAACAGAGGCACAGCTTGTCCTCGGCACAAAATTAGCGCTCTCGGGAAGATTTTCTCTGATCGAGTTAAGCATCTGCGTGTAGTTAAAAACGTTGTTCATACAAACACCTCGTAAAAAATATTTAAGCACCCTTCTGCTCATACGTATTTTACAGCATCCAAAACCGATTGTCAATATCAAGTGGTGATTTTTTTGCAAATATTTCTACAATTTGCAATCTCTTTATTTTTGAGATATTAAACAAATCAGAAATTATCTGTCGATTATTTTAATTGTTTTGCCTGTGTTGTTTCAAAGGGGGTGATTTTTTATCGGCATTTTCCAAAACTCTCCCCCTTATTTTTCAAGAATACAACTTCTGTAAAATTAATAACGAAAACGGGTAATTTAACCGCAAAAAACAAAAAAAAACAGGAGAAATTCAAATGGGCACAATTTTTACACAGGAAAAAATTCTCAGCGTACTTCAAAGACTTGACCGCATAACGGGACTAAAGGGAGCCGAGCTTGATATCATAAAATGCAAGGGGAAATCAAGATTGGCTTATTTTGCCTTCCCCGAGGGAAAGGCACCTTATTTTGCTTTCAGCACTACGTACTTTGAGGATGAGGAATTTCCGGATGCAGAAAAGATCGCCACTATTGAGCACGAGTATGCCCACTTTATGGACTGGTCAGAAACGGGATATTCGTCTCACGGTGCAAACTGGAAAAAATGCTGCCGCCGAATCAACACCTCGTCTGCCCGATGTCTCAGCCACACGGAGGTAGAATATCACAAAAAAGCCGAAAGGTATGCAAAGGCTCATCAGGAGCTTATAAGTCAGCTGTCAAACAAATTATCGGTGGGAGCCGTCATCGTCCACCCGAAATTCGGAAAAGGTACGATATTAGGCATTACAGGAAAGACCGCCAACGATACCGCCGTCATACAATTCGACACGGCAGGTGAAAAAACAATGTCCGTAGGCTGGCTTTACAACAACGTTTTTGCACATACAAAATAACTATAGGAGCTGAAAAACGACAAAATAATATTTCCGGCACCTTAGTGTGACTTAAAAGGGGTTCTTGCAGCTTATCTGCACGAACCCCTTAATCTTATATTATTTTATGTAATCTTTGCTTTTTACATCCCCTTGCCCTCATATTCTTTTATGCGTTTTGTACTTGGCTTAGCTTATGAAAGTCCGAGGTCAGCGGCTGTAACAGAGGTTGTCGTAAAAATATATATTGCTCTGTTGAGAACCGCCTTTTCCTCTATAAGATTACCCTCCGCATCGCAGTCGTCGGTTTTAAGAGCATTATCCGCACATCCTAATCCCTTGCAGATAAGCTGAGAATCCCGCACACCCATAGCAACGAGCATATCCTTACAAGCCTGCGCTCTGTCAAAGGAAAGCTCGATTCCCGTAACGGGAGTATCCTCGGTAACACCTACGGTTGCGGTGGTGCCCGCTATATAAACGGTAACAGAGGGATTTTCGATAAGCACAGCGGCAACGGGTCTCAAAACGACTTCGGCACCCGACGCATCAATAAACTCGGCAGAATCTGCCTTGAACTTAATCGTTCTGTCATCAAACTTTATAAGGGTGTTATCGTCAAGAATCAGCTTGTCCTCGGGGAAATCAAGCACGGTGACCTCGGGAAGATCCGTCCCCTCTTCACCTGTAACGGGAGTAGTATCAAAAATAACCTCTGCAGCACCTGAGCGGATAAGGATCTCATTCCACATAGATTTAAGATTCTTCTTCACCGAGGGAGGAAGTGCTTCCTGCTCCCCCGCAACACAGCCGAGCCCCTGAAAGTATACCGTTACGCCCTCAAGCTCGGGAAGGGCACCCATAAGAGAAAGCTTATCCGCAATCTCCTTATGGTCGGCACCGATATAATCCTCGGTAAGCTGAGAAAGAATACCTGCCGTGCAAAGTCCGCTGTCATAAATGTAAAGCTCACGTCTTGTGCTTGAGGAGGCTGAAAGAGCATCAGCCGCAAGATCAAGGCTTCTGAGCAGGTCTACCTCACCGGTCTTTGCCTTCAAGGCAGGAAGAAGATTATATACAGCCTGTGCATTTGACTGAGCAAGCTGCTTATGCTTCTTTTCCGTCAGATTCTTATCAGTCTTTTCAAATCTGATATTGGTCTGAACCTCGGGAATCTTCTCCGATACGATAACGTTTATTTCACCGTAGGTTCTGCAGGCGGTATAAATTGAATCCTCAAGCCACTGCGAGGAAAACCCGATTACAGGGAAATTTTTGTGCGCTCCGATAACAAGCGCAAGAGAAAGAGGGGTCGTAAGGTCAGAAGCCTTAGTATCGGTCTCCCCTGAGCTTCCGCTGTCAACGCAGCCTGCAAAGCAGAGAACTGCCATCATAATGCTGAGAACTACACAAATAAGCTTTTTCATAAATCTTCTTTTCCTTTCAAATACAATTCATTTTCTTTAATCAGGCACTCACAGGAACGATATTACCCGTTGAAGGCTCGGCAAGCTTTCCTGACGTGTCCTTTTCTTTCTTTATAACATCCTCGACATAACTCAGAGGCAGCACGGAGAAATCCTCGTCATTACTGTGCTGAACGGCATTATCGATGACACGGTTGATATCATCATTGTTATGTAAGCCTTCCATAAGTGCCTGACGAAATGCCTGGCAGCGGATCTCCTTGAGCAGCATAGTATTCTCAACCATATTTCCGTATTTCTCTTTTACCTTGGCTATTTCAATTTCAGTTCTGCTTCCTAAGGCTTCAGCCTCTGCGATAGACTGATTTATATGTCTCAGATGCTCTTTAGCCAAATTGCACGCACGTGTAATTTTTTTCCTTCTCTCCTTCACGGGATCGTACGCAAAGAGAGTTACCAGCAAAGATGCAAGAGAGGTACATGCAGGTAAAACGGCCGAAAACCATGCGGCAGCTTCAATAGCCTGATTTTCACTTGTTGAAGAGGCAAAGGCATCAGCACCGACACCGATTACGTTAACCCCTGAGGATAACGTGGAAAATACAAGATCCTTCGTCGCATAAGAGAACCACATACTGAAGCCGAAGGCAAGAAGGAAAGCCAAAACCGCAAGCACAACGATTTGAATACACTCACGCTTTCCGATAAGACCGCACTGCATCTTACGTATGGCTTTACCTGCACCCATCATAGGAAAGTCAAGAACTGCCGCAGTCGCCGCCGTGATGAGAATAAGAATAATTATATCCTCGGTATAGCAGGCATCCCAACGGGTAAAGCAGAAGGCAAAATCAACGGCACAAAAAAAGAGAGTAGCAAGATTTGCAATTGAGAAAAAATCGATAAGACCAAATGAGTCTATTGATGCCATACGCTTTGCCGTATCGTAATATTGAGGGTATTTTGCTAACGATAATGATTTAAGAAGCATTGTTTTCGTCCTCCTCAAGCATTTTATTATACGTTGCAATTTCTTCTTCTATATTTCTTTTTTTCTCATAAGCGGCAGAAAGCTCAGCCTTACGCTTGGCTTCAATGAGAGGAATCTGACCGAGGGCGTCAGTCAACTGAGCCTTTGCAAAGCAGATATGCGACTTAGCTTCCGCTTCAAAAACCGCGTCACGCTTTTCCGAAAGCAGATAATCGTAGGACTTGCCCTTGAGACGTTTTCTTTCATCACCCTCGGGGTCAACAGCCGCTTCGACAAAAGCCGACGAATAACCCATATCCGAAACGGACTGTGAAAACGACGGAAGAAGCATATCTGCCGACGAGGAGCGCATAGAGGTGTAACGGGATTTCTTCTTTTTTCTGAAAATTTTCATACAGTTATTTCACCTTTCTTTATCTGATTGAAAAGAACTATGACAGTTTCATCCGTGCTGCCTACCGCATTCTTATAAGCCTGCAGACCCTTATCGTCAAAGATTATTTCAGGCTTATATTCAGGGAGTTTACCCTTGCGCACGCCCTTGATATATGCATTTGCCTTCGTACGGAAGCTCTTGCTTCTGATTGCTTCGACTCTTTCACAAAGCACCGCCTGAGCGTGTTCAAGCTCGGGAACGAATCTCGTCAGAGCGGCAACTGCATCTTCGGTTGCTCTGTGCTTTGCGGCATTAGCACTTGCACGGCGGTCATTTTCTCTTACGTCATAAACTGAAAGCAAGCCGTTTTCACCCGTTACCATCTGCAGGTCGCTTTTCTTATAGTTTCTTATAATGGTAACAGCCGCGGCAACCGCGTTCTTTCTTGCCGTCTTGGTTCTCTTTACGGTTTTCGTTGCCTCTTTTTTTTCAAGAGCAGAGCATTTTGACAGCATCTTTTCAATCATTGCATCGGGAACGCCCTCAGTTCCCTTACGGGCATCGATTCTGCCCATAATGCCGAGAACGAAGTCAGGTAGTATGCTTACCTTACCTATTCCCTTTCCCTCATCCATTCTGTTGACTGCAGCATTTCTCATTTTTTCTTATCAGTCCTTTCATTTACTTAATCGGAATAAAACCGATTATACTAATTTAATACATCACACAAATAAATATCTGCAAAGGGGGTGCTTTTTTCCCGACTGCATCAAAAATTTATTTGTGCAATTATATTATAGGCTTTACAGAAGAGAAGTTTTTAAGGGGGTTCTTTATTAACACAATGCAAGAATTACGCAAAAGGATAATATAAAGGGGAACATAAAAACAGCTTCGCCGTACGCCTTACTGCGACCGTTTTCGTATAGTCCGGCTCCCGAGGAAGCCGACTCCCCGTTCGGAGGGACGTAAAATCTTTTTACGATATCGGAAGGAATTTCGTATAAAGCAAAAAAACTGACTTCGATTAAATTACGAAGTCAGTATAAGGTCTTGTTTTTTTCAAAATCGCCCGTCGGGCATCGATTTTTCCGATGCCCCGAGTCTTTATGCTTATCTGTCAAACTGTGTCTTTTAGGGAAGCTTTGATAAGAAACTCTTATATAATAATTACCCAAAGGCATATTATTCTTTGGTTTTCAACAAATTATGTTGAATCCTTGCAAATCATTTATTATAATTTAATAAAAAAAGCAAGATAATCAGTTAAATTATTAAAAAAGTAAAAAAGGAAGTAATAATTATGAGCAAATCCGAATTGAGTAAAATCACGGGGAAATTAAAGGAGTCGGCAAGCAAGCCGACACAGCCCGCTCCCGCAAAAATAAAGGGAATATTCACCTGCTCATCTGAAATATCACGCTCAGAAAAATACGAGCTTGTGCTTGACAGGTTCCGTCTTTACGTTAACGGTAAATTTTATACGGATAACGTAATCAGCGCCTGCGCATCGGACGATTACTTCGTATACGTCACAAGGCACGGAAAGCTGACGGCTGTGTTTTCCGACGAAAAAACCGCCGTCCTTGAGGGCATCACCGCAGTACAGGCAGTTATTCACCCTGCACAGCCCGTCATACTTTTCAGCAACACGGAAGGCAATATATTTGAGGCACGTATTTCAGACGATAATATAAAAACTGTCGTTTTCACTCAGCATAATGCAACGGGCAGTTTCTGCTGCCGTGCATATACTCAGGAGGATGACCCTGTTCTTTATCATACGACAATATATAACGATATCAAATATTTTGATCCCGACAAAATTTCAGCGCAGGAATGCGCCCTGCAATATCTTAAAAACTCGGGCACATTCTTTGCGGCATTTCCCGATTTTAACGATTATCCTCCCGAGATGCTTGATAAGGTTATGAAAAGCAGAATTCAGATAATAGAATTCAACACCAAGATGCGTTGTGAGACGGACGAAACAATACCTATAAATTTCAATAACGGTCAGTCAGGCTGGTCCAACCACAGAGAATATATCGATTACTCCGTTTCATTTTCCGTTACCGCCAAAAAAAGCGGTTTTAGCATAACCGATATAAAAAAGCTCTGTGACAGCATTCCCTCAGGCTTCTCTTCATTTTACGATTACGTATACAATAAACATCTTTAACGGAAGACCGATAAGATAACCCCGTATCGTGCTTTTTGCGCAATACGGGGCATTTTACTTATTATTCGGTTGTGTATTTCAATAGGGCTTCCGCCTTTATGCCGAGACGGCGGCTGTTATGGGTGCACTCTCGTTGCCCCATACGTCCTCGGCGATAACGCTGACGGTGTAGTCTCCGCTTCCGAGGGAAATACCCTTGAATTCAATTACCTCGGGAACGCTTGCAAAATAGTACTGTGACAGCTCCTTGGCGGAATATACCACGTTTGAGTCAGCATCGGTAACGGTGAGTCTGTAAATAAATACCTTATTGTCCTCGCCGACTGTTGCCTGAGGTACGCAGACGGTGTACTTGCCGAGCTTCTTTTCAACCGAGAGGGTGTCGCCGTCAGAAAAAACGGGAGCTGAGGATGCCGCTTTTCTGTATTCGGGAGCATACTTCGTCTTTACGGGGTCGCTTACGTTGTCAACAAGATACTCTGCCACAAATTCGCCCTCATCCACGTCAAGAACTCTTACGAGAACGTTATTTTCGGCATCGACCTCAATAATGAGAGCCTGTGTCATAGTCTTGTAATTGTCGGGATGAACTGCATTTTCATCGTCAACGGTAAACTCGAAATATGCAAGTCCGCCGTCATTGATTGCCGTGAAGGAGCCCTGCCAGATAGTTCTGGGGTCGTTTGCGGGATAATGGGAATGTCCCGAAATATGAATAACCTGAGGATATTTTTCAAGCACGCTCGTGAAGGTATCCATACCCCAGCCGTCATTGTCGGCACTTCCGTAAACGGTATTCTTCACGTGCTCGTGCTGTAATACGAAAACGGGCTTTGCAGGGTCATCGGCTGTGGCGGCGGCAAGCTGCTCGTCAAGCCACTCCACCTGTGCGGCACCGTAATGCTCGTCAGCCACGGGAGACCTTGAAACACCGATAAAGTGGAAGCCGTTTATAACCTTGTGGAAATCCGTTTCCTGTCCCGTAAGAGAGGTAAACATTCCGAGAGCGTCTGCGGAATAGGTGCTGCTGTCGTGAGACTTTGCAACAACGGCAAGTCTTTCGGTTCCCTCTCTAAGAACCTTATTCGTTGTGGCTGTAAAAGCCGAAAAGGCGGTAAAGGTTCCGTCGTCGGTGATATCTCCGCAGAAAACTGCGGCATCAAGTGCGTTGTAATCGGGATCTGAGTCAGCTATTGCATAGGCAGACTCTATCATTTTTATAATTCTCGTACAGCCCGTATCTCCGAGAGTAATAATATGAGTATCGCTGGTTGCAACGAATCTCATAACGGGCACGAAGCCGTCATCGGGATTTTCGGGGACGGGTGCGCTTGTAAAGAGAACGGTAAACGAGCATAAAAGCGAAAGAAAGCTGAGAATAACGGAATATAAAGCGGTCATAGTTTTACCTCCTGAATTTGTATATGTAAAAATATACTACAAGCAAATCCGTATGTCAACCGTTTACGGCTCACGGCAGAAATACCTTTCCTCCTACGTGCATAAGGGAGCTGTAAAAAAACCCGTTTTTTACAGCTCCCTGCAGCTTTATCAAAGACCGAAGAGTCTCTGGAAAATATTTACTATTTTAAGGAAGAAATTTCTTATAACGTCAAAGAAATTTGTAAGACCAGAAACGTTGACGTTTCCGCTTCCGTCACCCTGTGCTCCGCCGTATTCGGAGGACACGCCGTTCATCCAGTAAACCATTCCGTTGGGACTTGTAAGGTTGAGAGTATTGCCGTTTCCGTCAACGGTTTCCGAATCGTAATATTTACTGCCGTCCAGCATGTGCATATCGTAGGTTACGACCTTTGCCATGTGGTGGTTGTCGCTTGCACCGCCGCCTGCAGGCTCCTTAACGCTTCCAAGCGTCGTCAGTCTACAGTTTTCGGGATGATTATTATTTGCACACACGTTATTCCAAAGAGGCTTTGTTGTGGCAACGTAGCTGATAACGGGGTCCTTTGAGCTTGATATCATCCATATTGCAACGTCGGCACAGGCCTTCGTATCGGAAGCACTAACCGTACCCGTTGCGGCTATGGGGAAGGCACCTGCAAAATACTCGGGGAATGCAATTATCATATCCCACGTCATTTCCGCGCCTGCAGAGGAGCCGCCTATGAAAATCTTTGCGGTATCGATATTGTCACCGTGCTTTGCAATCATATCGTCAATTACTGCGCGAAGAGACTCTATAAGAGACTTACTCCAATAAACAAGTTTATGCTCGGGAGCGCGGGGCAGAAGAATAAACGCACCGCCCTCGGTGAATCTTGACTGTAATTCAGCCGATGCCCAATAGGGGAAATCGCTGTCGTCAAGCTGTGAGCCCACGTAGTCACCGTGTCCTATGCCGTGAAGGAAAATAACGAGAGGATACTTTCCGCTGTCGTTTGTCCCTACGGGAGAATAATAAGCATAATCAAGCGCATAGCCGCCGGCTGAGGGAGCCGTATCAATGCTGAATTCGTCTCTTAAGGCACCGATTCCCGCAGAGGTAGGTAATGCCGTCTTTCTGCCCGAAGCGGATGCCGTAAGCGAGAAGCAGCCGAGAACAAAAATCAGAGCAAGCGCTGCCGATAATGCTTTTTTAGTCATTTTCATATTTTTCACCCTTTATTCATTTTTCTTATTATAACAGCATTTTTTTGGACATTCAAGCCTTTTTGTGTAAATTATTATTTCCGTTTTTTTATATTATACTTCTTTTTAATACCCGGGAAAAGGTTAGCGTAATAAAAAATTTTAATAAACTCCGTTCCCGCAAAAAAGGTCGATATAACAAAGCTGATAAAATCTCCCGTTTTAACGGATTTCAGAGCATCGGTAATTACTTTTTTTGCAAAGGAGTATTTTTCGGTACCGGGCACGTCGCTTGCGGTAAAGGAACGCCACATATAATAGGCTCTTACCACCTTAATATCAAGGTCGGGAATAAGAGAATAGTTGTATTCAAGCCTTTCCATAGGACTCATTTTCGTATACTCCTCAAGGGAATCCGCTTCAACGTACCGTCCGCTTTCCACAAGGGAATTGTAAATTTCGGCACCGGGTATCAGCGCAAGGTAGTTAAGATTTATAAGGCTCGTATCAAGAGTGTTTATAAGAGCCACGGTCTGCTTCAGATCCTCCTCGGTCTCATCGGGGAAGCCTGCGATAAAGGAGCCGATACAGGCAATACCTGCCGCCTTGCAGTCACGGAAGGTTTCTGCAATTTTATCATAGCGTATCCTCTTGTTTATCCTTTCAAGCACAGCCCTTGAGCCGCTTTCAATGCCGAAGAATATCCATCTGCAGCCGCTGTCGTACATATAACGGAAGTCCTCCTCACCGAAGACGCCGATTCTCGTCTGACAGCCCCAAACGAAGTCCAGCTCCAGCCCCTTCAGAGCATCGCATATTTCGTGCATCTCCCTTGAACTGCGGCACCACATTTCATCGGCAAAGTACACACCGTCCATACCGTACGTATTTACAAGATGGCATATCTCGTCAAGAAGCATTCCGAGAGGACGCTTTCTGTAGGTGCATCTGTGAAAGTCCTTGTTATAGCAGAAGGTACAGCTGTGAGGACAGCCCTTTGCGGAATACAGATAGAGCATTTTTTTACAGCCGTAGGAGCCTTGAAAATATTTGGGCACGTCAAGCAGCTCCCAGTTAAGGGCGGGCAAGGCCGCTAAGTCAACAAAGTCCCTGTCGCCCGTATAAACCGTCTTTCCCTCGGCATCCCTGAAGGCAAGTCCCTTTATTCCGTAAAGCGAGCCGTCGCCGCGGCTGTAATGCTCTGCAAGCTCAAGCCAGGTCTGTTCACCCTCGCCGAGAGAAACTGAGTCAATGAAATCATATTTCAGCGTAAGCTCCGTCAGCACGGAGGCAAGAGGTCCGCCCACGATAACGGGGACACCCGTTTTCTTCAGAAGCCTTGCACAGTCAAGTGTATCTCTTACGGATTTATAGGAGATAAGGGATATTCCCGAAAGCTCGGGAGAAAACTGTGATAAAACGGTATCAATATCCGTTTTATCAACGGTTCTGTCATAAATTCTGACAGTATGCCCCTTGTGTTCAAGATAAGAGGCAATCGACAGCAGTCCCAGAGGCACCGAAACGCTCCTTGTATAGCGTGAGGTTGAGGGATTTATAAATAAAATTCTCATAACCGACACCTTTATATATAAATCGTTATTGGTCGAATCCGAAAATCATTTAATAAAGTAAAGTGAATATTTTTTTCTGATTTTAGGATGAAAGAAAATTGTGAATAAGGTCACGATATTTGAGGCTGTATAAAGCGCGCCTCTGAAAAAATGTAAAATGCCCCGTCCGCACCAGGACTTTACAGCACTCATAATAACCTTTCCAAGCTGTTCACCGGCAGAATTATCAGTAGGTGTGACAATTCCTCTGAGTCTTGCATATTTTCTTATTATAAGCAGTTCCTTTGTGGGCACCTTGGTATAATTATCAAACAGCGTTTCAAGATCCTGAATTTTTGCATACTCATATATATCCGTCAGATGGGTAAGCTTACCCGAAGCCACCAGCTTATTATACAGCTCAGAGCCGGGAATAGGCGTAAAGAAGTTATAAACCACGGCAGCACCGTCAAGAGATCTTGCAAGCTCCAAGGACATCTTGATGTCCTCCTCGTCCTCATCGGGAAGCCCTATGATAAACATTGAAACAGGTACAATACCTGCTTTACTGCAAAACTCAATATTGCTTTTTACCTTATCAAGTGCCACATGCTTATTGACACTTTTCAGAATCCTCGGTGAGCCTGATTCAATACCGAAGATAAGAGAACGGCAGCCTGACTTATAAAGCATCTGAAAGTCCTCAAGGGAATTGAGAATACCAACTCTCAGGTAACCGCTCCAGCAGATATTCATATTCCTTTCGGCAAGCTCATTACAGAAATCCACAGCATCCTGTCTGCAGGAAAACAGCACGTCATCTGTAAAATCAAAGCCGTCTGCACCGTATTGCTCAACCAGGGTTTTCATTTCATTGAAAACCGCTTCAGAATTTCTGCATCTTCTCGTTGAATGATGAAAGCCGGGATTATAGCAGTACGTGCATCTGCCCGGACAGCCCTTTGAAAAATACATACTTATCATACGGTTAAAGCCGTACGTCTTCTGAAAATATCTTTTAGGGTCGACAAGAGACCAATCCAGTTCAGGCAGGCTTTCAAGATCAACAAAATCTCTGTCGGGATTACGGATATACTGACCATCCTTCATATAGCTCAAGCCGTCAATATCAAAAAAGTCCTTACCTGAATCAAAATTATCGGCTATTTCAAGCCACGTAAGCTCGCCCTCACCTCGGCTCACAAAATCCACAAATCCGCTGTCAAGAATTACTTTGTCAATGGTGGTGGCAAAGCTGCCGCCCCATATAACCGGAATGCCCATTGCTTTTGCCGCCTTTGAAATAAGAATGGCATCGTCAAGAAAAGTGTGTGAGATTACAGAAATACCTATTACGTCGGGGGAATGCTCTTTTAACACTTTTCCAATCGAATCACTTTCAAAAAATCTGTCCCGGATAACGGCATTATGGCCGTTTGCATTTAAGTAGGTTGCAATAGACAAGATTCCCAAAGGGACGTACGAGCTTCTGAAAGAATTTTCAATGCGGGGGTAAAATAATACCGTCTTCATATTAACTCTCCTCAATTATAAAGCATCCAATCGGGTATAGCTGTTAAGCTTTTATTTTCTCTCGGGTTCTCTCTTGTGCGCTCTTGTTTTCTTTTCTCTTTTATTTTTGCTTTTTATTTTCTCCCTTGCTTTATCAGTCTTTAATTTTCAGATTGTATTTTTTATAAACCGATGGGAAGAAATGCGCCCAGCAGAAGATATCGGTAAACTCGTAAGCCGATATCAGTATCAGCTGAATCGCAAATTTAAGGTCGTGTCCCTTAAACTGCTTCAGCACGTCCTCTATATCCTTTTTTGCAATATCGTAGGTTCTTGACGTGGTTGAAAAATATTTTCTCGAAAAGCCCTTCCACAGAAAATAAGCTCTGACAGCCTTTAAGTCCCTTGAGGGAATTTTTGAGAAATTGGGCTTAGGAGAATAAAAGAATTTTACGTTTGTATATTCCTTAAAGTTTTTCGGCGGAGTATATCTGCCGCTTGCAACAAGCTCGTCGTAAAGCTCACTTCCCGGCCCCGGCATAAAGAAGAAAAAGGTTCTCTGGGTCGAAGGAATATCCATAGCCATATTTATGGTCTCTCTGAGCTGCTCCTCGGTCTCGTCGGGAAAGCCTATTATGAAGTTTGCAAGGGATACAATATCAACCTCTCTGCAATACTCAAAGGTCTCCTTTATCTTTTCGTAAGGAATATTCTTTTTAATGGCCTTGAGCATTGAGGGTGAGCCGGATTCAATTCCGAAATCCACGGCAACACAGCCTGCCTTCTTCATAAGACGGAATTCCTCAAGGGTGAAATAGCCGGCTCTCGTCTGTGCCACCCACTTAAAGCCCAGTCCCGATTCTATAAAGGCGTTGCATATATAGTGCAGCTCCTCCCTTGTCTTACCGAAAAGCTCGTCCGCAAGATATATGCAGTCAACACCGTGATTTTCCATTAAGTATTTCACTTCACTGAAAAATATTTCAAGCGGCTTCATTCTGTGACAGCGGCGGTGAAACTGTGAATTGAAGCAGAAGGTGCATTGTCCGTAGCAGCCCTTCGATACGTAAAGAAGCGCGGTTTTCCTGCAGCCGTACATAGGGCCTAAATATTTATCAACGTCAACCAGAGTGAAATCAACGGGCGGAAGAATTGCAAGGTCTATAAATTCTCTTTGCTGTGAGAAGCAGACCCTTCCGTTTTCCTTAAATGCAAGTCCTGCAACCCTTTTCGGGTCCTCTCCCTTTTCAAGAGCGTTTACAAGCTCAAGCCACGTCTGCTCTCCTTCGCCCACCGATACAAAATCAACGTCGATATTATTAAAAACAAATTCCGTATCAAGGGACGCGAAGATTCCGCCCCATACGGTGAGTGCCCCCTGCTTTTTTGCTTCAAGGGTCACTCTCTCGGCATCGGAGAAGGATTTAAGGGAATATACGGCAACACCCACAACGTCGGGGCGGTATGCGGCAATTTCCTTTTTTATATTGGTGGTTTTTATGGTACGGTCAATTATTTTTACCGTGTGGCCGTTTGCTTTAAGATATGTAGCAATTGACATAAGCCCCAAGGGGAAGCTTACCTGTCGGGTATATTTCTCCATGGCGGGATTGATGAATAATACTCTCATTTTTACTCCTTCATATCAAGCCCGTATTTCTTTATTATACGGGGGAAGAAATTGGCGTAGAAGAAAATGTCAAGAAATTCATATCCGCTGGCAAAGAACTGAATTATACCCTCTTTAACACCGTGTCCGCGAAGGCTTCTCAGCACATCCATAACGTCCTTTTTTGCAAGGGAATAATTAATCCTTCCGTTTTCCACAAAGCTCTTCTTTGTAAAGCTTCTCCACAGAATATGAGAACGGATAACCTTAAGCTCAAGGGTGCTGACCTCAGAAAGATTGGGCTTGGGAGAATAGAGTATCCTTGTACGCGAAAACTCCTTCATTGTTACAGGCGGCACAATTTTTCCCTCTGCAACAAGCTTTTCATATATTTCGGAGCCGGGCAGAGGACTGAAATATGAACAAACGAATCTTGAATATTTAACCCTGTTGATAAGCTGACAGGTCTCCTTCAGCTCTTCCTCGGTCTCTCCCGGGAAGCCTACGATAAAATAGCAAAGAGTAATGATTCCAAGCTCCTTGCATATAAGAAGTTCCTTTTCAACGTCCTCAAGCTTCAAGCCCTTTTTCATTCTGTTAAGGGTGCTTCTCGCGCCGCTTTCAACACCGAATTCAAGCCAGCGGCAGCCTGCCTTATACATAAGCTCGTAGTCCTCACGGTCAAAAATGCCGATTTTGGTCATAGCACCCCAGGGAAGATTTATCTCAGCCTCTATCATAGCCTCGCAGATTTCCCTCAGAATCTCCTTGTTACAGCCGAAAAGCTCGTCGGCAAAGGCTATAGCCTTGGCACCGTATTTTTCCTTGAGAAGCTTCGCCTCCTCAATAAAGGTCTTTACGTCACGTCCTCTTCTGCAGGAATCGTGGAAGGCGCGGTTATAGCAGAAGGTGCATTTTCCCGTACAGCCCTTTGACAGATACATACTTACAATACCGTCGTAGTGGTAGTTTTTGTAAAAGGTTTTCTGCACATCGATAAGAGAATAATCAAGAGGCGGAAGCTTTGTCAGATCAAGAAATTCTCTGTCTCCGGTCTTTACGTATCTGCCGCCGCGCATATATGCAATACCCTTTATATCGTCGAAGCTCTCGCCCTTTTCGGCTCTTTCGAGCATTTCAAGCCACGTTTCCTCGCCCTCACCGAGAGAAAGGTAATCTATGCAGTCAAGCTGTAAAACGATTTCGGGAAGAGACGAAACGAAGGGACCGCCCCAGACAACGGTTATTCCTCTTTTCTTTGCTTCCCTTGAGACGTAGGTGCAATCCTTCACAGCCATACCTGTAAGAAGAGAGCAGCCTATAAAGTCGGGCTTGAATTCATCAAGCACCGGACGGATATCCTCGGAGCTTATTGCACGGTTAAGAAGCTTTACTTTATATCCTGCTGCCTGAACGGCACTTGCTATTGCAAGACAGCCCAGAGGAGCGCATCTTGCTCTGGTATAATGCTCAGGCAAGGGATTTATTATAAGAACTCTCATATTTATTCACTCCGTCAAATCAGAAATTGTGTTTTTTATATTTAAGGCGGTAATCTCTGACCCATTTTGCACCGTATTTTATATTGTAAAGGAAAATATGGTCGGTGTCGGTAAAATCAAGACTCCAAAGGCTGTCTGCCGTCTTTTTGAGAAAATCCGTCTGAAAATCCATTCTGTCCTTCTTTATGTTAAGTGTTTCCTTGCCGTCAACAACATAGGTACAGGATATATGGAACTCACCGTTATCCTTTATATCGTTTATGCCGTTTTCGTCGGTTTCATTTATAAGAAGGGCGTTCTTTTTAAGGGCAAAGTTTGAGGGGGTACAGCTGTGTATCAGCTCACGGTTTCTTATAACCTGCTTTGTAGCCTCGGTTTCCTCGGGGGTCTCACCGGGGTAACCCAGCAAGAAGGTACAATGATTCCACAGTCCTGCCTCCATAGCGTAGGTCAGAAGCGTTTTTCTGTAGGAGCAGTCAATTCCCTTATTGAGAAGCTTCATTATTCTTTCGGATTCCGCTTCATAACCCCAAGCAAACATTCTTGCACCTGCACTGTAAAGGTTATTCAGAACTTCCCTTGTAAAGCCCTTTTCCATTCTTGCAAAGGAATAGAAATATATCTCAAGCCCTCTCTTTTTTATTTCATCGGCAAGTCTGTTATAGTATTTGGGGGGAACTGCCTCGTCAACAAAAATGAAGCTCTTTACTCCGTATTTTTTCGTAAGATGCTCTACCTCATCAACTGCAGTCTCAACACTCTTTATGTCAAAGCATTGCTGTCCCGTATAAAAATCGCAGAAGGTGCATTTTGCCCAGTAGCAGCTCTTTGAAAGCTGAACGGGGAGCACCGTATCGGCAGAAAAATACTGACTGAAATCATAGCCGTCAAAGCAGGGCGGAGCCAGTCCTTCCATATTAAGAAGCGGGGCGGTCTCGGTGAGCCTTATCTCACCGTCTTCATCCTTATACATAAGAGAATATCCCTCCGAAAGAGGTCTTTTGTCTCTTAAAAGCTCAGCGTGGCGTACTGCGGCAATTTCTCCGTCACCAAGCTGCACGCTGTCGCAGAAGATGTCAAAAAACTCCGGCATCGCTTTAAGGGCATCTCTGATTTTATAGATATAGTTGCCGCCGAGGGTTATATGCGCACGGGTTCTTTCCTTTAAGAATCTTGCAAGGGTGAGTCCCGGAATAACCTGACTCAAATCAAAAATACTGATTCCTATTATGTCATAATCGGTGAAATCCTCTGCCTTTATCTTTGAATCAAAGTAAGACGCAAACATATTAAGGGATTCATCGTATACCTGAAGCTTTATATCGTCGTAGTTATACGTATAAACGGGGTTTGCAATAAAATTATCAAGCATTATTCTTGAAGGCATAAAGGGCAGGGATATGATTTTCAGAGCATCCTTCATTATATCCTTTGCGAAAAAATGCTGCTCGGGGTCGTAAAAACGCTCCCTGTCCTTCATAACGGCAACCGCATCCTCAACGCTTTGTGCGATAAAATCAACGTCCGTGCCGCTTTTCAGAAAATCGGATATTGCAACGAATCTTAAAAGCTTTGTGCGAAGCTCTCTCGGATATTCACCGAATTTTTCCTCCGAGTAGCCGTTTTTCTGAACCTCGGGGAGAAATTCGTCAAAAAACCTCTGAGCCCGGGAATAAGCCTCCAACACCTTTTCCTTTTTCAGAATATCGTTGAAAAACTCAATATTAAGATCTCTTGCCTCGGCTTCAAGTCCCTTTGCCTTGAACTGTCCTATAAGCTGAGCCGCAGACAGGTAGGGATTCATAGGATACCACTGAGGCGGTATAGTAAAAAGTGTTTTCATTTTTTTCAATCCTTTTTTAAGAGTATGTCTTCCTTTTTCATAAAGCGGATATGCAAAGCGACTCTGAGATAATCAAGAGTCTGCCCCGCGGAATTGCTTGATTTTCCTTCTTTTCTGGAATAGCAGTTGGTGGGAGTCTCAGTAAAACGGTAACCGAGCCTTATGGGCTTTAATACCATTTCGAGAAGAAAGGGAAAGCGTGTTTCCTCAAATTTTATCGATTTATAAAGCCCGGCGGGTGCTATCTGAACGGGAATGGTAAAATCCGTCATATTACGCATAAACAGAACAGCAAGGAACTTCTGTGCAAAAAAGTTTATTACCTTTTTTATCCGTCCGTAGCCGTAGAATTTACAGCCCTTCATCCACCGTGACACGGAGTGAATAACCTCGGGCTCCTTTTTAGCCTTTTCTATAAGCACGGGAACCGTACTCAGGTCAAGTGCCATATCAGAAGCGAGCAAAAGACAATGAGAGCCTCTTGCGGCGTCAATGGTATCGTTGACGGAAGCCATATAGGGTCTTGTCTGCTTCATAACCACTATAGGCACGTCCGTTTCCTTTTCCTTTATTTCCTTGCAGGCTTCAAGGGATTCCTTCGTGCTTCTGTCGGAATAGCATATTATAATTTCTCTGAGATCCTTATGATCACACAGTCTTAAAACCGTATCAACTGTCTGCTTCAGTGTCTCAGCCTCGGTTACGGCACCAAGCATTATACTCAAATTAAGAAATTCCATAATTATAACTCTGTCGCTGTCATTCCCTGATTGAAGGTTGTTCCGTTTTTGCCGAACCAGGTGGACTGAATGGCATAATCCTTCCAGTTATCTGCAATATATTCATTTGCAACCGTTACTCTGTTTTTAACGGGCAACAGAGGGATACTGTCACCTTCGTTAAAAGCAGTAAAATACTCATGCCAGTTATAAGAAAAATCTACTGAAAAATTATTTCTTGACGGATATTTAAGAGCCGTCATCTCGTATTTTATAAGCTCGTCCGTAATTTCCTCATCAAGAGAATACTCCCTGAGAATTTCCTTGAGCTCCTCATAAAACTCATCAATACGGTAAATCGTATCAAGGTGAGGCATTTTTTTCGGAATCCAGGTAACGTCTCCGAAAATACTGTTTGCATAAAGCTCTAAAGGACTACCGAGTGACACGGATTCAAAATATGAATAAAGCTTCTCATATACACTGTGAAGCACGGTATTCTTATTCTCTCTTGCGAAATCGATAATGCGGTTATAGAAAGCCTCATAGGGTATGTTCATTTTATCAAAAAGATACATCGCAATAAATTTGAGAATACCGTGATGATGGTAGGACTCTTCAAAGCAGGCAAATATATTGCATTTTATCCAGTCCTCACGAGGAAGAGTATTAGTTTCAATTATATAACGGGTTTTTTCCTTTATTTCCGACTCATTCTTCGTATGGGCAATCTGATTTTCAACTGTGATTGTTTTTATTCCGTATTTTTCCATATATTCGGGCTGTGCCATAGGTGCATTAGGAAGAATCTCGCAGTTGTATGCCGTAATAAGTCTGTGCTGTCCTGCCGCAAGAAGTGCACCGATACCCTTGCAGAAGCTCTCGTATGTCTCGCAGGGAAGACCCGTTATAAGCTCAGAATAAGTGGTGACACCGTCCTTTTTATACATCGACAGCAGATCGGAAAACTTATCAAGACTCATATTCCTTCTGCCTATAGCTTCAAGCGTTGCGGGATTGAGGCTCTGGAAGGAAAGAGTTGCTCCCTCCTTACTCAGACCGAATTTTTCAAGCTTACGGTTAATCTCAAATACCTCTTTATGCCTCGTCATAGAGTAGTTTATTCGGATTCTTTCGGGACAGCCCGTCTCCTGTCTTTTCTTGACAAGATAATCAACAATATCCATATCCCTGTCGTAAGCACCGAAATTGGCATCCGCGCCCCAGATAAATTTTACCTTATGCGAAGCCAGCCAGTCTATCTCGGCATATACTCTCTCTATGGGAAAAAGCTTTATTTTCCGGGAATTACAGCCCCAGTCACAGTAAGCGCAGTCTCTGGGACAGCCTCTTGAGGTTTCGAGAATGGCGTCAAGCTGATAATCGGGATATTCCTCAAATATATAATCAAAATATCCTTCAAGATACGGTGACGGGTAATCCGTTTTTGTAAGCACCTCAACAGGGTTTTTACAGCAGTTTCCGTCTTTTCTGTAGGAAAGATTGGAAATCGATGAAAAATCAGGGGTATCCTCGGTAAGAGCAAGAAGAAGCGCACGGAAGGCCTCCTCACCCTCTCCGTGAATAAGAAAATCAATAAACGGATATTCCTCTAAAAAGGAGTTATCGGGAGATACATTATGACCGCCGAAAAGAATGATGCAATCGGGGTATTTTTCCTTTATTTTCCTCGCAAGAGTCAGATTATACTGAGTATTCCATATATAGTTTGAAAAGCCTACGAAGGCAGGAGCTTCCAGACTCTCAACAACGCTGTCTGTTTCCTCTCGGACAAAAACAAAACGTTTAAAATCATATTCACTCTTTATTTTTTCATCCGAAAAGGCATAGGCAACAAGAAGCCCTACGGCATAAGGAAGATATGCCGCCTTGAAGGAATTTCCCGTATACGTATTTGATGCCTGAACCATATAAACGTTTTTCATTATTGAATCTCCTTATCTGAACTGAAGACAGATATCATTCTCCGAGCGATACCCGCTGACATATTCAAGACCGTATTTACTCAGATACAACAGCAAATGATCCATATCCGAATAAATGATGGGCCATAAGCAATGGCGGTTTACCTCTATATAATCCCTGTGGAAATCCCGGCGGATTTCTCTTCTTCTCCAATGGGGAACTCCGTCAATTTCATCCTTGAGAACAACATAAAATTCTCCGTTTGTCTCATAACCCTTAAGTCCGTTGGTTCCTATAAAATTCATAAGAATAGCATTTTTCTTGAGAGAAAAATTAGAGGGTGTGCAGCTGTGAATTATATCACGGTTTTCATAAATCACAGATATGGTTTTTTCAATTTCCTCCATAGTTTCCGTAGGATAGCCCATTATGAAAAGACCGTTATTCCATATTCCCGCTTCCTTGGCATCTCTCAGTATCCGCAGTCTCTCCGAGGTATCGATACCCTTGTTCATCATTTCCATAATTCTCTCGGATGCCGCCTCATAGCCCCAGAGAGCCATTCTGAAGCCTGCCTTATACAAATCATCAAAAACATCTCTTGTAAATTCTTTTTCAAGACGGGCAAAGGAATAAAAGAAAATCTCCAGCTTTTCCTCAATAATTGCAGTTGCAAGCTTATTATAATAAACAGGAGGAATGGCCTCATCTATAAACAGAAAATGATTTACACCGTACTTGTTGATAAAATGCTTTATCTCAGCAATAACGTCGGGAATCTTTTTTATGTCAAAGCATTGCTGACCGTAATAATAATCGCAGAAGGTGCATTTGCCCCAATAGCAGCCCTTGCTCAGCTGCATCGGAATTACGGTTTCGGGAGAGAAATACTGCGAAAAATCGTAATCGTCAAAATCAGCATATTCCACCTGCTTAAAATCAAGTGCCTTCTGATGGGGATTGGCGATAACCGCACCGTCCTTCAGATACAGCACTCCGCTCACCTCATCAATGGTGCGGCTGCCCGATATAAGCTGTGCCAGCTCGCAAAGAGCGGTTTCTCCGTCGCCCGTCATAATATAGTCACAGTATTCCGAGAATATCTCGGGATGGGCAATTATATCATTCTTGTTCTGGGTTATGTAGTTTCCGCCGAGGACAATTTTCTTGTTTGTATACGCTTTAAGAAGCCTTGAAAGAGTAAAGGCAGGAACAAGCTGACTGAGATCCGGAACGGATATTCCTACGAGGTCTGCCGTGTTATCCTTGATTTCACGGCACTTTTCCTCAAAAAAGGCGTAAAACATATTGGTTCCCTTATCCTTGCATTGAAGGTCAATATTTTCCCAGTCAAGCTTCATAAACGGATTTGTAAAATAATTATCATAAATCATTTCATTGGGATAAAAGGGCATAGATGCAATTTTCAGGGCCTCCTGAATTGTCTTTTTTGCACCGAAAAGCTTTTCGGGGTCGTAAAAATCCGTCTTATTCTTCAGCACGGATACTGCACCTTCGCATTCGGCTATGCATTTTTCAAGAAGCTGACCTTGAGAAAGCCTCTCTGATATAAGCTTGTATTTCAGAAGAAGGGTCTTTTCTTCAACGGAATACTTATCAAACTCATCAGCGGCATTCTGATATTTTTCGCTGACAGTCGTGCCGAAGTCTTCAAGGAATTTTCTTGAAGCATCAACACATTTTCTGAGATTCTTTTCTGTAAGTATTCTGTTGAAAAACTCAATATTAAGATCCCTTATCTCTGCTTCAAAGCCCCTCTTTTTTAACTGAGCCGACAAGAGCGGCAAAGCAAGATACGGAGAATTGGGAGTCCACTGAGGTGGATATAATAACAGTATTTTCATAGCATCCTCTTTAAGAGTACCCTTCTTTCAAAATTTACACGCAATACATTATGAATGCATTTGTATGTCCGCTTTATAATATTGATTGTCTTATGTAGGTACAGCTGCTGTCCTTTCTGCCGTACCAAGCCACTATTTTTGCAAACATCTCACGGCTTTCAAAGGGCCGTGTTTTTATATCAAGCACCCTGTCGGATTTGCGAAGAGCTGCAGTCTTACCGTCTAAAAGAGCGTTGAAGTATTCTGAGAAATTATATTTTTCAGCGAAGCAAAAGCTTTCACCGAAGGGGGTTTTCATCATTTTTTTCTGAAAATCAAATAAAGCCTCTGTTACGTCGGATTCCGAGCAGATTTCCGTTATAAAGGGCTTTATTTCTTCGTAAAAGGCATCCGTCTCAACAACACAGCTGAGAAAAATAAATTCCTCAAAGGGCCATTGAACCGTACCGAAGCGTTCGTCCCTGCAGCTGAGAGTTCCCCTTGATGCAAGCACGTCCCGAAGGTGCTCCCTTACTCTCGCAAAGACTCTGCCGGCAACGGTACGGGGATTTTCGGTACACCATAACAGAAGCCGCTCGTAGAAATCCCTGTAGGAGCCGATACCCTCGTTGTAGTAATAAAGGGCAAAGAACTGTAAAAGTCCCATGTGATGAAACGCCTGAACCGTATAAGAAAGCAGATTCATTTTTATCCATTCACTCTCGTCCATAGAATAGGTTGAGGTGACGACGCTTGAAAACTCCTCTATTGTATCAGCCTCGTCAGGCTCACGGTGGGGCTGATTCAGAGGAATACGGGTGGTTTTTATTTTATATTTTTCCACGTAGTCGGGTCTGCCCATAATAGAGCAGGGCAGCCATTCGCAGTTGTGTATGTAAATAGAATTGTGCTGACCCAGCCGCAAAAGCTTATCTATACCCTCGGCAATACTCTCGTAGGTCTCACCGGGAAGGCCCAAAATAAGCTCCGTATAGGTGGCAATTCCCGCCTCGTTATACATTTTCATAAGCTCGGAATAGCTTTCTACGGTAATATTCTTTCTTCCGATGTTTTCAAGCACCTCGTCGTTCATTGACTGAAAGGAAAGAGTTATACCCTTGTTCATTCCCGCCCTTTCAAACTTCATTCCCATATTAAAAACCGTCTCGTTGCTGTTTTTTGCATAAGAAGTCTGAAATTTCACAGGATAACCG
Source organism: Acutalibacteraceae bacterium (assembly GCA_045589015.1). Taxonomy (GTDB): domain Bacteria; phylum Bacillota; class Clostridia; order Oscillospirales; family Acutalibacteraceae; genus RUG806. The sequence continues at coordinate 36,680 of JAZNFG010000056.1, forward strand.
TATTCTTTTTTGAAGTCAATTATTCTGTCGGCAATCTCCTCATCCCTTGAGAACATTCCGAAGTTTGAATCCGCAGAGCCCAACCCGTACACTTTATTTCTTGCAAGCCATTCAATTTCTCCGTAGATTCTTTCAAGAGGAAATTTCCTTATCTTCGACTTCATATTGCTCCAGTCGCAGTAGGCACAGGAGTTGGGACAGCCCCTTGACGTCTCAATAAGAGCCATAAATTCCTTTTCGGGATGCTCATTTATTATCTTATCGAAATATCCGAGCAGATAAGGAGAGGGAAAATCGCACTCCGAGGATATCATTTCGGGATTGGTAATTATCCCGTTTGCCGTTCTCACGGAAATACCGGGGATATCCTCTGCCCCTTCAAGCCCTAATACCGACCTTAAAAGCCTTCTGAAAATAATTTCTCCCTCACCGTGAAGAAGATAGTCGATATACGGACATTCCTCTAAAAGTGCACCGCCCGGTGACACGTGATGACCGCCGAATACGATAACGCAGTCGGGATATTTTTCCTTTATCATCCTTGCTATGGTCTTATTGTAATTGAAATTCCATATATAGGTGGAAAAGGCGGCAACCGCAGGAGCCTCGATTCTTTCCATCACCCTTTCGGGAGCCTCCCTTAAAAAGAATATCTCCGAAAGAGTGAAGCTCTCCCCTACGTCCTTATCTGAGAGGGCGTAAGCCGAAAGCTGTCCTGCGGTATAGGGAATATGCGCAGAACGGCCGTAGGAGTAGTTTACCTGAAAGAAATATAAATTCTTTTTCATAAGCGCACTTCCCTTCCTTCATAGAAATTAAGCATAAATTTACTCTGTCACGCTGAACGTTATTTTTTCTCTGGGATTTGTGCAGAGAGTCGCACTTCTTCTCTTGCCGTACCAGATTATCTCACGGGCGTATGTTGCCCAGTCGTATATCTTTTTTTCAAGCTCAATTGTGAGCCTTATATTTTTCTTTTCAAGGGCAGTATAGCTGTCCTCGTAGATGTTTTCAAAATAGCTGTAGAAATCATAGCCGCTTTCTACCGTAACCGTCTCCTGAGAGGGGTATCTGATAATATCGTTCTGATACTTAAACAGGCTTTCCTTTACGTCCTCATCAATGCCGAGGCTGTCAACGAAGCCCTTTATCTCCTTTTGATACTTGTCCTTGTTGTAAGCCATATCAAGGAAGGCGCCCTCCTCGAAATACCAGCCTACGGGACTGAAAATATCGTTCTGATAGCACCAGTCGGAATATTCCGTATCGTTCGTCTTTTCCCTTATCATATTAAAAAGAGAGTAAAGGTAGCTGCTTTCGTCGGAATATATGTAGTCAAGAAGTCTGTTGTAGAAATCGTAGTAGGAAATGCCCTTTTCATATCGGCAGTAAACGGCGAAGCATCTGAGAAGTCCCAAATGGTGGAAGGACTGCAGGCATACGGAGAACATATTTGCTCTCACCCACTCCTCCTTTGACATATCCTTGGTTTCAACTATAACGTCGTAGTATTCCTGAACACCGTTGAAGTTTGCGGGATAGTGAATACCGTGAAGGGGCACTCTCTCCCAGCGGATGCCGAATTTTTCCTTGTACCGAGGCTCGGCAAGGGGAGCGTTACAGTAGACCTGACAGGTATATACGGTCATTGAGTTGTGCTGTCCCGCCTCAAGCAGATAGCAAAGCCCCTCACAGAAGGATTTATAGGTCTCACCCGGAAGTCCCAATATAAGCTCCGTATAGGTGGGTATGCCCTCGGCGGTGTATCTTGCGTTGAGCTTTGTATAATATTCTATATCAAGGTTTCTTCTTCCGATGTTTTCAAGTACCTCGGGATTTATGGACTGATAAGCGAGAGTGACACCCTTGTCAACACCGTTGGAATTAAGAAGCTTTCCGATGCCAAATACAAGTTCGTCGCTGTTTTTTGCATAGCAGGGCTTGAAGATTCCGGGATAACCCGTGGAGTTATGACAGTCTACAACGTACTGCGCAACCTCCATATCACGGGGCACGATACCGAAATTTGAGTCGGCGCAGTAGCAATAGGCAATTTTTTTCTCGCTCATCCACTTAATTTCAGCCTTTATCTTTTCCATAGGGAACATTCTCAGCCTCTCGGTAAAGCACCAGTCGCAGAAGGCACACTGATAGGGACAGCCTCTGTTGGTTTCAAGGGTCGCCTGAAATTCAATAGTGGGGTAATCTGTAATCATATTGTCGAAATATCCGGCAAGATAGGGGGAGGGATATTCCTCAAGGGAATAACAGCCGTTTCCTCTTTCGGTGCTGACGCATTTTCCGTCCTTACGGTAGGAGATATTTTCAACCCCCGAAATATCACCCCTTCGGAGTCCCCAAAGAAGCTCCTTGAATACTCTTTCACCCTCACCGTGAACAAGCACGTCAATAAAGCTGTTTTCCTCAAGCACCGAGGTGTCCTCGGGGATATTGTGTCCGCCGAAAACTATGGTGCAGTCGGGGTATCTCTCCTTAACGAGGGCGGCTAAGGCCTTGTTGTATTCCATATTCCATACAAAACACGAAAAGCCGACGACAAAGGGGTCCTTTATTCTTTCAAGTGCATCCTCCGGACGCTCTCTTAAAAACAGAAGCTCTCCGAGTCTGAATTCCTTTTGTATCTCTTCGTCAGCAAACACGTAAGCCGCTATACATCCCGCACCGTAGGGCAGATATGCGATACGGTCGCTGTACATAACGTTTATCTGAGCCAGATATATATTTTTCATATATTCACCCGATATCAAAAAATAGTTTTTCATTATATTATAGCGTGTTGTTGCATATAAATCAAGGATAAATAAAAGAAAATGACGTTTTTGCGGTTTTCGGGCACGTCGTACTTTTGTTTATTGACACAAGGGGAATAAGCGGATATAATAAATTCGGAAATTAATTGAAGGAGAAACGCTATGCTTGCCTTTTTTGAAAGAATCGGTGCTTTTTTCACGGCACTTTTTATGCTTATTGCAGGTGCTTTCGGTATTCCCGTAAGCGAAGAAAACCGTGATGACTTCAGAGTCACCACGTATATAAGAGCAGACTACGTTCAGAGTCCCGATTCGCTTTACAGCGAGGATTTTGACATAATAACCCACGTGATTCTGTTTGAATGCGCGGACTTCGACAATCAGGGAAACGTGATTTTAGCCACTCAGAAGCTTGAGTGTGCCCTTGATAACGTCAGAGCCGCCATAGGTGAACGGGACGTAAAAATCACCCTTAATATTTTAGGACCGCGCGGACAGACGGATTCCGACGTATGGGAGGATCAGATGGAGGCTATGGCAAGGGAGCACAAAAAAGCCTTCACAAGCGGTGTGCTTGAGGACAACATAATCGGGGTGCTTGAAAAATACGGCTTTGACGGCGTGCATTTCGACTACGAATATCCCCTTTCCTCAGAGGCATTCAGAGCATATAACAAATTCCTCGTTTCTCTCGGCAAGAAGCTTGCTGACAGATATACTCTCGGAGTTGCCGCAGCCGACTGGAACATAAAATACTCCTCTGCCGCAATTTCTGCCGTTGATACCTTTGAATTTATGCTCTACGACTTCAACGACGACGAGGGCAGACACTCCACCTGCGAGGGTATGACGGAGCTTGTCAGAAAGATAGGCTTTTACGGAATACCCCTTGACAAGGTGAACATAGGACTTCCCTTCTATTCAAGACCCACGGATATGTCCGCATACTGGTACGGCTACAACAGCTGCTATGGGGACATTGACGAAAACGGCTGGTATCATTGTGAGGACACCGACAAGGATTTCTGGTTCAATACCCCCGAGGTTATACAAAAGAAAACTCAGTTTGCCCTTGATAACGGCTACGGCGGTGTTATGATATGGCACTATAGCTGTGACCTGCCCTCCACCCGCGAGGACTCACTTCTCAGAGCCGTAGGAAAAGCCGTCGGCTGAGCTGTAAAGACCTTTCCCTCGCCTTCAACCGATTCAAGACAAAGGGGATGCACCGAAGAAAATCAGGTGCATCCCCTTATGTTTTTTACAATTTTTGAGTTTTATTCCTCTCCGAAAATCCTTTTAAGAAGCTCATTCTTTACTCTTTGCTTCCCAATATGCCGCCTGCCGTTCATCCTTTTCGGTGCCGTAGCCCTCACGGTAGCAGCCTGCAAGCCACGCCATTCCGGAAGTATTCCCGTTTTCGGCAGACTTTTTATACCACTTGTAAGCCTCTTCGGGATTCTCTTTTGTACCGTAAGCGTGGTGATAACACCAGCCGAGCTGATTCATTCCGCCGGCACTTCCGTTTTCGGCAGCCCTTTTGTACCACTTAAAAGCCTCTTCAGGATTCTCTTCCGTACCGTAAGCGTAATGATAACACCAGCCGAGCTGATTCATTCCTGAGGCATTTCCGTTTTCGGCAGACTTTTTGTACCACTTGTAAGCCTCCCCGGGATTCTCTTCCGTGCCGTAAGCGTAATGATAACACCAGCCGAGATTACACATTCCTGAAGCATTTCCGTTTTCAGCCGCCTTCTTAAACCACTTGTAAGCCTCTTCGGGATTCTCTTCCGTGCCAATCTTATGTTGATAACACCAACCGAGCCAATCCATTCCGGCGGCATCTCCGTTTTCGGCAGACTTTTTATACCACTTAAAAGCCTCTTCGGGATTCTCTTCCGTACCGTAAGCGTAGTGATAACACCGGCCGAGATTACGCATTCCGGTAGCATTTCCGTTTTCAGCCGCCTTCTTATACCACTTGTAAGCCTCCCCGGGATTCTCTTCCGTACCGTAAGCATTCTGATAACACCGGCCGAGATTATACATTCCGGTAGCATTTCCGTTTTCAGCCGCCTTCTTATACCACTTGTAAGCCTCCCCGGGATTCTCTTCCGTACCGTAAGCATGGTGATAACACCAGCCGAGATTAAACATTCCGGAGGCATTTCCGTTTTCAGCCGCCTTCTTATACCACTTGTAAGCCTCCCCGGGATTCTCTTCCGTACCGTAAGCATTCTGATAACACCAGCCGAGATTAAACATTCCGGAGGCATTTCCGTTTTCAGCCGCCTTCTTATACCACTTGTAAGCCTCCCCGGGATTCTCTTCCGTACCGTAAGCGTAATGATAACACCAGCCGAGCTGATTCATTCCTGAGGCATTTCCGTTTTCAGCCGCCTTCTTATACCACTTAAAAGCCTCTTCAGGATTCTCTTCCGTACCGTAAGCGTAATGATAACACCAGCCGAGATTATTCATTCCGGTAGCATCTCCGTTTTCGGCAGACTTTTTGTACCAATTATAAGCCTCCCCGGGATTCTCTTCCGTACCAATCTTATGTTGATAACACCAGCCGAGCTGGTTCATTCCGCCGGCATTCCCGTTTTCGGCAGACTTTTTGTACCACTTGTAAGCCTCTTCGGGGTTCTCTTCCGTACCGTAAGCCTTATGATAACACCGGCCGAGATTATACATTCCGGAGGAATCTCCGTTTTCGGCAGACTTTTTGTACCACTTGTAAGCCTCTTCGGGATTCTCTTCCGTACCGTAAGCATTCTGATAACACCAGCCGAGCCAATCCATTCCAGAGGCACTTCCGTTTTCGGCAGACTTTTTGTACCAATTATAAGCCTCTTCGGAATTCTCTTCCGTACCGTAAGCGTGGTAATAACACAAACCGAGACTATACATTCCGGCGGCACTTCCGTTTTCAGCCGCACTCTTGTACCAATAAAACGCTTTGAAATAGTCTCTCTTATTCAGCTTAGTATAATAGAAGAAATCACCGAGAAAAAACCGGGCTTTTGCATTTATGACGGAGTCACATTCTGCCGCAATTTTTATAAACTCAAAAAGCAGCTCCTTCTTTCCGTCTGTGTCGTAAAGATTCTTACGTCTGATGCTCCATTTTGCTTCACTGAAATCCGAAATAAAGCCGATTACGAAATCAAAGACCTCGCTTATCTTCCCTTCGTCCCCTCTTTTCTTCAAAAGCCTCATATAAATCAGAGCAAGATGCACAAAGCTTTCAAGACTCTTTGAGATATCGATATTCTGATTTTCAAAAAACCTTTTAATTACCGGCTTATTAAGCTCGTAAACCGCCTCGGCAATACTCTCATCCGTACAATCCTCGGTTTCATACAGATGGGTCGTATCCCACAAGGATATATTGAGCCCCTGCTTTTTCTTTTCGTAAAGACTCAGATAAATGGGGTTAAAGGGGTTCTTTGACAGTATTTTTACACATATCTCACTAAAAGGAAGAGGAACGTCCTCCCACAGAAAACCGATATCCTCCCCCGTCTTACAGCTGACAATAAGCCTTGGGGCACAAGACAGCCCAAGAGAGCGGAAAAAGGACTTTTTGTTCATAACAGCCTCGGATATATCCAGCTCCTCAAGAGACGTCAGCCGTGACACATATTCCGCCGCGACCTTCGCATTGTTAAATTTTGAAGAAGAAATATCAAGCATTCTGATAAAATCGGGAGAAAAACACAAAAGACATTTAAGGCTTTCCTCAGATTTGCTGTTCAGCAGATCAAGCTCTCTGCTCATTAAAATATTTTCCGTGGCATCCTTGCCGAAATACACGCCGTTCAGAGTCAGCTGTTCAATAGACGGAAAAAAACCGAGCAGGCGGTCCAGATATATCCCGTTTTCAGATGTACTGTTGAATCTGACATGTGAAAATTCTCGGGGCGTCTGCGGCATTATGCCCGAACGCTCAAGATTTTTCGGATATTTTTCAAATAATGCCTGTACGTACAATGAGGGCACGGGTGTCTGTCTGAAGGCTGAAGCGTATCTTTTTCTGTCCGACAATGAAATATCCGCATTTTCATCGGTAAGAATATCCGCAACAAAGTACCAGTAAAACATATTATGAAGAAAAGTATACTGAGCATCCTCCGCACTGCTGTCCGTAAGCCTCAGCAGCCGTCTTGTGCTCTTCAGCAGAAGCTCCGTACTGTCCGAGCTGCTCTGCTTCAATCTGTCCGGACTTATAAAGCAGTTGTTTACCGCATTGTTTCTGAGCATTTTTTCTGCCAGCATTCTTGTAAACGCTCTGCCCTCCTCAGTACTGAAGGCGGTGTTCTCACGGAACTGACTGCTTCTTGAATAAACGTTGCCGAGAATTTCATATTCTCTTATAAGAGCCCTGTTTGTAATCGTGTCAAGAATTGAATAAAGATTATTCTGAGTCAGAAGGCTGTCGTCGGGAATCTCGGCAAACAGCTCAGAAGCCCATTCAAGAATAAAGGGGTATGTAAAAACGCAGTCCTTGGTCCCCTTTCCGTCAAAGAGCTTCGTCAGTCTTTTCAGATTTTCCCTTCTTACGGCTGCCCTTTCGCGCCTTCTGTATGACGTGCTCTTATACATAGCCACAGCCTGCTCCTTGTTAAAGAGACGAACCTCATACACCGTTTTCGGCAGATTGATATCGTTAATAATACGCACGCCCTCGGGGAATACCTCGGGTCGCAGGGATATAATAATTTTCCTTATCTTATCGGATTGATTTGTGCGGCTGAGAAGCTTGCTTATCTCTCCTGCAAGCTCGGACAAAACCTCTTCAGAGGATAGCTTCAGAAAATCAAATGCCTCGTCGAGTCCGTCAAGAATAATAACGGCATCCTCACTTTTCACGGCATCGATATCACTCTTTACATATTCAAAGAGAGCCTTTATTCCGTCTGCGCTGTCATCGGTTCTGTCAAACTGCTGTGATTTGAACTGTCTGTAAATAATGCCGTAGTCAACAAGGCTTTTCGCCCTTGCCTTGGTTTTATTCTTCTTGAGTCTGTATGCCAGCTGCTGAAGCACAGTCGTCTTTCCGACACCGGAGCTGCCCAAAATAAAAATACATTTATTATGCCCGTCTCCGTTCAATTCCTTATAAAGCTCCTTGAAGCTAAGCTCCTTACCGCTGTCCGCTTCCTTCAGCCTGTGAGGAACGTATTTTCTGAATTTAGCGTACGCCTCTCTGAAATTCTCCTTATCGCTTTTTACGTCCTTTATTCCGTACAACGCCTTATAAAGACTGCGGAAAAAGGATTTCTTCTTATGATTATAAAGAATCCAGATGAGCGCGGTAATGCCGGACAGAACAAGTCCGCCCAGCGCAAACGCGATGTTCTTGAATACGTCTAATATCAACGCCTGCGGAAATTCGTCAAAAACGCTTAACAGTTTTTCAAGCATAAATATTCACCCCACAAAGATATCTACGTTAAAAAAGGATTTTTATTATACAAAAAAACGCACTTGCGAGCTTTTGAGACGGGCTGTGCCTCCCCGAAAATGCCCCCCGAAAAACGCAAATTTCTGTTTGATTAAATTATACCAAATATTGTATAATCAATGCAAGACTAATAATATTTTAAGCCCATACCGAGAAAGGATGCAGATATGATTTACACACCTATGACAAAAAAGGCTCTGAAGCTCTGCTTTGAGGCACACAAGGAGCAGCTTGACAAAAGCGGAATGCCGTACGTTTTTCATCCCTTTACTCTGGCATCAGCTATGGACGATGAGATATCCGTCACAGCCGCTCTTCTTCACGACGTAGCCGAGGACACCGACGTAACGCTTGAGGATATGCGGAATATGGGCTTTAACGAAAGAGTAATTGAAGTGCTTGCCCTTCTTACCCACGCTGACGAAGTGCCCTATACGGACTATATAGCAAAAATCAAGACGGACGAAACCGCAAAAAAGGTAAAGCTTGCCGACCTAAGACATAATTCCGACCTTTCAAGGCTTGACGAAATAACACCCGAGGCTCTTGAACGACAGAAAAAATATCTCAAAGCCATTGAATTTCTCGAATCCGAATAACAAATACAGCTTCACGAAACGACTGCCGTGCTCCCCCGCTTTTGCCGAAATTGGGCTTATATATGCTCCCATCCCATTTTCTTATTCCGAATAAAGCCTACGGGAAAACCGCCCGGAAAAAACCCTTTGCACAATAAGCATCTGTGTACCGATTATACAATAATCCAAGAGCTTTTTCAACAAACAGGAACGAAAAAGGCGTGAAACACATAAAACAATACTTATTCCCTCAATATTGGCGGCTGCAGGCATTTCCCGTATAATGAAAGAAGGAGGGACAAGTCAGATACTGCTTGCCGAAGCCTCTGAAAACACCCCCGAATGCTTATTTTCGTTATACTTTACCAATTATCCGTTGCCCCCTTTCTCGGGATAAACACAACCGAGGCATTATTTGATTTTACTATATTGCCGAGATTCTTTTTCGACGGGTCGGGATCCCACAGAATTTCAACGTCATTTCCCACGGAAAATCCCGTAAGCACACCCTCGAACTCCTTTCCCTTGTTATCCGTAATAAAAACGGGAATCTCAAAGCGCATTTTCACTTCACGGAATTCGGCATACGAATCATCACTGAGCGGACGCGGTCTGCCGAAGCCTAAATGAATAAAAGTAACGGAATTTCCGATTTTCTCATTTTTTGTACGTCTGAGACGGATCATATAGGGCTCAGCATACTCCCCTTCGGGAGAAAGGCTTGCATTTGCACGAAAAAGAGGATTAAGAGGTCTTGCACAGCTGTCACAGAAAAATCTCACGGGAGCACTTTCGGGACAGGTGTAAACAAACGGCTCCTTACAGCTTGAGCATATACATTTTCTTGTAATCATAAAAATATCCTTCCTTTATTTGTTCTCGGATATAATATAACACCCCCGTTCACCTTAGGTGAAAAGGGGTGCTTTTTTCTCTGTATGAAATTCATTCCCATATTGCAAATATGCTGTATAAAGCCGTTTTTCTGCAAAGGGTCACGCCGGCCTTATCAGGAGTTGAAGCCGCCGTTTACGGTGATGGTATTATTGAGAACGACTACCGTGCTGTCAACGGCGGAGCCTGCGAATTTATAATCCGAAAGGCTTATCTCAACGGTACAGCTCCACGTGCCGTTCACAATTTTTCCTTCTGAGTCCACCACCGCCTTGATCACGGGGTCTGAATACGTGATAACGGTATTTTCCATAGAAATATCAATGGGCAGTCCCTTGTCTCTGAGCTGAGACATTATGGAAAGAAGGTCGCCGACTATATATATGCCGTGGGCAACGCTGCCGTCCGTGTTATCCGTGCCGCCCGTGTCCTTCTGCTCGTTGAGAGTTATTTCAACCACGGTTCCCCTTGAGCCCTCGTATGCCCTCGCGTGGCTTACATCTGAGGGGGTCAGCTTGGTATATTCTCCCGTGATACCGTCGGTTACCGTAGCACTTGATGACAGAAAAGAAGAAAGAATAGGTGTTACGAAGCTGAAAACTCCGCCTAACTGTCCGTTATTTACCGATATATCGCTAAGTCCCACTCTCTGCTCGGACTTTACCGTATTGCCCGTCCTTTCAGCCGCGTTCTTATAAAATTCAACTATCTGTCCGACGTCCCACGCGCTCACGTCAACCGCGGCAGAGGTAGTCTCGGCATCGGTTACGGGCTCGGTGGTCTCGGCCTCGGTTGAAGGCTCCGTGGTCTCTGTCTGTGCCGTCGTCTCCTCTGCAGGAGCCGTGGTCTGCTCCTCTGAGGACGTCTCGGGAAGCGTGGTTATCACCTCGCCTGCCGTGGTCTCAACGCTCTGCGCCGTGGTCTCGGGGACCGTCGTATCGGCGTCACTGCCGCCGCAGGCACAAAATGAAAAAACAACCGTAAATACCGTCAATAAACAAAAAATCTTATGAGCCATACAAAATTCTCCGATACAAATTAATAAAGTGTTTACCAAGAAAACGGCTTTGCCGTTGCCTACGGCGACCGTTTTCGTATAGTCCGGCTGCCGAGGAAAGCCCCGCTTTCCGTTCGGAGGGACATAAAATCTGTTTACTTTATAGGAAAGAATTTCCTACATAGTAAATTATATTACACCGCCCCCGTAATATCAACACAGAAAACGAAGTATTTTGCCGTTTTCCCGAAAAGCCGTTTTTTAACTCCTCTGTCAGAAGGTGCCGTCCTTATCCTTACCTCGTGCATCAAAAAACATAATATAGTATATGGGGATATATATTATCTTCCCTTTTTGGGTAACCCTTCTTTCATTTGAGACAACGTATGCCTTTTTCACAGGGTAATCCTCGTTGCCCGTAAAAGCATTCAGCGCGCTGTGGACGGTATAATCCTTACCGGATTTTACTTCTATGGGCACCACGGAAAGACTGTCATAATCGTCGGTGAGAAAATCCACTTCACCCTTGCTTCTGTTATCGTAATAAAAGAGCTTGTGTCCGTGAGCAATAAGCTCACAGGCAACAGCCGTTTCATACACGGAGCCGAGGTTAATGCTTTTCACGTCATCAAGAATTGCACGGATATTGTTTCCGTATAAAATTCCCGTAAGTATACCGATATCGCTGAGATACAACTTAATAAGATTTTTACCGCTTGATTCAATGAGAGGAAATACGGGATTTGAAACAGCCTGAACATTAAGGGCAATACCTGCACTTATAAGATAATCAAATTCATCGCTGTAGTCATTGAAGGTTTTTCCTTTTTTATTTTCAATACTCTGTGCAACAATGCGCTTTTTTTTGTTCTCCATATTTGACGGAATAAGGTCGTATACCCTGCGGATTTTCAGCCTTCTTTCATCGCCGTACTTAGCTGCGTCAGTTGCATAATATTCGTGAATTTCTCGCTGTATTTCACGGACGGTGTGTATATTTCTGGTTTCAAGATATGCATTTACGGCATCGGGAAGTCCGCCCACAAGCAAAAATTTACGGAACAAATCCATCATTTTATTATGCATAGGCTCGCTGAGTGCTTCAAGATGCTCAAATTTTCGGTGCACGGAAGAAACAGCAACCTCATTCATTCCGTTTGCATACAAAAACTCCTCAAAATCCAACGGGTACATTCTTACCTTCCTGATGCTCCCCATAGGAACCGAGGTCGTTTCCGAAAGAGTCACCCCAAGCAGAGAGCCGCTTGCGATATAAGTAAATCTGCCGTCCTGAGATAAAAATTTAAGCATTGTCAGAAGATGCGGATATGCCTGAATCTCATCAATAAAAATAAGCGTATTATGCTTCTCCTTCATTTCGGCTCCGTGCAGCATACTGACCTGAAGATAAAAATCCTCAATCGTTTTAATTCCTGCAAAAAGCCTGTCACCCTCATAATCCTCTATCATATTGATTTCAATAAAATTTTCAAAAAGCTTCTTGCCGACGTGACGGATAATATAGGTTTTTCCCACCTGACGTGCGCCGTCAATCAAAAGAATTCTTGAAGAATCGTCTTTAAGATGAGCTTCAATAACGGATTCTATTTTTCTGAACAGCATAAAAAACACACCCCCTTATGACTTTTCAAACGGATTATATCACAAAAAATATGACTTTTCAATAATATTCAGTCGATTGTTCTGCAATTTTTCAATAAAAATCAGCGCAAAACTTATGACGCTTCAGGCACAAGCAGTAAAATAATTCTTTTATCCGTCAATCCCGTGATTTTACTTGCGAAACGGGGCAACGGATGATATAATAATAAAAAAAATAAAGGTGATGAGAAAATGATAGCAAAAATCATAGCAATAATTATGTGCATAGCATCAGTCCTTCCCGCACCCATTCCTCAGTTTTATTCGGAATTGGAGCTGAAATACGAGCTTTCAAGGGGAAGCTATGAAAGCCCCTATATCGTCAGACCTCTTGAGGATATAACCGTAAACGGCATATCCGTTGAGCAATACTCCGTGGAGGCTCCCGAGGGAGAGATATATTCCCTCGCCGCACAGACACTTGACACAGAGCTTTATAAGGCAAGCGGCAAGAAAACGGCAACGGCAGACTCCGCTGCAGTCGGAGCATTCATAATAGAAGAGCAGCTTTACTCCTCCGATACCTTCTCTTTGAAGGTTGAAAACGGTAACGTTTATATCAAGGGCAGCGAGAATACGGGTATTTCAAGAGGTATCGCCGCCTTCGCAGACGAGGTTCTGCTTACCTCGGACGGCAGCTATAACCTCACCGACGGCTACGAATATACCAAGACCTTTACCGATTACGTAACCTACGAGCAGTTCGGTGCAAGGGGTGACGGTGTGACCGATGATATTGAGGCTATCGCAAGCACACACGAATACGCAAACGAAAACGGACTTAAGGTTCTGGCTTCGGAAACCGCCGTTTATTACGTAGGCGGCAAGGCTGTCACCGCTTATATAAAGACGGATACGGACTGGTCAACGGCACGCTTTATAATTGACGACACAAGTGTTGAGAAAATCGGCTCGTGGATATTCAATATTGCCCCCGAAAAAAGCTCCTATTCGCTGACGGGCAAGGTCGTCGCTCCCCTTAAAACGGATGCAACAAGCATCGGCACAAGCCTTGAGGAAGAAAGCCTCGTGGTGCTTACGGATTCGGGCGTAAAAAGATATATACGCAAGGGTGCAAATCAGAACTCAGGCAGCAGTCAGTCCGACGTTATCCTCGTTGATAAGGACGGTAACATTTCCCCCGACACTCCCCTTATATGGGACTTTGACGCGGTTACGGGCGTTACGGTTTATCCCGTTGACTCCGAGACTCTCACCGTAAAGGGCGGCAGCTTCACCACAATAGCAAACGCCGCTCCCTGCGAATACACCTACTATTCAAGAGGTATTCAGGTAAGACGCTCCAACACGGTAATCGACGGCATTTATCACGAGGTTATCAACGAGGGCAAGACGGGTGCGCCCTACTCAGCCTTCGTAAGCCTCTCCTGCTGTGCAAACGTTACCGTCAAGAACGGTACCTTCACGGGTCATAAAAAGTATGAAACCATAGGCTCTGCAGGCACGTCCGTGCAGATGGGCACCTACGATATAGGCGCCGCCACCTCTGTTAATGCAACCTTCCTTAACTGCAAGCAGACCAACGATATCACCGACGGTGATTACTGGGGTATTGCAGGCACGAACTATTGCAAGAACCTCACCTATGACGGCTGTGCCTTCTCACGCTTTGATGCACATCAGGGCGTCAGAAACGCTACAATTAAAAACTCCGTCCTCGGACATCACGGCATCAAGCTTATAGGCACGGGCACGGCGCTTATAGAAAACACCACCGTTATCTCCTCAAGCTTCGTTGACCTCAGAGAGGACTACGGCTCAACGTGGAACGGAGAGCTTATTATAAGAAACTGCAAATTCTATCCCACGGGTGTGGAAAACAATATCGTAAACGCAACGAACTCCGAGGACCACGATTTCGGCTATACCTGCTATCTGCCGCAGAAGATTGAAATTGACGGCTTCTTCATTCACAGCCTCGGCTTCAACTTCCTTTTCTCAATGGTAAATTCAAAGCATCTGACAAAATCCTACGATGCAGAATATCCCGTTGCGGCACCCGGGGAAATTACGGTAAATAACTTCTCAGACCTCACCACCGGCACACTCTTCGTCTCCGCAAACACCGCAATCTTCGAGGTCGATATGCTCTCATAACCAAAGCCCCCGTCGAGGCGCACTCCGTAAGGAAGTGCGCCTCAGTTATATTCGCCTTGCGGCGAGTTATATTGCTTCGCAGTGGTATTATGCTACGCATAGTGATATTGTCCTTCGGACAGTTTTAAGGCGAAAATAATATCACGAAAACCGATAGGCTTTCATATCACTTTTGCCGTAAGGCAAAAATATCACTGCAAACGGCAGTTTGCAATATCACTTTACCAACCGAAAAAGAATTCTTGTTTTTTCGGCGGGTACGACCTTTCTCAAAGTATGTAACCCACTATTACACTTTCACAACCTTTGTGCAAAGTGTCATTTGTTTTATGCAAATAAAAAACGAGAGAGACATCTTCTTTACGAAGTGTCTCCGTCGGGACGTAAATTTTTTACGGTATCGGAATAAATTTTCCGTAAAGTAAAAAAGGCAGCCCCCACTCACAAAAAAGCATACCACCAAATTTATAAACCAAACCCCGATAAACAAACCTCCCTGTATCAGTAGTACCGATACAAGGAGGCTTTTGTTTTGTCCGTTGCGGGGATTCGCGAAATTTACAAGCTCTTTTCTGAACGAATATTTACAGTTCAGAAAGGAGCATTTTAATGAAAAATTCAGCTAAGGAAAAGGCAAATTACCGATGTCTTACTGACAACCACAATGATAATGTCATTTGTTTTGTCTGTTCGGAGGTGGTATTATGTCGATAAACGACAGCTTGTTTGACAGTCAGGTGGTGGAGCTTTTGAAAACTGACCTTGGAGGCTTGAATGACGTATACAGAGATATAGCCGATGAGATGGGTTTGGAAAATACGTTAATAATATTCAATTTATTTCACGGAACACAGATTTCATTCCCGAACAGGCTTTTTTCAAAGGAATATACACACCAAGCTATAATAAACGAGTACAACGGTAAAAACGTACCCCAATTAGCACAGAAATACAATTACTCCGAAAGGAGTATATGGCGTATTCTGAAATCAAAAAAGCAAACACAGGAGGATGAATTATGAAATGCAATCAATGCGGCACGGAATTTGAAGGAAGGTTCTGCACGGAGTGCGGAGCAAAAGCACCCGAACAGTATCAGCAGCCTGTTCCGGAGCCGACAAAAACAAAAAAAAGAAAGAAACCGTTTTACCGCAGATGGTGGTTTGTTCTGCTTGCGGTTATCGCAGTTATTGCAGCTGCAGTCTCCATACTGAATATGGGCGAGAAAATTGATTGGGATGATATTGTTCTGAGTGAAATGCTTCCCGAACCGCCTGCAGACAGAGGAGAGCTTCGCACAAATTCCACAGAAGCTCTCAGGCTTGATATTGACGATGTTTCTGACAAGCAATATGCTGATTACGTTGATGCCTGTAAAGCGGCAGGCTTCACCATAGAGCCTGAATCAGGCTCAGCTTCGTTCAGCGCGTATAATACCGAGGGATATAAATTAAGTCTTCATCATTATAGCAAAGAACTCAGTATAAGTCTTGATAAGCCGATGGAATTATCAACTATCAAATGGCCGTCAAGCACCGCAGGCGATATGTTACCTGTACCGGAATCAACAACCGGTAAATTCAGCTACGAGTATGACGATAGCTTCTTTGTATATATCGGCGAAACCTCAAAATCTGACTATGATGCGTATGTGACTGCCTGTTCAGAAAAGGGATTTGATATTGATTACGATAAGAGTGACAAATATTATTCTGCCGATAACAGCGAAGGCTGGCACCTTCGTCTTCGTTACGAAGGAAACAGCGTTATGAGCATTAACGTTGATGCCCCGAACGAAAAAACCGACAAAGAAAATGACACAGCCGTTCCTTCCGAAGCGGAAACCGAGGATGCTGAAGCAGCAGGAAACACAGACAATGACTACACCGGTATAGACCCCGATTTTAAAGAGGCGATGGACAGCTACGAAGCCTTTATGAGTGACTATGTTGACTTTATGAAAAAATATATGGCTGCCCCCGGTGATGTAAGTCTTCTTATGGACTATGCAGATTATATGAGCAAATATTCAGACTTCGTCGAAGACTTTGAAAAATGGGAAAACGAAGAAATGAACACCGCTGAAACCGCTTACTATATTGACGTACAGGCAAGAGTAAACAAAAAGCTTCTTGAAATTGCGGAATAATTAAAAATACCAACAAACCTCCTTGTATTTGGTAATACCATTTTACAAGGAGGACTTTATTTCTTTATAGGAAATTCCTTCCGATATCACAAAAAGATTTTATGTCCCTCCGAACGGAAAGCTGGGCTTTCCCCGGGAGCCGGACTATTCGAAAACGGTCGCCGTAGGCGTACGGCGAAGCCGTTTTCTTGTGTCGAATGTGCGGATTTGTTTTTATTTCTGCAGCAACCAATCTATTGCATTGATAACCTCAATGCCGTCATAGTTTCCGAGAGTAAATCGGTCAAGTGTTATTATTGTTTTGGGATAATTGTCATTTATATTTTTCAGAGGTGTTATTTCTCTTTCAAAAGTTGACTCTTCAACCATTGAAGCCGTTACCTGAAAATAATAAATACGGTCATCCTTACGAGCCACAAAATCCACTTCTGTTGTGCCGATTTTGCCAATGTTTACTTTGTATCCTCTTCTTAACAGCTCAAGAAAAATTATATTTTCCAGCGAGAATCCCAAATCATATCTTTGTCTTGCAAGAAGATACCGACGTATGCCCAGGTCAACGATATACATTTTTTGATTCTTCTTAAGAAGCTGCTTGCCGGGAACATCGTATCGTTCAACAGGATAGAATATATAAGGCTCAACGAGTGCTTCTACATAATCATCTGTCGTATTCTGTGAAATTTTTCTTCCGGTTGACGTAACATAATCGGTTATGCTTTTTACAGATACAGGACTGCCTACAGAGCTTGCAAGAAATCTTGAAATATTTTTAAGCAAAGCTATATCGTTTACTTTTCTTTTGTTGGGGTCGGATTGTTTTCTTTTTTGCCGTTCTTCAATATCTTTAACGATGACCGTGTTATAGATACCTTCAAGATACATATTGATTTTTTCGTCATCATTGTCAAGCTTTGAAACATACGGAAGACCGCCGTTTTTCATATACTCGGCAAAAAGTAAATCCTTATCTTCACCTGATTTAAGCTCACAGAATTCCGCAAAAGAAAGCGGCAACATATTTATTTCTACATATCTGCCCGAAAGAAGGGTTGCAAGCTCACCGGAAAGCAGATATGCATTAGAACCGGAAATATAAATATCCGCGTTCTCTTTTACCTGCAAGCTGTCAACAGCTTTTTGAAAATCTTCTACAAGCTGTATCTCGTCAAGAAAAATATATGTCATTTCGGCAGGGTGCAAGCGTTCTTTAATGTAATTATAGAGAATTTTATAATCCGAAATGTGTTCATATTCCAATTCTTCAAAATTGATAAAAATAATTCTGTCATCACTGATACCTTGCGATTTCAGAAATTCCATATACATTTTGAGCAAGGTAGACTTACCGCATCTTCGAATACCGGTTACAACTTTAATAACTTCATCATCTTTCCATTTCTTCAGCAAATCCAAATAACCTTTGCGTTCTACCATAGTAAGTTCCTCCTTACAGATTTAATGTACGGTCATTATACTATATTTTATTCCGACAGTCAACAGTTTATTCCGAAATCGGCATTTTCTTTCGGAATTTATAACTTTATTCCGAAATACGAAGAGTATTGCTTGAATCATTGCAAAAATATATTTTCAGAAAAACAGAAATGAATGACAACATTCCTAAAGATTTACGGCCTTATTTTGTGAACAGACTTATAATTTATGTGTAATGAACATAAAATTTGACCTCCTTGTATTTGGTAACACCATTTTACAAGGGGGCCTGTGTTTTGTCGAATGTGCGGGGACTTTTATTTTCCTTTAATTATATTTGGGATAACAGCTCAGCTTTTTTAGCTTCAAAATCTTCTTCTGTTATGACTCCTAAGTCTTTTAATTCGGATAACTTTTTTAGTTTTTCAACTGTATTATCTGTTGTATCGTCGGCGGTTTTGCTCTTTTTGGCAAACAATCCTGAAATATTCTCTCCGAGTTTCTTTCCGCCACCAATTATTTTAGACTTAACATCTTGTGGTTCTGTTGCTTTCTCTTCTTCAACTTCATCGATATTCTCAATAACATAAATGTCTTTTTCGAATTCTTCTTCTGTATAGTTGAAGTTTGCACTATCAAGAGCCGCCTGCAATCTATTTGCCATAGGTAACATTGAAGCAAAGTTTAATCCACCTGAAATTACACCGCCAAGAATGGGGATCGCTTTTGAAACACCTTTAGCAACCGTTGATTTTGTAACCTTTATGCCGATAGCTTTACCAATCTGCTTAACCATCGGATACCAAAATGTTTTAGTAAGAGCTTTTTGTGGAAGTTTCTTTAATGTTGTTTTGGCAATTTGAGTTGATAAAACACGCACACCTGAAACAGCACCGGAAACACCAAACATAACACCGCAATACAACAAAAGCTGATTCTTTACTTTTTCATCATCAACTTGTCCGTTCTGCCACAAATCTTCCGCACCATAAAGATAAGAAAGTTCCTGGGCAAGTCTTAATGCCATACCAAAAAACTGTAAAACATCTAAAGGTATAGTAGCTGCCATAGCCAAACCGCCGGGAATGCCTGCCACGAAAGAGGCGGCAGATGACTCGCTTGTTCGTTTTAAAATTAGTTTCCCTGCAAGTTTTGAAAGTTTATCTTGAGCTATGTTCGCCTGAATTGGACCTAAATCAATAATATCCTGAATAACAACATCTTCTGAGGCAAATATTTCTGCTAAAAACTTGCTTCGGTTTACTTTAACACCGGGAATTTGGACTGCCGAAGTAATTACATTTTCTAACGCAACCTCTTTTTCCATTTTACTTTGTTCGCTCATAAGGGATATTCCTTTCTATTTTGATAGAGATGCAATCTCTTCAAATTATATCATGTTTTTTCGCGTATATAACAAAATTATTATATCACAGCTTTACCAAAAATCTCAATACCCATATACACAAAAACTCCCTCTGTCATTTCTGACAAAGGGAGTTCATTTTAAGTATAGAGTTTTACTTCAATATCTCGCCGGCCTCTTACACGCTTTGTCGGGGAGATGGGAACAAACAATTCGCTTTTATTTCTTAAAATACAAGCCGTATTTCTTTCTTATTTTAGGATGCAAAAAAACTGAACAGGTGCTTATCAATTTTAGTGCTGAACTGAATGCATTACCAAAAAAGTGAATTATACCTCTTTGTCCCCATGCCTTTAATGTCATTGATATTACTTTATTTGTCTGTCCTTCACCTTTTCTGAAAAGACCTCTGAGACGCATATATTTCCGGATCGTTATTAAATCAATGGTGGGAACTTTTGTATAATTGGCATAAAAGCTTTCAAGCTCCACGATCTTTCCGTGTTCCTCCAAAGTCTTTAATTCGGTTAGTCTGCCATCATCAATGAGCTTTCTGTATAGCTCTGTTTTCGGCAATGGAGTAAAAAAGCAAAAACTAACGATAATATTTCCTAATTTTTTCGCAAGATCTATACTTTTAATTAAATCTTCCTCATCTTCATCAGGTAATCCTAAAATAAACATTGCCACAGGCAATATTCCGGACTCGTTACATTTCTTCAAAGTTGCTATAGCACTATCAGCTATATACGCATGCTTATTTATAGATTTCAGTATTTTGTCTGAGCCTGATTCTATACCGTAATAAATTACTCTGCAACCGGATTCGTACATAAGCTTAAAATCTTCTTCGCTACTGATCGTAGCAACATTCAAATACCCGCTCCAACAAATATTAAGCTCGTACTCTTTTAATTTAGCACAAAAATCCAACATTTCTGTTCTGTTGCAAAACATAACCTCATCTGTAAATTCAAATCCGTCAACACCGTAATCATCTACCAATTGTTTGATTTCTTTCATTACAATGTCAAGAGGTCTTTTTCTCCGTTTTGAACAATGATAGACCGGATTATAACAAAATGCGCATTTACCGTAACATCCCTTTGACATATATGTGCTTAACATTTTTTTCATTCCATAGTTACTTTGCATATAGTTTTCAGGATTTACAAGACTCCAATCAATATCAGGCAAAACAGATAAGTCAATAAATTCCCTATCTTTATTACGGACATACTCATCATTTCTTATATAAGAAATTCCCTCGATATCTTCAAATGATTCTTTTTTATCTGATGCATCAGCTATTTCAAGCCAAGTATACTCACCTTCATTAAGGCAAACATAATCTACATAACCGCTTCGTAAAACCTTTTCGTCTATCGCTGAAGCTGCACTTCCGCCCCAAACAACAGGGATTCCCATTTTTTTACTTTTTTTGATATAAATATTGCATCTTTTATGAAAGTTTGTGATATTACAGAAATACCAACAATATCGGGATTGTTTTTGGCTATAGTTTCTTCAATCTTTCTCATATCGTAAAACCTGTCTGAAACAACCGCAGAATGCCCGTTTTTATTAAGATAAGTGGCAATAGACATTAATCCTAACGGGGCATACGATGGCATAATTACATTTTCAATTTTAGGATAAAAAAACAGTACGTTCATTAACATATACCTCTTTCTGATAGTTTGAAATTATCATATAAAGAATTAAATCTAATTTTAACTATCCTTTAATAAAACAAAAAGTGCGACCACCGAAGCAGTCGCACAAAAAACGCAAACTCCGATAGTCGCCAAACCAATTCAATATAAAGGGCAATAAGCACACTCAAATTGATGGAATTTGCATTTTTATCAAATTCATACTTGAGTATGCCAACAAAAGGGTATAAATATCCCTAAGAATAGAGAAATTGCCCCTGTTTTATATTCAATTGGTTTGGCGACTATAAGTTTATCATAATCTATAACATAAATCAATATGATTTTTATGACGTAACAACACCCCATATTCTTTCGAATACGGGGAGCTGATTGCACATTTAATAGCTGCCTATACAGCTGCAACTTATGTAGGAGAATTCGCGAAGCCCTTGATTTTACCGGGGTGTTGCTTATTCATAAAACGATAACGTAAATCTTTTATTTTTATCATTATTAGTGATATTCCGTCTGCGACGGGGTGATATTTTCGCAAAGCGAAAATGATATTAATGCCTTACGGCTTTAGTGATATTGTATTCGCCATTTAACTCGCGAAGCGAATATCACTATGCGTAGCATAATATCACTGCGAAGCAATATAACTCGCCGTTAGGCGAATACAACTCAAGGGCTGATTTCCATAAAAATAACGCCTTCGGTTCCCCGAAGGCGCATATTCTTATATTTGGAAATTAGCCCTTGATAGCTGCCTGTGTCGCAATTCTGCTTGGTTGGCAGTTTACCGCCAACCACAGAAACCAAGCAGTTTATTGCAATACTGTCAGATACCATTTTCCCGATTTGTAACTATCTTATCTGATGTAACAAAAGAATAAAAATCATTCAGAATGTTTTTATTTTTCAAAGAAATTGCTACAAATATTAAACAAATAAAAATTACAACACAAGTCATTATAAAGCTATTGTCCGCAACTGTCAACACGGTTGTAATATCATTATTCAAAACAGGCTTTTCCGCGATAAACAGTACTAATGCTACAACTGCGTTTATCAAAACGATAAGATTAATAATTTTCACAGAAAAATTCATATATCTCAAAACAAAAAAACGAGAGGAAAATATACAAGAAAAAATAATGGGAGCAATTATCCCCCCGTACCCCGTCAAAGCAGCTCCAAGGGTATCGGAATTATCAACTCTGCAAATAACACTAAACTCGGAAAACAGATTTATTTCCTCGATCTCCATGCCTAACAAAAAAGCAAAAGCCGCATGACCGAACTCATGCAAAACAGGGTACAATACTATTGCTGCAAACAACCCCGAAAGCAAAAGAACAAAACCTCTGAAAATAATCCTCAACTAATTTCACCGGTAATATACTTCCACCTTTTATCTTGTTCTATTCTAACTTTTTTAGAAATAAAAAGCTGCAAATGCATCAAACACCTGCAGCTTTTCACAAATAACAAATTCATTCTCCTTTTTCAGAATTTTGTAAATCATAAGTCTTTTCCAATAATTCTAAAAAACTTTCTCTTTCAGGATTATTGTAACCAACAAAAATAACATCATTAATATTACTATGATTAAACAAAAAATTATACTCATCTCCTAAAAAGCCTTCCGGATAGACAACACCTATATAGTCATACACCGTTTCTGGCTTTTCACTTGTTACTGGTTTAATTCCTGTTATCATTAATTTCTTTGTTCCTTCTTTCAATAAAACCACACTACCAATAGGCAATAATTCTTTAAACATTTATCATACTCTCCTTTTTGTTTTTTAAAACCAATCTCTTACTGTATCCCAGGTTGCTGAAACCCAACTACCAACAGTATTGTTAAACTCAACAACACCATCGTATATATTTTCACCAATTACATATACCCCTGAACCAACAGAAACTGCAAAACGTGCGGGAGCAAAATTTTCTTCATTTCTTATAAAATTAGCAGCCCAGCTATCTCCATGAGCAAATTTAATGGCGTCAGCTTCTAAATGATCAGCCACACTTTTACCATCGACATTGACAAGTCCACACGTTAAAGAACTTGCCATTGAGGATAATCCACCGGTTGAAAAATGTAACATAACAGAACCGGCATCACCCCAATCAAAATCACCGTCTTCAGTAACGACACCATATTGCTCTATACCATTTGCAATACCATCAGCATAAGAAGTCAAAATGGTAACAGTAGCTCCTACATTTTTGATTTTTGTGTTAGTTGCTTTATCAAAACCATATTTCAATTTTTGTTCTTGCATTAAAATCTGGTTACGAACATTAGTATTCTTGCCAGCTGAACTTATAACTTGCAAAACCTTTGATTTAGCTATGGAATCCATATAAACATCTTTACCAAGTTTCAAAAATGAATTACCAACTCTTATCCCTGAAGCCGTTTTGCTATACCCGTTGCTTTCTGGATTATTAAAAACATTAATGCTATCTACAAAAGAATCTGCGACACTTACTATTCCTCCGGCAATATTCAATTTTGACATCAACGTACCAAATTTAGCATCTAACTTTACTGCATCATAGGGATGTAAGCTTTTTTCAAAATAATCAAACAAGCCTGTTTCGACACTAACTGAAGATTTAAGCAACGATAAAATAGATGAGGTCTTATTTGTAGTTGTATCATTTTTTGATTCAACTACACCAATCAAATCACCAATATAGTTAAAAACTGAACCGGCAACAGACATCTTATCGCTATCTCTTTTATTGCCAATAAAATCTATAAGACTGGAAAATGAACTTAAGTAATCTGAAATTTTCGTATCGGATCCTTTTGTATCTAAAACCATACTGCTTATATCGCCAACATATGCTGGTAGTGTTGAATTAAAGCCTGTACATTTTGCAGCACCGCTTGTAAATTCAAACAACTCTCTAATTCCATCTACATCTTGCCATATTGCTTGAAATAATTTTTTGATACTTTTTGGACTTAATCTTTTGCCATCCTTTGAATTATCACTATTTAGGATTTCTTTTATAAGTCTCTTTAACTCAGCTGAAATATCTTCAAAAGAAACAATTTTTTTTCTTATTTTCCCTGTTTCCTTGTTACTTCCACTATTATCTGTAAAGAAATCATAATAAGAACTTTTCTTAGCACCGACTGCATTTCTCTGTACGTTGTTTGCATTCTGCTCAATTCTGCTGTCAGTACTGCTGTACATCTGTAAACCGCTCTGTACGGTCTGAGAAATACGGAATAATTTTCCTTCAATATCAGATAACTTATTATAAATAGAAGTCACTCTGTTATTAATATTGTTTCTATTTTTAATTCTTGAATCAACATTATTAGCTGTAGAACGAAAAGAATCCTTAGCACAAGTAACATTTCTTTTTGCTTTGACTATTGTATTATTTGCACTACCGGCTGCAGATATGTTAATAGATGTTCTACTCAAACTAATTCACCTCCTAAAATAAAATGCAAATATTTATCTTCTTGTGCCACAGTTAGGACAATAAGGCTGTGTTGCATCGTAAGGCATTGTACAATGTTTACAATAAACAACACCTTGTCTTTGATATTGCTCACTCTGAGACTGATACTGCGGTACGACTGAATAATATGTATTTCCTGATGTATGCTGAGAGAATGCAGAAGTATCGGTTCTTACACAGCTCCCACCCCCGTCTTTAATAATTTTTATAAGCAAAAATACCGTAACACCAAGCAAAATAAGAATTACTGCAAGCATAATATAAATAGCAATAAACTCCGGATACATAAAAACTCTCCTTTAATATTTAAAAAAAATATAATCTGCATTTGCAAAAGTAATTTTTGTATTATTAAAAATTTCAACATCCTGTCCTGGAACAACCCGATTACCGTTTACATAAGTAAAATTTGTCGAGTTTATATCTGAAATCATCCATCTTCCATTGATATTTTTTATCACAGCATGATTTCGGCTTACTGCAGAATTGTTTGAAATACAAAAACTGTTTGATTGTTCCTTTCCAATTGTAAAATACCGAGAATTAACAGCAACTTTTTCTCCGGTCAACACATCAACAAGAAAAGCCTGATTTCCGTATAATTGATGAATTACTGCAGTTTCAATAAATTGTTCTTTGTGAATTGCCCATTCTGCAGGTATTGACATTCGCCCGTGAGTTACAGAAGCAACAGGAGACGATATGGGTTCAATCTGATTATTCGCTGGAATATCAGAAACTGTAGCTGCCTGCCCAATATATTGAAATACTGTCTTAGACGGATCGTATACCTTATCATTGTTTACTACAATTTCACCGATTCTTGTTCCGCATAACGAACAAAAATTCACATTGTACTCCAATGCAGCACCGCATTTATTACATTTTTTTTCATCCTTCGCTCCCAAATTTGCCGTACTTAGCCGTCTTACGTATTCTTCAAGTTCAAATACCGAAAAGTTTATTCCGTTATTAAGAATTCTTATGTACTCACGCACATAATCTCCGGACTCTCCTTGAACAAATGAACAACAATCTATAATACTCAACAAAAAACTTTTAAGAGAAGCGTTATTATTGAAAAATGAAATCGGAACAAAAATAAATTTCAACTCTTGATTAAGAGGATTAACCATTACAGCGTTAACATCTAACAAAAGATATCTTTCTTCAAAGAAAGCTTGCCGGAGTATTTTGAGGTTATCAAGAACTCCTTTCAGTAGATTAGAAAAAGTTATCTTGTTAAGTGGATTCATCAGAAATTCCCGGAGCGGAATAAAACCTGAAATATCGTACAACAATTTAAAAGTCTTTGATTTTCTCACTATATCCGCTCTTACAAGACAAGATATCTGCATCGTAGTAATAGCGTAAAACTCACGTTCGCTCAACTGATCACCCTTTTGTCCTGATATAACAAGCAATGTTCTTTCGTCTGAGTGTTCAATCTTATACTTTGCCATACAATTTACCCTTTATCTTTTCGCAGCTCGCAAAGCAGACAATTTGTTATTATAATTCTTTTCTGCTATTTTAAGCTTTTCTTCAAGCTCTTTCATATAATCACTATTTTTCAGCCTTTCAAAAAAGTTTTTATTCATCTTTTTTTCGAGATTATTGATTTCGTTCTTTATATTGTCAAGCTCTTTTTTCGCTTTATCAACTGCATTCTGGGCAGTTTTTATTCTCTGAGCTTTCTGTACTGCTGTTGCCGCAGCAGCGGCTGCTGCGGCCTGCTCCTCTTCTCTTTTAATCTGATATGCAGTATTCTTTATATCATTCAGAATACCCTCCATATCGTTGATAACAATATCAATACTTCTCATTACAGAATCAATGGCACTGTTAAAATATGTTACTTCTTTACCTTGCCAAGCGTTATTAAGTTCATTTTTGTATGTCTGCAGTTGGTGTTGAGCAGTCCTTAACTGATTGACATTGTCAACAATACTTGCTGCCTGACTATTTACTTTTGCTACATTAATTGCCATATCAGCACCTCCTGAAATTTACAAAACATATCCATCCTGGGCAATAATTTTAGGTATAAAATCGGCGACGAATTTAGCTTTTAATTCCTTTTGCAGTGTTACGACAAATTTTTCTTCTTGAGAGTAAAGAGAAATATCAAGCCAATCCCCATACGAAACCATATCGTAATAAACTACATAAGAAATAACTATATCGGCATCTTCCTCATTTTCAAGATAACAAACATAACTGTCCTTATAATTTACTACTCTGAGTTTTTTATTTACAATGGCAATTATTCTGTCACCTTTATAGATACACAGGTACAAACCCTTGTTCCCGAATCCTACTTCGTACGCAGAATATACATTTCCTTTGTATTCGATTTTGTGATAAATGTAACTTTTCAAAAAACCGATTTTTTCAGTTACACATTCCATTTTGCCCGCATAATCATTCTGATTATCAAAAATCTTCAGATTTAAGCACTCAGCTATATTGTTTCCAAATGATTTATCATGAGTATTGTGATAAAGTCTTTTAGGGGTATGGTTACGAAAAACAGCCGTTGCCTCAAAATATCCCATAACAAGAGGGGCATCTATAAAAGCATATCGCTGATTGTCCTTATCAAGAACTTCCCATGCCATATTAAAATTTGTTTTTGTCTGTTGAATACTAAGCTGCATAAACCAAATCATCCTCCAAAGGAGTAAATTCAACCGATTCACCGGCAACTGTTACTGAACAATAACACTTAAAAATACCATCGGATGTCATCACAGAAATAACGGCTGAACCATTAGATTCACCAGTAACCACACCGTCACTTACACTTGCAACAAAACCGTTATCAGAAGACCATACAAGATCTGCCGCTGAGTAACCTTCAGGAAGATTTGCAATATTGATTTTGAAAGATTCGCCCTCCGATATTGATACAAAGTATCCGTCAAGCTTCAGATAATCAGTAACTCTCTTGTATTCAAGATCTTCTTCAAGATTTTCTGTAGTAGACTCTTCCTCTTCTTCGGGACGAAGTTTGATTACCTGTGTTTCTTCCCAAATAATATCTTCCATATTAAACAGTTCCTTATGATAAGCCTTATTTTCTCCTACCAATGTCCAAGAGAAAGACAATTTCAACGTATTTGCAAATGATTTTTTCTGCCCTATACTTAACTTTATAATTGGAACATACAAATCACCGGTAAATCCATACTCTGTTTTACGATTAATCGTTATAGAATCATCACTAAGAGAATATGTAGTCATATATTTAACATTTGCACCTGTCTTAAATCTAACCGCTGCACTTAGTTTAATATCTACAATAGTTAATCCAAGAAACTGAATATCAATACCGAAAGCAGGTCCTACATCAAGCACAGCTGAAATAGAGGCCGTAACACTTTGTGTGTTCGTTGCAGATTTCTTTGTTTGCCCGCCTGAATATTCAAACTTTGCATTATTTCCAATAACCGCACTCACTGTAATATTTCCGTTAAGATCTGCAAACAGTATGAATTTAAGAGCAATGGAAACACCTCCAACAACAGGGATAGGACATGTACACACGCAAAGCTCCTCTTTAAAAATACCGCTTACAGTAAGAGAAGAATTAACATCATAATTAACTTCAACAGAAAGAGTTTCAATTCCTGTAGGAATACCCAAGGTTTTCTTGAGCTTAATTACAGGTGTAACATATAAATTAGTAATAGAAACGTTTCCTGTAATTTTATATGACCCTGAAAATTTGTTTGTCATAGTTTTTGCATTCTTTTCTGTTTGATTTTCAGTAAGATCAAGCTGATTTTTCAATTCATCAAGCGATATATTGCCGGCTTTATATGCTTCAATAGCATCCGTATTGTCATAGGGATCTTTTCCGAACAATGATTTATCAGGAATTGTTGAATTTATATCAAATAATTTTCCTGCGGTTGATGGCGGAACGAGAGATTTTGTACTGAATCCCATTTCACCGCCAACCTCAATATCTTCTTCTACTCCAAAAATTTTACCAAGATTAACATCCGAACTGACTTTTCCGGTATGGTCAATCGCTGCACCGAATAAACTGGCCCAATTTTTAGCGAGGGAAATATTTCCACCGGTTACATCAACATCAATACTAAAAGATACACCTTTATCCATGGCATCAGAAACAGCATCATTATCTGTTTTTTCCAGGGTTCCTACCTCAGCCTTCTGATAGCCCATTCCGGAGGCACCGCCGGATGAAAGACTGAAACCGTTCTCAAAATTAATATCCGCAACATTAGGTGCTACTGTTGTAGAAATATCAAGATCAGCAAAAACTTCCTCAATAGCAGGATCTTCTGTTGCAAATGTATATGTACCATCACCGTTTGCTTTTACATCGGTAATCTTTCTTGCATAACCGTCAGGATATTCTGCAGAAGGAGGAAGAACTATAACATCACCGACAGCATATTCGCTTGCTTCACCTCCGGCAAGAATTGCTGTTGAGTCTGAAAAAGAAACAACATTTGTCGAACTGTTAACTTCTTTGACACCCTCGACAAGCTCAACAATTCTTACTTCTTCAATTTCTTTATTGTGATAAAGATCTTTTGCCCACAATATTATGCTTTCGGCTTTTTCTTGAGTGAGATTACCGTTAATATCAAGATAACTGTCCCCTATAATCTGTTCACTTTTTGCAAATTCAGCAAGCGTTTTACCCTCAGTACTAACATCAGCAACAGCAATTGCAGTTTCAAGAGCAAATTCAATTCTTGCAGTTTTATCAGGATTAAGTTTATCTGAAGATGAATTATCAAGAATGCCCCAATCTACACAAGACTGAACATTTACAAAAAGTTCATCGTCTTTTTTGATATCTTTAAATGCAGGCTCTTCAGTTACATAATCATCAAGACCAAATTCAAGGGATAGCAAGGAAATCCACTCCCCTCTGGTCAAAAGAGGATTATTAACAGATGTGCATCCCACCAAACAGGTAAACATACCTGCAAATAGAATAATTGCCATCAAAATAGATATTAATTTCTTCATCGCTTTCATTCTCCTGAATATATAAAATGATTCAAAACCACTTTTTTTCAAATTCGGGTATAGGAGCTGTAAAAAGCATTCGTTTTTTACAGCTCCTGTTAGGGGAAAGCAAAAAAGCTAAAGAACGTACGAACCGAGGAAATTAGAAATAAGCATTGCCCCCCCCTAATGCATACAAGATTACATCAAGAATAGAGGGAATATTCGCAGCATAAAAGTTTTTTAATTGTTAAAGCATTTTGGATTAGTCATAGATTCCAGCAAGCAGTACACTTGCCGTTCCCTTGCTTTATATTTTTATGCAGTCTTCGCTTTTTTTGCTTCCCATTCTTTTACTTAAACTGGGAAGCGTTACTTACAATTGCACTTTCTGTTGCCTCATAACTCTGAGCTGTATTCACAAGGAACTTAGCATAAGCTTCAACAACAGCTTGATATTCTTCAAATCTGGGTTTGAGTGCGTTCATAGCAGCTCTTATGTCACCTGCTGCATCACTCTGCCATGAGCTTTCAAGTTCATTCATATTTTTGTTGATATCATCAAGCTTATTTTTAAGCTGTCCGTTGATACTGCGAACTTTTGCAGCAGTATCGGTCAGGACCTGGGTAGAGATTAAAATACTGTCAGCCATTATATTTTCCTCCTTTTTTTAGTTTGTAAGCTTTTTGGCCTGTGCTACTACAGCATCCTGAGTATCACGATAATGCTTTGCACTTTCTCTGAGGAACGCAACATAGCGGTTCATTAGTGCATACATTTTCTCGAAATCATCCTTAAAACCGGCAATCTGGTCAATAAAAGCGATATTATCCTTGCCGTTCCAAGTTGAAGCCATAGCATTTGTTTCTGAATAGAACTGTTCATACTGAGTTTTGTACTCAGAAGCAAGTGTTTCTATTCTGTTGCCTGCAGACTCCAGAAGTTCAGGTGTAACCTTAATGTTTCTTGCCATTTTTTTTACCTCCTTAAATTATTTATATCAACATGAGCTTTGCGCCGTTTCGGATTCCCAATTCGTACACAGTCATATTAATATTGATAACAGAACCGTTTTCACGGTAACAAAGGGACGTTTCTTCCGTAGCAACAAAATGTCCGTTTGACAAATCAGTCACAGCCTTCTTCAGAAGCTGTGCTACCTCTGCCATCGAAGATTTCAACGGAATGAAAACATCATACGCAGTACCTATAACGGGAACAAATACTTCAACTATAACCTTTTCCATTTTATTCGTCCTCCTTTTCTGCAGAAGAGAGCAATTTCAAAAGAACAGGCCGATTCTTATTAATAGCGAATCCGTACTTATCCCCTATTTCATCATAAAGATCATTAGTAACCTTGCTTATTTTTAGCATATACTGATCGGCAACACCGTCACCTATCCATAAGCCGTCAGCTCCGCTTATATGCCGTTTAAACCAAGCTTCATAATTAAATGCTGCATATTCACTTATGCTTTCAATTATAATGAAATGTATCTTATATACAGCCTCTGCCTTTTCAAGCAAAACATTCATCTTTTCCTTCGAATCTGCAGATAACTGAGCAAAAAACTTCTTATATCCGGAAATAACAATTATTTTTTTCTCAAACTCTGCGAGTACTGTACTATCCATATTGGCATCTTTATAAGTATTATTTCTTTCAACCATTTCTGCAAAAACACTCTGCACAAATTTATCATACTGTGATTCAACATAGTTAACTTCTGAATATGCATCATCCGAAAGAATCTGTTCGGCATCTACCAAACTGACAAATGCGAACTCTTTAAGCACCTTGAGCCATTCTTCCGTAAAAGATGCAGTCTGATAAATTTCCTGAGAAGCAACGGGGTAAGCTACCTTGTTGAAAAGATTGATACATACGGGAGAGAGTGACTTTTTGGAAATACCAACAGGAACATTTTTCGTATCCATGATTATCTCTGCAACATCCTCTTTTTTAACAACCTCCGGCAGGACAGGAATCTTTCGGGCAAATACCGCCGCCGAGCTTCTGAGAGCTGTACAGAATGCCGACAAGAATTCATAACTATCGGCATTTTCGGTACAGCAGGCGGTCTGAAATTCATAACAACACCCAAGATTTATAAGTCCTCGACCCTTGAATTTTGAGGGAATAAGTCCGTCTGTTTTACCAACAACAACAGAATAATCAGACTCATCGTTCAGTTGCATTGTAAGCGTTCGTTTAAAATTCTGAGCAACAACGTAACGTACTGAATTTGTGTTACTTGCCGTAACAGCAAAATAAATACCGTACTTAACGCCGTCACGGGTAAGCAGTGCGATGCTTTCTAACAAATCTTCATACTGTTCGGAAAAGCCTGCGTAATTATTGATCAAAACAACAATATTAGGGATAATTTTTCCGCTATTCTGACAGTAGCTCATATAGTCGCCACCGTATTCGGAGAAAAGATTTCTTCTGCTATCAATTTCACGATGAAGCATTTTGAAGAAATTTACTGTTCTTTCAAAATCGGAAGAAACCATTACTCCGCCAACCTGAGGTGCTTTTTCAAATACTTTTAATGTTTCTGAACCGTAATCAAGAATATAAAGATTAAGCTCCTCTGCCGTATGGTTTTTAAGCAGTGAATAACAGATTGTAGTCAACAGTGTGGTTTTTCCGTTACCTGTTGAACCGTAAATCAGACAGTTACCTTCTCTTGTAAAAGGCATCGTAAGAACCTGCTGAGTCTGATTAAAGGGATCATCGTATTCACCGATTACCGGATTAAGAACGCCCTTTTCGGTAACATATTCATACTTTTCTTCAAGTCTATCAACAAAAATCTTTTCTGGTATCGGTGGAAGCCATAACGGTTTGATATGAATATCTTCTTCATTTGCAAGGTCAGATAAATACTTTATAATAGATACGATCTGCTTTACTTTACTTCCTCCCTGAACAGTTTTTTTGGAAGGCTTGATATTCATCATAATGCGACCAAGATGATCAACAATCTGGATACTGTTATCAACTGATTTTTCGACAGTTTCTGTGGGAACATACTCGGCTCCGCACCATGCAGATTGCCCCAATGCAAAAAATTCATTATACCCAACCTGCAAATAAAACCGACCTGTCTGAGATAATTCTGCAGCATCCGGACATTTGATCATATCCTGACTGTCTGCCTTCTCTTGAACTTTCAGACAAACTCTAAACTTACTGTTACTCCATATCTGATCATCAACAACACCGCTTGGCTTCTGTGTAGCAAGAATCAGATGAACACCAAGACTTCGACCGATTCGCGCTGTACTGATAAGCTGTTCCATAAACTCAGGCTGCTGTGTTTTAAGCTCTGCAAACTCGTCAGAAATAATAAACAAATGCGGAACAGGCTCAGAAACTACTTTGTCACGGTAAAGCTGTTGATATTTATAAATATCCATTGTACCTTCGTTTGATGTTTTTCTAGCTTCATTAAATATTGCCTGTCTTCTTCGCAACTCACTCTGAATAGAAATCAGAGATCTCTTTACAGCTGCACCGTCAAGATTTGTTATTGTGCCGGATAAATGTGGAAGTTTGATTCCTCTTTCCTCATCCTCAAAAGCACCGGTAAGACCACCACCCTTATAGTCAATGAGAATGAACGCAACTTCATTTGGATGATAATTTACGGCTAAGGATAAAATGTAAGTAATGATAAATTCTGATTTACCAGAACCTGTCATACCTGCAACAAGTCCGTGGGGGCCATGAAATTTTTCATGAAGATCCAGATTAAATATTCCACCGTAAGAATCAACTCCTACGGGAGTTTGTAATGTCTTTGTTGGATTGTTCTCTCTCCAACGGGTAAGTGAGTTAAGATGCTCAATTTTACCAACACCGAACATTTCCATAAAGGTTATCATATTGGGAAGAGAATACCTCGACTCATTAAGTTCAAGATGAATATTTGCGATTTTTTCTGCAGCATATACAAGTGAGGCCGGATTTACCCTGTCCGAAACAAATCCGACGGTTTTTCCGGTTGTATCCTCTCTATCAAATATGCAAGATTTTTCACCATTTGCAAATATAACCATCTTTGTTTCTTTTGGAAGGTCCTTTATTTCAACGGCAGAGTAAATAAGACTAAAAGAACGGTTGTTCCTGAATCTAAGTAAGGCATCTAATGCTTCGCATTTTTCCGCAAGATTCTTATCATTAACAAAAACGGCATAATACGGAACAGGGACATTATCATCACGGTTTTCTGTATCTTCACGGCTAACAATATTTTTTTCAATGAATACTGAAAGCTCCTTAACTTCATCAAGTGTTGTTGCCAAAAATCTTATCTGCATTTCATTATCCCAGAAATGCGGAATAAACTTTATAAAGTTCCACTTGCCGTCTTCGTTATTATCAATAATCATAATCTTCAGTTCGTCGTAACTATGTAAAGCCATCATCTGAAGGATCATATTTTTGATAATACCGTCTTTTTCTTCGTTATCTCCATATACACCTGAAATAAACTCATCCCGAAGAGAAATACTAATAGGCACCTGTCTTAGAATTTTAGGCTCATTGCCTAAAGCCAACATTGCATTCTGAAGATTATCCTCCTCCATAGTAAACTTCTTTGCTGCACAATCGACATCTGCATCAAGAGGCAAATCACCAAGTCCGAGTCTCATTTGAAGAAAATCTTTATGATTTATCGCTCTTTCCCAAAGATTTGTCTTTTGATAATAGATTCTCGAAATACACTCATCGGGTGCAACAAGGTTTTCAGCAAGAATGTCGCTCTGTTCTTTACATTTACATCTTATCTCATCACGAACTTCATCAAGATATTTCAGATATGCAGCCTGTCTTTTCTTTTCTGCGATAATCTTCTGTTTCTTTTCATAACGTTTGGTAAGAATAGGCCAAAGAATAGTACCTGCAAGCATACTGAATGCCATTATTATCGATGGTAATGCCTGCGAAATCTGACCGCCGTTATTTATTATATTTATAACGGAAAGCAATGCCGTTCCTACAGATGTCATTCCCATTGTCAATGACGGACCCAACATAAGTGCCATTGGTACGGATTCAACTTTTTCCATCTGAGGAGGAGGATCAATTTTTATAACACAATGTTCGATTTCTTTATAAAAACGGGGAGAACGGAAGAAATGCTTTTCTGGCGGAATTTCTTTAAGTGGTTCAATTTCCAAAGCTGTCTGAGCCTGATATTTTGCAAGGTTGGAAGACTGCAAAACAAGTAATCCATCGGGATTATTAACAGCAAAATAGTTATGTCCTATAACTATTTTGAGTCCCATTATGTATATCATATCTCCGGCAACAAGGTTTTCCGACGTGACCCGTCTACCGTTTACATAAGTACCGTTTGTACTGTTGAGATCCTTGATAAACCAGTTGTTTCCGTCAAATATTAGCTGTGCATGTTTACCCGAAACAAATTTATTTGCAAAAAATAAATTATTTTCTTTATTTCTGCCGATATAAAGATTATCTGCCTGTCGGACGACAATTTTCGTAAAATTCTGTCTGGTAGGATCTATAGTCTCAGAATAAATGATTATCCTTTCGTTAGAATTATAATACTTTAGACTCAAAAATCCTGAGGGAACAAGAATTGAAGAAGCTATTGGATTATTATTAACATCAAGAACAGTAACAAGCTTATTACTCTTAACAACCCACGTATTATCAATAGCCTCTATACTTATTATTTCACGATATTTCCCGTTTTCATCAATATCAGAAAGCCAATATTGTCCTTTCTTCTTATCAGGTAAAGTCAAACTGAACATCTGCTCAACTTTTATCAGATTTACTATCATTTTATATCACTCTTTTCTGTGTATAAGATATATCAATACCCGAGTTACCAAATAATCGCATTAAAAAGAAAAGATAAAATCCTCATTTGCAAGGCGTATTTTATCACCGTTTACAATTTTATTCTTTACGTTGTTTACAATGATATTTCCGTTTACGTAGGTATGATTCGTTGAATTTGTGTCTTCAATAAAATACTCCCCGTTTTCAACGTGGATATTTGCGTGACTACGGCTTATTGCAGTATTATCACCGATAAAGTAGTCAACGTAACTCTTTTCTTTACCGATTCTGAAAACAGGTTTATTAATTACTATTCTTTCTCCTGTTTTCACTCTGATAAGCGCAGGTTCACTTATGGGGGCAGCACCGCTGAGTACCGTGGTCTCACCGGTAAAGCTGCTGAGCACCGTGGTTTCGTTAAAGCTGTTCTGTACGGGCAACGGCTGAACGGCAGGCACAAAGCCACCGGACATTCCACCCTGCATACCGCCGGGGATTCCGCCTTGCATTCCGCCCATCGGGGGGATATTTCCCTGTCCGCCGTAGCCGAACTGATTAGGCGCGGGAGCGGCTACGGGAGGTGCTGCAGTATTTGCCTTTGCATTTTCCTTTTCCTGCTTTGCAGCTTCCTTTTGTGCCTTATAAATCGCAGCATTTTCCTTATTGTAATGTGCCATCAGATTCATAAAGGTCATTTTCTTTTCGCCTTCATTTGCAGGAATATCAGCCTTGGACTGTTTTGGAGCCTTTTCCTTTTTTTCCTTTTTTTCCTTCTTTTCTTTCTTATCCTTCTTCTTTTTTCCGTTATCAGCTTCGGGCATATCCGAGCCGAAGCTCTGTCCGGGAATTGCAAATCCGGGATTATTACGGACTGCGGGAGAAGCTCCCGCCCCGTTGGCAATAGGGGGAACGTTTGCGGGAGGTACGGCGGCTCCCATACCGCCGGTATGTCCTGAGGGTGTTTTGTTGAAGCCGTTATAGCCTGCGGGAATACCCTGATTTACAGGGGGCTGTGCAGGCGGTGTATATACAGGAGCAGAATATACGGGAGGCTGTGCATTAATTACCGGCTGTGAAGGCGTCTGAATCGAAGGCTGCATTACAGGCTGCACAGGTGGCTGAATCGAAGGCTGCATTGCAGGCTGAACAGCAGGCTGAATTGAAGGCTGGACTGCAGGCGGAACAGGCGGCTGAATCGAGGGCTGTATTGCAGAAGGGGCCGAAGGATTTTTAAGCGACGGCATATCATCAATTGAAATTGTTGAATCAAAAGAATAGTTTACCTGAGCACCGCCCATTGCTGCGGATACAGCAGGCTCTGTTCTTAACTGTCTGAGATAATCGTTAAAGCTATAAATATTAAACACAGCCGGATTATCAATAAAGTCGATAAGCTTTGTAATATATCCCGCTTCTGAGAGAGAGGGTTGCGCAGAAGTAAGAAGCTGTTTGAACAGTGCCGTAGTTTCTTCCTTTACGTCCTTTGAAGCGGAAACGGGAACACAGATAAGAGCAGCCTCACAGCTTGATACGTTAAGGAAAACGTGTTCGGGACGGAAAGAAAAACAAACCTGATCAATCATATACTCATCCGCAGCGCAGAGAGCATTTGTAATATTCTGAAGTGAGTTAAAAAGTCTGTCCTTGTTGATGCTTCCCGAAAAAAACTGCTCAGCCGTAATCTTTGCGGAAATATTATATTTAAGATATCTTACACCGTTCATCTCCGTATAAAGCACGGGAGCAACACCTGCGATATGATTATTGGTAAGCATACCGAGTGTTAATGTGTCAAGTATTTCCATAGGCTCCAATTCACATACAAGATATGTAATCGCACCCTGCGTTTCATAAGAAAAAATCATAATAACACCTCTGTTTCAGAATAAATAAATTATTAATACTTAATTTTTGAGATATAATATCCGATACCGGGAGGTCCTGAAACCTGTCTGTTGGCAAAATATAAAGCATTTCCGGTTCCGTTATCTAATACAAAACCTTCAACACCGGATTTGTTATATCCGCTATATCCACCAACTTTTTGATAAGTCTTCGGATCATCACTAACTTTCCACGCTTTAGGATAAAGTGTATCCGAATATTTGACAATTCTTCTGGCATAGCTTTGTTCTGTATAACAATGATGGTTTGAACCAGGGAATTTAACGCCCCAACGAGATACACCAACTAAACTTATGTGTTCTTTCGTATAATATCTTTTTTGGTCACCACCCATATTCATACAGTACACTAATTCATATTCTGATTCTTTAACTGTTACAGTAACAGAAGCTGAATCTGTTAAGCCGTAATATTCCACAGATGCTTCAACAGTTGTTTTTCCTGCACCAGTTGCAGTTATTCTTCCGTTTGAATCAGCATGCACTTTAGAGCCATCATATGATTTCCATGTTACTTTTAATCCCGGAGGATTTGTTGTTGCAGTTAGTGTAGTTGCGCCAACATTCTTTGACGTATTGTTATCTATACTGATTGATAAGTCACCCCAATTACCGTAAATTTTTGTATTTTCAACAATGCGTGTATCCT
Source organism: Acutalibacteraceae bacterium (assembly GCA_045589015.1). Lineage (GTDB taxonomy): Bacteria > Bacillota > Clostridia > Oscillospirales > Acutalibacteraceae > RUG806. The sequence continues at coordinate 74,660 of JAZNFG010000056.1, forward strand.
TGCTAAAATCACGCCATCCGCCAAAAACTTTATTGCCGGCAACTGTGTATGAAGGAACTGTCAATCCTTGTTCACTGAAGGACTGATCTTTGTTGACAACCATTGTTTTGAGAATTTCATTATTGGGTCCATAAAAATCCACATTACACGTCAGCTTTTTGTAACAAGCAACATAAGTTACGTCTTTTGCGGGAATGGTAATATTTTCTGTACTATTTTTGCTTAAATAATTTGATGCTCCTTGTTCTTTCCAGCCTAAAAATTCATAATTTGGCAGTGACGGAGCCGACAATTTCAGACTTGTCTTATAATTAGCAGTAACAGATGTTTTTGTCTCTCCTTTATAAATGATACCGGGTGAACAGCTTGCACCTTCGCTTATTACGTTGACCGTATAAGAATTGATACTAAAATTTGCAGTACACGTATATGTCTGATTAACAGTTATAGGGGTTTCGTTACTGTCAACAACCGTTGTTGTCTTGTCTTCGTGCCTGTAAATCTCCCAATTTTTGAATGAATAGCCTTCTGCAGGAACGGCATTTATATTTGTTGTATCAAGATATTTAAACGTACCTCCGCCGGTGACACTTCCGCCTTCAGCAGGTACTGCTTCTAAATTGACACCGAAATCACGTGCTATGAAGGCTGCAACATAGGTTGCAGCACCGTTGACGGTAACAGTACGGGGATTAGCCGAGCTACCGTCGAGCCACCCTGCGAATTCATAGCCGTATTTGGGAGTTGCAGTAATTTCCACCTGTGTACCGTGCTTATAATTACCACCGCCCGAGGCAGACCCCATATTCGGGTCCTGAGACAGGGTTTCAATGCCGAAGAGAATATCACCGAAGGTTTTTGACCTTGCGGCTTTTGTAACGGTAATATCCTTTAAGCCCAGCACGGGGAACTGCATCTGAATCGTGTACGTAGCATACACGATAACATCATCGTTACCCAATTCTATAGTTGAAGCCGACAAATCCACTCCTGCAAGCCCGTTCTTAACTCCTAATTGCAAAAGCTTGCTGTCTGCCTCTTCTTTTGTTTTTGCCAATGCATAAGTAAACTTTTCCTTGGCGAGTGTTGCAACGTCTGCCTCCCTGAGGCTTATAAAGCTGTCCTCGCTGATTGAAGCAGCACCGGTAATTCTGCTTGCAAGCTTTACCACGTCCTCTTCACTTGCATTAAAACAGGTTTCGCGAAGATAAGACTCAAGTGCAACAGCGTCAGATGCCTGAATAACGGCATGGCTTACCGTGCTCTGTGCACTGTATACACGGGCAAAGCTGAACAGAAATAATATCAGCAAAACACAAAAGGTAAGCACAATCGAGGTTTCGACCGCAAGAACACCCTTTTCATTTTTTTTCATAAAAACCGCCCTTTAATAACTAACATATTTAATGCTCTGAAAACTTGTTCCCTGAGCTGTTCCGTCACCGCCTAAAGAAATAACAGGTAACACAGAATTCAGACTTCCCGTGCACTTCACGCGGCAAACCGTATTTTTCTCTGCCATCATAAATGTGGGGGATACATTCTCAATATGGCTTTCGTAATATCTCATTTCAAGCTGAATAAGATCTGTTATTCTCAAAAGCTTTGTCGAATTCGGCACAAGCCATAAACCGACAGCAAGAGCATCGGTATAATCAAAAGCATCCGCACCGTTAACGTAAAATTTGCCGTCAACAAGAATTCCCAGACCTTGCATACCGTTAAGAAAATCCTTCGTATTAAAAGCATTGTTTACCTTATCAATATTATTTATAGGCAAAATCATATTATATTTTGCATAAGGAACAACAGCGTTATACTTAAACAGTAACTCTGCATCAATAAAGCTTTCATAATACGCCCAGGCAATATGAGCAGCAACTGATGCCTTGCTGTTCATTTTTAACGAATCTGAGGTTGTGAGCACAGAATAAAGATTATTTATCATACGAACAGCCATAACATAATTGTATGCTGCTGCCTGATTTGACGTTTCGCTGACGTTACCGCCAAAAACATATTCCGTACAAGCACTAACAAAGGTTCCGGAGCTGATTGTACCCTTGGTTCCCTTTACAGGACCTGAATACTCCTCAATACGGAAGTTTTTATTTGAGAAATAACCTGCAACGTAAGAATTCAGCAAAAGATTCCCGTCCGAATCAGCAATAAGAACATTAAGTGCTGCATTCATACTTTGCATAAGACGTCTGCAGTCTGAAATTATTGTTCCTGCATTTGATGCGATGCTTGCAGGACTTGATATTTTATCAAAACCGCTTTTCATAAAGCTTACGTCTGCAGAAGCGTCAATTTCGGTATACGTATTTCCGCTATCTGAATCAAGCACACCTGCGGCAGAACCTATAACTGAATAAGCATCCGCAACCGCTGCGCTGATTTCAGAAGCATCCGTATTATCAATAGTACTTTCAACGGTTCCTGTTACACCGGGAAGTAACGATGCATCTGAGCCCGATATTACAACACCGTATTCTTCGTCATATCGCTTAATGCTCTTGAATGCCTCATACATATTGGAAAATGTACTCTGCATATTCTGGGGAAGGTCATCCACAGAGCCTGAACCGCTGTTCAGTGCTGAGCTGAGACGCTCAGAAATATACGTAATCTTTTTCTGCATATCACTCAGAAAATACTCGGCATTGTAATAATTAAGTACAAAATCCTGGGGAATGACATTATATTTTGCACGGGCAAGAATCTGCCTTTTCAGTATTGAAGGATAGGTAAGATTATACATCGTCTGCATTTCTGCGGAACGAATCGTATATAACGTACTTATATTATTTCCTTTGTAAGCACCCGATAAATCGGAATTAAAATCAAGATATGACCTGTATCTTCCAACGTTTGAAATATCCTCGTCAATTGCAAGAATACCGAAACGCTCAAAAAGCTGGCTGTCATACGCAGCAATCATTGAGTAGCCGGCACTTCCGTTAGCTTCATCAAGCTGGGTTTTTGCCGCCTGTAAACGTCCGCCCTCCAAAACAAGTGAGCTCAAGCCGATTATTCCAACTAACATAAACGATATAAAAACCGTAATAACACCGTTTGTTTTTTTCTTAATCATCTCAAGCCTCCGAGCTTTCTTCGGTTCCCTCAACAGAAACCGATTCTTCATTTTCTTCGGTTACAATATCTGTTATTTCTTCCTGTGTTTTCGATTCTTCATTCAGAATAAGATCTGCATCATCAAATTCATAAAGTCCTTCTTGATATGAATGGAAAAATTCAATTATCAGAGCTTCTTTTTCAGCTCGAACAGTAACATTCCAGTAAGAACTATCTTCATCTACCACGTAAAATGCACAGCAAGCATTTTCCGTTATAACCTTTTCAAGCGGATTTGACGTGGTTGAATGAAGCATCGCGCCTTCCGTGGAGTATACCTTGATTTCATAATCCTCGGTGACACCAAAAAGTGCAGTAATAATATAAGACAAGGTATTTAATTTTTCTTCAAGCAACTCTACAGTCAGATTCTCAGCCGCTACCGTACAAGAACCGTCCGTCCTAAGGAAGGACCCTTCTTCATTGGTCTGAATAAACATATCAACCGACTGTCCTGCAATCTGAATATCACCAACTGCAAATAGCGTAGCTTCATCGGACTCCTGCAAAACCAGCTCATTATTATTAACAAAATCCTTCATTTCAGAAATATCATCGATTCTGAAAATTTCAATTTTTGACACATCAGGACTTTCTTCTGCAAACTCAGTAGTTTCTTCTTCCGTTTCATTTTTTCCCGAAAGAATAACTCCTGCTGTAATTCCCGCACCGACAACAATAAGCACAGCGACAAGAATAATAATTAATTTTATTTTCATAAAATCACCAATCGTATTGTAAATATAACACTTTCATTAGTATGCAGTATTTTTATGAATGCCAAGATTCTTCATACTCTTCCAGCTTCCGCAATAAACATCATATATGACCTTACCGTTGCTCTTTTTCTCTGTGTGGCTACGGCAAATCATACCACCGGAAACCCACTGTCCGCCTCTCAACACCCAGCCGTCACGAGGCTCTGCACATCTTATGCAAAGAATACATTCTGCTTTTGTAGTCTGTGTATATCCTGCCGACCTATTATGTGAGCCTATTGTATATGACTGACCGCCTAAAGTATGAGTACCGCCGCACCTGGCATCAAAATCATGCCCTAAAGCCTTGATTTCCGAACCTGTCTTATATCCGCAACGTGAACATTTTTCTCCTCGATAACCGGCTTCCGTACAAGTTGCATCCTTGTTGCATGACTGCATACTGTGCCCTAATGCATTTACGTACTCTGTGTATGTAATACGGTTGCACATTGAACATCTGTAATTTGTATAACCCTGTGCAGTACAGGTAGGAGCAACAGCAGCTTCCTGCAAATCTCTGTTATGGGGAAGCTTATCAAGCGTCTGACTGACAAGAACAGCCTTGCAGTATTCACACTTGTAAATCTTCTTTCCCGTACTTGTACAACTGGGATTTACGGTAACCTGACCGCTGCCCTGTTTGTGCGTACCCCAATTACCGTCTGCCTCATAAGAATAAGAGCATCGAACACAGGTATATCTGTATTTGTATTTCTGAATACAGGTACCTTTTCTTATTTCCATCGAGTTAAAATCATGAGTACAACGCCATTTGGCATATAAAGTAATATCCGAAGTGATTTCGGTTACACCCGAATAATACTGAGTACCGCCTCCTTCGGGAGCAGTATACCAGCCTTCAAACGCGTAACCGCTTCTGGTCGGAGTAGGAAAGGCAATTGTCTGATGATACGGAACTGATATACTTGCGGGAGATACACTTCCACCCGCAGGCTCAAATTTTACAGAACAAAGCCACGAACCGTACACTGTCATATCCGAATTAACAATTGTTACTGAATTAAAGGGAGTTCCGTTTTCAGTAACCCAACCCGTGAATTCAAAATCGTTAAAAATAGGATTCTTTGGCATAGATGAATGCGAATAGTGATTTGAAGAGATTATTGACTCCCCCTTCAGTACGGGTACTGCCGCATAAAAATCTCCGTCGTATTTATTAAGAATAAAAGTTACGACACAAGTGTCTTTAATAACGGGTACTGCATTATCCCCTTCCGGATCTCCAAGTGCCTCCACTCCGTTGACGTATTCAAGAATATCAAAGCAGTCGGCTCTGCCCGTTACGGAAAATTCTGTAATACCGTCTCCGACATTAAAGAAGTTAACCAACGGCACGTTATACCGTCCTTTTATGGTAACGATCAGCTGACTTTTAAGCACCTCTTCGGGCTTTGCGACAAGCTGTATGTCAACATCAATTATTTCTGCCTTCAACATACTTGAAGAAAGAAGTCTGTATTTTGCAAGAGCATTTGCCTTCGCTTCAATTTCTTCAATATATTCGTCTGTCTTGAATTCGCTGTACGTAATAGCTTGATATATACTGTCATCATCAATATACCCCGTAAAGGGATCCTTTGAACTGTTTGAATACAGCTGAGCAACACTTGCAGCCGTTTTATTTGCAACAGACGTAAGCATTGTCTGATGATACAAAACTATACCGATAAACAACATTACGGTAATAAAAATCAAAGCAATTGAGACAACTATGGAAGCTTCAACTACGACTTCACCGTTCTCTCTCTTTTTGTTCATTCAGTATCACCTCACATTATTTGCCCGTATAATACATATCAAGATATGACCAGAATCCGTCAAATTTCACGAAACAGATTCCTTTGTCGTTAAGGTAGCTGACATCCTCAAATATCTCATCAACAACTACTTCATTTTCAGGGTTAATAAGCACCCAGCCTTCTTCTGTTTTAGCGGCACCCAACAGATTGGAAAAGGATTTTGCATCCTCATAACAGGGTTCAATGATAACTGTACCGTCTGCGCCTACAAAGCCCCATTTATCTCCGTCGCTGAACGCTGCATAATCATCAACGAAAGCCTTTGCATATTCACAGGAGAAATCGCCTACCTGATTGAGATTTATATCATAAATATGGTAAGCTCCGTTTTCTTTTGCAATAATATGTCCCTTGGGAGCACATTCGTCAAATTCATTGAGAATTATATCCTCGAAAACCTTATCACCGATCACTTCACCGAGACCGTTTATAATTCTCCAATTGCCGTCTGCATCCTTGACAGCGGCAACATTATTCCGGAATCGACCGCCGAAGGAATAACCGCTGAGCATCTTATTTCCGTTGATATCGTAATAATCGTATGTTTCTCCCGATTTACAGGAAAGCAAAAGCAACGGCTGAGAATCCTTATCCATAGCCTTACCGACGCCGGAGGATGTCTCTGCGTTTTCAACGTAGAACTGACGCTGTCCGTCCTTGTTGATAACAAAGCTTACCTCGTTGCCCTCCGCATCAAGTGTCTTTACGAAGGCGTAGCCCTCGGAGAAGGAGGAGGCGTATACGTATCCCGCACTGAGGTCGGGTGAGCCTTCATCGGAAAGGAAGGAATACTCGTTTTCGGAAACTGCGGTAATCATACCGTCAAACGAGGGCATAACGTCCGTATACATTGAATATACCTTCATATATTTGTATCTTACTGCGGCACGTGCCTGCTCAATCTTTTCGGAGGTTACCTCAAGATCTCTTGCCTGCATAAGAAGGTTTGCGCAATCCTCATATTTTTCATATTTCAGGAAAATATCAGCGGCAGCCTCATACACGGCAACGTCCGTTTTATAAGCATCTGCTATTGTTCTTATTTCGGTAAAAATGCTGTAAGAATTTGTAAATTCACCTATTTCAAGACCCTTTTCATAAGCCTTTATAATCTCAAGGCGAGTCTCAAGAGTATCCTCAATGATAATAGCCTCGTTGTATTTTTCAATTGCTTTTGAGCATAGATTCTGCTCAACCAATGCACGCGCACTGTCAAGAGTCAGATCATATGTACTTGTCTTACCGAGTAAAGACTGTGAAAACATAAATACAACAATAACGTTCAGAAGAACAACTCCGATGATAATCAACATTTTATTATTTTTCATAACAAACCTCTCCGTTTCAATAACTTGTCAAAAAAACAGAAATAATATATCCCGCTGCAATACACGGTCCAAAGGGAAACGATGTCTTTCTGTCCATTTTTTTTGCAATTATACTTACTAAAGACACAATAAGAGAAAGAATAAGACTGACTAACAACGTACTGTACGTACAAAAAGAACCTGCAGTCATACCGATAACCCCGAAAAGCTTTGCATCTCCGAAGCCGAGAGCACCCTTTGAGATAACCGAAACAAGCCCCAAAAAAACAAATCCGATAGCAAAGCCTATAAGATCATTTATAAGTATTGTCTTTATATCTGAGACTGTTACAAATTCATAAACATATACAAGTACCCTGAAAACAATTCCGAAGATTATCAAAATATTAGGAATTATTTTCCGCTTCATATCGACAACAGCGGCGCTTGAAACAATAACATACAGACCAAACAGCTTTACAAACGAAACCGCCTCGGTATTTTTATATAATGAAATCTGAACTGCCAACGCCAAAGCAAAACAGACAATTATAATCAACATCATTGGAATTCCTTTGTAAGGAACTACATTTGCATCATCTGATGCCTTATATAAATTGAGTTTTTCCCCAAACTGCATTACGCCTTTACGGGCAGCAACTACCGCAAGGATACCTGCCGACAAAGTGGCAAGAAAAACAAACAAAACATAAATCATAAGAGTATCTCCCTATCTGTTTTTGACCTGCCGCCGTCAGACGGCAGGTCATTCGTTCTCTTAGGTAAGAACATTGTCAACATTAGAAAAGAGTGAGCTCCAGATCCTGTTGAATAAACCTGAAAGCTGATTTTTGAAAATGATAGCAAGAGCAATAACGATTGCAAGAACGAGAATAATTGCAATAATGTTTGCTTCGCCACGCTCATTTGTAAGTACGCTTCTTGCCTTTTCCTTAACAAGAAGTCCGTGGAGAATGAGCATATTCATAATCTTCTGCATTTTTTTACCTCCATAAAATTTTTATCAAATAAGAGAAAAATCTCTTAAATGCCCAGATTAGTCATAATCGGTCCCATAACCATTACAAGAATACCCGCAAACATTATCATAAGAGGGATCATTAACTTGTTGGATGCAAGCTCACCCTGTTTAAGAATGTTCTGCTTCTTGATTTCCCAAAGCTCGTCCGTCTGGTTACGGAGAGCAATTGCAAGATCACGGTTACCTTTTTCAAGTCCCTGAACAACAAATGCCGTAAACTTCTTAATTTCGGGAGTAACACAACGGTTTGCAAAACAGAAAAGAGCATCCATTTCAGCGATACCGTTATCTATATCTTCGTTAACCTTTCTCATTTCAAGATACAATTCACTGTTATCCGATAATGAAACCTCTCTCCAAGCTTCACGGAGGATCATACCTGAATTTACAAGAAGAGCTATTGTTGATACTGCATTAGGAAACTCAAGCATAAAAAGACGGCTTCTTTCCTTAACCTTTGTAGCAGGAACAGTTGTGAAATAATAGTAAATGACAGCGCACACAATTACACCGAGAACAACAATAACAAGCTTATCAGAGCCTTCGGTGAAGCAGCTTATTGCAGATGCAACCGCAAAGAACAGATAAACAATACTGATTCTCTGTGCATAGAAAACTCTCATATAATAATCAGCATATTTTTCACCGTAAAGAATCGCTGCATTTTCACGCAACTGGCGTGCGCCTCTTGACTTGAATTCAAACCTTGAAAGCTGCAGGAGCTTGAATCCAACTCCGTAAATCTCAGCTAACATAAACTGCTTTTTATCAAGGGGTTTTATGTAATCATCAAATTCACCGGACAGCAGCAAAAACACAATAAAAGATATACCTGAGCCCAAAGCTAAAACCATACATACGATATTAAGTACCATCTGCTTATACCTCTATCTTCAATATCTTTCTTCCTATGAAATATGCACCAACAAATGCCGCAATAGCAATTGTTGTACAAAGAATTCCCGTAGGAGTCGTAAAATTCTCCGCAAAATCCGAACCTGCCATTTTGATCATCGCAATAAGGATAACAGGCATTATTATCATAATATTCTGTTCGTTCTTATTGGAGGCAACCTTTGTTTCTATTTCAACTTCGATTTCACACTTATTGCTGAGAATAAGGTGACAATTACGGATAACATCCTTCAGATTCGCACCCTTTGAATATGCCGTTTCAAAAACACGTCCGAAGGTTCTTATATCCTGAATGCCGCTTCGTTCACCGAAATTAAGGAGCATAACGCCAACATCAATATTGTTGTTTATACCGCTTATTATATTTTCAACCTCCTGAACGATAAAAGCATCCGGCTGATACTGAACAAGAAGATCATCCTTTGCGGCAACAAAAGCCGCAGGAACGTTTTTACCCGATGCAATTGAAGTAGCGAGAGAGTCGAGAAGATCTATAAACTGTGCTCTGAGCTTCTTTTGTCTTTGTGTTATTATCTGTTCTTTACGGATAGGAAGGAACAAAAAAGCAACCGCAAAGCCTATCACAGCCATAATTGCAATATCAAGAATATATGTAAGTGTTGTCGGATTACCGTAATCATCCTTACCGATTCCGCCGTAAAACAAATAAGCAACACCTGCACCGACAACAAAAGCAATAATTGAATATATGGCTTTTTCATTTGTCGTAAATTTATAAGTTTTATAATTGAGCATCTGTCGGTTTGTACCGGATACTTCATACAAGGGCTGTATATCTTCCTTTTTTTTCTTAGCCATTTAAATCCCCGCCTTTCACATTAACTGGGTAAATATATTACCGGCAAGTGCCAGCTGTCTTGCCATCTGACCGGTTGTTACACTCTGATATACCGGAAGTGTTCCGAGAGAATGAATCTCCGACTGGAAGAATTCATTGACTCCGACCTTGTTGTAAAGGACCCACATTCTTGGAATAATTGAATATTCCGATTGTGAATCAATAATTCTGATTCCCGTAAGTGCCTTAGCAAACTTAGCCGCAGCAACGTCTGAAGGCTCCGTAACAAAAACAATTGAATTACAGTAATTGAACAACTCAAATTCCTTATTGGTTACGGGAAAAGCCTTATCAAGAATTACGTAATCATAGCAACCGAGAGCTTTAAGTTCATTTATAAGAACAAGATAGTCCTCCATTGTAAGCTCCATCATATCAAGGGGGACCTTTACGGAGGAATAGAAATAAACACCTGTCTGATCCTGCTTCACAGTGCTGCGAAGCTTCATTGAACGGTTTGTCTTGTTGCTTTTAACCGCATATATAACATCGCTGAAATCAAACTGACCGTCACAGGAAAAGAACATATCTGCATCTCCGTAAATGTCACAATTGAGATAGAGAACTCTTTTTCCTGTATTTGCAATAGCAATTGCAGCAGCTGCTGCTGCAGTTGAAGTTCCTGCACCACCTCCCGGTGAACAGAACAATATTGTTTTCATTGAACTGTTGCTGATATCCGTCGCACCTGAAACGTTAGGCACGTGCTCAGAATATATACTCATTATCTGCTTATAAATGAGTTCTCCTTTTTGGAATTTGCAGATTGCCTTGCGTCCGTCTATTGCATTTATATCAAGACTGTCAACAAGGTATGCAAATCCGCAGCGGGTAGGCACGTGGTTAAAATCCACATCAAAGGTATCTGCAGCAAGAAATACGTCGATTTTCTTTTCCTCAAGACTGTCCATAGCTCCCACGATATCCGTAAAAGAGTAGATTTCCAGTTCATCGGCAAACTTTGTATTAAACATGGTAACTACTCTCTGAAGATAAATAGAATCACTTTCAAGTATCGTTACTTTTATTTTCATTAAATAACCCCTTTTCGATGTATAAACGATAATAAATTTATCAAATCTCTGTTTTTATACCTGATAATCTCAGCTTAAAATCATTGATGAGAGGATTTTCAGTTCTGACAAGAGACCCTGAAACTCTGTCCATAGTGGAAAATTCATCTTCTTCAAATACGTAAAGAGGATTAAGAATAATTTCTCCGTCCTTATATCCCACAACCTCAGTAATCTCCATTGTTTTTCTGGATTTATCACGAAGCCTTGAAAGATGAATAATAATATCAATTGCTGAACCTATCTGCTGTCTTATTGCTTCAAGAGGAAGCCCTGCCGCACCTTGTAAAACCATCGTTTCAAGACGGCTAAGCATATCCTGAGTTGAATTAGCGTGACCTGTAGAGAGCGAACCGTCATGACCGGTATTCATAGCCTGAAGCATATCAAGAGCTTCTCCGCCTCTGACTTCTCCGACAACTATTCTTTCAGGTCTCATTCTAAGCGATGATTTGATAAGATCACGGATGCTTACCTCTCCTGCGCCCGATGCATTTGCATTTCTTGTTTCAAGACTAACGAGGTTTTCAACACCCTTAATCTGAAGCTCGGCGGAATCTTCTATTGTAATAACACGTTCATCCTTGGGAATAAAGTTTGACAGAGCGTTAAGAAACGTTGTTTTACCGGAACCGGTTCCTCCGCTGATAAAAATGTTATATTTTGCTTTAACAAGCAGCTCCAATTTATCGGCAATTTCTTTGGTGATAGATCTATATTCAATAAGCTTTTCAACCGTCATAGGTGTCTTAGAGAACTTTCGTATGGTAATTATCGGTCCGCTGAGAGAGATCGGCGGCAACACAACGTTAACTCGTGAACCGTCAGGAAGTCTGGTATCACATATAGGATTTGCCTGGTTGACCTCTCGGCCTGCGACACCAACAATTCGCTGAATTATATCTTCAAGCCTCTTCTGACTTTCAAACTCAGCATCAAGCTTAGTCAATCTGCCTGACTTCTCTATGAAAATATTTTTATGTCCGTTTATCATAACCTCAGTTATGGTGTCATCACTTATTATCGTATCAAGAATTCCGAAACCTCTTATAGAGCTGTATACCTGCTGAACAAGATTTACTCTGTAATATATGGGATAATACTTGTCCCGTGTCTGCTCCTCAACTATTCTTTCAATCTCAATAGTAAGCTCATCATTAGATAACTGACTGAGAGGTAATTCATCTGTTACAATTTTCTTGATCTGTAATACTATATCCTGATCTATTTCCATAATATCCCCCGTTATTTTATTTTTATAACTATGACAGTTGCATTATCCGATCCGTTTACAGCTTCAACCATTCTGATTATCTCGGCAGCTGCATCATAAGCATCACTGCATTTTACAGCCTTCATCATTTCATCTGCACTGATTACGTTCGATACACCGTCAGTACAGAGAACAAATACGTCACCGGATTTTAGTTTTCCTCTTGATATAAATGGCTCAATTGTTTTTCCCGTATCCGAAATACCGAGATACTGTAAAAGCACGGGGGACTTGTTGATTCCCATCGCTTCAAGGATTCTTCCGTCCGTATGATCTTTTGAGATAAGAGTCATTTCATTATCTCTGATTCTGTAAATCCTGCTGTCTCCTACGTTGCAAATAACTGCTTCTTCTCCAAGAAGATACAAAGCCGCAACCGTTGAACCTGCCGAATATACGTTATCTCCGTTAAGTTGTCCGATAATAGCACTATGTGCCTTAGTACACATATCTTCAAGCATTTCCGAACCCGGAACCACCAATTTATCAAACCTTTCGTATTCGTCAAGAAATACTTCACTTGCAATAAACGCTGCTTTTTCTCCGTAAGCCTCACCGCCGAGTCCGTCAAAAACGGCAAACAACTGATTATTTTCCGTTGACGATGAATACTCCAAGGGAAATCTTATTCCGTTGTTCTGTTGAGGCAAATGCTTTCCGTTAAAACAAAAATTATCCTCGTTATTTTCGCGGCGGCAACCGATAAAACAAATACACGCCGAATTAAATTCTGATTTCATTTTACATCCCCACAATCTGAGTCGGCTCATAATTGAAATATTCAACAAGAGTAATTACCGAGATAACTGCCACAACAGCTGCAATAATATATGCAACAATATGTATAATTTTTTCAACGGTGTTCATATCCGATTTTTCGGAGCTGCCGAAAGTCCATACGGATACAGTAAGTATCGTCAGCATTGAAGCAACATACTCCGATTCAAGATGAAGCCTGCCGTTTAATGCAAGATAACCGCTGTATAGTAAATAAATAACTATTGCATATAAACCGAGAGTAGCGCTGAATTTATCTGTCTTCTGCATAATTTTGACAATTCCGCCAAACAGAACAAGAAGTCCGCATACAAAAAAAACAAGTGACTCAACAGGAAAAACTTCATTATGTGTTCCGAACATACCCTCGGCAGACGGAATCAGGAAAAACGATGCCAAAAAGAACTGACATATACCGATTGCCCTCTTATTGTATGCGGAGCAAATTACTATAACAGATACCGCAAGACAACATATCAATAAACCAATTTCAAGATGCTCGCCACTTCCCTCAATCGCGGCCTTTACGCTCAAACCCGCGGTGAGAACAGCCATAACGGAAGCAGCAATTCTGGCAATTTTGTTTCCCTTTTTCTCTCCGTAAATCCCGGGCATGCCAAAACGTCCCTTTCCCGAGAAAATACTGCGATCAACAGGCTTCGTATTATAAACATCATTGCCGTTACCGTCAGAAATACCGCCTGCTACTACTCTGCCGTTACGGGACATATCGTTTGTAGTACCCCTTTGTCCCGAAAACGCATTTCTGTCTCCGGTGTTGCCTATAACAAAATTCGTGCCCGTTTGATGAATACGGTTCCATTCCGTTATCAGCGCATTTTTGAACTCCGTAGCAGTTTGATATCGCTCTGCCGGATTATAAGAACAAGCCTTTAATATAACACTTGCAAGATCGGGACTTGCATTATACGGAAGAGGAAGCGGCACGCCGGAAAGTCTCTGATAAAGAGCGTTTTCATTGTCATTATACGTAATAGGCTGAGGATACGGAGGAAGAAAAGCTATTCTGTTGTTATTCAACAACGTATAAAGCACAAGTCCAAGAGAATAGATATCTACGTTCGGTCCGTAGCTGTCACCTCTGTATATCTCCGGTGCCATATAATTAAGCGTTCCTTTTTTTGAAAGATTTGCCTGTGATGCCTCCATCTTACGAGCAATTCCGAAATCACCAAGCTTATATTCTCCGAATTTTGATACAAAAATGTTATCGGGCTTGATATCTCTGTGCACAATATGATTCTGTTCACAGTTCTCAAGGGCAGTACAAATATCCACACCAAGCTTCAATACGTCCACAAGAGAAAAATCAGGCTTGGAATTAAAATTATCAAAAGTGCTCAGAAGCTCCATTCGGATAAATATGTCCCAACCAATTTCTCCCTCTCGTTCAATGATTCTGTAATCTTCAATACCGACAATATTCTTTGCACCTTTCAGATTATCCATAAGTGTAATCTCATTCAGCAAATCATCAACAAGACCTTTAAAATACGAATATATTTCAGCATCATTCAGTCCTTGAGTTCTTGCATAGCGTATTTCCTGAATATCTTTAGGAACAGATAATACCTTTATTGCAGAATAAAAGGTTCTTCCGTATTCCACTCGTTTAGCTCTGTAAACCTTACCGAAAGAGCCTTCACCGAGAACACAATCTTCATACCATTCCGGCCAGACCTGATTTATATCCATCATTAAAACTCCGCTTCATTTATTTGTTCATTTACAATAGATATACCCGATTCAACGGTAAAAATATGTAAAACACAATAATGGTGTTTATTGTGCTGTTTTTATCAAATTCAATTATTTCAAAAATTTTATAAGCATAAAATCTGATACTCAAAGCTCAAAATCCTAATATCGGATTTCCTTTTATTAAACCGAACAATACTCAGAGTATACTAAATATTATTTTGTTCGCGAATATCTCCACAATAAGCGACGAATCTTGAACTTGCTTCCTTCAAATTCGGTTTGCTTATCGGTAAAACGATTCCGTTTGTCAAAAAAAATTCTTTATTTATTCTCTTTTTTATGTATTTCATATTAATAAGAAAGCTCTTATGACTTCTTACAAAGCTTGCTCCTAATTGATTATGCAAAATATCTATTTTTTCATATATGACATCAATGCCACCGTCGATACTATGAATAAAAATCTGCCTGCCATGGCTTTCCGCATATAAAATATCATTATGATATAATCGAATCTCTGCTCCGTTTCTTTTTATCAGAACAGAATTCTTCTTTTCAGCTTTTGCACGGTTAAAAACCTTTTCTATTGCGCGGAGCATTTCTGTCTCCTGCAATGGTTTTGTAAGAAAATATGATGGCTCTGTTTCAAAAATAGCTGTAGCAAAGCATATAAAATCGGTTATATAAATAACTCTGATCCAAGGGTGAATTTTCTGAAGTGATTTCACAACGTCTATGCTGTTGCTTTCTTCATTACCGATATCCATTATCAAAACATCAGGAATTCTGTCATTTATTTCAATAAACCTAAGCAGTTCCATTGAACTGTTTTTTATAACAATCCTAACGTCATCCGTGCTTTTTTGAATCAGATTCCTCAAAAGTGCAGTAACATTTATATCCTTATCGCAAATAAAAACATCAAGCATAGTCCATCACCTCTTTCCGTTGAAATTATGCAAAAAATTTTAACAAAAGGGAGAGGAAATATCCGGGAGGGAGTTGCCTCCCGGATATTTTCTTAAACATCAGTTACTGTTCCGTTTTTAGCTTCTGTTACGTCTCCTGTATATAACGAAAAATATGCAGGATGCGGTAAGAAGACTAACTGCAGTAATTGAGCCGTAGAACAACGGTTTATTTGCGTAATAAATAATCAGTCCGCTTGCTGAAACAGTTACTCTTTCAAATATTTCATTGTATTCATTAGCCTCATTCTTATCATTTGCAGAACAGTCATTACATATAATCTGAACCTGCATTTCAAGACCTGTAGGCATAATAAAGGTTATCTTACCGTCATTTGCATTAAGATATTCAATGAATTCTTCACCTTCCATACTAAATGCAATACTGATATCTTCGCCTGTTTCAGTTGTCAAGGGATCCCCTTCGGAGTTCATAAGAATAACCTTCAGTGAGTTGAGACGTCCTCCGTCATCTGTAGGGATAAGCGTAACCTCCTGCTCTTCGACATGATATCTGCCGGAGGCTTCCAGACCGCTTATTACTATTACGGGAGCGGTTTTATCAACAACAAAGGCAATCTTGAGTGCTTTAACATCACTGTAAGCTGTTGTCTGTGTCTTATCCACAGATTCAACAACGATTGAATATTCACCTTCTTCAGCAAACAGTTCTTTATGAACGGTATACGTTATCTTGCTCCATTCACCGTCTGTCTGACGACGTGATACCTCGTAGTCCTCTCCTTCTTTCAGAGCCGTTCCGTTAAGCATTACAACGTATGACTCAATAGGATCGACGTTGACCTCTTCAATAACGATATCCTCATATACGGAATAAACGTAATACTGTTCTACAATGTCGTTTGTATTCTTGTTTACGTTGAATACAGAGCCGTCTCTGTTAACAGAAAACTCTACCGTATTGTAGCTGTTTCCGTCTTCAAGAACTATCTGATTATATTCGTTGCCTGCCATATCCTTGACAGTACAGGACAAAGTGTAGTAAGCGTCATCAGTCAGATTACCGATAGTAAAGCTATAGGTTTCTCCGGCTGTAATTGCCTGCATATTACCGAGAGATTCGCTTCTGACTGAGTATGAACCGTCTTCATTTCTGATAACAGCCGTAAGAACGGGCTTGATCTCGGAAACATTTATATTGATATCCTGTGCCGTAAGAGTAAAGCCGTATACTTCATCCTTGTTAGCTGTATTATTTACGATATTCGTTACGTTAACAGTCGGTACTTTTGTATCAATAGTCAGACGATTCGACGTGTAAGTATCCATTGTGTTTTCGGAGCGGTCTTTATAGTTGACGGTAACGATATAATCACCGTCCTCCGTAAGAGTAAACGTTCCGGCGTGAACGTCTACGCTGTCATCTGTCCACACAACGTTTACGGGATACGCAATACCGTCCTTTGTAACAACAACACTAACGTCTTCAGAGTAGAAGTTAGCTTCGGTAATAACAAGCTTCGCATCAATGTTACCTGCATAGTATGAAACATTTGCAGCAGAAGTCTGTACCGGTGCGCTATAGGTAATCATCGCAGAAGGTCTGATATTATCAACGATAATACGTTTTGTATCCTCCTTATCAGTACTGTTTTCTGCACAGTCAAAGGCTGTAAAGCTAACGGTACCGTTAAACTGATTCTCTCCGGAAAGTACGTCCTTAGGAATCTTGAACTCAACGGTTGCTTTTTTTCCTTCATAAGCAATATTCTTACTTGCTGCATCGATCCTTTCATCAATAAGCTCTGCATTTACGTCACTTACACCATCACTCTTCTTGTAGCTGTAAACAAATCTGTTAATGGGTGACGTTTCATCCTCAGCAGAAATTGTTACCGTCATTTCAGCATTATAGTAACCGAATGTGATTGTCTCAAGGATCTTATCAAGGATACTTGTTTCGTATTCAACGTTAAGATTTACGGGATTCGTTGTATCAACGGTAAACAAATCCTCTTCATATTCAGCAGCCGCATTCTTTGCAAGATCCACAAACTCATAATCAAATATATAGTTTGCATCAACATTGTAATCAATCTTTGCCGTGTATATATTTCCGTTCTTTGTCCAGGCAGATTCACTGCTGAGCGTTTCTGTGAAGTTTTCAACGGCAACGTCCTTATCAACAACGTTCTTTGCAATAACGGTTGCTATGAAATCGGCAGCTCTGAAGTTGTGCTCGGTAACAACTATCGTTGCAGTCTGTACCTTATCAAAATACTGAATTCCGTCAATTGTACGGATAATATCCTTGTTTCCGTATTCAACGGATACTTCGGGAGCAGTCTTGTCAACAGTAACAACTTTTGACTTATATGATGCAGTTGCATTAATTCCGTCATTTGCACCTATATCTGCCGCATTTTCAGAAAAGTCTGTATAAGCAATTTCAAGAACGTAATCGCCGTCTGCATCATACTCAATCGTGAATGAATGAGTATCATTATCAGTTGTCCAGTTAATCGGCTTTACTTCATCAGTTTCATAAATACCGTTTGAACCTGCGGGCACAAATTCCGTTACGTGTACGTTTCCGAGGTCATCGGTTCTTATAAGCTTAATACCGATCTCGTGAACTACTCCGTCTGCTGCGGGCTTTCCTTCAAAGAAGTTTGCTTCATTTATCACAACCTCAGCAATAACGTTTCCGCTGTATAATACCCCGGAAGCTGCTTCAAAGCTGTCAACGGTGTAGTTTTTGCTGTCAACAAACTGACATTCAGCTTCAACATCCTTTGCATTATAAATTACGCTTATTGCAGGAGCGATACTGTCAACAACATTGATTATATTCTTGTCTGCCTTTGCGGTACTGTTGCCGGCACGGTCAACGGCAATTGCAGAAATATAACCTCTGGCTTCTGCGGGAATCACAAAGCTGTAGGAAGCATTT
The DNA here is from genome assembly GCA_045589015.1 of Acutalibacteraceae bacterium. Classification (GTDB taxonomy): domain Bacteria; phylum Bacillota; class Clostridia; order Oscillospirales; family Acutalibacteraceae; genus RUG806. The sequence goes on from JAZNFG010000056.1 coordinate 93,229, forward strand.
TTACCCTTTTCGGTATAATTAAGCTTATCACTTGTTACTTTAACGGTTTCATCCTTCTTGTTAACATCACTTGTACCTTCCTGCTTCGTATACGTGTAGGTAATATAGTCTATGCCGGATACCGCATCTGCAGTTGAAAGAATAACCTTAACCTGAGGCTTATAGAAACCAAACGTAACCTTTTCAAATATCTTTTGAATTACAGGCTGACTGTACTCAATCTTTATTTCATCGGGAGCCTTATGGTCAACGACAAAAGCTTCTTCCTCGAAATCAACCGAAGCATTTCCCGTCATATCGGTATATTCGATATCAAAGGTATATCTTGCATCTGTTGAGTACGTAATGGTTGCTGTATGAGTATCGCCGTCAGAAGACCAATTTTCACGTACGCGGAGATGGGATGAATAATCAGTAACAGTAATAATGTTACCCTGAATATCGGTTGCAGTCACCGTTGCCTTGATATCGTCTGCACGGAAATTATGCTCCTTGATTACAATGGTTGCAGTTCTGTCTGCCTTGTAATTGTTCTCATTTTCCGCTTCGTCATTATCGTATGTTACCGTGATTTCGGGAGCGGCACCGTCAATAGCAATCAGAGGAGACGTGTATGAAACCATTTCGTTTAAGGACCTGTCCTTATACGTCATGTTAACGGTATAATCGCCGTTACCGGTTATAGTGATGCTTCCTGTCCACACATCGCCGTTGTGTGTCCAGTCGTTGGGCGCAACCTTCTTTCCGTTTACGGTAATAACAACGTCATCTGCATAGAAGTTTGCTTCATCTATTGTGAATATGACTTTTGCTTCACTCTTGTAACCGAGAATTACGTTGTCACCCTCGTTAAATGATGCAACCTCTGTAAGAGTCTCCTTATCGTAAAGCACCTCAGGAGTATAGCTTACTTTTCTTGTGGGAGTCACAGTATCGACAACAGCAATATGGTTAAAGGCATTCTTTTCACTGCTGTTAGTTGCTCTGTCAACTGTCGTTGCTCTGATATGACCTCTTGCCTGAGCAAAAATATCAAAGGTAATCGTTGCAGTCTTTCCGTCATTACTGAAAGCTATATCCTCGCGTTTTACCGGCACCAATATATCCTCAGCATTATCTTCACTGCTGCCGGGCTGCTTAATATATTCCCAAATGATAGAATCAACACCTGAAACATTGTCATCTGCCGTTACGGTTACCGTTATTTTTTCCTGATAATAGCCGAACGTTAAAGCATTCAGAATATCCTCAAATACAGCTATAGGCTCACTGTAACTGATCACAAGATTTTCGGGAGATATTTTATCTACCGTAAACAGGTATTTTTCGTAATCAACCTCTTCTGTGTTCAGAGCGAGATCATTGAACGTATAATCAAAGGTATAGTTTGCATCTGTCTCAAAGTAAACCTTGAGCGTCCATACGTTTCCGTTCTGATTCCAATTGTCCGGATTCTTACAATATGCATCATAATCAATGACCTCACCGTCCTTAGCCGTTATCTCAGCATTAAAGTCGGAGGCATTAAAATTATGCTCAGTAACCCTGATCGTTGCAACAACGCTTGTATTATAATACTCAATTCCGTCAACGGTATTAACGGACTGAGCAGGAGCATAGTCAACGGTAATTACAGGGGCAGTCTTGTCTACCGTAATCACCTTTGAGGTATAAGCCTTTATAACCTTTTCCGTTACAAAATCTTTATCATAGCTTATAATCTCGGAGTCATTTTCTGAATAATCCGCGTAAGCTATTTCAAGAACATAATCCGCGTCTTCTGTATATTCAATTGTAAATGAGTGAATGTCTCCGTCATTGTTCCATTCGATTGTCTTTACTTCATCAGCATCGTACTTTCCGGAGGCTCCTGCAGGAACGAACTCCGTCACGTACGATTTATTGTTATCATCGGTCTTCGTAAGCTTTATTCCTATTTCGTGGATAATACCTGTCTCACTTACAAGTCCTTCAAAGAAGTTTGCTTCGTTGATAACGATTTCAGCCGTAACGTTACTGTTATAGAAAGCATTATCACATTTATCAAATGAATCTACGGTATTATTGTATTTATCGGTATATTTATCTGCAGGCATTTCATCTTCAGCCTTGTAGAAAACATCAACCTTGGGAGCAATATTGTCAACAACAATAATTTTTTTGCCGTCAGTAAGACTATTGTTATCAGCTCTGTCAACTGCTGTTGCAGAAATGTTACCTCTTGCTGAGGCCGGAATCTTAAATGTAACCGTTGCAGTCTTCCTGTCTTCACTGAACGTAATGCTTTCACGTTCAACAGTTACTTCTTCATCCACCTTGTTAATATCACTGCTGTCTGTCTGCTTTGCATACGTCCACGTAATTGAATTCACACCGGAGGTTGCGTCATCTGCAGTAACAGTTACAGTAGTCTCAGCTTTGTAGAAGCCGAAGGTAAAGCCTTCAATAATCTTTTCAAGAACTGATGTAGTGTAATCAATAACAAGATTTTCGGGAGAAGTTTTATCTACAGTAAAACTATACGTATCGTAATCATCAGCCGCATTTTGAGCAAGATCGTCAAACGTATAATCAAAGGTATAGTTTGCATCAGTTTCAAAAACCAGCTCAATTGTATAAACGTTTCCATTTTTATTCCAGTTTGCTGTATCCTGACAAATAGCTTTGTAATCAAGAACTGAAACCGGTTTGCCGGTAACGTCTGTTGCCTTTATATCTGCAATAAAGTCTTCTGCTCTGAAATTGTGTTCGGCTACGGTAATGATTGCCACAACCGTGTCATTGAAATAATCAACACCGTCAATCTTATTAACAGGCTGTGCCAATTCATTCTTGGCAGCCGTTACAAACTGAACATCAACGACAGGATCAATTTTGTCAACTGTAATTACTTTTGACGTATACGTTTCGTAATCAGTCGTTCCTTCATTACTGTTGATTTGAGCTTCATTACCTGAGAAATCAACGTAAGCAATTTCAAGAACGTAGTCACCGTCATCTGCATATTCAATAGCAAACGAATGCTCATCATTGTCCGTTATCCAGTTAATTGTCTTTACGGCATCTGTATCATAAATACTATTTGCACCTGATGGAACGAATTCAGTTACGTATTCATTACCGTTTTCATCGGTCTTTGTAAGCTTAATACCGATTTCGTGAACAATACCGTTTTCTTTAGCTGCACCTTCAAAGAAGTTTGCCTCTTTTACGGTTATCTTTGCGGTAACATCACCGTTGAAGAACGCTTTTGCTGCATTGCAGAATTCTTCAACAGTATTATTATCTGCATCCGTATACTGCACGTTTACATCTTTTCCGGCTATAAGGTATTCAACAGAAATTTCCGGAGCGATATTATCAACTACTCTTATATCCTTCTCATCCATCGTTGAGGAGGAATTAAGAGCTCGGTCAATAGCTGTTGCCCCTATATAACCTCGGGCAGATTCATCAATTCTGAATTTTATGACAGCCGTTCTGCCGCCGTTAATATATTCGATTTCATCGCGGTTAAATGTTACGGATTCATCTTCCCTGTTAATATCGCTTGAACCGTCTTCCTTGGTGTAGCTCAATTCAATTTTATCTATACCGGAAACAGCATCATCAACGGTAACGGTAATTTCAACCTGTTCCTTATAGAAATTGAAGAGCTTATCAAATATCACTACGTCCTTCGTTACTGCTTCACTGTAGGAAATCGTAATATTTTCCGGTTCGGTACTGTCAACAGTAAACTCATACGGCTCGGCTGAAACTCTATTACCTGCAAGGTCCTTATAGCTGTAAGCAAACGTGTAATTTGCGTCAGCATCATAAGTTACCGTGGCGGTATAAACGTTTCCGTTCTTAGTCCAGCTGCTCTCGTCTGCAAGATACGCAGTATAATCCATAACGTCAACGCCGGCGCCTTCAACGTCGCTTGCCTTTATGTCAGCAACAAAATCAGACGCTCTGAAATTACGCTCGGTAACAGTAATCCTTGCAGTAACCGTATCATTGTAATAATCTCTGCTTCCGATAGTATTAACGGGCTCAGCATGAGCATATTCAATGTCTATCTCTGCCTTGACGGTATCAACAATAACCGTCTTTGACACGTATGTCTTTGATACTGAAATTCCGTCAACCGAGCTGATATTTGCATCGTTGCCGGAGAAGTCGGAATATATGAGAGTAAGAACATATTCCGCATCATCAATGTAATCAATGCTTACGGAATGATTATCACCGTCAGACATCCACGTGATATATTCATTCTCCGTGTCATCAAACATCTTTTCTGAACCTTCAGGCAGATACTCAGTCCTTGTAATCCTGCCTTCGGCGTCGGTTGCTGTAAGAAGAATACCTACTGTATGAACGATACCTTCTTTGGATTCATTTCCTTCAAAAAAGTTGGCTTCGTCAATAACAATATTTGCTGCTACACCGCCACCGTAAACGACCTTCTGAGCTTCTGCAAAGCTTCCTACGGTAGAATTTCCGTCACCTATAAACTGAATCTCGGTATCCTCTTTTACCGTGTAGCTTATGTTTACGGAAGGTATTTTATCATCAACAACTACAACTCTTGAGGGCACGCTGTTAACGGATTCATTTGCAGCCAAGTCAACAGTCTTTGCAAATACCGTACCTCTTGCCGAAGCCGGAATATCAAATGCAATTATTGCTGTCTTGCCGTTGTTGCTGAATTCAATAGCATCTCGTTCTACGGTTACGGTTTCATCGGTTTTGTTAACAGAACTGCTGTTTTCCTGTTGAGTATAGGTATACGTGAAGCTGTCAACACCTGAAGTTAAATCATCAGAGGAAACAGTAACCGTTACCGGAGCTTTATAAAAACCAAAGGTCAAGCCTTCAATTATCTTTTTAAGAACCGATTCACTGTACTCTATTACAGGGACAGTAGGAGCAATCTTATCAACCGTGAATATGTCCTTTTCATACTCTTTTACTTCGTTACCTGCAAGGTCTTCAAAGATGTAATCAAACGTATAGTTTGCGTCAGCATTGAAATCAAGAATTGCGGCATACACATTACCTGTTTGAGTCCAACTATCAATTCTTGCGTTATGAGTAACAGAATTGCCTTCTGAATCTAATGCAGTTACCGTAACAACAAAATCTTCAGGTCTGAAATTGTGCTCTGTTACGGTAATTGTTGCAGAAATGTCCTTATTAAAATACTTATGTGTATCTTCAATATTGGTATAATCATCGTGAGAGTATTCGACCTTCACCACAGGTGCCGTTTTATCAACCGTTATGACCTTTGATTCGTAGCTTGCAGTTGTATCATTACCGTCGCTTCCCTCAACCTCTGCAGCATTTCCTGAAAAATCCGTATAGTCAACGTAAAGAACATAGTCTGCATCATCGTTAAAAGGAATTTCAACAGTATGCTTATCTCCGTCTTTCGTCCAGTCAATGATTACGTCTTCAGAATTTTCAAAAAGCTTTTTTGAACCTGCGGGAAGGTATTCATACTCAGTTATATTGCCGTCAGCATCCGTCTTTACTACTCGGATACCGATTTCATGAACAATTCCATCCTTGGCAGCTTCACCCTCAAAGAAGTTAGACTCAGTTACAGAAATAGTTGCAGTAGCTTCACCTGAATAATACGCAAAGGCAGCATCCTTGAAGCTGTCAACGTTATTTCCCTGAGCGTCTCTATAGAATACCTCTGTGTTTTCCTTATCCGCAGCATCAAAAATAACACTGATCGCAGGATTAATCTTATCAACTACCTTAACATCATTTCTGTTTCCCTTAGCAGAGGATCTGCCTGCGTTATCGTAAGCTACTACACTAATGTAGCCTCTTGCCTGTTCGGGAATTTCAAAAACTGCAGTTGCCGTCTTTCCGTCTTCAGAGAAGGACATCTTTTCTGCCGTTATTGTACCGCTAAAGCTTTCTGCGTCCGTCGTGCTGTCTGAAGCTTTATTGTAGGTCCACTCAAATCTGCTGATACCTGACGTAAGATCGTCTGCACTAACGGTTGCAATAATCTTTTCTTTATAAAAACCGAAAGTAACGGCACCGATTATCTTTTCTATAACAGATTCACTATATGCAATCTCGATATTTTCGGGTGCCGTTGTATCAACAACAAAAATTTCTTCAGGATAATCTGTTGCTTCATTCGTTGCTGAATCCGCATAAGAAACGTCGAACCTATATACGGCATCCGTATCAAACTCGGGAAGCACAAGTGTATGTTCTGAGCCGGTTACGCTCCAGTTGTCGGGGTTCTTTGCATACTGTGCATAATATGCATTTATGCTGTCATTTGCGATGACCTCAATGTTTACGTCGGAGCAATCAAAGTTTTCTTCAACTATTTTGACGGTAATTGTACGGTGATCGAAATCAGAGCCCTCTTTTTCAGTTGTAACACTTATAACCGGCAGAGTTCTGTCGATGCAAATGTTACTTGTGTAAACCTCCATAGTATTATCGGAAGCATCAGTAAAATCAACCGTAATACTATACTTTCCTTCCTTTGTGAAGGTTTGGGATGCTTCCCATACCAAGTCGGTCTCATTGTATTCCCAATCAAGAGAAAGCGTCATTGTTCCGTCAACGGTTACTGTAGGCTTCTCATCTGCCAACTCAAAGTTTTCTTCCTTGATTGCGAATTTGACAGTTACGTTATCGTTAAAATAACGAACACCGTCAACAATCTTACTGCCGCCCTGCTGAATATAGTTCACCTCAATAAAGGGACTTTCAGCATCAATAACGTAAACCACGTCATCCTTTATGCCAATCGTATGACCGGCAGTATCAGCTGCGTTTGCGCTGATTTTATCCTTAAATTCGGCACCGATCTTAAATGAATACGTAATAGTTCCGTTCTCTTCCGTTGCATTTGACAAATCCACGGGGAATGCTGTTTCACCAAGATAATAAGTAAGCTCATCGATGCCGGAAACTGTATCTGTTACGGTAATGGTCGTATTAACTTCTTTGACCTTAAAGATACCGAATGTAATTTTTTCAAGAGTCTTTTTAACAAAGTTTTCCTTGAAGGTTATACTAAGCTCCTGCGGTGTTGTCTTGTCTATCTTTACATCCTTGAGCTTTACGGCATCAGTAATATAGCCTGAACTGTTTTTCAGATATACAGTTGTTTTATTAACACCCTCGGACGAAATCTTGACACTGTCGCTCCAACTGTTATTTTCAAGGCTGTCGGAGAAGCTGATTTCAAAGCCTTCGGGGGCAGAAATCGTTACGTCATCAACGTACCATCCCTTATCGTTGATAACCTTGCCTGAGAAGGTAGGCTCAACACCCGTTGCAAGCGTAATAAATGAAACGTTCAGCTGATATTCTGCTGAGAACTCAGCATAACGGTCATTTCCGGCCTTTGTAGCATTTACGGTAATTTTACCTGTTTTGATGCTTGAGTTACTGAAAGTAATTTTACCTGTTTCAGCGTCAATCGAAGCTCCTATATCATCACTCTTTTCTGCAACGATGCTGTAGCTGATTTTACCGGGACCTGCATCATTCAAAATTGCATTGGTATAAGAGGTAGTACCGTATTTCTTTTCTACTGTTTTTCCGTCTGCAAAATCAAAGCTCTGCGGAGCAAGACCTACAGTAAGAGAATACGAAGCCGTTGCGCTGTTGTAGCAGTCGTCGCCTGCGTTAGTGGCTTCAACAACTACTGTACCTGCCTTCTTGAGCGTAAGCTCACCCGTTACCGCATCAATATCGGCAACATCGCTGCCGGAAACGATTGAATAAGAAGTATCACCCGTGCTTAATGCGTTTATTACGGAATTGCTGAATACAGTATTTTCATCGTCCCACGTAACAGCTTCTGGATTCTTTTGTGCAAAACCGAAATCCTTCTGTTCTGCCTTTTCTACAATAATTGTAAATTTAGCAGACACGTCCTCATAGTTTAATACACGCTTGATAACCTCAATTTCAACGATACCGGCTTTTAAGGTTTTTAATTCACCGGTTGCAGAATTAATTGTTGCAACATCACTACCGTCAGTAACTGAAAATATGAGTGTGCCCTCACCCGTACCGCCGCTCACCGAAATAACGTGTTGGGGAATTTCGCTGAATTTTATCGTTGCGGGAGCATTTATTGAAAGAGAAGACTGAATTCCGTTAACAACCTTCAGCGAATAAGTAGTTGTCGTGGTATAATAATAATTATCATCACCGGGCACCGTTGCCGTGACAACATAATCACCGGCATTTTTAATCAAAAGCGAACCGGTCTTTTCGTCAATTGTTGCTCCTCCTGCGCCGCCGGAAATGGAGTAAACAATACCCTCGGAACCTTCAGCAGAAGATGCCTTGTTTTCAAATACAAGATTCTCCTTATATGAAATTTCACCGGGATTAATAATGTCAAATTTAAGATCTGTATAGTACTTTTTAACACCCTTAACCGTATATTCTGCGGTTGCGGCAAGTGTCTGTTCATCACCCGGATTTTCTGCACGAACGGTTACACTGCCGGGTGCGCTAAAAGTAAGCTCACCCGTCTCAGAATCAACAGTTGCAATATTTGCTCCGGCAACAACAGAATACACCGTCTTACCCGTACCAGAAACGTTAATAACAGGGTTTGTAAATACTTCACCGGTCCAATGATCAAGAGGGTTCGGATTATCAAAGCCGAAGCCCACCTGTGCAGCTTTTCCTTTAACATCAAAGCTGCCCGTTCCGTCGGGAGAAATATATGATGTATCCTTACAGTAAGCACCTACGTCGCTACCGAATTTACCGCCTGTAATATTGCCTTCAACAGTAACGTTTCCGTTAGTCTCCGGTTCTGTAAATTCACCGAATGAGCCATCAGCAATTTCAAGAACAATACTGCCGGCTTTTCCGTATTTTTCAAGCTGTACGTTACCTACCTCAACATCAGCACTTTTACAGATAATTTCAGCATCTTTATTATAATAAAGAGTATACGGGTCATTTGTAATTGCAACGTAGTTGTCCTTTGCACCGTAATCATCCTGACAAACCTTACCGTTTTCAACCGTAGTCGTACCGCTGAGAGTAAGGCTTCCTCTGTTATTAATTGTATAAATTGTATTAGCTCCGGACTTAATATTTACACTATCAAGAACAAGAGTTCCGTAGTTAGCAATACCTGTTTTAATAACGCCTTCTGCCGAGTCAGAACATATAACGTTACCGTTTCTTAACGTGAGCTTACTGTACGCAAGAACACGGATACCGTTTGTAACCGTTCCTGCTGAGCCTACGGGAGGTTGAAGAGTAAGCGTGTTACCGTTAAGGTCAATATCAACATTTAATGCCACGCTTCCGTCGGAAACACCGACATCAAAGCCGTAAGCAGTATTTTTCAAAAGCTTAATTTCAGCAACCTTGTCAGGAGTTGCTTTAGATGCCTTATAACTGTCATCAATAGCCGCAAACGCATCTTTAAGTGATTCATAATTTACTGAATTGAATTCAGCAACCGCATTTTCATCCGTAACTGCAAACACCATTGCGGGTGCCATTGTGCTGAGTAAAAGCATTACGCTCATCAGCACCGAAAAAATCTTTACTGCAATCGAATCAGTGTACTTTTTCATTTGCATAAAACCTTTCCCTTTTTTAATTTCTTCTCATTGTTCTTGATTGTTTTACACAATGCACAAATATAGAAAAATAGCTTTCCGTTAAAAATACCGTGCATAAATAAGGAAAACACAAAGAAAGCAATAGATAGATAGCTGTCGTAGTATTTGCCGCCGGTTACTGTCAAAGCTGTTATCAACAGCACAAAAGATACAATCAATAATATATCAGCAACCGCTGCATACTTATTCTTGAAACAACACAGCAACCCGATTCGTTTATACTTTTCGTCCAATTTCAGACTATATTTTTTATAAAAGCTTCTGCGCTTTACTGACAATATAATCAAAGAAACCAGCACAGTTATCAGCGATACCCAAAAAATAATGCCTGCGATAAAGGACATTAATGAAATTTCGCCGATAAATTTATCTGATTCTATCGGGACAAGTAAAAAACTGAGTGAAACAAAAACCGAGCTTATAACAAATACAACAAACAAAAACACTTCAGATTTATGTTTACTCATCACACACCTCCGATATCTATCACTTCGTTGGTGTGAATATAAGTAATTTCAAATTCAATTCTGAAATTTGCAGATATATGAGATTCAACAGACAGTCCGTTTATGGGAGCAGTCTCCGAAAGAACATCCGTATTCCTTGAAGCAAATCCTGCCTCCTGCGTATTCGGTAAACAGGTTGTTTCATCAGTAACAAGGACACTCGTTTCATTCTGAACGGAAGCAGCAGCACTGTCCTGCGAAAGAACACTCGTTTCGTTTCCGCTTTGAATAACGGAAGTTTCTTCGGTATTTGCAGCAATCTTTGCAGTTTCAACACTATACCCCAGCTGAGACGAAGGATTTTTACTGACTATTCTGCCCGAATGAGAAATTTTATCCGTAAGCTTTCCTCTCTCACGATTAACCTGGCTGACCTGATATGACTTATGTCCTGTTTTCTCATTCTGTTCTCTTATATCCTGAATTGCTTTTTTTGCCGTTCTTCCGCTGAGATCGTTTATTATCTTGGGAATATTCAGGACTATAAACAACACGACAGACACAACAAACATAACACAGCAAAGCACAAGTGCTATGATGAATATATACCTGAATGCTTCGTATGACATATTACATCAACTCCCCTCACTGCTTGGCTGATTCAATCTTCTTTGTTACAGCCGTAATTGAATCCTGTAAACTCTTTAAATCTTCTTTAAGAACTGAAATCTCCACTTTGTTTGCATCAGCTGAAATTGTATTCAGAAGATTAATAACGTCATTTTTGCTTACCAGTTCAAGAAAATGCACAACGTTTGAATCTATCATCCCGACAATTTCCTTCCAGACCTGAAGTCTTGAGTCAACGCTGTTAAATTCATCTGATTTCGTCTTCAATTCAAGTATCATATTCCAGAGCTTTTCATACTCCTGATACATCTGTTCCGTTTGCTTTATCTTTGAACCGTTATATTGATTTATAAGCTCAAGACAATTTGAAATATCGCAATAGATTCCCGCAATTGAAAATTTGTCTCTCGTCGGCTCAAACCATTTTGCAGCATTTGAATACCGATCTCTGTCTACGCTGATGTCGTAATAAAAAAGAAAGCTCTCGCCTATTTTATAGCAGACATCCTTATATCCGTCGGGATTTTCAGACTTTAATACAGCAAGCACATCTTCCCGTTCCGTATATCCGTTTGAGTTCTTCTGTTCAAGACCTGTTTGTAGCTTCAGCAGCTGCTGACCCTCTTCCTTTGTGAGAGTAAAATCGTGAACAAGATAATCATTCAGTACTGTATACGCCTCTGTTCTTGAAGGGTCTGTCATAATAGCAGAATAATAATCTTCCGTATTTACGGCAGTTTTTAAAATTTCATCGTAGTTTTCGCCTTTTTTTCCCTCTGCCATAAAATATCCGGTAAGCGAAACTATACCGAAAATCAAAGACAGAGAAAATGTTGATATGAATGCCATAAGCTTATTTTTCTGTTTTTTGCGATGGAGATCATCAATTTCCTCATAATGCTCAAGAGCATACATAAGCTCCGCACATGACTGATATCTGTCCTCCGGATTACGTTGAGTGCATTTTAGAATTATTCGTTCAAGTCCGCTTGATAACGTTGGATTGATTTCTCTGATAGGCTTTATTTCATAAGGCGGCTCACAAGGATTCATTCCTGTAACAAGGTGGTAAAGCGTAGCACCGAGACAGTAAATATCCGTTCTGGCATCTGTCTGTCCCATTCCGCCGAACTGCTCGGGCGCTGCATATCCCACAGTACCGAGACAAGTAGTATCCGCAAGATTTTTCTCCTTGTATTCTCGCGCCGTTCCAAAGTCAATAAGAGTTATATTCCCGTCCGGCTTCAGCATAATATTAGCAGGTTTCATATCACGGTAAATAATAGCCGGTGTCCTGCTGTGAAGATATCCGAGAACGTCACAAAGCTGTTTTGCCCATTCAATTACAAGATTCTGAGGCTGAGCTCCGAATTCCTCCAAAGCCTTATTCAAAGAGTTACCCTGAATATAGTCCATTATGATAATAAATGAGTCTGCAGTATCAATAACGTCTATTATGCTGGGTAGATTAGGGTGGTTGAGTTTCTTCAATATATCTGTTTCAGCAACAAGACCCTGCTTAACAGATTCAAAATCCAACACACCGTCCTTGCGGACTTCCTTAACGGCCCATTGTTTATTTGCCTTTTCATTCATCGCAAGATAAACAACGCTCATACCGCCCTGTCCGACTTTATTTAATATTTTATATTTCCCGTCAACAAGTGAGCCTATCTCAAGCATATTACCCCTCCTTAGAACGTTCTTATCAGAATTACAGAAATATTATCACGCTCATTACGCTGTTTGTTAAGCTCAATAAGCTCCAAGGTGTTTCTGTTCATATCCGTATCATTCAAAAGTCTCATAGGATTGAACCCGTTAAAAATCTCACCTGGGGTAATCGTATGACGGAATCCGTCCGAGCAGAGCATATATGTCGCATTATTCTTTGTTTCGTAAATATGAAAATCCGGATAAACCACTTCAGATGCTCCGATGCACTGGAGAAGAACACTTCTGCGAGGGTCATTTTCAGCCTGTTCTGGGGTCATATTTCCGAGAGCTACCTCACGCGCAACAAATGTCTGGTCATTTGTAAGCTGGACGATATTGTCACTTATTTCATATACTCTTGAGTCTCCGACATTCATAATAAAACTTTTCGTTTCTGTTACAAGAAGCAATACGGCAGTTGTTCCGAGTCTTACTCCGTGTATGGCACCGTAGCTTTTAATGATGTTATTTTGGAACAAGAGAATTTCTTCCCACTGCTGCTTTATTGTTGCCGGATCAAATGAACTCTCACACATATCAGGAAGCTTAGTTTTTGCCCATTCATCAAAAGCTCTGATAACTGAGGCACTTGCAACTTCACCTTTTTCCAGTCCACCCATTCCGTCACACAAAACTGCAAATGCAATTCGTCCTGCGCTTGTATTGATAATTTTAACGGATAAACTGTCTTGATTCGTTGATTTTACTGTTCCTATGTCTGTGTTTGCAGAAATAATAAAATTCATAATCCGCGTATGACCTTTCTTTAACAAAATATTAATATTTTAAGTATAGCGAAACATCAAATTAATTTTTGCTTTAGTCAAAACTCGACCCTAAAATGTAAAAAACTACCAATAATCTCTTTAAAAAAATTCTTGACTTTTCTGCAAAAACAAGAATTTTGATCCACCATTTCCTAACGTGGGAACGTTTTTTAATAGCCCTTATCCGAGGAAAGCCTGGCTTCCCGTCAGAGAAGCATAAAATTCTTTTGCAATACCGAAAGGAATTTCCTATAAATAAAAAAAACAGACCCCGAAAAAACGGGATCTGAAGTCAAAGAGTTTACACTACAGACAGCAACAAGGCAAGGAACTCTATCATCACAAAATAAACAGACATTGAGCCGACTGAAATTATATATTGCACTAAAAATGACGCCTCTCTCTTGCCGTATATCAACAAAAGAACTATGCGTATCAACTCGTAAAATACAAAGCTGAAAAATATACTTATTGGTGAAAAATCACCGATTACGGCAATTCCCGTCATACCTGAAAATACAACAATTTCAACAATTAAGCCGTTAACCGGAATTCGGCAATTACAATTTTTACACTTTCCTTTATTCCACAAAAACGAAAAAACAGGTGTCTGATTCAATACGCTTATCTCCGCATTACATGCCAGACAAAAACATTTTCTGTCAAGGACTTTTGCAGTACTTCCTTTGAGCAGACGAAAAATATTTGTTGTTGCAAGCCCTCCTATAATAAAGAAACAACAGCAAATTCCTATTTTTATCAACATTGTTTTACCTCATTCATAAAAGCATTTCACTTAAATATCAGTAATTATAACATATTTTTACTATAATCGCAACCATTGGCTTATATGTTTCATTTAATGTCTCAAAAAACACATTTACATATAGAAATCTTCAATAAAGTCAAACATATTATCACTTCTTATCTTTCGGATTTGTTGATGATTTTTAAGAGCCGCCGTCAACATCTTCTGTAGGAATACCGTCCGAGCAAGCTTTGTTTCGGAACTCGTTCATTCCGCCCCCTAAAAGGTTACACTCAAAATCCGTGAGCTTCAGTTTTGTTTTCTTGCTGAACATAAAAATGACCTCCTTGTATTTGGTAATACCATTTTACAAGGAGGCTTAAGTTTTGTCGAATGTGTGGAATTATTTTTGATATTTTCAGTGTTATGAAATTAAGTGTACAACCAATTAATCATTTGCTTCATTTTCACTAATTTCAGCAAGTGAATGCACATTAATAGGTGGTATCATAACTGGCAAAATTCCGGGTTGAGTCGTAATCAAAGAAACTTGACTTCTAATATAAGGGAGCATAATTGCAACTGTATTTAACTTCATTAACTGTTCATAGGCGTCTGCATCGATATCGTTTTTATCCATTCTGAATATGCCTACCGTTTGCAAGTTAACAAATATACTTTCTGTTTTATTCTTCACTATAGTATCAATAGTTATCTTGATTCTTGTATTATCTTTGCTATTTATCGCATAATTGATTTTCATAGATGTGTTATATTCCGAATCTTTGTTTTTTTTATCTCTATCTTGAATAAAATCAAATTTTGAGAAATATAAATCCAGCATTTGAAGTTTGCATTCAGTATTATTCATTTTGCCATCCTCCTATTAAAACATTGCTACCAGTGGCAGTGCCATTGAATGAGATTTGTTGACTGAAGATGTTTTTATGACTTTGGACGAAATAGAAAGATATTCATCACTACTCTTACCTTCAACATCAAATCTCACTTTATATAACTGTCCAATTAATTCAGGATTGTCATTTAAAAGCTTCAACAACACAGCACTACTACCATTAACATTATTTGCACCCTGTTCCCATTTTTCAATGGTTTTTTTGGTTACTCCAATAATGTTTGCTAGTGCACTTTGTGTAAGATTATTATTCTTTCTAAATGTTTTCACAAAATCTCTATCAACTTTAATTTCAGCAAATGTTATTTCTACTCTTTTTGATTCCAATAATTTATCAATATTAATCATACTTATTTGCCTTTCTATCTTATAAACCATTCTTATATATATTATTCTTTTTATAAAGATTCAATGTATTCGTCAACTAATTTTCTTAATTTATTTTTATCTTCCTTTGTCAGTTCATCATCTTTACCTTGTCCGTGCTTATATATATGTAGCAAAAAAGCACAGTTATGCACGCAATCAACCAAAACTATGCATCTATATCCACTAGACTTGCCATAATCGTGCTTTACATCTGCTACTCGTATTTTTGCATAATTTGCTTTACGCTTTTTGCCCCAATAAATTGCAGAAGTTATCGGAGGGCGATCAACACCATTTTCAATCACATGACCTATTTCCTCTGCAATTTCTTTCAATTCATCATCATTGATGCCTTTTAAATCTTTTCTTAAATTAAAAGTTGTCTTTTCCCATAATTCTGCAGTTTTTTCAACATCATAGTACACACTAATTTTACTCAATCATATTCTCCACCTCTCACTCCTTTTTACCCTATTAAATAGGGTATCCATATTTTATCATAATTATTTACTTTTGTAAACCCTTTTTATTTATTTTTTTATTATATCATTTGTGATGTACCAAAAACAGGACTTTAATCACAAAAACTCCTCACCGATTGCTCGATGAGGAGTTCATTTTAAATATAGAGTTTTACTTCAATATCTCGCCGGCCTCTTACACGCTTTGTTGGGGATATGGAATAGACATATTCCTGTGCATCCTCAATCGTCAGAGTGAATTCAGCGAAATTTGTGAAGTAGGAGGAATTATTGCGTCAGTAACAAGGTTCCCGGGTACCCGTTCCAAATCTTTGATTTGGTTAACGGGTGGGGTTCTTATTTCCTGCCATCGGCAATAGCTGCCTGTATTGCTACGCAAAAATGTAGGAATACACCATTAATGGATTTCTAACATCACAAGTGAACAAAACAATTATATTGCATTTTTCGACATGTGTGTTATAATATTAATGCCAAACTAATTAAATATGCAAAGTGGTATTTTTTGTCTATGGGGTTAGTGTACCCTTTTTATACCATTTTTCCTGAATTTCGTATGAATTTGATAAAAACGCAAATTCTATTATGACGAGATTCGGGTAAAACCATTTTGCATAATTAGTTTGGCGACTATCGGGGTTTGCGTTTTTTGTGCGACTACTTCGGTAGTCGCACTTTTTGCTTTTAGGAGGAGGTCAAATGGCACAGATTGCCGAAATCATCAAGTATGAAGGCGATAACAGTACCTTCATATGGAAGCATCCGTGCGAGGATTTTAACACGACCACTCAGTTGATCGTGCACGAAAGTCAGGAAGCTATATTCTTTATGAATGGGCAAGCTCTTGATTTGTTCGGTCCCGGACGGCACACACTTGAAACGCAGAATATTCCGCTGATTAAAAAATTTATCAATATTCCCACCGGCGGCGAAACACCGTTCCATTGCGAGGTCTATTTTATCAATAAGACCGAGCAAATGGCTATTAAATGGGGTACAGACAGTAAAGTTCAGTATGTTGAACCTACATATAAGTTCCCGTTATCCATAGGTGCCTGCGGTGAGATGTCACTCAGTGTGGCAGACTCAAGGAAGCTTCTTGTAAAATTGGTCGGAGCTGAGAAAGTGCTTGAAAGAGATCAGCTTTCTGCCTTCTTCCGTGCATTCCTGATGACAAGGGTCAAGACCTATATTGCACAGGAAATGAAAGCAAGCGCCATCAACATCTTTGAAATTGATGAAAGTCTAGAAGTTTTCTCTAAAGGGATTCAGACACGTTTGCTCGGTGATTTTGAAGAATACGGTGTAACACTAAACCGCTTTTTCGTAACCACTATTGTAAAACCTGATGGTGATCCGCAATACGAAAAATTTAAAGAACTGCACTTCCGACAGTATGCCGATATTGCTGAAGCAAGATTAAAGCAACAGACTGATGTGATTTATGCTCAGACCGAGGCGCAAAAGACAGTTATCGAGTCACAGGCGTTAGCACAAAAGCGTGCAACTGAAGGTTATACCTATCAGCAAGAGCGTGGATTTGATGTTGCAGAACATGCTGCACAAAATGAAGGCGTCGGTGAGTTTACCAATATGGGTATCGGCCTTGGCGTTATGTCCGGTATCGGCGGAACTGTAGGTGGTATGGTCGGCGATGCTGTGAACAACGCTTTTGCAGGAGTTGCCGTTGGGCCGCAAACAGCTGGAAATGCCTTCTGCGATAACTGCGGGGCAAAGCTGACTCCCGGTGCAGCATTCTGTGATGAGTGCGGGACACCTCAGTCGTCACCTGACACTTGTAGTAACTGTGGTTTTAAGTTTATTAAACCCGGCAAATTCTGCCCGAAATGCGGAAGTAAAAGGGAGGGTTGATAAATGAAGAAAAACAAGGGTATGGCTTATGCCGTATTAGGAATAAGCTTTCTGCTTTTTAATGTAATTGCATTTGCAATCCCAACCGTAAAAACCGCAACCTTTTGGATTGCTTATGCGTTTTCCGTTGTTGCTTTTGCTTCACAAATTGTTATATGGAAATTCGCATTCAAAGGTGCAGATACTGTGAAAAGTAAATTTCTTGGCATTCCGTTAATTTCTGTCGGAATTACATATTTAATCGTTCAAATTATTGCATTTGCAATATTTATGGCTTTCTCCGCAGTACAGCCATGGATTGCCATCGTAGTATGCGCATTGATACTTGGTATTTCCGCAATCTGCTTGATTGGTACGGAAACCGGCAGAGAGGAAGTGGGCCGTGTAGAAGAAAAGGTAGAGAAGAAAGTTTTCTACATCAAATCGCTGAAGGTTGACATTGAAATGTTGGCAAGCATCGAATCGGATGCCAATACCAAAGCGGCGCTTACAAAGCTTGCCGAGAAAATCCGTTTTAGCGATCCTATGAGCAACGATGTTCTTTCTGACCTTGAAGCAGAAATCGCTGATAAGGTCAATGAACTCAAAACCGCTGAAAACAAATCGGCAATTATTACAGTCCTTGATTCGCTCATTACCGAGCGGAATAAAAAGGCGAAATTATTAAAGTAAGTAAGTGAATAACATGCTCGTTTATAACATTGTTCTTAACAGATCATTGAAGAAATTTTGGATAGCAGAGCCAAAATATTCAGAAAAGTTAAATGATATTGTCAGCCAATTTGAGGGGAAATTTGATATTACATATTATCCTTCTTCTAATATTAAGGAAGACATAATCGTAGAAGAACACAGAGGTTATAAAAAGTCCGATCATTATCTTGATTGGGACTTAAAACAGGAAGGTGTTGTTTAAATGAAAAAGATGCAATGCGAGGTGTGCGGAAGCACAGAAATCAGAAAGATATCAGATGATATTTTTGAATGCCAAAGCTGCGGCATTCAGTATTCTAAAAATGAAATACAAAAATTACTTGTAGAAATCACAGGCGAGGTTAAGATCGATCATTCAAAAGAAATAGAAAATGCACTCACGAGAGCGGGACAGTTTCTGAAGGATAAAGAGTATTCAAAGGCGTTAGAATACTATAATAAGGTCTTAGATCTGGAGCCTGATAATGAAGCGGCACATAAGGGCATTGATGCAATTAACAAAAGCTTAGGAGAAAAGCAGGAAAAAGAGATAGCGGATGCAAAAGACCGCCAATCTGCAGTCAAAGTATTAAAGCATACCGTGAAGCCTGATGAAGCCGTGGCATATTTTTTGAAATCATTAAAAAATATGCCTGATGTTGCTCCCGATATTTATAAAGAAATCGAGATCATGTCTGTAAATCAGGGATATTATCCTTTTTCTGCCGTGGATAAGCAATATTCGGGAACTTATGAGGGGATAGCTTGCTATAAAAAGCAGGTGCCTTATACAGATTATGAGAAAAAAACTGATTACAACAAAAAAAATCAGGACGGAACCTATAAAACTGTTTATGTTCCCGTGACTAAATACCGTGAGGAGGTTGACCGTCAGCAGGTAAACGGTACTTTTCTTGTAAACCATTTTGATGTTTTTTCTGTCAGCAAAAGACTTGGTGAGCTGTTTACCTCTGTCTCACCTGAAAAATATGATAAGACGATAGCCGATGACACATATTCCGATAAAATTCTCGGTGCTGAGCTTCATAGAACACATTTTAACGATGCGATATTAAAACAGCTTGAAAAGCAGTTAATGGACAATTACGAGGCTATTAAAAAATCCTTGACAGAAGTCCGTGCCTCGGAACAAAAAGATCTTGGAGGCTTAGAGCTCATTGGCAAAAAAGCCGATGCAGATTGGGAACGGCGTATGACTGAGCTGTTTGACGCTGAAGTGCGCCGCAAGGTTGATAAAAAGGTGAATGATATCTTCCCCGGAGATTTTCATCAGAATGAGAATTACCGCTGGAGAGAACGGTACGAAGATGTACAAACCTTTTATATCCCGATTCAGGTAATAGAATATGCATATCGCGGAAAATTCTATGCTTCGGCAATGATATTAACGAAAGCAAATGACCTGATTCTTTCTTATCCTTGCACGACCGAATTAAAAATCGTTGAAAACGCTGCCGAAACGGCAATTGATGCGGCAAAGAAACCGGAATTCCCTGGGTTTTTGGTAGTGCTGTATGCAGTAGCTGTAGCATTTATAGTTGTGGGTTTGCGGTATGGCTTTTTTTCATCCTCAAGTGATATTTCTTATCTACTTGAGCTCGGTGTGCCCGGACTTGCCTGCGGTATCGCTGCAATAATATGGAATATCAAATGGAAATCAAAAAAAGATGCCGTTCTGAAGAAGGAATTATCCGAGAACACGGCTGTTGTCGATGATGCACGGAATAAATATAAGCTTGAATTAGAGAAAGGTTCCGAATCCTTTTTTAAGGCTTTTTCCGGAGTTGAGTCTGTTGAGCGTGCTGCTAAAGCGGCAAAAAATGCTTCAAGCTACAATACAGATATCGCATCTGTTAAGGGCAGAATGATCGTTTCATCAATATCTGCAGGTAATGATGGAAACAAAAAAAGAGCAACAGCGGCGGATGCGGGAGCATTAAAGGATTCTAAGGGAAATGCTCTGACGGCAGCAGGTAAGTATACGGTCCGTTTAATAGATTCAGGCTCCGATAAGACAGGTATCAGCAAAATCGTCCGTGAATTCTGCAAGATAGGGCTTGCAGCCGCAAAGGAAATAGCAGACACTCCGCATTCAACAGTAGCTAAAAATCTCTCCTTCGAGCTGACAGCGGATTTAGCAACTAAGCTTAAAACGGCAGGCGCAACCGTTGAAATCGAAAAAGAAATGTGAGGGCTATGATATGGAAGACAGAAAGATAGAATACTTAAAAAAGCATCTGGAGCAGGCCTTAGAGGATGATAATTTCAATGAAGTAAACAGCTGTTATCAGGAATTATTAAAACATGTGAAAGTCAATGATATTCCTGCCTTAGCACAGAAAGTCAATGATTATAACAAAAAACAATCGGATAAGGCTGACAAAAAGATCGGCACTTCGGCAGATGATATAAAGCAACGCATACGCGAGGCAAAGAAAAAATATAATACTACAGTAAAAATGATGGTTATCGGCTTAGTCGGCGGCGGTGGTGTAGCTGTTTTAGCTATTTTACTCGCATTTTTACTCGAAGAAGTTTTCGACATGTTTCTTAATGATAGCGTATTGGTTCTTGCAATTGCCGGCGGTGTA
The DNA here is from genome assembly GCA_045589015.1 of Acutalibacteraceae bacterium. Classification (GTDB taxonomy): domain Bacteria; phylum Bacillota; class Clostridia; order Oscillospirales; family Acutalibacteraceae; genus RUG806. Next base: position 114,121 of record JAZNFG010000056.1, read on the forward strand.
TTGCTGCTGATCGGCATTGTTTTTGCGATTCCATACGGAAAATACGATCGTGCGCTTACTAATTGCAGACGTGAGATTTTTAAGCTTATCTGTGACAGTGAGATCAGATTGAAATATCTGGAAAATGTTGAGACTCGTGAAAATAAATATGTAGGACAGGTACAAAAAGATAATGCTCACGGCTTCGGGGTGGGTGCTTTGCCTGATGGCTCTGTTTACATCGGAGAATGGGAAGACAACGCCAAATCGGGAATCGGAAAAATAATTACAGATGATATGCTTATGACATTAGAGGGCGAATTCAAGGACGATAAGGCTGACGGTGTGGTCGATATCTTATGGGAAGACGGCAGTGAATGGCACGGCGAATATAAGAATGGCCTTCCCTGGACAGGCAAAGGAAAAACCTTTGTTAAAAACAAGATCTTGGAAGGTATCTGGAAGAACGGCGTGAAGGTTTCATAAGCCGATAACAAAAAGTATTTGAAAATTATATACTTATTTTATCTTTCCCCACCGACAGAACGTGAGGGATATTTCTACCTCTGAATACACAACATCAGCTCCCCGGATTCTTTCGAATACGAGGAGCTGATTGCTTGTTTAATAACTGTTATACAGCTACAACATTAAAAGGAGAATCAGAAAGAAGCCTTGATTCAACCGACATCAAGCCGATTTCAGATTACCCCTTGACAGCTGCCGGCGATGTACATATACGCAAAAACCCCCTCGGATCTCTCCGAGGGGATTCGTTCATTTATTCACTATCCTGTAATTCGGTTACGAATTAGCCCTTGATAGCTGCCTGTGGTGCATGGAAGAAATGTAGGAGTTTAATCTCCTAAAACTTATCATTTTCACAAAAAAATGATAACACAAATAAATTTTTGTTATTTTTTGTTGATATAATATTATACTTGTGATATACTACAAAAGAACACACATAATCAAATGTGTTATCATTTGTTGGAGGTAAAAAATTGGAATACCAGGATATTATAAATAATACATTAAATTCCAATGGCGGTATTGCGAAGCTGTCTGCTCTCACATCTGCCGGTGTGCCAAAAGAAAAGATATATAAGCTGTGCTCCGACGGCTACCTTCAGCGTGTCCGTCAAGGCTATTACAGCAAAGCAGACGAACTGATCCTCTCCGATGAGCAGGTAATCGCTTCTACCATTCCCGAAGCGATCATCAGTATGGAATCGGCGCTGTTCCGTTATGGCTACAGCGATTTTATGCCGAGAGTGTGGTCTGTTACCGTGCCGAGAAGTGCATCTCGTAGGCTGAGTACATCCGTGCCGATAAAGGTTTATTACGTTAAAGACGATATTTACGAGCTCGGTAAGACTACACTCACCGAAAACGGTGTTACCTTTGCCATTTACGACCGTGAGCGCACTATCTGCGATATATTCAAGCATCGTGGCAAGGTAGATAATGAAATGTTCAGCAAGGCTGTAAACGCCTATGCAAACGATACAAACAAAAACCTCAAAGCCCTTTCCGACTACGCAAAGAAGCTGAGGGTTTATAAAAAGGTTATGGAACTAATGGAGGTGCTGCTCAATGGCTGATATTGCAACATCCGTACTTGCACGCCTTAAAAACAAAGCCAAGGATAGCGGCAGAAGCTACCAGCTTTGCTTACAGCTCTTTTGCCAAGAGGAGTTTTTAAGACGCTTGGAAAAATCCAAATATGCAGAAAACCTCGTATTAAAGGGCGGTCTGTTTATCTACGCTCTTACCGATTTTGACAGCCGTGTTACCGTTGACGTTGATTTCTTGCTCAAGAAGATACCCAACACACCTGAGCAGCTGACAACCGTTATTGAGGAAATTATAAGCACCGATACGGGAAACAATTTCATCACCTTTGAGATCAAGGATGTTGCGCCTATTGCTCTTGCTAAAAAGTATGCAGGTGTCGGCGCATCAATCGTTGCTCATATCAAGAATACAAAGACACCTTTCAGCGTTGATTTCGGTGTCGGCGACGTTATCGTGCCCAAGCAGGAAAAACGCAAGATTCCCACACAGCTTGAGGATTTTGATGCCCCATCGGTTAATACCTATTCACTTGAAACCACTATCGCCGAAAAGCTTGATGCAATCCTCAGCCTGATGGAATTTTCAAGCAGAATGAAGGATTATTACGATATTTATTACCTTGCAAATAAGTTTGATTTTGACGGCACTACACTGACCGAAGCACTCAAAAAGACCTTTGAAAATCGTCTACATACCTTTACCGCAGAGCAGTTCGAGCAGGTAATGGCTTTTGATAACGACGATGCGATGCAAAAAAAATGGAAAGCCTTTGTCCGTAAAATCGAAACCAAGACCGATGATTTCGGCAAAGTAATTAAAACTTTAAACCTTTTCCTTGCAGCCCCCTTCAAAGCGGCAGTAGAAAGCAAAAACTTCACCGCCAAATGGACTGCAAGTCAAAACGAATGGATAATTGGAGGAATATACATATATTAGTTCTATGTTAATAATTGCGGAAACTTGATTTTGGATATTATTCATCTTCTGTACCCACTTCATTTGGTCGGTGGTTTTAAGCTGTTCGGTGATGCCTTCTTTTTGAGCGAGGTCAGTGGCAAAGTGGTTGAAAAGTTCTTGTTTTTTCATTAAATAAAAATTTACAAGTAACTAATCAATTTAATATTTTTCATTAAAGACAAAAACTCCCCGTATTTTTTCGAATACGGGGAGTTGATTGCTAGTTTAATAGCTGTTATACAGCTACAACATTAAAAGGAGAATCAGAAAGAAGCCTTGATTCAACCGGCATCAAGCCGATTTCAGATTACCCCTTGACAGCTGCCGGCGATGTACATATACGCAAAAACCCCCTCGGATCTCTCCGAGGGGATTCGTTCATTTATTCACTATCCTGTAATTCGGTTACGAATTAGCCTTTGATAGCTGCCTGAGCTGCTGCGAGGCGGGCGATCGGTACGCGGAAGGGTGAGCAGGATACGTAGTTGAGGCCGATCTTGTGGCAGAACTCAACAGAAACGGGGTCGCCGCCGTGCTCGCCGCAGATACCGTAGTGAAGGTTCTTGCCGGAAGCCTTACCCTTGGAAACAGCCATTTCCATAAGAGAGCCAACGCCTGTCTGGTCAAGCTTTGCGAAGGGATCGTTCTCAAAGATCTTTGTATCATAGTAAGCGTTAAGGAACTTACCTGCATCGTCACGGCTGAAGCCGTAGGTCATCTGAGTAAGGTCGTTAGTACCGAAGCAGAAGAAGTCAGCTTCCTTAGCGATCTCATCAGCTGTGAGACAAGCTCTGGGGATTTCGATCATTGTACCAACCTCGTACTTGAGGTCGGAGCCTGCTGCTGCGATTTCAGCATCAGCTGTCTCAACAACAACCTTCTTAACGAACTTGAGCTCCTTGATATCGCCTACGAGGGGAATCATAATTTCGGGAACTACGTTCCAGTCAGCGTGAGCCTTCTGAACGTTGATAGCTGCACGGATAACAGCCTTTGTCTGCATTGCAGCGATTTCGGGATAGGTTACTGCAAGACGGCATCCTCTGTGACCCATCATGGGGTTGAACTCGTGGAGACCTGCAATAATAGCCTTGATATCTTCAACAGACTTGCCCTGAGCATCAGCGAGGAGCTTGATGTCAGCCTCTTCTGTGGGAACGAACTCGTGGAGAGGGGGATCAAGGAAACGGATTGTAACAGGACAGCCTTCAAGAGCCTCGTAGAGAGCCTCGAAGTCGCCCTGCTGATAGGGAAGGATCTTCTCAAGAGCAGCTTCTCTTTCGCTGACTGTATCAGCGCAGATCATTTCACGGAAAGCAGCGATTCTGTCTGCCTCGAAGAACATGTGCTCTGTACGGCAAAGACCGATACCTTCTGCACCAAGCTCACGAGCCTTCTTAGCGTCAGCGGGTGTATCAGCGTTTGTACGAACCTTAAGAGTTCTGAATTCATCAGCCCAAGCCATAATTCTGCCGAACTCGCCTGCGATTTCAGCATCAACTGTGGGGATGATACCGTCATAGATGTTACCTGTTGAGCCGTCGATGGAGATGAAGTCGCCTTCGTTGTAAACCTTACCGGCAAGCTCAAACTTCTTGTTCTCCTCGTCCATCTTGATTTCGCCGCAGCCGGATACACAGCAAGTACCCATACCACGAGCAACAACAGCTGCGTGAGAGGTCATACCGCCGCGAACGGTGAGGATACCCTGAGCAGCCTTCATACCTGTGATGTCTTCGGGAGATGTTTCAAGACGAACAAGAACAACCTTTTCGCCTCTTTCGTTCCATTCAACAGCGTCTTCAGCTGTGAATACAACCTTACCGCAAGCAGCACCGGGAGAAGCACCGAGACCCTTACCTGCGGGAGTAGCAGCCTTAAGCACCTTAGAATCGAACTGAGGATGAAGAAGAGTGTCAAGGTTTCTGGGGTCGATCATAGCAACTGCCTTCTTCTCGTCGATCATACCCTCGTCAACGAGGTCGCAAGCGATCTTGAGAGCAGCCTTAGCGGTTCTCTTACCGTTTCTTGTCTGAAGCATATAGAGCTTGCCGTCTTCAACGGTAAATTCCATATCCTGCATATCTCTGTAGTGGTCTTCAAGGATTGCGCAAACCTTATTGAACTCCTCGAATGCCTCGGGGAACTTTTCAGCCATTTCAGCGATGGGCATGGGAGTACGAACACCTGCAACAACGTCTTCACCCTGTGCATTTGTAAGGAACTCACCCATAAGACCCTTTTCACCTGTAGCGGGGTCACGTGTGAAAGCAACACCTGTACCGCAGTTGTCACCCATATTACCGAATGCCATCATCTGTACGTTAACTGCAGTACCCCAGGAATAGGGAATATCGTTATCTCTTCTGTAAACGTTTGCACGGGGGTTATCCCATGAACGGAAAACTGCTTCAACAGCGCCCATAAGCTGTTCCTTGGCATCGGAGGGGAAATCCTTGCCGATCTTGCTCTTGTACTCAGCCTTGAACTGCATTGCGAGCTCCTTGAGGTCGTCAGCCGTAAGGTCAACGTCCTGAGTTACGCCCTTTTCTTCCTTCATCTTATCGATGAGCTCTTCAAAGTACTTCTTGCCGACCTCCATAACAACGTCGGAGTACATCTGAATGAATCTTCTGTAGCAGTCCCAAGCCCAACGGGGATTGTTTGACTTTTCAGCCATAACGTTAACAACGTCTTCATTAAGACCGAGGTTAAGGATAGTATCCATCATACCGGGCATTGAAGCGCGTGCGCCTGAACGAACGGAAACAAGAAGGGGATTTTCAAGGTCACCGAACTTCTTGCCTGTGATTTCCTCCATCTTAACGATGTATTCCATAATTTCTGCCTGGATAGCATCATTGATCTTTCTGCCATCTTCATAGTACTGTGTGCAAGCTTCTGTTGTAACTGTGAAGCCCTGGGGAACGGGAAGACCGATCTTGGTCATTTCTGCAAGGTTTGCACCCTTACCGCCGAGAAGCTCACGCATAGAAGCGTCGCCTTCTCTGAACAAGTAAACAAACTTCTTGCCGCATTCTGTTAAATTGCTCATTTTTATTTCCTCCGAATCTTATGCAGACGCCGAAAAGACATTTTCCGTGTCCGCTTATTTATTTTTCATTTCCTGTCGGCACGAAAGCCGATTTCGGGTTTAGTTAGGGTGACGGTAATAATACGAACCGTGTTTTTTTATCGGCTGATTTCCGTCACTTCTTCGTTAAAATACTCGTCAATCCGGAAGGATTGACTCCGTTTTTGCCTTGAATTGTCAAAAATCTTCTCGATAAAAAATCTTCGACCTGAAAACAAAGATTTTTCAGATGATTTTTGGCTGTTGAGGGTGCCGAAAGGCTGACGCCTTTCAAAGCCGAAACACCGAAAAGCAC
>JAZNFG010000057.1:0-40086 GCA_045589015.1 Acutalibacteraceae bacterium
TGTCTGATTTTTATGAGCACAGGTTGCACCACAACCGTTTGCACAGATGCCGTCATTGTTTGCCCAGCTATGAGCAGTATTATCGACAGAGCCTTCTGTTGCACCGCAGATAGTGCAGGTCTTGGGAGCAACGCAGGTTGCATCAGAGTAGGTGCAATTCACTGTCACCGCACCGCAAAAACTACAGGTACCGCTGTGTGTACCGTTATTATTGTTTGTCCACGAAGAAACAGCGTGCCCTGCCGATCGCCTGAATGTTACTATACTACCATTCGCAGTAGTAAATTTTTGATTATAGGTCTTTTCACAGCTGAAATCGGGAACGGTAAACGATGTGCGAACTCCATCGTTGCTATATCCTCTGTGACTGACACCATAATAATATTCTATTACAAGGTCATTATCGGAATACTCGTAGGTTAACCTGTATTCTTCCTTATAACCAAGCGACGTAGTCGTATATATTGTATCTACCGGTTGTTGTTCATTATGACTGCAGAGGGCTTCATCCATATACAGCGTAATACCCAATGTTGAATTCTTACTGGTTACTGCCGCAAAAGTCGGCAGTACCGCCATCGGGAGCATAGTCACAACCATTAAGATTGAGAGAATGATTGATAAAAATTTTTTCATTGTTTATTCTCCTTTCGGGAAAGAGTTTTGGGTGTGTATCTGAAGTTCATCGAAAACACTTTGCACCGCCTCTTTTGCAACGGTTGCAAAATCAATTTTTTCGATAAAGCTGATTGCCTCGGTGATTTTTTCATCTTCCGCCTTATAAATACGCAGAAGCATTGTTACAAGTCTTTTCGCTTTTGCCTCAATAGTGAAATACATATCACAGGGTACGGTCATATATGCCCTCATTATACCCATTGAAGCAATTTCAGTTTCGTAAAAATCCTTAATTTCAAAAGTCGGGAATATTTCACTGAAAGCTTCATACATCATATTTGTTCTGCGTTTAAGGACTTCTTCGCTTGTCTTCGGCATTGAATAGCCTGCAAGATACAGGTTTCGCATATCCTCATTCATTTCCGCCATATAGAGCTGTAAAATCTCATTGGCTATGAATATAAGAATCCGGTCATCGGTCAGCTTTTTTGAAACAGCATCCGATGCTGCCGTAACACCGTCGAGAAATCTTGTTACAAGTAAGCCTAAAATTTCCTCTTTACTGCTGAACTCATAAAGGATTTTGCTTTTCAGTACTCCTGAAAGCTTTGCTATTTCCGTAAATGTGGTACGCTCAAAGCCTTTCTGCATAAACAGTGCCGTTGAAGCGGTAAGGATTTTTCTGTGCAACTCAGCAGTTGCTTCTTCACTTCTTATGTTCGCCAAATCATCAACTCCCATTTTAATGCGTATTTCAAAATAAAACACGGTTTATTTTCGTTGTCATATTAACACGTATTAAAAATCTTGTCAATATATTTGAGACAAAAAAAATAATCCTGCGCTCATTGTAACAAAACAAGCGTAGGATTATGGTGCCGGTGACCGGACTTGAACCGGTACGATGTTGCCACCGAGGGATTTTAAGTCCCTTGCGTCTGCCTATTCCGCCACACCGGCATAATTTTATGCAACAAATATTATAATGAGAAATCCTCTTTTTGTCAAGGTGTTTTGCCGTATTAAGTTGAAAATAATTTTTTTATCATATAATTTTTTTACTAAAATCTTCCGGGCACTTTTGTATAAAGAGGCAATTGAAAGTTTTACGGAATGATGATATAAATAATGAGATAAGAAAAAGAAAGGAAATTGTCTATGTCTGAGAAAAATAAAAACAAGACAAAGTATATGAAAGGCTCTGAAATAGTTACCTTTGGCATCGGACTTTTCGGAATAGCTCTGCTTACCGGATGGATGCCCGATTATACCGCAACGTTTTTTGCGGATTTTGCTTTCAAGGGAAAGGGCTTTGATCCCGACGTAATGTCAAATATGATATCCGTAGTTTTCCTTGTTGCAGGCATTGTCGGTGCCGTATGTGAGCTTGTAATCGGCTATCTTGTTGACAATACGAGAACCAAGCTCGGCAAGGTAAAGCCCTGGGTCGGCTTCGGTGTACTTCCTCTTGCCGTAATTTCAATGCTGGTTTTTGTCGCACCCGATACCGAAAATCAGACTGTTGCGATAATCTGGATGTTTGTAATATATTCATTATACACTATGATATGCTGTGCCGTTGAGAGTCCTGCAAACTGCTTCGGTTCTCTGTGCTCTCCCGACCCCTCAGAGCGGTCAAGTGCCATATCAATTGCTTCGTTTCTTAAATCCGTGGGACAGTCGGGCGGTATGGTAGTAATACTTGTTGTCGGTCTTATTATGAAAGCCGTAATGGGACAGCAGCAGTTTAAAAATGCCGAGGGACAGGGGCTTGACCTTGTAATATCTACGGCAGTATGCTGTCTCGGACTCGTTCTTTTCGTTATGATTTTCTTCTCCAATAACAAGGAGCGCGTGCCCTTTACTCAGGAAAAGGTGAGCCTGAAGGACGCAGTTAAGGTAGTTTTTGCAAATAAGAATCTTCTTATGGTATCTCTGACAAAGCTTTGCGGCTTTGGCAGAGGTGTTTACGGTACCGTGTCTCTTTACATAGCCATATATCTTTTAGGCTCAAAGGATCTGAAGCTCGGACTTCTTTTGCCTATGGGAATCGGAACGGCTGTGGGAACTCTTCTTGTAAACCTTGTGCTCAAGAAATTTTCAACAAAGCAGACCTTTATCCTTTTCAGCCTTTACGGTGCATCGTCTCTTGCGATTCTTTTCTTCGTATCAAGAGGAATCGGCTTCAATGACGGTCTCATAATTCCGTTTTTGATTCTTAATTTCTTCTGCGGACTTCAGCACGGAAACACCAACGTTACTCCGAATATTATGATAGCCGACTGTGTTGACGAGATAGAATATAAGACGGGTAAGCGTCAGGAGGGGCTTGCTTATGCAGGCTACGGACTTTTTTCCAAGATAGCCTCCGCATTTACTAAGGCTCTCGGCCCCTGGCTTCTTTATACGTGGTCGGGATATCTTGTTTCTGCCGATGCAAACGTAGCCTATGCCGCACAGACGGATACAACGCTTAATAAGCTTCTGATGATATATACCATTATTCCTGCCGTGTTCGTTGTTCTTCAGGCTGTTCCCGTATTCTTCTATGATATGGTCGGCGAAAAGAAGGAAAGAATCGTAAAGACTCTTATTGAAAGAAGAGCGGCAGCCGAGGATAACACTTAACGGAAGGGGAGTGAAGTTATGTCAGATAAGAAAATAAAATTATACAGTATTTTTTCCGTTTGCTTTATTGCGGTTTTTCTTGTTCTCACCGTAGTATTTACCTTCAGAGCAAAATATACCGCATTTCATCCCGAAAAGCTTGCTGAAGGCTTTGTTGAAACGGTAATATCGGGAGACGGCTATAACGCATATAAAAACACTATTGTCAGCAAAAATGCTAAATACGGCGACTTTATCAGAAAAAGCTTCATAGAGCCTGCAGTAAAGAGAGATTCTGCGGACGGGACACCTGATTATTCCGACGATTCCTTCAAGGGCGAAAAAACTCTCGGAGACGACGGAACGCTGTCGGGACAGCTTATTTCCCTTATGTTCCCCGTTTACAAGGAGCTTGTTGAAAATTACGGCTGGGATAATTATTCAGCTGTTTTCGGCGGCTATATTGAAAGGCTTATCGTAACGCGCGAAGAGGTTTTCGGGGATAAATTCTTCAATGACGAGGTTTTCTTTACCGCCTTTGAAGCAAACGTTTCCGCCTATTGTGATATGCTCAGAGGCACAAAGGAGGCATTCGATGAAAATACGGGAATAAAGATATCGGAGGACACTAAGGGCAAGTACGAGGAGCTTTTCGGAGAGAGCTTCAGCTTTACCGTAAGTGCCGTTTCGGAAAACAGCATTGATATCAACGAATATAAAAACGGTATAGACAAAGAGCTGTTTGCATCCTACGGGGTGTCTGCGGAGGATATTTCCGACGTAAGGTCAGTCTCCGTCGAGGTAAAAACCAAGGACGGAAAGAGCGTTGCCGCTTGTGACGTAACGGTAGTAAAAATCGGCTATTCCTGGTACGTGGATAATACCTCCACCGATACCGATGCCTTATACTACTTTAATTTTGAATAAATAATGAAAAAGCCGTGTGCGGAAACTGCACGCGGCTTTTCGGTTATGAGATTTGCTTCCTCTCGGCATTTTCAAGGCAGAGATAAAGATTTGAGTTACCGTTGCTGACGGTTATTTCTTTTGCCTTTCTCGGAGATTTGCAGAACATACTGCTGTATCTGCCGAGATCCGTTTTAATTGGCCTGCCGTCAAGAGAAAATTCTCCGCTGTAGGAAGCCGAAAGTGTTCCCGTTCGGGTGGAATACAGGACTTTTCCGTCGGCAAAGCGGATATTGTTTTTTCTGATTCTGCTCTTGAATTCCTCAAAGCTTTCCTTGTCTGCATCGGACAGCTCTGTAACGTAAATATGATATTCACCGCCGAAGCTGCACAGGTCGAATTCTCCCGAGAGACGGTATTCCTCCGGGAAGCCCTTATATTTCATAAGTCCTTCTGCGCTGTCGGGACAGAATTCTCTGTATTTCAGCTTCCCGTTTGAAATCAGAGCAACGAAAACACCGTTTTTCCTTGCAAACATAATATTCTCTGTCAGCTCGGCTTCATCATAAAACGCCTTCGGCATATAAGCGTGGGTCATATCTGCAATTCCCGTTTCTCCGAGCCGTTTTTTCGTAGGCAGTCTGTAAATTGTAATGTTTACGTTTTCGTGCTGAACGCTCATAGGGCGTCTGCCGTTTCCTATCCAGTAGCCGGGAGAGGAGCCGTATCTGCCCTTGCCGTTTCCGGCAGGATGTGTGGTAAACAAAGAGAGTGTCTCGCCGATATTTGCGCTCCATACGTGCTCCTGCGCTCCGCATACATCGGTATCCTTGCACACGGAGGTTGAAAGAGTATAGTACGGGGTTCGGTAGGTGTATACGTTTCCTCTGCCTGTTGCAATCCCGTGGGGCACTATATCGTGTTTTTTTGCAAAGCGGCTCAGCTTTACGGGCTTCAATACGGTTAGCTTCAGAAATCTGAAGTAGCCGATGAAGGAATTTCGGTACATTTTATTTTTTACGATATACGAGAGAGAATTTTCTATTACCTCGGGATTTGTGAATGCCTCCGCGCCCCATTGAGCCATAATCTGATGGGGCTCGTGCCCGATAAGATTTTCATTTTTTAAATCCTTCGGGGAAAGACCGCAGCTCATTTCGGAAACGAAGCTTCCGTCGTAAAGCGCAATATCCCGAATTACCTGCGGAAGGGAGTATATGCCCTTTTTTACAATATCCGTAAAGCAGATAACGATGTGATTCGGCTTCTTTTCAAGAGAAGCCTTAATCTGAGCCTTTTCCGTTTCTGAAAGAAAAGGATCCTTAAGAGCTTTTTCGGCAGCGGCTTTTCCCCACAGCACGTTCATAGCTGTCTGAATGCTGTTGCCGTAAAAATTGCCCATCTTATTATTGCCGTACATTCTTGAGCTTGTTGCGACAAAGCGGTTGACTGTGCTGTTGAGCGCAACGTCAAGCCACAGAATATCCATAATTATTTTCATTTGCTCGGCTGATTTTTTATCCTCGGAATATGCAATAAAATTTGCCATAGGAGCGATGTCCTCTGCAAGGTAATTGTTGCTGAGGTATTCCGAAAAGCCGAAATCGAACCGCTGGCGCATCCACGCATCAATGCGTTTTTTAGCTTTTTTACGGTGCTCGCTGCCCGTCATACCGTTATTGCTGAAAATTTCATCGGGCCATTCCTGTCCCGCAAGATATTCCGAGACGGCAAAAAGCAGCTGATGATTCTCCGACCAATAGCACATACTGTCGTCTCCCGGCTCGTCGGGAAAGTACTTGAAATCAAGAAACGTATTTTTTATAAGCTCCCTGCTTTTTTCACTCAGCCTGTCACGGCAGTCCTTATAAATCTTAAAAAGCAGCTGTGCCCTGAAATCAGAGCAGTCAAAGCGGTGAGCCATATAATCGGACTGAATGAAAAGCATATCGTATATTTCGTCCTCTGAAAAATACGGTGCTGCTTCTTCTCCCGAAAGAAATAAATACAGCTCCGCGAATTTTTTGCCGCCGATGCCCCCATAGTATTCAACGTCCCTTTCATCGGGCAGCTCGGGGGCAGGCCTCATAGACAGATAATACAGTATTTCCGCAATGCTCAGAAGTACTGCGAATGCGAAGAGAAAGGCGATAATATAAAGAAATACTGTCATACTTCCTCCGTATAAAGGTGTTAAATTTACGTTATGCCATCCTTTCAAGAGACTGCAGGGTGACCTCGTATTTTGTGTCCTCCGTATTCAGGAATCTTTCAAGCTCCTCCATCATAAAGTAAGCCATTCTCTGCGGCTCGTTGCCCGTGCTTCCCGCAATATGCGGAGTGAGGATTGCATTCGGACACCAGAAAAGAGGATTGATATAAGGGAAAAACTCATTTTTGATAACGTCACCCACAAAGGTTCTTGACGGGTGTAAAAGCAGAGACAGCGCAAGAGCGTATTCGGAAACCTGCGCACCTCTTCCCGTATTGATAAAGGTTGAGTGCTTTTTCATTTTTTTGAAAAGCCGACGGTTGAATATATTTTTCAGCTCCGCTTTATTTGCAAGATGGTTGCTTATAATATCGCATTCACTGAAAAGCGTGTCCATATCAACGAGAGTAACGCCAAGCTCACGTGCCGCTTCCTCGGGAATGAGCGGGTCGCAGGCAAAAACCTCCACATCAAGGTCGCGGAGCTTTTTGGCAACCTCCTTGCCGATAGCACCAAGTCCCGCAAGACCTACTCTGCACCCGAAATTACCCGTAGCACGGTTTCCGAAGGCAAGTGAGCGCAGAGGGAGCAGACGGTAGTATTTTGCAGATTGGAAATATCCTTTTGCCGCAAGAGTTATCTGGGCAAAGGTAAATTCCGCAACGGGAACGGCATTTGCGGCAAATGCGCTGAACACCCTTACTCCGCTTTCAAGAAACGGACGGGCAAAATACTGCACCGTACCGGCAGAATAGAAAACGGCTTTAAGCTTCGGCATATATTTTGCTATTTCTTCCTTGGTGAATTTCGGCATTCCCCAGGTGGCAAACGCTATCTCGCAATCTGACAGAAACAAGGCGTTTTTATCAAGATTTTTTCTGTTTATTTTTTCAGACAGCTCTCCGTATTCTCCGAGCTTTTTCAGTACCTCCGGGGTGTATACCCTTGAAAACTGAAGCTGATTCGTTCCGAAAAGTGCAATCTTCATTTTAATTTCTCCACCTTTTCTCTGAGCCTTGCTATATCCTTTTTCATACTTGAGGGGAGTCCCAGATGCCCGAAGACGTAGGTGTATTCCACAAGAAAGATCCCGTCAAAGCCCGATGAGATTATTTTTTTCAGCAAAAGGTCGACATAAGACGGATTGAGCCGCGGAAACTGCTCTCTTGTCTGCTCGGAAAATGAAATATGAATATTTCCGATATAGGGCATTGTTCGTTCTATTCTGTCAAGGTCATAATCAAGCCTTTTGTATCGGGATTGAAAATAGGTTCTGAAATTGTCACAGGATAAGTCGCTGATGAATTTAAGAAAAGCATCGGTATTGTTGTTATAGGTGTTATCGTGACACTCGGAGCAGACGGTGAGAGAGTATTCCTTTGCCACGGCACACATAGCCCTTGCATCCTCAAGAATTGCTCTGTAGGAATCGGCATCGGTTTTTTCGCTGTCCCGTGTTCCGAGCCATACCCGTACGGATTCGGCACCTAAAGCGTGTGCAATTTCACAGATGCTTTTCCATTCAGCGGTTTTTTTGCTTCCGACTCTGTAATAGCTGCCGTAGGAGCATATCTCAATTCCTCTGTCTTCGCACAGCCTTTTTGCCTTTTTTGCATCTTCGACGCTCTTAACGTGAACGTCTCCGCCCCATTCAATACATTGAGCCTTCGTTTTGACTGCAATATCTGCTATTTTTTCAAGGCTTCTTATTTGTCTGAAGGACGTTGACGTAAAACCAATTTTCATAATTTACCTCTGAAAAACGTTTTTTTTAAGTTTATCATATTTGATTATCTAATACAATATTTTAATTTTTTATTCAAAGAACCGAAGGAATGCATCTTTTGGGGTATCTATCTTGTAATTAAAAACACTTTGTGTTATATTATCTCTTGAAATATTACGGGGGTGAAAATAATGGCAGTTCCTTTTTTTGTTGAAAAGTATATTAAGCAGTTCAGGGCGATGAATCCGAAATACGACGTAATCTATACGGTAGGCAAGGATGACCCCGTTAAGTTTTCCGACAGCGAAAACGTAAGGCTTGCCTTTGCTGCTGTGGCTGATACACATCTTCCCAACAGAGAAAGTGCGGAAAGAAATCTTGAAAACGTATTTACCGATCTTCTTAATTCCGAAGAAAAAACCGATGCCGTTCTTCTCGCAGGTGATATTGCCGATTACGGCTTAGCATCCGAATACGAAAGATTTTTCCGTGTCTTCAGAAAATACAAGGACAAATTCAGACTTCTTGTAACAATGGGAAACCACGATGCACGCTTATTTTTCCGCACGGCTTCAAAGACGGTCAACTCAAATATCGAGGAGCTGCTTGATATAAAGCTTCACGGTAAAACCTATTATTCCTATGATGTCAACGGCTACACCTTTATAGTTCTCTGCACGGAAAAGGCGGTGCTTGAAAAGGCATATATCTCCGCTGAGCAGATAAGCTTTCTTGAAGAACAGCTGAAAAGAGCCGCTGAAAGCAAAAAGCCCTGCTTCGTTATGTGTCATCAGCCCTTTGCATTTACTCACGGACTTCCCGAGGTATGGAAAACGGGCGATATGGGTGAACAGAATGATGAGGTCAGAGCCGTTATGGAAAGGTATAAAAACGTATTTTTTATAAACGGACATCTCCACGGCGGTGTTTGTCATTATGTTGAGGAGATTCTGAATAAGGAGAATAACGTTGTATCAATAAGCATTCCCGGCTACAGAAAGGAAAATAACTTCGGCATAACGGATGCAGGTGTCGGTTATATCTGCGAGGTTTATTCCGACAGGATTCTCTTTAAGGCGAGAAACTTCCTTACGGGCAAATATGTAACGGGTGATTATACAGCCTTTGAATATAAGCTTATTCCCTAAAATATATGCGGCAGAGGAAAGCAAGCCTTCCTCTGCCGGACTTCTTTTGATGTCAGTTAATTCCGTTTTCGTCGAAATCGAAAATTGCCTCAAGCATTACTCCGAGGAATTTTTCGATACAGGAGGGATTAAGGATATCGGCGGTATCGCGGCGTGTATGATAATAATCCGCGGGTGAGGGGTCCATAGCAACGATGGAGGCGGCGGCAATACCTGCCTGAGAAGCGGCGGCGGCATCTGTTGAGCCGAGAGGAATTGTGCCGACGGGAATATCAAGTCCCTGCTTTTTAGCGGCATTTTTCAGAAGCTCGCAGACTCTCGTGTCATTTTTGACCATACCCGTCATATCTTTTTCATATATCATCATAAAGTCCTCGTCGCGTACGGTATCCGCACTTATGAAGACTGTTTCAATACCGTCATTCTTATATTCGGGATGTGCCTCAAAGAATGCTTTTGAGCCTCTGAGACCGCATTCCTCGCCGCCTGCAAGCATAGCGACAACCTCTGTGTTTTCAAAGGAAATATCGTTATCGTGAAGATATTTCATAACGGCTATTGCAAGATAACAGCCGGAGAGGTCGTCATTTGCTCCGTCAACGTATTTTTTTGAGTTTGTGAATTTGTAAAGAGAAGCATAAGCGGGGAGAAAAGCCGCCTGTCCGAGAGCCATTTTCTTTGCGCTCTTTTTATTCATAAATACTGCAGCCGACGTTGCGGCAGTATAGACAAGACCTGCAATTGCGGGAACGAGAACAATAACAGAGCCGTGAGAGCCGAGCTTATAGGTATACGTCCATTCGGGAGCGGAGTCGGTGTGTCCCGATATGATGATTCGTCTCTTTGTTTCACCCGTTGCCTTTCTGACTGCGATTACGTTGCCCGATTCCTTTTCTTTGAAAAGAGGGTCGAGCATTTTTTTATAGAGCAGGAATTCTCCCACAAGGCTTGAAACGCCTGCTCCGAGAAGAGCAAGAGAGCCGAGAGCCGCTTTTGAATTTTTCTTTGCTCCGAGAAGATTAACTGCGGATGCGGCAATACAAGCGGAGCCTGCAATCGGAACAAAGGACATAAAAGCATCGGGATTTGCCTTGAAGGTCTCTCTTCTTACCTCGTCGCTGAATTCCCTTAATTCTTCAAGCATAGTAAACTGAGCATTCTGCTCGCTTTCCTCGCCGCAGGGACGGGGACCGTAGAATTTACATATATTCGTAATACCGTTTACGGCAAAATCCGTGCAGTCTTTAAGTGTGGATTTTGCATTGTTCAAAGTGTCTGAAAAATTCATCGGTGTATCTCCTTAACATTAATCTATTGTTTAGATATTATAACATTAACGTTAAAGTGTCAATAAATATATTGTAAACAATTTCATTGAAAAATGAATCGGAGTGTGTTATTATGGTTTTAACGTGATAAAAGGGGGAATGCTTATGTTTGACGCACGTCGGACAAAGGATAAGTGTGTCTTATGGATAAGAGAATTTTTTGAGAAGAACGGCAAAGGCTGTAACGCAGTTTTGGGCATTTCGGGCGGAAAGGACAGCTCCGTTGCCGCGGCTCTTTGCGTAGAAGCTCTCGGAAAGGACAGAGTTATCGGTGTTCTGATGCCCTGCGGAGAGCAGCACGATATTGATGCCGCATTTAAGCTTGTGAATCATCTCGGAATCAGACATTTTGTAGTAAATATAAAGGATGCGGTGGACGGAATAAAAAACAGTATTCCCGAGGAGCTGACGCTGTCCCCTCAGAGCATTACGAATCTTCCGCCGAGAATCAGAATGTCAACCGTTTATGCAATTTCCCAGAGCCTTAACGGAAGGGTAGTTAATACCTGCAATCTTTCGGAGGATTGGGTAGGCTATTCCACCCGTTACGGTGACGCCGCAGGTGATTTTTCTCCTATGAGCCTTCTGACCGTGCAGGAGGTAAAGGAAATCGGAAGAGTCCTCGGACTTCCCGACGAGCTTGTTGATAAGGTTCCCATAGACGGGCTTCAGAGCAAGACCGACGAGGATAATCTCGGCTTTACTTACGCGGTGCTTGACAGATACATAAGAACGGGAGAAATCGATGATGAGAAAACGAAGGAAAGAATTGATTATCTTCACAGAATCAATGCCTTCAAGCTGCAGCTGATGCCCGTTTTTGACCCCGAAATATAATTTATGAATTATTTAGAATGGAGATTTAGTATGAAAAAGAAAGTATTAAAAACAAAAAAGCTTCTTTCCGTATTTTTGTCGGCTCTTCTCGTTATGCTGACTATGACTCCCGCGCTTGCTACAGCAGTTGAAAAGAACTATATTATCACTAACCCCTACGAGGAGGTAGACTGGGACAGCTGGGGAGAATACAAGACTCAGCTTCACTGCCATACCAATGCTTCTGACGGATACCTTACCATTGACGAATTTGTCAGAATACACTATGCCGCCGATTTTGATATCGTTGCTCTTACCGACCACGGCACGATAAATAAGGGCTGGAATAATGAGCCTGAGCTTGTTCCTCTTATGCGATTAATAAAGAAGGAAAGAACTCAGATGGCAGACGTTATTCCCATTGAGCAGAGTGAATACGAGGCATATCTTGACGGAACAAACGAAAACCGTACCTACGTTACGAAGGACGGCTACACTCTGACAAGAACACACGAAAACGGTATGCTTGACATTCCGCAGGGAATTGAGCTTAATATGGCAACGCCTATTGCAGACTGTCACCTTACGGGATATTTTTCCGATTACGGACAGGGACTTGCAGGCGTGTTCGGTGATTACGAGACTCCTTCAAGGGGTGTTATGGAGGCAGGCGGTATTTCATATCTTTCACACGTAGGTGAATACGTGTATACGGATAAGGATTCCGAAAACTACGTAGGTCAGCTTGTTGACGATTACTATCCCACGAAGTTTGCAAGACTTTTCCTTGATTATCAGGGCTCATCGCTCGGTATGGGAATTAACTCCGCTACCGATGCACATACCCGCTGTGACAGAATCCTTTACGATCAGGTGCTTCAGAAAACTATTCCCAACGGTGTGGTACCGTGGGCAAATTCCTTTGCTGATTCTCATAATGAAAATGCGGTAAACGATGCATATACAATGTGCTGGATGCCCGAGCTTACGGTCGAGGCATTCAGAGAATGTCAGGAAAAGGGACAATTCTTTTCTGTTTCTCACTATTCAAACGGTGTTGAGCTTAACGGTATGGAGGAAATGCCCGGCTTCGTTGAGCAGGACGTTTACGATACGAAGTCTTACTGGCTTGACAATACTCCGGCGGTTACGAGAATAACCGTTGATGAGGAGGCTGACACCATTACGGTTGAGGGAGAAAATGCAAATATCATCACCTGGGTATCAAACGGCAACGTTATAAAGAGAGAAGAGCTGAAGGACGGCAAGGCAACGCTTGACCTTCATAATGACGAGCTGCTTAATGATCCCTATCTTTACGTAAGATTCTATCTTTCGGGCGATAACGGTATATGTTATGCACAGCCTATGGTGCTTGAGGTTGAGGGTGAGGAGTTTGCTCCCGTTGAGGTTCCCGAAACCCACGATATTTCTACCTTCCTGAGAACCCTCGTTACCATAGTTGACGCTATATTCTTCAAATTCAGCCCCGTTGTATGGATGTTTAAGTACTTCGGACTCGGATATGACCCCATTGAAAGACTTTTTGATTAATAATAAAGGCGAGTGAGGACCGCTTCTTAGCTGACGTCACATAATGAAGCAATTTCAAAGTGCTGATTTATAGGCGTTTCAAAGAAGGAAATTCAGAGAGAGGTTTCGGCTTCTCTCTTTTTCTTTGCTCGGACTATGTTATCAGCTCTAAGATATCACGTTTCAGCATTTTTTGGCCGGCTGACAGTACAATTGCCGCATTGTAAAATACAAAAACCAGCATAATAAGTATTATACTGCCGATTGGAACAAACAGATATATATTCTCACTGAGGTACACGGTACAGCAAGCTGTAATAAACACAAATATACCGATAATGAATGAAATCAGACAGGATATTAAACGCTCTGAAAGCAAGAATAACCAAATTCTGTTTTTGCTTATCCCGAATAACCTTAACGCACCTATTTCTTTTCTTCTGTAAAAATAGGATAATCTGACCTCATTCGTTTGAAATATTAAGGCAATTAAAGCAATTACACAAATAACAGCTGACAGGACTGCTAAAATTATATCCATCATTCCGCTGATCTTTTTTATTTTACTGCTCCACGGAGAAACGGAAAAGCCTTCAAGAAGCTCATCAACTGCAGGATATTTTGGGTTGTCTGAAGCATACATACCGTCAATGCTGACCATTTTTACGTTAGCTTCGGTATAGGTGCCGATTTTCGATATTGTATCATACGGCATATAAATGCGGGGCTTTATTACAGGATTTTCATCGGATTCCGAATTTACCTGATAATATAAGTTACAGTTGATCAATGCGTCTGTATTGCTGTCTGATGATATTGACGGAACTACGCCTGAAATAACAAATGCTTTTTCTTTTATCGTTATTGTTTGTCCGATTGCCTGTTTGCTGTCCTGCAGATGCATAACCTCTTTTACGAAATTTTCATCAGCCAGAATCTGATCATTATCAGGGAAACGGCCTTCAATTATCATATTGCCGTATGAAAAACCGCTGTCTTTTTCTCTGAAGAGACCGTAAACGTCATATTCGTTTTCCGTAATTACATAATTTTGATACACAAAAACATCAAAATGCCCCTCAAGAACCTGAATGAGGCTGTCTGAAACATAAAGCGTATCCGACGGACAATCCTTTGTAATGATATTTTGATATTCATTTTCAAAATTAAAATGCAAAGAAAAAATACATAAGAAGAAAAATATCAGCACGGCAGAATAAACAGTACGGCGCAGACTGAAGGACTTTTTATTTTTTTTCAACAGACTTTTTATATCATTCAATATGCCGTTACGTGAAGCGGACGTGCTTGATTTCGATAAAGGCTTGGGGCGGGAGATATCATTTTTAATTCGTTTGCTTAAAATGCCGTAATCAAGATAAATAATTTCATCGGCGATATTATCAAAGCAATCCTTATGAGTAGCTATTACAATTATGTTTTCGTCAGAACAAATATTCCTGAATATATCCGCAACTAAAGCCGCATTGTTTTTATCCAGGCTTGCGGCAGGCTCATCTGCCACAATAAGCTCGGGTGAATTCATCAATGCCCGTATTATACAAATGCGCTGTCTTTCACCGCCGGAAAGCTGTGACGGATATTTGAACAGCAGCTCTTCAACAGACAGCTTTTCCGCTAAATTTTTTATGTGTGTATCATCAGAATTTACAAATGCAAGATTCTCATAAACCGTCCAATTAAGGAACAGCATATTGCTTTGTGTGACAAACCCCGTAGTTTTCGGCTGATTGTTAAATATGCCTTCAAAATTTTTGTCAAGACCGCCCATAATATTCAGCAAAGTGGTTTTTCCGCAACCGCTTATGCCCTTGAGTACGTAGATTTTTCCTTTTTCAAAGTTGCAGGATAAATCTTTAATAACGTAGCTTTTACCGTCATAAGATTTTTTTAAATTAATAAACTGCATTTTGTCTCCTTTATTTCACCACAAATCGCGTTGTTCCGAAAACAAGTCTTTCCAAGTAACTGCCTTTATTTTTCTGAAGCTTATAAATGACATAGCCGAAACAAAAAAAACATCTATAATGACAAAAAATCCGATAAGATAAAAATTAAAAGTAAATATCCTCAATGGCAGAATATTAAAATGCTCATTAATCAGGTTAATAATAATTGCAATACCGTTTGCAATAAGGAATGATAATATCAGCAAAAATAAATTTTCTGAGGCTGTGCCTTTTATCCAGCAGCTGCGGATTTCTTTTTTTGTGAATCCGAGATAATCGTAAACAGAAAACAAATGTTTATTGTATATCAATTCAATTGATTTGCTTTGAAAGCAGAACAGCAATGAAAACAGCATAATTAAAAAGCTTAACGGATAAAGAATATAAAATAAGATTTCAAACCGTTGTATCATTGAATAATCTACATTCTGATTATTCAGCCTTAAATTTTTATTATCGCAGTTTTTGCTGTAAAAATCGTTCATCTCCGAAAAGGAATTAAAATATAAAACGTATGTCCGCTGTCCCAGCCAATTGAATTCAGTATCATCTTGAAATTTTTCCGTGTATTTGCTGTTTATATAGATACAGCTGTCGTAGTTTTCAATGCATCCTGCCAGCATATATTGAGCCTCAACGTCAGAGAATTTATCAAACACGCCGACAATTTCAAATGACTGTCTGCCGTCATATAAATCGAGTGTTATGTGTTCACCTATCAAAGCTTCGGCTTCACCGTATTCGAGAGCCTTGTTATATGAAAGAATAACCTGATTGCTGTCTGTGAAATAATTTCCGCAGGCAAGCTTATCGGACAGCCTGAAGAGGTCTTCGTTAAAAGGTAAAACACCGAATACTGTGGTGTCATGCGAAGTCGATTCCACAGTTATATCAGGAGCAGAGCCATTATAGATCATAACCGCTTCAACATTTTTTTTCGTACCTTCCAAAACAGAAAATAATTCATTTCCGTTATCCGTTACTGTAGAAATGCAGTGATTGATTTTATATATGTGTTCAATACTCTCTTGGGTTTTGTTGGACGGATTGTCACCGATAAGCAAGAAAACAAAAGTAATTATATAGATCAGTAAAAGATATATTAATGAGTGCTTGTCTCGCTTTTTATATAAAAACCATTTTCTGAAATAAGGGTAAAGAGACACTTTTTTTTCGTTTTGTGCTTTTTTATGCTGCTTTTGCTGATATTCAACCGTATTATCAGCGGCAGATTCTGTTTTTTCTTTATCAAAATAAATAATATTATCCGCATATTCTTTTGCGCAGGCATCGTGGGAAGCGCATATCACGAGGATGCTTTCGCT
This sequence comes from Acutalibacteraceae bacterium, assembly GCA_045589015.1. Classification (GTDB taxonomy): domain Bacteria; phylum Bacillota; class Clostridia; order Oscillospirales; family Acutalibacteraceae; genus RUG806. The sequence goes on from JAZNFG010000057.1 coordinate 16,190, forward strand.
TACCTTTTTCAGTGTTTCAAAAACCGTGAGCTTGTTATTCTCATCAAGCGATGCAGTCGGTTCATCGAGCAGCAAAATTTGTTTTCCCCAAAGAATTGCCTGTATCACAGCTATTCTTTGCCTTTCTCCGCCGCTTAACTGATTCGGATAGCAATTGTAATATCGCTCAAGACCGAACAAGGCTAATGTATTTATAATAACCTCATTATCCGCACCTGACAGCTCAAGTTGTTCGCCCACCGAAAGATAATCAATGAGCACTGTATCCTGTGTAACATAGCCTGTAATGTCTCTTATATCATCCCAATTTACCGTACCTTCAAATTTCTGAGAGAAAATCTGAACTCTGCCGCCGTCAAAAGACGTCATTCCGGATAAAATGTTCAAAAGAGTAGTCTTCCCGCATCCGCTTTCTCCGAAAAGCAGATAAAATCCTTCTGATTCAAAGGAATATGAAAAATCCGAAAAAACACTCTGTTCGCCATACTGCTTTGAAAGATTATTAATATTGATCCGTAAGGTTTTTATTTGTTTCATTTTCAGCCTCGATTGCACTTAAAACAGTTAAAAGCTTATTAAAATCTACATTATCAATAGTTTTTGCAAAATCATAACCGACAGGTACAAAGCTTTGCTGTCCGATAATACTGTTTTCTATTTTTTCAATCTCACACAGTAATTGGGACTGTTGCTGTGTCAGTTCGGCAGGGTCTGTGTCCGATAAAAATTTTTCGCCGTTTCGGACAAGCTCGATATTTATAACGTAGATGTTTCCCGTAAACAGCATATATCCGACCTGCCAATAGTATTCACCCGGCTGAACGCTTTTTCGTATGTCCGTAAAGCTTATGTAAGAATATTTTCCGACAGTATTAACGGGACTGCTTATGGCACTATTGTATACGTTAACGACGTCACTTTTATTAAAAAGCATACCCTCGGTTTCTGAAAAGTCTAATTCATCTTCATTAAGCTCGGTTTCCGTCGGACGGCTTTTCAGATATTCGGATATCTCGGTAAGCTCCGTATTATAGGCTTTATTCATACACATAGCATTAACAGCAGGTGTAATATATCCCGTAACCTCGCCTGTATCTGTATTTGTAACAGACAAATTAAAGTCTGACAGATTCTGATATTTCAGATTTACTCCGTCAACCGTGCAGTACGTGTCGTAAAGTGTTCCGTCTGTTCTGAACACCTCTTCATAATCACAGTAGAAGTACCATCCTGAAGAAAGCTCAACAACAGTAGCACGGTCAAGACGGTAGTATTCATTCTGTATAGCTTCGGGAACGGTTTGAGTACAGGAAGAAAGCAACGTAAGAGAACACAGCATCAACAGAAATATATATTTGGTTTTTTTCAAACAAATCACCTCTTAATCAGAAAATGCCTCTTTGTGAATTATAATCCGATTGTCTGAATTTATGCTTTCTTGCCACCTGAATAGAATCATCCGTACATGTATGACTGAATGTTATTCCGCTCAATGTTCTGCCTGAAAATGTTCCCGTATAGTATTTCACATAATCATCATAATCACCAATATCATCCTCCATAACATACATATAAAATGCCCGAGAGGAACTGTTGGCAAAGGTTGTCGGCAATGATTTTATTGTAGAAGGCTTATAATAGAATGCAACCATATCAGGATAAACCGGAGTGTCAGATGCAACCATATCACTTACATAAGCACCTGAAACCCATTGTCCGGCAGTACCGCCGGGGGCCTCATGAGCATATTGCTCATAATACGCAAAAGAATATACATTTAAATATAAAGCAAAAATAAAAACAAGCATTAGTGATAATAAAAATTTTATCTTTTTCATTTTAATGACTCCTTTGCTTTCAAATATGATTTTAATATAAAATAAGTTACCGAAATAATCAGCCCATTGGACTCACCTCCGTGACAATTTTCATTCTGATTTCAGTTTTATTATAAAAAAAACGATATAAGGAAACAATAAAATTGCAAAAACGTATTGATTGTTTGCAAAAACGTTGAGTATTTATAAAAACAGAAAGCATAAAGTGAAGCTGTTGAATTAAGGGTGTTTTTTTTGTGCTTCCGGAAAAATGACAGAACATCCCTGCCAACAGTCGGCGTGTAGGGCGTCCCCGTTTGTTTTGCTCTTTTCGGATTGACAAAAGGTTTTCGGGGATGTATAATCAGTTGTGGTTAGTTTTGGCTAACTGAAAATCGGAGAAGGGCGGTAAAATATGAAGCAATTTGACGTATCGGGAATGACCTGTGCCGCCTGCAGCGCAAGAGTGGAGAAGGCAGTATTGAGCGTAGAGGGGGTAAGCTCCTGCAGCGTAAGCCTTCTGACAAATTCAATGTCTGTTGAGGGTAACGTAAAGGGTGAAAGAATAATTGATGCCGTAAAAAAGGCAGGTTATTCGGCAAAGGAAAAGGGAAGCGACAAAAACGGTGCTTCTTCGGCTGAAAAAAGCCGTGAGGATGAAAAAAACAGCCTTATGAAAAAGCTGATAGCCTCTGCCGCCCTGCTTGCCGTTTTGATGTATTTTTCTATGGGGCAGATGATGCTTTCTCTGCCCGTTCCCTTATTTTTAAGAGATAATTTCATAGGACTTGCTCTTTTGCAGATGCTTTTGTGTATAGCGGTTATGATTATAAATAAACGCTTTTTTATAAACGGAATCAGAGGAGTAATCAACAGGGCACCCAATATGGATACCCTTGTGTCCTTAGGCTCAGGAGTATCGTTTCTTTATTCGCTTGTTAATCTTTTTTATATGACTTATCTTGCAAGCACGGGACAGACCGAAGGCTTGCACGGTATTCTTCACGGAATGTATTTTGAGTCGGCGGCGATGATACTTGTGCTTATAAGTGTCGGAAAAATGCTTGAGGCGAGAGCAAAGGGAAGGACGGCCGATGCTCTGAGGTCTCTGATGAAGTTGGCTCCGTCCTTTGCAAACGTAATAAGAGACGGGCAGGAGATATCGGTTCCCGCTGAGGAGCTTGCCGTGGGAGACATATTTATTGTCCGTCCGGGAGAGAGTATTCCCGCTGACGCAGTTGTAATAAGCGGCTTTTCGGGTGTTGACGAATCCGCTCTTACTGGAGAGAGCATTCCCGTTGAAAAGAATATAAGCGATAACGTAAGTGCCGGTACCGTGAATATATCGGGAGCTCTTCAATGTAAAGCTGCACGCACGGGAGAGGATACCTTCCTTGCCGGCATAATAAAAACCGTAAGCGATGCCGCTGCAACAAAGGCACCCGTGGCAAAGGCGGCTGATAAGGTAGCCGGAGTTTTCGTGCCGTCCGTTATTATAATTGCGTTGATTACGCTTGTCGGATGGCTGATTTCGGGTGCAGATGCGGCAGAGGCCCTGACAAGAGCTATTTCCGTATTGGTTGTCAGCTGTCCGTGTGCGCTGGGACTTGCTACTCCCGTTGCCGTAATGGTCGGAAACGGTGTCGGCGCAAAAAACGGAATACTATTTAAAAATGCCGAGAGCCTTGAGCATACGGGCAGGATAAAAATCGCGGTGCTTGATAAAACCGGCACGGTAACACAGGGAAAGCCTGCCGTTACGGATATTATTACGTTTGACAGGCAGACTGAAGAGGATTTGCTGAGCTTTGCGTACGGTCTTGAGTATTACTCCGAGCATCCGCTTGCAGGGGCGGTCTGCGAAGAGGCAAGGAAAAGAGACGTTGCAAGAGCTGAAGCGGAGGATTTTGCAGTTCATACGGGAAACGGTGTTTCTGCCGTCCGTGACGGAAATCGGCTGTACGGCGGAAGCCTCAGCTTTATTTCTTCCGTTGCCGTGATTCCCGATGAAGCAAAAGCCGTATGCGATACTCTTTCCGACAGCGGCAAAACTCCCTTGCTGTTTGCGGAAAATAACGTTTTTAAGGGTATAATTGCGGTTGCGGATAAAATCAAGGAAGATTCGGCGCAGGCAATAAGAGAAATGAAGGCTATGGGGCTTTATGTTGTTATGCTGACAGGCGACAACGAAAGGACGGCAAATGCCGTGGGCACAGAGGCAGGCGTCGATAAGGTATACGCAGGTGTTCTGCCCGAGGGAAAGCAGTACGTTGTTTCCCGTCTTCAGCAAAGCGGACTGACTGCTATGATAGGCGACGGAATAAACGATGCCCCCGCTCTTGTTCAGGCTGACGTGGGAATCGCAATAGGTGCAGGAACGGACGTGGCAATCGATGCGGCAGACGTGGTGTTGATTAAAAGCACCCTTACCGATGCCGTCAGAGCAATCCGTGTGGGAAGGGCTGTTCTCGGAAATATATATCAGAATCTTTTCTGGGCATTCGCTTATAATATTATCGGAATTCCTCTTGCCGCAGGTGCTTTTATTCCCCTGTGGAATATAGGACTCAGTCCCGTATTCGGGGCGGCGGCTATGAGTATTTCAAGCTTTATTGTGGTTTCAAATGCTCTGAGACTTAATATAAAAAATTACAGCTCATCAAAAAAAGACAGAAAATATAAGCGTATTGAATTAAAGGAGGAAAAGCTTATGACAAAAACCGTAAAGATTGAAGGAATGATGTGTGTTCATTGTGAGGCACGTGTTAAAAAGATTCTTGAAGCCGTTGACGGAGTTCTGGCGGCCAAGGTCAGCCACGAAAAGGGAACGGCGGTCGTGTCACTTCAGAAGGACGTTGCAGATGATACTCTGAAATCGGTAATTGAAGCACAGGACTATAAGGTTCTCGGAATCGAATAAGAAATAATCTTACGATTTATTTGTATAATAAGAAAAAGAATACCGCTTGGGGCATCCTTTGTGATGAGGCATGCCGCAAGCGGTTGTTTATTTTGTTATAGCTCAATAGTGTACCGCACCGCAGTCACATACGGGATTTGTACCGAAAAGCTTTGAAAAGAATAATACTATCTTCCAGATAAAGCCCATAAAGCCTGTCTTGTGGCACATATGGTCGCATACGGTAACGTCGCAACGATCACATCTGCCGTTATCGTCATCGTCAACGTGTCCGAGTCTGTAGATGGATTCGGTGTATGAATGACCGCATTCACAGTAATAGACCTTTGTACCGTCAACCTTACACTTGGGTTCTTCTACGATCTCAGAACTATAAGTATGGCCGGGAAGTGTAGGAATAGGTGCAGTATAAGTATCTCCGCAGATACAGGTGTATTTAATCTCACCCTCTATAAGATGCGTGGCTTCTTTTGTTGCTTCGGATGTATAAGTGTGCTCTGCATCCTTTGCAATAACCTCGGTATAGCTGTCACCGCAAGAGCAGGTATATGTCATAACGCCCTCGGCAGTATGCGTTGCAGGCGTTGTAACAACTCCGGTGTGGCTGTGTCCGATAGCATCCGTATAGTCTGCCGTGTAGCTGTCACCGCAGGCACAGGTATAGGTTGTATAACCGTCCGTTGTGCAGGTGGGTTCAGTTACGCAAGGCTCATACGTATGCTCGGCAGTTTTTTCGATTATCTCGGTATAGCTGTCACCGCAAGAGCAGGTATATGTCATAACGCCCTCGGCAGTATGCGTTGCAGGCGTTGTAACAACTCCGGTGTGGCTGTGTCCGATAGCGTCCGTATAGTCTGCCGTATAGCTGTCACCGCAGGCACAGGTATAGGTTGTATAACCGTCCGTTGTGCAGGTAGGCTCAGTTACGAAAGTCCCGTACGTATGGGTAGCAGTCTTTTCTATGACCTCGGTATATGAATCCTCACATTTTGAGCAGGTATACTTCATCACGCCGAAATCGGTATGTGTTGCAGGAGTCTCTACCTCGCTTTTGTAGCTATGTCCTTGTGCGCCCAATGGATATGTGTATGGCTCCTCTCTGCAATTACAGTACCGTATTAAAAGGCCGTCTTCCGTGCAGGTTGCCTTTTCTTCCACGGTTTTATACCAATAATGAACGTGTGCTTGTTCTAATTTGACAGCTTTATCCTTTTCGTAATAATTTGCGTAATTTGAGCTGTCAACTAAGCTGATGAGGTCGTATCGGAATACGTTTTTGGCTATATAGGTATCAACAGCGCAGCTGTCATAAACCGATACCGTAACAGATTCTCCCGAGTAACCGTCAAACGAAAGATACGCATCTGCGATTTTTTCCGTGGTTGTGCCCAGAAGGATATCCGCTTTCTCACCGATAAGTGAGCCTCCCGAAATCAGCACGGTATCATTTGGATTATGAACAGCATTTTTGCTTCCGATAACAGTTCCGCCGTATATATTAAGCACGTTTTTATTTGTTTTGTTGGTAAAGTGTGCTGTGTAAATTGCAGTTTCGCAGATATCATTTCCGATTTTGCCTACGGTACCGCCGTAAACGCTGAAACGTGAGGTTCCGTCACCTGTTATATCAGCATAAAGCAATTCACCTTTATTCATAGTAACAACAAGACTATAATCGGACCTGGTGCCGCTATGCTCAAGACCGTAAATCTGTCCGCCGTTTATATAAAAATTACCCTGCTGGGCAGAAATTCCCGTACGGTAAGAGCTTCCGAATGTACCGCCTGAAATATATATATTTGCATTCGGATTAAAGCAATACATTCCGCCTCTTGCACCGCTGAAATTGCCGCCGTTAATCCTTACGTCGCACGCACCGCCGTTTGAGTTTGAAAATGTTAATCCGTAATAGAAGCCCCCGTTCGTTGTTGTGTTCGGCACAGGACCTGCGCCGTTAAAGGTGCCGCCGCTGATAAGTATTTGTCCCGTGCACGTATATTTACCGAAGTATACACCGCTGTTTTTTCCTTCTATTGTGCCGCCTGATACGGTAAAATTATTGAAGGTTGCATTATCAAAAGAAACGGCATGATAGTTTTCTGAAATTATTTCACCGGATATAATTGAAATGTCATTAACGGTATATACAGAAATTCCTTCGAGTGTTCCTTTGAGTGTGCCGCCTTCTATCAGAACGTTGCCTTTTGTACTGCAGGCGACCGCATAGGCTGAATCACTGTATACCGTTCCGCTTTGCAGTACAAAGCTTCCGTTTCCTGCTAAGTCTATGCATGGATACATATCAGAGTCATTATACGTATTGTCTGTCATAAACACACCTGAGCCGTCACAGTCGCAAATTGTTAACTTGCTGTTTCCGCTTACGTAGGCGCCGCGGCTGTTTACGGCAGTTAATGTCTTGCCGTTGAGACACAAGGTAACGTCCCCGTCAACATAAAAGCGAGAAGTAAGATCGATATCATTATTCAGATAGTAATACCCCGAAGTAAGCTCACTAAAGCTTTCCGTCAATGGTGTTGCCGCTGAATGACACGAAGAACCGCTTAATGCATTCGCTGTGACTGTTGTCAACGGTATAACTGACCAAAGCATCAGTATTGAGAGAAAAGCTGAGAAAAATTTTGTTGTTCTTTTCATTGTTTTTTTGCACCTTCCGTTAAAAATTTGCATTAATTTTACACCTATAGGTCAAGTTTGTCAATCTGTAGGTGCTTATTATTTAATCTGAAAGTTCATATAATTATTCTATAGATTAATTAACAGAGGTGATATTGTGAGTGAAGCAGACTTAAAAGAAATCGGAAAGCGTATTCAGCAAAGACGTAAGCAACAGGGATTTACCCAGGAGCAGTTGGCTGAGATGATGAATGTTTCCATTCAGATGATATCTAATCTTGAAAGAGGAAATAAATCCATCCGCATAGAAAACCTTATCAGACTGTGTCAGCTGCTTGACGTAAGCACAGATTATATTCTCACGGGCAAAACCTCCGCAAGTGATTTTTCGGAAACTGTAAAACAGATAGTGCATCTCCCCGAAAAAGAAAAAAATCTTATAAATCTGATAATCAACTACTTCATATCCGAAGAGTGAAAAACAAACCAAGTAAAAACTGAAAGGAAAGAGGCACACTCCGCCAAAGGAAGTGTGTCTCGGTTTTTATCTGTGCAGAGTTTGAACAAAAATGCTATTTTTTTTATCGGCAACAAATATTAACGAGATATTAACATTGTTATGATATAAATAAGTAAAATACTTCGAGTTTAAATAAAAATAAACGGCACATAAACCGAAAATGTATAATAGTGAACAAAATATGTACATTTGCTTCTTGAAATATATCAGCTTGGTGTGTTAATATTAATGTATATTATATTTAATAGAGGTAGAGTTTATGAGCAAGTATTATGATTTGATTCCGTCTCAGGATACTATGTATCTTATGCAGAAGTATACCTTCCATAAGCAGATTATTCAGATTCCCTCTGCTTTTACTGTAGACAATGATATTGATTTTAGTTTGTTGCTGAAGGCTCTTAATGTCGAAATTGAGCGTAACGACTCTCTCAGACTTCGTTTCAGAAAGAACGGAAAGAAAATAGAGCAGTATTTCCTTGACAGCTTTAAGATTGACTCCGTCAAGATTCTTTCCTTTAAGACAGAGGACGAGCAGAATGCATTTTTTACTAAGGACGCTCAGACTCCCGTAAAATTTATGAAGGGCGAATGCTACAGATTCTATTTCTTTAATTCCTATAACGGATATAAGGGAATTTACCTTAATGCGAGCCACATGGTAATGGACGCTATGGGTATTCTTGTATGCTATCTTGACCTTCTTTCCGTTTATAAGGCACTCAAGGCAGGAACCGATTTGCCCGCTCCCTTGTGCAGCTATGAGGATTATATAATAAAGGAGCACGAAAGATGCTCGGATGAAAAGCGTGCCGAAAAGGGAAGAAATTTCTATGATAACTATTTCAGAGCCGCCGGCGACCCCTTCTATGCAGGTGTCCACGGCCCCGCATTTCTTGAAAAGGAGCGCATAAAGAAAAAGAATCCCGAGCTGAGAGTTCCTTCTGCTTACAGTCCGCTTCTTGACAAGGCAGAGGTAATGCAGAAGCGAATCGAGCCTGAGCTTTCCGCTAAGATTCTTGAATTCTGCAAGGCACGAAGCGTTGCTCCCGAAAGCCTGCTTCTTCTCGGTATGAGAACGTATCTTTCCGCTATAAACGGAAGAGAGCCTTACGGAATGCAGCTTCTTATGTGCTCAAAGAGAATCAAAAGAAATGATATGAGAACAGGCGGCTGTATGGCTCAGCCCATACAGGTTATAACGGTGATTGATGAAAATATGACCTTTGCCGAGGGACTTGATGAATTCCTCAGAGTGAGAACGTCACTTTATAAGCATCTTTCATATCCTTATATCTCCGCAAGAGATCAGTTCAGAGAAATGTATAATTTCTCATTGATTCAGGGACCTGCATCTCTTATGTTCTCGTGGCTTCCCATTCCCGTGACCGAGCTTACAGAATTTAATTTTGATTTCAAGACGTATAATTTAGGCAGATACTTCAGTCCTCTTTATGCGATTTGCTATCCCGACCCGCAGAGCGCAAGCATAATGCTTCATTATATGTACAGAATAAAGCTTATCAGTCCCCGGCAGCTTGAAGCGATGCATAACAATACTGTTAAGGTTATTGAAAAGGGTATTGAGAACCCCGATATAACAATCGGTGAGCTTCTTGATATGCTTAATGTATAAAAATTTTTTGAGGTGAAAAAATGGATCCTAAAGAAAAGAAATATTTAGATGATCTCCGTCACGAAGTACATATGATGGGCGAGCTTCTGACACTCAAAATGCTTTTTGAGCGTATTGAAAAATACGGTGAAAGAGTCTGTTTTGTTGATAAGAAGAAGGACGTTGTGACAGAATATACCGTAAAGCGTTTCAGAGAGGACGTTATTTCTCTCGGTACTGCCCTTAAGGCAAGAGGCTTTCAGGGAAAGCACATCGGTATTCTCAGCGAAAATTCCTACGCCTGGGTCGTAACGTTTTTTGCCGCTGTGTGCGGCGGAAGTGTTGCCGTTCCCGTTGACAAGGAGCTTACGGATGCCGATATCAGCGCACTTTTTACGAAGGCTGACGTTGATGTGATTTTCTTCTCCCGTTCATATAAAGAGACTGCAAAATATCATCTTGAGCACGATGAAAGATGCAAGGCAGCGGTTTGCACAAACAAAAAGCTTTCCGATGAATTTCTTTTCTTTGATGAGCTTATTGCAGAGGGAAAAGGACTTATTGCCGACGGTGACGACAGCTATATGAAAACCGAAATCGATAAGGATGACCTTGCCGCAATTGTGTTTACCTCAGGCACTACCGGTGCAAACAAGGGCGTTATGCTCACTCACGGAAACTTTGCTCAGAATGCAGACGGTGTTCTTGAAACCATAGAAACACAGTACAGCTCAATATCTCTTCTTCCTATGAACCACGTGTATGAGCTCAGCTGTAACATTCTTACCGCTCTTTATATGAACTGTCCCGTATTCATAAACGATTCTCTCAAAAACTTTATGGATAACGTGCGCTTCTATAAGCCCGACGCTATGGCAATAGTTCCCCTTGTTATTGATACGATATACAATACGATATGGAGAACCGCAGAGCAGACAGGCAGAGCAAAGATTCTTAAAAAGCTTCTTAAATTCTCAAACGCTATGAGAAAAATCGGAATAGATCTCCGTCCCGTGCTTTTCAAGACGATTGCGGATAAGTTCGGCGGCAAGTTCCCCACAATGTCCTGCGGCGGTGCCCCCACAAGAGTTGAGTATATAACCTGTCTTTCCGATTTCGGCTTTACTATATACAACGGCTACGGACTTACCGAGTCCTCTCCCACGGTTACGTTGAATCTTGAAGCAGGCAAGTATCCGGATTGTGCAGGATATGCCTTCCCCAAGGCTAAGTTTATGATTCACGAGCCTGACGAAAAGGGCGTCGGTGAGGTATGGATTAAGGGTGAAAACGTAACTAAGGGCTACTACAAGGATGAAGCAGCAACCGCAGCCTCCTTTGAGGACGGATGGTTCAAGACGGGCGACTACGGCAGAACCGACGAGCTCGGACGTCTTTACATCGTAGGCAGAAAGAAGAATCTTATTATTCTTGATAACGGTAAAAACGTATTCCCCGAGGAAGTTGAAAGCTACTATATGGAGGCTGTAAGCTACCTTCACGACGTTGTTGTTTTTGAAACAGAGCAGGAGGTAGGCGGCAGAATGCAGAAGATTATTGCAGGTGCCTTCTACGTAAGTCCCGAGGACGTCGGCAACAAGTCCGAGGAAGAAATCAAGGAAATGGTTGCAAAGGATATTCTTGAAGCAAACAAGGAGCTTACCTTCTATAAGCGAGTTCAGGATACCTATATTACAACTCAGGAATTTGAGATAAATTCCACAAGAAAGGTTATCAGAAGCAAGGTTATCGACAGATACAATGCTTCAAAAAAATAAAATTCAGCACAGAGAAAATTAATTCGGAGGAATATAAAAATGCTTGATAAAATGAGAGAAATTATTTGTGAATTTGTTGATATGGACCCCAAGGATATCACCCTTGAAACCAATATCAGAAAGGATCTCGGACTCAATTCTCTTGAGCTTGTAAATCTTGCCGTTGATATAGAAGAAGAGTTTGACGTTGAAATTCCCGATAAGGAAGCTATGGGGCTTGAAACAGTTGCAGATGCAATCAGAGTTATTGAAAAGTATATGGACTGAGTTTTGTTGGAAAGCTCTTAAAATTTACGTAATTAACTTAAAGGAGATAAGCTGCCGTGATTTACGGGCGGCTTATCTCCTTATGTCTGATTCCAGACGCGCCGTATGTGATTCTTACAAAAATGATGAGGATAAAAAGCGGTGTATAGCCGCCGATTGGCTCCTGAGGGAGGTGCTGTCGGATATGACGGGAAAGGCACCGGATTATTTTATTTTTGACAAAACCGAAACGGGAAAGCCGTACTGTGTCAATTCGCAGGTGTATTTCAGTATCGGCCATTCGGGCGACCTTGTTGCCGTTGCACTCAGCTCTTGCCGTGAGGTCGGTGTCGATATTGAAAAGCTGCGACCCGTAAAAGCCGCTGTAATGCGGATGTTTTGCGGTGAAAAGGATTCGGCTTTTATAATGGGGGAGGCTTCGGAAAAAGGAAGCTTTCTCAGCGATGCGGACGTGCTTGAGCGTTTTTACAGGGTATGGACCTTTAAGGAGGCGGCTGTAAAGCTGACGGGTGAAGGAATAACGGACAGAATCAAAAAAATCGGATATGATGAAAATGCCTGCTTTTCCGTATGCTTTGACGGATATTGTCTTACGGCTGTTTCCGAAAATATATAATTTTAAGGGGTTCGGGCAAGTAGCTTGCCTGAACCCCTTGATACATAACGGTTTATTCGGTTTTTGTCTTGTCTATTTATTCTACTGATTTAAGAGATAATACCATATCTACCTTTTTGAGCTTTCTGTGAAGCAGGAGATTAACGAAAACGATAATGAGGCAGGTTATTATTATGGAAATTATAAAGCTGTACCAAGCTATATTCTGACCGTACATAACCGTGTCTATTGCCGTAAAGGATATCAGCAGATAGTGTAAAATTACACCGAGAAAAACACCGAGTGCCATACCGAAAAGTGAAACGAAGATGTTTTCTCTGTAGATGTAACTGCTGACCTCTCCGTCAAAGAAGCCGAGAACCTTGAGCGTTGCAATTTCTCTGGTTCTTTCAATAATGTTGATGTTGGAAAGATTATAAAGGACGATGAATGCAAGAATAAGGGCGGAAACAAAGAACAAAAGGATTACAAGTGAAAGGGCATCCGTAATCTGTGAAATGCTCTCCGTGGTATCGCTTGTGAATGCAACTGCCGCAATTCCGTCTGTCTTCATAAGATCGGTTGTAATAAGTCCCTTTGTGTTTGTCAGACTCTCGCTGTCAACGTTATCGAATGAGGAGGAGAGATTGCCGACGGCATAGTAGAAATCCGGCTTTTTCCCTGTTACCTGCGTATACGTATCCGCTGTCATATAAATGTAGTGGAACGTATAGTTTTCCGCTATTGCCGCTACCTTTACGGAATAGGTATTGCCGTCCGAGTCGGTAAACAGTATGCTTTCACCGACGTCAGTTTTTGTGTCTCTTGCAAGCTTTTCCGTAATTATTGCGCCGTCGTTGTTAAGGACGTAGGACTCTGTACCGTTACGTGACCTTAATGAGATATATTCACCGAGACGCTCGGGTGCTTCGGGAACGAGAACGTAAACGTCAAGCTGACTGTCGCTTCTTTCGCTGCTTCCCGTCATAGATTTCATAGCGGTCAGCATAAGGGATTCGATTCTCGTATCACTCTGTGCCGACGTGAACTCATAGGTGTGCGTTGCGGTGGTCTGCGGAGAACTGAATACTATCTGGAGATCGTATTTGGAGATAGCGTCTTCTCCGTATTGCTTTGTCAGAATTGCGCTGATGGAATTATACATACCGAGGCTTGCAATAAGAAGCGCGGTACAGCCTGCAATTCCGAACAAAGTCATAGTAAAACGCTGCTTGTTTCTGAAAAGATTACGTGCGGTAACCTTGGCTGTGAAATTAAGCTTGTGCCAGATAAAGCCGATTTTTTCCAGAAGTATGCGTTTGCCTGCCTTTGGAGATTTTGGACGCATCAGAACAGAGGGATTCGTCTGCAGCTCCTTATAAAGAGCAAGCGTTGTTACAAGGGTAGTGCATATCAATGAAATAAGAAGGCTGATAAGCGCGTGCTTCCAGGGGAATATATATATAAGCGAAGGAAGCGAGTACATTACAGAGTACGCGGAATTAATGGCGAAGGGGAACAGGAATACAGCAACCCCGACACCGAGAACGGTTCCCGTAATGCAGGCACTTAACGAATAAATTGCATATTTTGATACAATGGAAAGAGTTGTATAGCCAAGTGCTTTATATGTGCCTATAAGCACTCTGTCCTCATCAACAAGTCTTGTAAGAGTGGTAAGGCATATCATTGAAGACAGAATGAAGAAGAATATCGGGAAGATATTAGAAAGAACCTCAATGTTTTTAACTGCCTGTCCGTAGCCCGAATATCCGGGAGTGTCGTTTCTGTCGTATATGCTCCACGAAATAGAATCAAGCTTTGCAAGAAGCGTTTTTGCCTCGGATACCTCGGTCTGTGCCGCAACAAGTCCCGAGTCAAGCTTGTCAAGGGCTTCAGCTCTCTTTTGCTTTGCCGCCGCAAGATTTTCAGGGGCAGAGAGAACCTGCTGCTTGAGCATATTAAGGTCGTTTTCTGCCTGCATTCTTTCAATCTGAAGCTGAATCTGTCCGCTTGAAATGTTGTAGCCGTAGGCTGTCAGCTGTGCATTTGCGCGCTGAAGCTCAGCGGCTGCCGTGTCGAGAGCCTCCTTGAACGTGGCAAGCTCCAAGGTTGCCTGTGTCAGCTGCTTTTCCTTATCTGACAGAAGCACGCCCGTTTCCTCAAGCAGCTGCTTTTTTGTATCAAGGTCCTTTTGCTGTTTAGCAAGGTTTGATTTCTGTGAATCAAGATATGGCTGAAGGGATGCGGCAATCTCGGTTGCGAGTCCCTGCGTGGTCAGAGCCTTAACTGCATTATAAAGCTCGGGGTAGGTCAGCTGCATCATATTGATAATGGCTTGTATTTCTTCGTTGGAATATGCACCTGTCTGTGCATCGCCTAACCTCAGAAGCACGCCCTCAGCCGCCGTAATGAGCCCCTGAGTGGTATCTATCGTCTGTTGTGCATATTGAACGGCACTCTGTGCAGAGGTGTAATCTGCGTAAGCCTTATCGTAAAGAGATTTTGCCGAATTGTGCTTTGTAACCTGCTCGTTATAGCTGTTGAGATTTGATTGATAAAGCTGTTGCTTTTCCGAATAAGCCGCAAGAGCAGCCTGATATTCGGCGTTTGAATTTGTAAGCTCGCCTTCAGCCTGAGCAAACTTTTCATCAAATTCAGCCTGTGCCTGTGCTACTATTGCATCGCCGTCGGCTACAAGCTCCTCAAGCTGAATTATCGTTTCGTCAAGCTGCTGAAGCTGAGAGGATATCTCCGCTGAGCTGCTTTGTATCAGCTGTTCGCCCTCGCTGATTTTCTGCTGAAGCTCGGGACGAAGCTTTGCTGTGCGGATTTTTATCTGATTCGATGAAATCGCTTCAATATTTGCAACGATAGGGGAGATGTATTCAAAATATTCATCCGAATACGGCTCAAAGTAATCCGCGCCCTGAATGCTGACGTAAATCTCGGAATAATAATCAGAGGTAAATGCTTCGTCGGGAATGATGATAAACGTGCCGATTTTTCCGCTTCCGATATTTGTGTTCCCGCGTTCAAAGGAAATATAATAAGGTGAACGGATTATGCCGACGATGGTGAAGGTGTTTGTTGAAAGCGAAGAGGGGACTGCGCCCGATTCCGTTTCAAGTGTGATGGTATTACCGATTTGGTAGGATTCGGGAGTAGACAGACGGCTGGCATCAACAAGGCATTCGTTGACAGACGTGGGATATCTGCCTTCGATAAGCTGCGGTCTGTTCATAAAGGAGCCGTCGTTTATACCGTTAAGAAAATCGGAAATATGCTCGGGAGAAATACTGTATGCTCTTGTGCTTATACGGGTGCCGTCAATATCCGACTGTATTTCGCCGTTCACTCTGATCAGAGCATCGGTAAACATCTGGCCCTGCACGTACTGAACGCCGTCCAGCTTTTTGACGGCATTTACGTCTGCATCGGTAAGTCCTGCCACCGATTGTATTCTTATATCAAAAAGATTGTAGTCCGTAAAATACTTTTTTGCGGTTTCCGACATATCGGGAGCGGTTATCTTTATTCCGACAAAGAAGGCTGTTCCCAATGCGATTATCAGCATAATCGAAACGAATCTGCTGAAATTCCTGCCGATTGTGCGTAAAGTATCTTTTAATAAAGCCTTTGACAAAAATATATCCTCCTTACCACTCTATTCTGTCAACAGAGAGGGGGTTATCGTTTACTGCAATTCTGTGAACCTTGCCGTTACGCATAGTTATAACTCTGTCTGCCATAGGGGTAAGAGCGGTATTGTGTGTTATCATTACTACCGTCATTCCCGTTTCGCGGCTTGTTTCCTGAAGAAGACCGAGTATCTGCTTTCCTGTGTTGTAGTCCAGCGCACCTGTGGGTTCGTCACAGAGAAGAAGCTTAGGATTTTTTGCAAGTGCTCTTGCTATAGATACTCTTTGCTGCTCACCGCCCGAAAGCTGGGAGGGGAAGTTGCTCATTCTGTCAGCAAGGCCTACACGTTCAAGCACTCTTGCGGGGTTCAGAGCCTTCTTGCTTATCTGAGAGGCAAGCTCAACGTTTTCAAGTGCGGTAAGGTTCGTAACGAGATTATAAAACTGAAATACAAAGCCTACGTCGTATCTTCTGTACATCGCAAGTCTTTTTGCATTGAACTGATTGACAAGCTCTCCGCCGACACGGATCTTTCCGTCATCACAATCGTCTATGCCGCCGAGAATATTGAGCACGGTGGTTTTACCGGCACCGCTGGGACCGACAACCATACAGAATTCTCCTTCTTCTACGGAAAAAGAAACTCCGTCGAGGGCATTGATAGTTACCTCGCCCATTTTATATTGCTTATACACAGATTCAAGTTCAATAAAACTCATAATTACCACCTTAATCAATCGGATGAAATAATACTTCCCATATTATAATTTCATAAATTAAAGTATATCTTAAATAAAAAGTATAGTCAAGCAAATTATAGAACATTAAAAACAGTAAATTTTGGCGAAAATTGATGTTTTCGGTGAAAAAGTGAATAAATATTCATTATTTACTTATAAAAATAAACCCTGCCGTTGTTCGGGCGTTCGCGACGCTTGACAATTGCCTTGTTAAATATTAAAATTAACAGACGAAATAAAATGAAACGGAGAATCGTTATGTCAGTTGAAAGAGTATTGTTCGGAAATATGCCCGACGGCAGAGAGGTTTATAAATATGTAATCAGAAATTCCCGTGAATGTGCCGCTCATATTTTAACGCTTGGTGCTACGCTGTGCGCATTTGAGTGCAAGGATAAAAACGGGGTCGAAAGGGACGTTCTTCTCGGCTTTGATACGGTAGAGGACTATCTTGAAAGAGCTGATTATCAGGGAGTTATCGTAGGTCCCGTGTGTAACCGTATCGGCGGTGCTTCAATTGATATAAACGGTAAAAATTACCCTCTTACGGCAAACGATAAGACGAACTGTCTGCACTCGGGCGGCGAATTCGGCTTTTCTCTATGGAAGGCTATAGTCACAGATTCCGACAGCGTTGAGTTTTCCTTTACCGCTGCTGACGGAAGCCACGGCTTCCCCGGAGAAAAAACGGTGAAGGTAATTTACACTCTTGATGACGAAAATGCCCTGCACATAAAGTATGATGCCGTCTGCTCAGAGGATATGTATCTGAATCTTACGAATCACGCTTATTTTAACCTTAACGGCTATGACAGCGGTGACATTCTTTCGCATACGCTTACAATTGACGCAGACCGCTTTACTGAGGTTTCTGAGCTTCTTGTGCCCACGGGAAATAATCCCGAGGTTGAAGGAACCGTGTTTGATTTCAGAAATGGCAGAGTTATCGGAAGGGATATCGATTCCGATTGCGTACAGCTTCGCAATACCGGCGGCTACGACCATAATTTCTGTCTGAATAATTATGACGGAAATCTGAGAAGGGTTGCAGAGGCTTCGGCTGATATCAGCGGCATAAAAATGAATATTTATACAACCTTGCCGGGCGTTCAGTTCTATGCTGGAAATTTTCTGAAGGGAACTCCCGGAAAGAACGGCTGTCCTATGGAATACAGAAGCGGGTTTTGTCTTGAAACTCAGTTTTATCCCGATACTCCTCATCAGCCGGATTTTCCTTCCTGCTTCTATAAAGCAGGGGAGCACTATCAGTCTGAGACTGTTTACAGCTTTGACACGGTCTGCGATTAATATTGCCATATAATTCATTATTATTTAATATAATAATACTTGACTTCGGCAGGATTTTTGGTATAATATTTTTGTATTTAATTAATTTTTTGGTATCGGAGGTGCGGTTGTGTCAAAAAGAAAACTCTTTTTCAGTATCATCTGTGTTTTCTTGAGTATCGTGATGATTTCTGCTGACTATAATGCGTTCGCAGTTATCCTTACCTATGAAACACAGTATGATTACGAAGAAGCAGATATCGCATGGCTTACCGATCTTGTTATAAAAGAGGATATGACTACCGCGGAGGGAATTGCTCAGCGTGTTGAGCTTGTTCCTATGCCGGAATATCCTTATACTGAAACTCCGGAAAGCTTTGAAGAAGAGGTTGACTATTTCGTTTCCCTTTATTCCTTAGAGCCCGGTTCACAGAGAGCGTCATATTTATATTTCTTTGAACTTCTTAATTCCAAATCCGAGCTTGTTTCGGGTGATGTAAGTGATAACGATATCAGAGAATACCTTGAAGGTATCGGTGTAAAGTATCCTGCGGCTACCGATGCTGAGGATCTTATTATGGCAAGAGTTCTTTTTGCTGCTTTGGCTTCGGGCTCTTTGGGCGGCTCTGCCGTTTCCGGCGGTGTTTCTCTTGAAGAGGTTGTCGTATCTTATCTTGCAAAGCTTACGGGTATGAATATGGATTCCGTTAAGGAATGGATGCCCGAGGACAGCGTTCTTTCTCTTGATGCATATATTCTTGCCGCATCAAAGCTTGCATTGTGGACAAACGGTTACGACGTAAGCGTTGATACCTCCGAGGAAGAGGTATACCGTCTTATGGCGGCTATGACGGTTAAGGCTCAGGGAATTTCCTTTGACAGCACGCTTGGCTTTGAGGAGCTTAAGGCTCATTATCTGGCATCCCTTATAGGTGCGAAATATTCGGTACAGCCCGATAGCCGTAAGTTGGCATCAGCCGTTGAAAACGGTACTGCGGCATATTATATCCTTCAGCTTATCGGTAAAAAAGCAGGTCTTTCAATCAGAGAAGATAATGCCTTGTATGCAGACGCATTTATGCTTGTTGCAGAAAATACAGGCTGTTTTGACGTCAGCTCAGAGGATTTCTATGCTGATATTTATGAGTATTCGGCACAGCTTTCCGTAAAATGCTCAGAGCTTTGGGTATATCCCACAGCTTACGCTACAAATTCCGATTACAGCGTCATTGTCAGCGTAAACGGAGCTGCAGTAAACAATAACTATTATAATGAAATTAAGATTGACCCCGACAAAGAAACGCAGGAGCTTGTAATAACGGTTACGGCTTCACGCGGGGGAAAAACATCAAAGTGTACCTATACCGTTTACGTAACGCAGGGCACTTATGCAGGTGTTGAGGGGGATGAGCCTGTAACTCAGCCGGGTACTGAGGAGCCGTCCTTCGGAACCTCTGACGTTTTGATTGATTCCATTTTCTCGGGACTCGGAATCAATCCCGAGGTCAGCGACGTGCTCAACAGAAATTACTCTTCTATTCCTGCGGGACTGGCTTCAGTAATGTCTTTCATTGATATTTCCTTTGAGGAGGAAGAGCAGTCCGGAGAGAACGGTACAGAAATCAGAGACGACGAATTCTATATTGCCGTTCTTGATGATATCGGAGCTGTTTTTGATTCTGAGATAAGCGGTGTGCCGGGACTTGATGTTATTAAAGGTATTGCCGCCGGTGCAGATGCATTTATAACTTTCGAATAATGCCGTTGCAGTCAATATAGTTTTTAAGCACTTGATGGAACGGTGTTTCATTAAGTGCTTATTTTGTAATAACCGTTTACGCATCCGTTTTATATTACCGTGTGTGGGCAGACAGGTTATGCTTTTGTGGAATTTTGTTTAATATTCCGGGAGGGAAAAAAATGAATGAGAAAATTCTGATAGTTGATGATGACGTAAATATCTGTGAGCTTTTGCGCTTATATCTTTCAAAGGAAGGCTTTACTCCGGTTATTGTCAATGACGGTCTTGCCGCAGTTGACAGTGTATCAACCGCAAAGCCCTCGTTGGTGCTTCTTGATATAATGCTTCCCAAACTTGACGGCTGGCAGGTTTGCAGAAAAATAAGACAGATAAGCGATGTGCCCATTATAATGCTTTCCGCAAAGGGGGAGACCTTTGATAAGATTCTCGGTCTTGAGCTCGGTGCCGATGACTATATCGTCAAGCCCTTTGAGCCCAAGGAGGTTGTGGCAAGAATCAAGGCTGTGCTCAGAAGAGCAGTTGCACTCGTTGCCGAAACTCCCAAGGAAGTTAATTTCGACAATCTTTCAATCAGTATTACAAATTATGAAATGAAGGTTAAGGGCGTACACGTTGACGCACCGCCCAAGGAGCTTGAGCTTCTGTTCCACCTTGCAAGCAATCCCAACCGTGTTTTCACAAGAGACCAGCTTCTCGACGAGGTATGGGGATTTGATTACTACGGTGATTCAAGAACAGTTGACGTTCACATCAAGAGACTGCGCGAAAAGCTTGAGGGTGTATCCGACAAATGGGAGCTTAAAACCGTTTGGAGTGTCGGTTATAAATTTGAAACAAGATAAATATGATAAAATAATATAATAAAAAGTTAGTGAGCATTGATACTATGGCAGGATTCAGAAAACACCGTTCTTCAGGCAGTATGTTTAAATGGTATTTTATTCAGACTACTTTTTCTGTTCTTTTGTGTCTTACGTTGTCAGGGTTTTCCATTTTGTTTTTCTTTCTTAATTTTTGGAAAACAGACAGGCTCGCGGCGCTGAAGGATGACGCTTTGAGTATTGCTCAGAGCGTTAATTTACTTTCAGAGAACGAAAGCGAGAATTCCGAGTCGGAAAACGTATTTATAATGAATATTCTGAAGACAATAGCATTGTCCTCGGGGACGGACGTTTTTATAATTTCTCCGTCCGGTGAAATAATGTTTTGCTCGGACACAATCGAGCAGGACGGCGGTGTCTGTATGCTGCATTCATATCTTGTTTTTCCCGAAGAAATAATACGCAGTGCTGATAACTCACCCGAGGATGCGGTAAACTATGAAGGTATATTGTCGGGATTTTCGGAGGAAAACATTTTTGCAGGTGCCGCGAAAATCTACTTATTCGGTGAAAAATGCTATGCTGTCGTTGTTCAGTCGGAAAGTGAAGCGTTAGTACCCTACACCACCGAATTTGTCAGAATAATGCTTTTGGCAAGCATTATCGCTATTTTGATATCCTTTATTCTTTCTCTTGCTATTTCTATTCGTATGGTAAGACCTCTGAAAAAGGTCACGGCGGCAACAAAGCATTATTCCGGAGGAGATTTCTCTGCAAGAATTGATACCAATGATATATATAAGGAAATGGGACAGCTTGTTGATTCGGTAAATAAAATGGCAGACAGCCTTGCCGTTATAGAGGAATCCCGAAGCAGCTTTATTGCAAACGTTTCCCACGAGCTTAAAACTCCTATGACCATTATCAGCGGATTTGTTGACGGTATTCTTGACGGAACAATATCCGAGTCCGATTCCCGAAAATACCTTTATATAGTTTCCGATGAGGTAAAAAGGCTTTCAAGGCTTGTTGTTGCTATGCTTAATATGTCGAAGATAGAGGCAGGAAAGCTGACACTCAAAACCAGCGAATTTTCTATAAGAGATATGGTAATAAAGACCCTGCTCGGTTTTGAGAAATATATCAACGATAAGGAAATTGAGCTTATAGGTCTTGATACGCTTGAAAGCATAACGCTGACGGCGGATGAAACGCTTATAAATCAGATAGTATATAATCTGATTGACAACGCGGTAAAATTTACTCCCGAAAAAGGTGCCGTTACGTTTTCTTTGTATGCCGAGAAGAAGGAGGCTGTTTTCTGTGTAAAAAATACGGGAAAGGGCATTCCTCAGAATGAATGCGAGCTTGTTTTTGACAGATTTTATAAAGTGGATAAGTCACGCGGTCTGGATGCCAAAAGCTTCGGAATGGGTCTTTATATAGTAAAGAGTATTATTGAGCTTCACAAGGGCACAATTTCAATAAACAGCATACCCGATGAATATACTGAATTTATAGTAAAGATTCCTTTGCAGAATTTTTAATGATTTTTTAAACAAACCGTAATATTATATTCCCATAAACAAAGAAAGGAAATATATCCTATGAATGAAAGAGACAATTTTGAGTTTAATGACAATGCTCCCGATTCGGCGGTTCCCGAAAATCAGACGAACAATGAAGAGAGCGTAAACAAATCGGAAAATACGGTAAGCTTCAATGAGGACGGAACCTATCACGCAAGCTTCTCAAGACAGAATACCCCGAATGAAGAGAATAATTCTGCGCGTGTTCCTCCGCAGACAAACGGATATTATTCGGGCTCAGCTAATCAGTATCCTTACGGAAACAATAATTCCTATCCCTACGGTAACGGCTCATACCCTTACGGCGGCGGAAATCAGAATTACGGCAGTAATAATAATTATCAGCCCGGCGGTTATGAGCGCGGTTATGCCTACGATAACAATTCTTCGCAGGGAAATAACGGAAAAAAGAGCTCTAAGGGCGCAAAGATTTTTGCTATCGTGGCAGGTGCGCTTTGTGTTTTCCTCGTTGTCGTTCTTATTGCGGTTGTAATGGGCGGAGAGCCGAATACCGTGACTCCGGGAAATTCCGATATAACTGAGAGCAATCCTTCGGAAAACGTTGACGAGCTTGAGACAAATGCCTCTCCCGTGACTGACGGACGGGTAAATGCAGACGGTGAGCTTTCACCTAAGGCAATTTTCAAGAAGGTTCTGCCCACATCAGTCGGAATTATGGTATACGATAATTCAAAAACCCTTGCATCTGAGGGCTCGGGTGTTCTTTTTCAGGAGTCTAAGGACGGAAAATATACCTATATTATAACCTGTGCACACGTTATCAGTGAAGCCACGGGTAAGATAAGAGTACAGCTCAGCGACGGCAGCGAATATGATGCTGATATTGTCGGCTATGATACGAGAACGGATATCGGTGTTATTCGTATAGAAAAGTCAGGCCTTCAGCTTGCCGAAATCGGCGATTCAACGAAAACCGAGGTCGGAGATTTCGTATATGCTATCGGTAACCCCGGCGGTGTTGAATTTGCAAACTCCTTTACCGACGGAATCGTGTCAGCACTTGACCGTCCCGTGAATTCATCCTCTACGGGATATACCACGGAGTGTATACAGCATACTGCCGCAATTAATCCCGGAAATTCGGGCGGCGCACTTGTAAACAGCTTCGGACAGGTAATCGGTATCAACTCTATGAAAATAGTTGCCGATGAATACGAGGGAATGGGCTTTAGCGTTCCTTCCTCCGTTTTCGTAAAGATTGTAAATGAGATTATGGAGCACGGCTACGTTACAAACAGACCCAAGCTCGGTATAACCTACGTTCCCGCATCGGAATACAGCACCTACGGAATGTTCGTTGCAATCAAGGGACTTCCTTCCGGTACTATAGTTGTTTATGATATTGCCGAGGACAGCTCTCTTGCCGGCACGAAGGTTGAAAAGGGAGATATGATTGTTGCCGCAAACGGTGTGGAGCTTGACGATGCTTCTTATCTTTCAAAGCTTATTGAAGGTATGAACGTCGGTGATGAACTGACACTTTCTATTGTAAGACTCTATGATGACTATTCCTTCGAGGAATTTGACGTTACCGTTACGCTTGTAGAGGACAGAGGTAATACCGTTGTATCTCAGGAGGAGCCCACGACAAGCGGCTCGGGCGGTTATTCCGGCGGCTACGGAGATTACGGTGATATTTTCGGAAAATATTTTGAAGAATATTTCGAGGAGTATTACGGCGGCGCCCGTTAAAATTCAGTTAAATGTAAAAATGACCTGAGAAAAACTCACGTTTTTCACAGGTCATTTTTTTGGTTCTTCACGGAAACTTGGGGGATGAAGTGGGCACGGGAGTGCCTATTAAAAGTTTTGGTTGAGCTTTTTCAAAAGCTCACGGTGTCAAGAGGCAGAGCCTCTTGTCGCACTCCGCAGAGTGCGAAATCCTT
>JAZNFG010000058.1:0-40800 GCA_045589015.1 Acutalibacteraceae bacterium
GAAAGTCCGTCGGGTACGGGATCGTCGTTTTCGAGAATGAGCCATTCAATGCCGTTGTCCCTTGCAGCCCTTACGACCGTTGCAAGGTCATTGTTGCCCTCACCGAGTGCCATAGGATGTCCGTCAATACCGTCCTTGATATGAAGGTGGGCAATTACGTCCTTGTATTCGGAAATAAGTGCATAGTTATCCTTGCCTGCGTGGAAGGACCAATACGTATCAATCTGCATGTGGCAGGCTGAAGCCAGTCTTTCAAAGATAGTGCCGGGAACGGTATTGAAAAGGGGCTCCTTGAATTCCTGGGTGTGATTATGGAAATAAACCTTGATGCCCTCTTCGGCGGCTGCCTTATCGGCATTACCCATAATTTCGATAACCTCGTTAAGAGAGCTTTCGGTTTCGGTATCGGCACCGCCTATACCGAGAGTCTTTGCACCGAGAATCTTACCCGTACGCAGAGTATCGGCAAGATTTTCCGCCTTGAAATCGTGAAGTCCCATATGTGCGCCTACCGCAACGAGACCGATTTCGTCAAGAGCAGCCTTCAGCTCCTCGGGAGAATATCCGTGGAAGCCTGCAAACTCAACGCCGTCAAAGCCGAGAGCCTTGACCTTGCGGAGTATATCTATAAAATTCTCACCGTTTTCCATGTGGTGACGAAGAGAATATAACTGAACGGCAATTTTCATATCAATTATTCTCCTCAATCCTCAAAATAAACAGGCTTACCCGTCCTTGCGGATTCGTAAATTGCTTCAAGAATTCTCGTTACGCAAAGAGCCTGCTCGGGAAGAACACAGGGGTCAGTATCGGTAAGGATAGCGTTTATCCACTGATACATATCAAGCTCTGATGCATCGCCCTTCTTGCCGTCGTAGAAGGCAACACCGCCTGCATCGAGGTTGGGAGTTTCAATAATCTGTCTGCCGTGCTTAACCTTGTTTACGCGAAGGTCACCCTTTGTTGTAACACCGCCGTCAACACCGCAAAGAGTATAGCAGGCCTCATTGGCATCTGCAACGTTGAGAGCCCAGGAGGATTCAAGCATAACTACTGCGCCGTTCTTCATAACGATGTGACCGAAGGCTGAATCCTCAACCGTGAACTTTTCGGGATCCCAGTCGCCCCAGGCGTTAGCCGTATTCGTCTGGTCTGCAAGCTTTCTGAAGGTGTTACCTACAACCATCTTGGGCTCGTAGTTATTCATCATATAAAGAGTAAGGTCAAGAGCGTGAGTACCGATATCGATAAGGGGACCGCCGCCCTGCTCATATTCGTTAAGGAATACGCCCCAGGTGGGAACTGCTCTGCGGCGGATAGCGTGTGCCTGAGCGTAGTATATCTCACCGAATTCATTTTCTCTGCAGGCATCCTTAACGTAGAGGTTCTCGGTGCACTGACGGTTCTGATAGCCGATTGTGAGCTTCTTGCCCGTTCTCTTAGCAGCCTCAAGCATAGCCTTGCCCTCTGCATAGGTCTTAGCCATAGGCTTTTCGCACATAACGTGCTTGCCTGACTCAAGAGCATCTATAGTAATGAAGGAATGGGAACGGTTGGGAGTGCAAACGTGAACAACGTCAATTGTCTCGTCCTTGAGAAGCTCCTTGTAGTCCTCGTAAACCTTTGCATCCTCTGTACCGAACTTCTTGGCGGCAGCCTCTGCTTTTTCAATAACGATGTCGCAGAATGCAACCATTTCAAGCTTGTCGCTGAGCTTATAAAGGTTGGGCATATGCTTGCCGTTTGCAATACCGCCGCAGCCGATAATACCGATTCTTAATTTTTTGTCCATTTCAATTTCCTCCGTTTCACGTTGATTTTATCAACGGTAATTTCAAAATACCGTACACCGCCCGAAATTCACGCGGCTATACATTTTAATTATATATTTCGGGCATTTTATATTCAATAAAAATATAAATTTGCAAAAAAAATTTGCTCTCCCGTTTTTGTGCAGTTTACACAAACAAAACTGCCGTATAACATTTTCTTTTCCGAAAATTACATTTTTTTGCAAAATAGGATAAAAACAAAAAAAGCGCGAAGCCGTCCTTACTGTGCCCTGCGCTTTTTTACGCTCCGTAATATATTTCCTTACGGGGTATTGTTACTTAACCTGCGGCTCCTTTCCCTTGTATTCATCGGATTCCATCTGCCGCTGACCCAATGAATGAAATAAAGCACGAAAAGGAACATATTATGTGCTATCATACAGCCCCACGCGCTGATAAGACCGCCCGAGAAGAAGCGTATGCATATAAAGGTGCCGACGATGCGTATGCCCCACATACCGACAATATTGTAAACGAAGGGCTTGACCGTTTTTCCGACTCCCTGCATCATACCCTCGATTACAATTGAAACTCCGTAGAACGGCTCGCTGACCGCAACCATTCTCAGCACCGCTGAGCCTATTTTTATTACCTCGGGAGAATCGGAGAAAATGTCCATCATAAAGGGAGCTGTAATAAACAGAATACCGCCCGAAATTATCATAAGCACCACCTCGGATGCCACCGTAACACGGGCAAAGTCCTTCATTTTCTTATTATCCCGCGCACCGAGGGCATTTCCTGCAAGGGTTGCCGCCGCCGTCTGCATACCGTAGCCGGGGATATAGAAGGCTGATTCCACCGTATTTGCTATGGTGTGCGCCGCCGTTGCCGTCTCACCGAGAGAATTAATCATTGATGCAAACGCCACGTAGCCGAGACACGTTCCGAAGCGCTGAAGCATATTCGGAAAGGCAACTCTGAGACAGGGCACTAAAATCTCCCTGTCGGGAAGAACCGACATACCTGCAGGGGATAAAAGAGGATGCTGCCATAAGCGGACTGTGATTATTATACCGCCGACGATGAAGCCTGCGGCACTTGCGGCAGCCGCGCCGATAACGCCGAGTCCCGCACCGGGGACCGTCAGTATCCATATTTTTCTCGTAGGATATATAAGGAAGAAATTGAGAATCACGTTTACGAGATTTACCGCAATTCCCGCATACATCGGTGTTTTCGTATCACCTGCCGCGCGCAGAACCGTTGAAAAGATTATTGTTGCCGCACGGGCAAGCATAGGGGTATAAAGTATAAAAAAGTAGGTTGACGCAAGCTCTCTTATATTCTCGTCCACCTGCATCCAGACGGGCACTACACCGCTAAGACTCAGGGTCAGCACGGTAAAGAATACACCCGACACAAGAACTGCAAATACGCTTTGCGCGCTTGCTCTTCTTACCGTATGAAGCTCTCCCGAGCCGTGTTTTTTTGCAATAAAGGCAAGAAAGCCCACTCCGATTGCGGAAACCGTGCTTCCTATCAGCCAGTTCACCGTGGTGGTGGAGCCGACAGCCGCCGTGGCAGAGGTTCCCAGAGACCCTACCATAGCCGTATCCACGTACTGCACCGCAGTCTGCATAAGCTGTTCAAAAATCGTGGGGCCTGCAAGGGAGAATATAACTCCCAGCATACCCCTGTATGAGTTTTTCGTTTTTATCATAAATTTCAGCAGACCTCTATGCTGTCGTTCTCAAAGACCTTTCCGCCCTTTATAACTCTTGCAAAAACACCCTCACGGGGCATAATGCACTGACCGACAAGTGCTCTTATGGCACAGCCGTCGTGGCATTCCTTGCCTATCTGGGTTATTTCAAGAAGGCACTCACCGATTTTCAGACGGGTTCCCACAGCAAGGGTATGAAGCTCGATTCCCTCGGTGGTAATATTTTCGGCAAATACTCCGTGGCAGAGTCCGTCCGTGGGCAGACCCTTTGATTTATCGATGCTCTCTTTTGCAAGAAGACTTACCTGACGGTGCCATTTTCCTGCGTGGGCATCACCCTCGAAGCCGAATTCCTCAATAAGCACACCCGGATTTATTCTCGTTTTGGGCGTACCCTTTTTTTCACTTATGTTTACAGACAATACCTTAGCCATATTTATCCTCCTATAAGATTAAGTCCCTCAGGTGCCCCATTCTCTTCAAAATGATGGGACAGGGGCTTATTGTATATTATTTCGTCAGCCTTTCGGGAAAGCTTCTCCCTGTCATAAAGCAGCTTCCTTATATCGTAGACCGTATCGCATCCGAGGCAGGGCTTTACCTTGCCGTCGGAGAGTATTCTCAGCCTGTTGCACTCTGAGCAGAATTTACCGCTCAGAGGACTTATGAAGCCCACTCTTCCCTTGAAGCCCTCTGCGGTATAATATTTTGCCGCACCCCTTTCCTGCTTACTGAGGGGCACAAGAAAGGGCAGTCTCCCGAGAAGCTCCGACGAGGGAACAGCAAGCGAGGGGTCCTCGCCCATCTTTGAAAAGGGCATCAGCTCTATAAAGCGTACGTCTATGGGAAAATCTCTTGCAAAAGCAATAAGCCTTTGTATCTCACCGTCGTTTTTTCCTCTGACGGGCACGCAGTTTATTTTTATCTCGTCAAATCCCGCTTCAAGTGCCGCGTCGATGCCCGAAAGCACGTCCGAAAGTGCATCTGTACCCGTAAGCTCCTTGTAAAGCTCACCGTCAAGGGTATCAAGGCTTATGTTGACCCCGTCAACCCCTGCCGTCCTCAGCCCGCGCGCCGCTCGGGAAAGCTTTATTCCGTTCGTGGTGATATAAAGGGACTCAATACCCTTTACCCTCTTAATTCTTCCCGCAATATCCTCAATATCCTCACGCATAAGAGGCTCGCCCCCCGTGAGTCTTACCTTGCTTATACCCTTTTGCGCGAATACCTCGGTAATAATACCGATTTCCTCAGCAGTCAGCTCATTTTCACGGGTAGTCCTTTTGCTTCCGCAGTACGAGCAGTTGAGATTACAGCGCTTCGTTACGGATATGCGAAGATAGTTTATTTCTCTTCCCGTTTTATCCTTCATTTCTGTAATCGCTCTTTCCGCCCGTTTTTTCAACAAGTCTGATTTCCTTTATTACCATACCTCTGTCTACAGCCTTGCACATATCGTAAACGGTGAGCGCGGCTACGCTGACAGCCGTGAGTGCTTCCATTTCGATTCCCGTTTTATAGGTGCATTTTGCCGAGGAGCTTATATAAAGCTCGTCCGTGCCGTTATCGCAAAAGCTGATCTCGACCTTATCTATGGGAATATTGTGACAAAGGGGAATAAGCTCAGATGTCTTTTTTGCCCCCATTATGCCTGCAATCCTTGCCGCGGCAAGGGCGTCGCCCTTTTTAAGACCGCTTTTCTTTATGAGGTCCAGAGTCTCCTTCCTCATAACAAGCACGGCTCTTGCCTGTGCCGTTCTTTGAGTAACAGCCTTTTCTCCCACGTCCACCATTACAGCCTCACCGTCAGCATTAAGATGAGTTAAATTCATATTCCGTAACCTCCGAGAGCATCAAGTCTTTTTCGCAGCTCATCGCTCTTCAGTATTTCAAAAAACAGTCTGACGCTGTCATTTTCCCAAGCATTCTCACTCACTAAAAAATCGTACTCCTCGTCACACAGAGGGATAAAATCAAGTCCGTACATTACGGCGGCTGAGTAAATTCCCATTCCTGCGTCCGCGTTGCCGTTTTTTATTCCTGCGGCTACGGCGGTATGGGTAAATTCCTCGTTTCGGTAGCCTGCGATATGATTCGTGTCAAGTCCGGATTTTTCCGCAAGATAATCACAGAGAATCCGCGTGCCGGAGCCCTTCTGCCGGTTAATGTATCTGCACCCTGCAATATCGGAAAACTCCTTTATACCCAAGGGATTTCCCTTCTGAACCATAAGTCCCTGAACACGCTTTATACCCTTTACAAGGCGAACTCCGCCCTCGGGAAAGTATTTTTCTATATAGCTTTCGTTATATTTTCCGCTTTGCGTGTCAAGCAGATGGATTCCGCCCAGATGCGCCGAGCCCGTTTTGAGAGCGGTAAACGCACCCATACTGCCCACGTGAGAGGACGTAAGGGAAAAGCCCTTCCCCGAAAGCTTCATTATATCGGCAATCTCGTCGATTACGGGGTCGTGGCTGCCCGTTACGATAAGGGCGTTTTTATAGCCCTCCTTCCCCTCAAGCAGTTGAGCCTCAATCTCCGTTCCCGCTTCGATTCCCTCAAGATTCTGAGGAACTCTTAAAATTCCGTCGGCCTTGGTGAAGCTTGTAATAACTCCCGCACCGCCCGAAACGGGTACGGCAACGGTTTTTCCGTTAACCTCACCGAGGGTCACTCTTATAAGCTCCTCGTATTTGAGAGAGGAAACCACACGTCTTACGAGCCTTGCGGTAACCGTTTTCTTCTCTGCAGGCACTCTGCAGTAATAAAGGTCAGCAACGTATTTTACTATTTCATTCATAATAACCACGGCAGAAACGGGATATCCGGGAAATCCGATAACGGGAACGTCTCCCACGGCACCAAGCACCGCAGGCTTTCCCGGCTTTACGGCAATTCCGTGAACGAATACCTGTCCCGCTTCTCCGATTATGCTGCTTGTATAATCGTCTCTTCCGGCAGATGAGCCTGCAAGAATAAGCACGGCATCACATTCGGCAAGCGCACCCTCAAGAGCTGCCTTAATAAGCTCGCGTTTATCGGGAACTATGGGATAGACTATGCTTCGGGCTCCGAAGGAATCAAGCATACCCGAGAATATGGTTGAATTGAATTCTATAATTTCACCCTTTTCGGGGCTTTCACGGGGAGAAACTATTTCGTCTCCCGTGGGGATTATACCGAAAACGGGCTTCTTCAGTACAGCTACCTCAAGCACGCCCCCCGCAAGAAGCGCACCTGCAAGAGCCGGGGTAATCTCCGTAAACGATGGGACGAGCATATCCCCCATACATATATCCTCGCCTATCTGCCTTACGTTCATAAAGGGACGGGCGGGAGAATATATTTTTGCAGTCCCGTCCTCTCCGTATATTACGTCCTCGGTCATAATGACGGCATCTCTGCCCTCGGGCAGAGGGTCACCCGTGTCAACGGGGTCGAAGTCACCCGCCCTCAGAATAACGGGCTCCCTTTCGGTAGCCGAAGCCGTGCCTTGAGAGCTGACGGCTATTCCGTCCATTGATGAAGCGTTATAGTGGGGAGAGCAAATTTTTGCATACACAGCACAGGCGGTAACTCTGCCGAAGGCTGACGCGGAGCTTACCGTTTCTGTTTTATAAGTAAAGCCCTTTTCGGCAAGAAAGCTCAAAAAGCCCTCTCTTGCTTCACTAAGAGGCTTATTATCAAGATAGTTATGCTTCATAAAAAGAAGACCTCCGTTTCTTCACCGAGAAAAACGCCCTCTCTGTTGCGGTCGATTATTATATATCCGTCACTTTCGGACAAAAGCGTAACAAGACCCGATTTTCCGAATACGGGGAAAATCTCCCTGCCCTTTATCTTAACGGGAACGACCTCCTCGCGGCCGTGATTCGAGGGAATGTCCGTTCCTAATCTGAAGAATGCGGTTTTTTGCTTTTCGGTGCATCCCGTGAGCTGTCTTATAAAGGGCACGATAAGCCTTAAAGCGACGAAGTATGCCGCCGCAGGATGTCCCGGCAGACCGAAGGCGGCTTTTCCGCCGCAGCTGCCAAGCATCGTGGGCTTTCCCGGCTTCATAGCAAGCCCGTGAAAGAGAAGCTCGCCGTATCGGGAGAACACACGGGCAGTCATATCCCGTTCTCCCTTTGATGAGCCGCCCGAGAGAATAACGAAATCACATTCCTCAAGTGCCTCACCGAAGGTATCGCAAAGATTTTCAAAATTGTCCTTTACTATACCGTAATTTATTGTTTCACAGCCGTTTTCCTCCAAAAGAGAGGCTAACAGCACAGAGTTTACGTTTCTCACCTGACCTAAATCGGGAGTATCGTAGCAGCTGACGATCTCGTCACCCGTTGAGATAATACCCGCAATCGGCTTTTTAACACAGTCAAGACGGGTAATTCCCAAGGCGGCAAGCACACCCGTCCGCGAGGAATCTACAATACTGCCCCTCGGAAGTATGACGCTTCCTTTTTTTGCGTCGTCACCGCATTTAGTGACGTTTTCAAGGGGTGCACAGGCTTTAAGGCAGAGACAGGCTCCCTCAAAGCCGCAATCCGTGTATTCGCACATAATTACGCTGTCTGCACCCTCGGGAAGCATTCCTCCCGTGGATATCCTCATGCATTCGCCGGAGGATATACCGCACGGCGGTCTTTCACCCATAAGTATCTCGCCCTTAACCGTGAGCATAGCAGGCATATTCTCACCTGCCCCGTAGGTATCACCGGCCTTAAGCGCGAAGCCGTCCACCGTGGAGCGGTCGAAGGCAGGCACGCTTTCGGGGGATATAATATCGTCATAAACCACTCTGCCCGAGGCGGCGGTGAAGGACAGGCTTTCCTTTTCGGGGCAGGGGGTAAAATTTTCCTTTATAATTTCAAGTGCCTTGTCGGCAGTTACAACGCTGAGCATTTCAGTATCTCCACATATCAACAAATTTTCGTCCGAATTCGGTACGGGGCTTCAAAAGCAGCTCCTCGGGAGAGGAATCCTCTACGATCTTGCCCTTATCGAGCATCACCACTCTTGTGCAGAGCCTTTTTGCCTGAGACGGGGAATGCGTGGCAATAATAAGGGTCCGCTCCTTTTCACCGAGATATCCGTTTACCGCGTTTTCTATGATTTCGGTGCCCTCTATATCAACGGCACCCGTGGGCTCGTCAAGCAAAAGACAGTCGCAGTCCCTTGCAAGTATTCTTGAAAGAGCAAGACGCGCTCTTTCTCCCCCCGAAAGACCGAGGGCATTTTTTTTGTAAAGCCCCTCAAGCCCCGTTTTTCTCAGAGCCTCAAAGGCCTTCTCCTCTTTATCTTTTTTCTTCCCCGTAAGAGAATATGTGACGTTCGCCAGCACACTCATATCGAAGGGAATATTATTCTGGGGCATATAAAGCACGGTGCCGTCTGTCTCAACGCTTCCCGAGAAGGGAATAACACCTGCAATTATCTTCAGAAGCGTGCTTTTTCCCGAGCCGTTGGGACCCGTAAGGGCAAGCCGCTCCCCCTTTTTTATTTCAAGAGAATCTATATTCACTACGGCGGTATCACCGTATTTTTTTTCTATGTCACGTGCATTAATCATAAGCTCTGTCTCTCCTTGCAAGAAGTGATGCGGCAACGTTTACCGCAAGAGAGATAAGAAGCAGGACAATTCCCAATGCCAGAGCAAAGGAAAACTTGCCCTTGTTGGTTTCAAGCAGGATTGCCGTCGTCATAACCCTTGTTTTCCATTGTATATTACCGCCTACGAGGCTCACCGCTCCCACCTCGGCTATGCTTCTGCCGAAGGCTGTGAAAAGCACGCCCCACAAGGCGCGGCGGTTGTGAATAAGAAACAGAAGCACACCCTTTATTCCGCCGATGCCCAGTCCCTGCGCGGTCTCACGCAGATTTGAGGCAGACGAAGAGACCACCGAGGCGGTAAGACATACCGTCACGGGAGTTATCAGCATAACCTGAGCTATTACCATAACGTCAACGGTAAACAAAAGCCCCGTAAAGCCCAGCGGACCGTTTTTTGAAAACAGCATATAAACTATAAGTCCCGCAACCACGGGGGGAAGCCCCATAAGAGTGCTTGCGGCTCTTCTGAGAGCTTCCCTTCCGAGGAATCGGGATTTTTCAAGCAGCACTCCCAAGGGCATTCCGATAAGACAGGAAATAAGAGTGCTGAAAAACGACATTTTCAGAGTAACACCTATTATATGAATAAGCTCCTTGTCCATAGCAAGGAGCATATTCAAGGCTTCGGTTATTTTTTCCACGGCTTATTCGGCAATAACGGTAAATAATGCCTGTCCGTAGGTATCCTTTCCGTACTCGGCAATAAGAGCGTCAGCCTCATCGGAAAGAAGCCACTCTATAAGAGCCTTTGCACCCTCGGTATTGATGCCCTCAAGCTTTTCGGGGTTGCATTCGATAACGGAATATGTATTCTTCATATCCTCACCCTCGGCAAGGATAATATCAAGTCCTTCAAGAGAATCCTTGTTTGCAAGGAAGGTAGCCTTATCGGTAAGACAGTAAGCACCCTGCTCGGCAGCCATAGTAAGGCAGGCACCCATACCCTGACCTGCGCTGATATACCAGCTGTCCGTTGCGGCATCGGGAGCAGCGTCGCCCCAGATTTTAAGCTCAGCCTTGTGCGTGCCCGATTCGTCACCTCTGGAAACGAACTTATACTCGCCGTCGGCAATCTTTCCGAAGGCCTCTGCGGCATCAGCCGAGCCCTTTATTCCCGCAGGGTCGTTCTCGGGACCTGCAACTACGAAATAGTTGAACATAAAGGGAAGTCTCTCAACGCCGTAGCCCTCGTTTACAAATTCCTCCTCGGAGGCCTTTGAATGAACGAGAATAAGGTCTGCGTTGCCGTCCTTTGCCTTCTGAATGGCGGCACCCGTACCTGCAGACTGAACCTCTACCGTATAGCCTGTCTTCTGTTCAAAAACGGGAAGAATGGCGGGAAGAAGTCCCGAATCGTTGACGGACGTGGTGGTGGACATACGGATAACGGGATTTTCGGGAGCGGGAGCAGTAGTCTGCTCCTGCGTGGTGTCCTGAGCCAGAGTTGTTTCCTCTGTGTTACCGCCGCAGGCGGCAAGTGCGAGCACAAGGCTCAGAGCCATTAAAACAGCGAGAAGCTTTTTCATTTTCGTCATACTCCTTTTCAAGCACGGAAGGCATAAGGGTTTCCCCTTTATACCCTTAGACCGATTGAAAGATTTTCGGTCACGGTTCCGTATCTCCTGCGGCCGGACACCGTTTAGAGACACGGACTCGGAAAAATGAACGAAGATTTCACTTCGGTAAATATTTTACAATAAAAGCCCCGAAAAAGCAACAACAATTAAAATTGCTTTACGTATTGCAAAAAAAACATTTGTATAGTATTATAAAATTAACTGTGCTTAAAAGGCGGTGAAAAAATGCGTTTCGGAATACTGACGGTAAGCGACAGATGCTCGGCAGGTGCGGCAGAGGACAAAAGCGGTGTTCTGCTTTCTCAGCTGCTTTCTCCCTTGGGTGATATTGCGGAATATATGACGGTCCCCGACGAAAGGGATGAAATTTCCGTGGCACTTATAAAAATGTCGGATGCTCTCGGCTGTGACGTTGTTTTCACCACGGGCGGTACGGGCTTTGCGCCGAGAGACGTAACTCCCGAGGCGACGAAGGCGGTTATTGAAAAGGAAGTGCCGGGAATCCCCGAGGCGATAAGATACGAAAGCCTTAAAATCACTCCCAAGGCTATGCTTTCAAGGGCGGTGGCAGGTATAAGGGGAAAAACTCTTATCATCAATCTGCCCGGCTCCCCCAAGGCTGTAAGGGAATCCCTTGACGCGGTGCTTCCCGTGCTTTCTCACGCGGTTGAAACGCTTTCGGGCAATACGCAGTCCTGCGGAGGAAATTACAAATGAGCAAGGCTTCGGTACAGGGCTTTTGCATAAAGGATTACTGCTGTGCCGTAATAGGTGTCGGGGGACTCGGCTGTAATATTGCGGTGCATCTTGCAGGCGCAGGCGTGGGCAGACTTCTTTTATTCGACGGCGACACGGTAAGTCAAAGCAATCTCAACAGACAGTTTTTATACACCGCCGAGGATATCGGGCAGAAAAAGGTGCTTGCGGCAAAAAAAAGGCTTTGCGCTTATTCTCCCGACGTTATGACCGAAGCATTCCCAATAAGGCTTAAAAGGGATAATATACCGGATGCGCTGAAAACTGCGGATATGATTTTTCTTGCGGCAGATAACAGGGCGGCAAGAGTGCTTACGTCGCAGCTTTGCGAAGAAAATTCAATCCCTCTGATGCTCGGAGGAATTGACGGCTTTTACGGCAAGACCTATCTTTATATCCCCGGCATCACCCCCACCCCCGAAAAGGCAGGAATGACGGACACGGGAAGGGCTCAGCTCAACAATTCCTGTACGGCAGGCATCATAGGCTCGCTTCAGGCGGCAATCGGCATACAGTATCTTCTGAGCGGTGACGTAACTCTCGGAGGACGGCTTACCGTTTTCGACGGTGACAGATTTTCAGCACTTGCAATAAAATAATACAAAATAAATCGGAAAGAGGTATCGGGATGACAAAGCTCAAGGCCTATATGGGCAAGGTTTTATTCGTTGACCTTACGAAAAAAGAGGTAAGCGAATTTCCCTGGACAGACGAAGACAGAATAAGAACTCTCGGAGGTAAAATTATGGCGGCGGATATTCTGCTCAACCATATCCGTCCGGGAATGAAGGCATTTGACGAGGACAACTGGCTTGTTATAACAACGGGTCCTCTTACCCGCTGTGACTCACCCTCGTCAACACGCTTCAACATCTCAACGGTATCCCCCCTTACGGGCATTCTCACCTCCTCAAACTGCGGCGGCTCCTTCGGCAGACGTCTTAAAAAGGCAGGCTGGGACGCTATGATAATCACGGGCAGAGCAGATACTCTCACGTGGATTGAAATTGAAAATGATAACGTTACCTTCCACGACGTTCCCGAGCGCGCAGGACAGCTGACGGGTGAAGCGCAGAAGGGACTTCCCTCCTCAACGGGCAAGCTCGTTATCGGCCCCGCAGGTGAAAACAAGGTGCTTTATGCCTGCGTATTCTCAGGTGAAAGAACTGCGGGCAGAGGCGGTGTCGGTGCGGTATTCGGCGACAAGAACATAAAAATAATCACCGCAAAGGGCAACAGAGAGCCTGAAATACACGACCCCGAAAGACTCAAAAAAATAAACGAACAATGGAGAAATACCCTTCTCAAGCACCCCATTACGGGCGCACAGCTGTCAAAGCTGGGCACGGCAGGACTCGTAGCACCTATGCAGGCACACAGAATTCTTGCAACAAAGAACTTCGGTGACGGCAGATTTGACAGCTTCGAGAAGGTATCGGGCGAGGAGCTTGCGGAAAAGCACCTTATAAAGAACGGCGGCTGCTTCTCCTGTCCTATGAAGTGTGAAAGAAGAGTCCGCTACGAGGGCAAGAACATAAAGGGACCCGAGCTTGAAACTCTGGGACTTCTCGGCCCTAATCTTCTTAACGACGATATAGAAAAGATAATCAAGTGGAACTATGAGCTTGATGAGCTTGGTATTGACACAATTTCCGCGGCAGGAAGCGTTGCCTTTGCTATGGAGCTTCAGGAAAAGGGCTTATGGGATTCGGGACTTCACTTCGGTGAGACGGATAATCTCAGTGACGTTTTCCGTGATATTGCATACAGACGCGGTATCGGTGCAGAGCTTGCAGACGGTACGAGACGTATGAGTGAAAAGTTCGGCGGCAAGGAATTTGCCATTCACGCAAAGGGTATGGAGCTTGCGGCTTACGAGCCCAGAGGTGCAGTAGGACACGGACTCGGCTACGCTACGTCAAACCGCGGCGGCTGCCATCTCAATGCAGGCTATCTCGTAGTGCTTGAGGGACTCGGACTTAACTTAGATGCATATACCCCCAAGGGAAAGGCAGGTCTTGCCGTAACCTTCCAGAACGTTATGGAGGCGGCTTCTGCGGCAGGCTTCTGCGTATTTACCTCTTACGCTATTCTTCCCCACTTCCTCGTAGGCAAGCCTACCTCTCTTATGACAAGATTCGTTCAGACTGTGTTCAAATATTCCACACCCGTTATATATCTCGTTTCAAAGAATCCCAAAATGCTCAAGGTAAATATTCCCCTCGTTCAGTATCCGAGAGTTATGAATGCGGCGGCAGGAACTAAGTTCACGGTAGGCGATTTCATAGCCTTCGGCAATTTCGGCTATAACACCGAAAGACTTGCAAATATCATCTTAGGTCTGCCCGTAGGCGCGGATACGGACACACTTCCCAAGCGTCTCACCGACGAGGAGCAGGTGCCCGGTGACAAGAGAACCAAGGTTCCCCTTGATAAGATGAAGGGCGTATATTACGCTATGAGAGGCTGGAAGGACGGCGCACCCACGCTGAAAACTCTCAAAAGGGTCGGAGTGCGTATCCCCGAATGCATAAAGGAGGTTTATCCCTATGGTAAAGGTTAAGATTTTCGGAGTGCTTCGCTCCACAACGGGACTCTCGGAGCTTGACTCTGCGGCTAAGACCGTAAACGGAATATTTGAGGAAATCTCCGAAATTATGGAAAAAAGATATTACGAGGATCTAAAAAAGCAGGAAGAGGACACCTCGGAATACAAAAAAAAGAGAAATGCCGCCCTGGAGCCCCACAAGGAGCTTAAATTCAAGGACGCCATCGTCTACGTTGACGGTGAAAGATGTATGAGAAAGAGCAAACGCCTTCCCGAAACGGGCGAGGTATGGCTTCTCTCCCCTGCGGCAGGCGGTTAAAAATTTATCGGGACACGCTTTCAAAAGAAAACGTGTCCCGATTTCAGTTTAAATGGTTATTCACGGGGATTATTTTCCGAGGCTTTCCTTTATCTCTCTTTCTATTATACCGAATTCGTGCTTTAAGCGCTGAATGATATTCTGTATAAGTCTGAATATTCTGGCAAAGATATTTTCCGTCTGTCCCTCGGGCTGTTCACCGTCACCGCCGTAGCAGCCGATGTTTGCGCTTGTAATCTCGTTACCCCAGAAGTCGGTGGTGAGTCCGTCGTCAATGCTCATACCCTTTCCGATAAGAGGAGAGTTTTCAGCAAGACGCCACGCATCCGTTCCCTCACCCTCTGCGAATACGGGGTAGGTGTTCAAAGCAAGGGGGTCACAGCCGAGATTGAGAGTATTGTAGTAGCAGTTATTGCTGTAGGTGTTTCCTGCCTTGATTTCATCGGACAGGGTGCAGTTCATAGGTGCGCCGTCGGCGGCAACGAAAATATTATTTGCAATAAGGCTGTTGGTAAGATAATAAAACTGTATCTCACCCGAATTGATTATGGTATTGTTATAGAATTTGAAATTGTCCTCACCGTGTCCCGATGCCATAGCACTTCTGCCCTTGTTATCGTTTACGGAAAGACAGTAACGCACGGTATTGTTCTGCTGGGGAACGGTTTTTGCGTTGTTGCACATAAATCTCATATTATCGTGAGAGTAAATGTACTGATAGGTGCAGTTGTTTGTTTCCGAGTCAAAGTCAACAGTCATACCGTCTCCGTAGTTCTTCTGTCCTGCGATTTCACAGTACTGAATGGTACTGTTTTCGGAGCCCCAGAACCACATAGCGGCGGTGAAATACAGAATCTCACCGTTTTCGTCAACGCCCTCGCCCTGACAGATATTTATGGCGCGGCAATGAGTAACCAAGGCACCGTCGCATATACCGATAACCACAGCCTCGGCATCCATTTCGTGGAAATAACAGCCCTCAACGAGAACTCCCGTATTGTAAATGGGGTCCTTTTCGGCATTCTCACCCCAAGGGTTCTGCTGATCGTTCCAGGAGCCCCATATCATAAAGCCGTTTGCCGAATCGTATACCTCACAGTCTCTGATAGTAAGGTCGTTTACGGGATAACGTGAATTTGAGGGCAGTCCCTTTACCATAACGGCGGCACGGGCAGGTGCGGCACCTCTTGAAAAATCGTCACGGCTCGTTACCTTGCCGTTGGGAAGTCCGAAGAAATATACGTTATCTATCGTAATACCGACACTCTCCGAATTTATTGTATCTATCCATATACCGCCGCCGTTGGGAGCCGTAATCTGAAGATTCGATACCGTGATATATGAGCAGTCAACAAAGGTGAAAACCTCGTCGCAAAGGTCAGTTCTCAGCAGGGGTCTTTCGCCCTCGCCGTATGAGGAAATAGTAAAGGGAGCTTCCTTTGTTCCCTTGATATCGGAAAGCGTTACACAGCATTCGTAGACTCCGCCTGCTCTGAAAAGCACGGTGTCTCCGCCTTCAAGAGGCTCGGTGCAGTTAACGAAGCCGTCAAGGCTTTTCCACGCAGTCTCGGGAGACGTTCCCGAGGCAGTATCGTCACCGTCAATCGAATCGACGTAATAGGTATTTCCCGAGGTATCTGCAAAGCTCACGGGGCAAACCGCAAGGCAGCATAACACTACCGCAAGAGAAAGAATAACGGATAAAAGCTTTTTCATAATACTTTCCTCTTTCCTTAGATTTATTTTAAAATATCACATAAAAATATACTTGTCAAATCATATTTTTTTGGTTATATTATAATTAAAATATAAATAACGGAGTGATACACGATGGCACAGTTAAAAATGTATTGGATAAACGACAAAAAGGTAGAGCTTCTTCCTCTGCCCGAGGGTTATTCCTTTTCAAAATACACCTGCGAGGAGGACAAGCTTGCTTGGGTGGAATGCTGTAAAAACGGTCTTGTAAGCGACGAAGCCACAGCCGCACAGTTTGACGACAGTATTCTGGGAATAGAAGCCTGCGACCCCTACGACGACGTATTTTTCCTTGACTACAACGGTGAGCATATAGGCACCATCACCGCAATAAACCACACGGACCTTAATATGGGCAATATGCACATGGTCGGTATGAAAACCGAGTTCAGAGGCAAGGGGCTGGGAAAATACCTTAACAACCGCTGTATACATAAGCTTTCCGAGGAGGGCGTAAAATTTATCCGCCTTACCACCGACGAGTGGAGAAAGGGTGCAGTAAAGAGCTATCTTACGTCAGGCTTCGTGCCCGTTCAGTACGAAATGGGTATGGAGGAGCGTTGGGGCAAGGTGCTTGAGGAATACGGCATCGACAGCGTTGATATGCTCTACGAGGACTGCACTCTCTACAAGAAGATATACAGAGAGGGACTTGCAAAAAAGGTAAAAATAGGCGTTGTAGGCTCAAGACGAGGACAGACAATGCTCAACTACTGCAAAACGGGCTTCAATGCCGAGGTGGTTGCCATCTGCGACAACGCTCCCGATTTCCTTTCAAAGGCAAAGGAGAAGTACGGTGAGGACGGAATTACCTACTATGACAGCTTCGATGAATTTATAAAGCACGATATGGACGGCGTTGTGCTTGCAAACTTTGCAAACGAGCACGCTCCGCTTGCAATAAAGGCTATGAAGGCAGGCAAGCACGTTCTCAGCGAGGTTCTTCCCTGCCAGCACTTAAAGGAAGCCGTTGAGCTTATCGAAACGGTAGAGGAAACGGGCAAGATTTACGCTTATGCAGAAAACTACTGCTATATGCCGGCACCCCGTGAAATGAGAATACAGTACCGTGAAGGAAATCTCGGCAGGTTTGAATACGGCGAGGGCGAATACGTGCATAACTGCGAGCCCGGCTGGCACGGCTACACGAACTGTGACCCCAATCATTGGAGAAACACTATGAGCGCATTCTACTACTGCACTCATTCTCTGGGCCCCCTGCTTCATATAACGGGACTCCGCCCCGTAAAGGTATCGGGCTTTGAAATTCCCTTCAATGACAGAATGTACCGTATGGGAGCTTATGCCGGTGCGATGGCAGTTGAAATGGTTACTCTCGAAAACGGTGCCGTGGTCAAGAGCGTTCACGGCGTAGGCCCTGCAAGAAACTCCGTATGGTATTCTGTATACGGCTCAAAGGGCAGACTTGAAAGCGCAAGAGAGGATGCAGAAAAAGGCGGTGTCGGCACTCTTTACGGAAACCTTGACGAAAACGAGGGCGACAACAAGTTTGAAGCAAAGGAAATGAGAACGGACGATTCACTTTCGTCTCTTGCAGAGGAATCAGGCCACGGCGGCTCCGACTTCTATACTATGTATCACTTCGTTCAGGCTATAAAGGGCAACCGCAACGCAGAGACGGTTGACGTATACGAGGCTATGGATATGTTCCTGCCCGGTCACTTCGGCTACCTCAGCGCTATGAACGGCAACCGCTCCTACGATATACCCAATCTCAGAGAAAAATCCGAGAGAGACAAGTGGAGAAACGATACCACCTGTACGGTAAAGGAAAAGGCAGGAGATATGTATATTCCCTCATACTCCAAGGGCAACCCCGATATCCCTGCTGAGGTTTATGAAAAGCTTAAAGCAAAATTTGATTAAGGTAAAAACAGAATTGTGAAGAAAAATATCCTGCCCGGCTTCGCTCCGACAGTATAAATTCATTATCTGAAAGGCGAATTACATCCGTAAATGCAGGATTTAAGGAGGGGAAATTATGAAATATGACGTTTTAATTGTCGGCGGTGCCACCTCAGGCTCGTTTTTTGCACGGCGAATGGCAGAAAACGGTTTTTCCGTATTGGTGCTTGACGGGGCATCCGAAGAAAAAATCGGCTCAAAATACGATATCTTCCACGTGTGCAAAAGAGATTTTGAAGGCTTCGGGCTCCCTCTTCCCTCTAAAGAGGACGGCACGTGGGCATTTGAATTCAGCGAGGGGCTTACCGCCTCACCCTACAACAATTTTCCGAAAACCACCTACGATACGGTTATCGGTATGCACATGCACGAGTACGTGCTGAAAATGAACCGCTGGGCAAAGGATGCGGGTGCCGAATTCATTTACGGTGCAAAATTCACCCGTCCCATATTTGAAAACGGCAGAATTATCGGTGTGAATTACGTAAAGGACGGTGAGACCCGCGAGCTTTTTGCAAGAGTGGTTGTTGACTGCTCGGGAATGGGCGGAAAGGTCAGAACGGCACTTCCCGACGGCTACGGAGTGGAAAACTTTACTCTCGGCGGCAACGATATGTTCTACGTAATTCTCCGTTACGTAAAGCTCCTTAACGAAAAGGACTACCTTAACGGCTCCTGCGGCTGGCCCTTCTATAAAACGTGGATAGCACCTCAGCACGACCCCACGGGTGCAATTCTCGGCATCGGTGCCTGCAACAGCTTCGACTATGCAGAGGGCATCTATAAGACCTTTGAGGAAACGATACCTCTGCCCGAGCACGAAATTCAGTATTTTGAAAAAGGCACAACCCCCTATTGCCGCTGTCCATACTCCTTCGTTGCGGATAATTTTATTGCCACGGGCGATGCCGCCTGCCTTACGAAGCCTCTCAACGGCGAGGGTGTCACAAGCAGTATGGTGCATATTGAAATTGCCGCAAGGGTTCTTTCAAGGGCTCTTAAACGGGGCAGAACGGGAAAAACGGATTTGTGGGAAATCAACACTCTCTACAACAAAGCACAGGGCGCGGATTTCTGCTTCCTGAGAGCGGTGCTTACAAAGGCTGTATGTGCGAAAAAAGAGGAATGGGAATATTTCTTTGAAAACGATATTATCTTCTCAGAGCCTCTGATGAACAGCGTTTCAACGGGCGAGGAAATACCCCTTACCCCCGACGTAATCGGCAATATGATAAAAAATATCGCAAGGGGTATGAAAAAGGGCATTATTTCAAAGGAAACTCTGAAGGCAGTAGGCA
Source organism: Acutalibacteraceae bacterium (assembly GCA_045589015.1). Classification (GTDB taxonomy): domain Bacteria; phylum Bacillota; class Clostridia; order Oscillospirales; family Acutalibacteraceae; genus RUG806. Next base: position 19,288 of record JAZNFG010000058.1, read on the forward strand.
GCGGTGTCCTTCTCGGAACAGCTCTTAAAAATCATTATCTTAATTTCCCCTCTTCACCCGACGATTTTGACGGCTGGTGCAAAAAGGCGGATAAAATCTGGGCAAAGGTCGGAAAAATGCAATAAGCAAGAAAACGGCTTCGCCGAGCCTTTCGGCGACCGTTTTCGTATAGTCCATCTCCGAGGAAAGCTCCGCTTTCCGTTCGGAGGGACATATAATCTTTTTTGCTTTACAGGAAGGAATTTCCTATAAAGTAAAAAATTATAATTATTAGGAAAGGTCGGAAAAAGCTATGAAAAAAATCAGTATTATCCTTGCACTTGTTTTGATGCTTACTTTTATATTACCTCTTTACTCCTCTGCTGAAGAGCTTGGCGGTTTTGTTGTTTTGTCCGAGCCTGAGGATGCCCGTCTGATTGCGGCAGGAGATACCCTTTCAAGATATATGAAAGAAATTACGGGAAAGGAATTTCCCGTTTCCGATAGCGCAGACGGAATAAAGTTCACTCTTTCCTACGATACCTCCGTGCCCGATAACGGCTACGTAATAGAAACAGCCGAAAACGAGGTAGCAATAAGAGGCAGCGGAACAAGAGGAGTTATTCACGGAGTATACGCATTCCTCGAAAAATACTGCGGCTGTGACTGGTATACCTCAACCTTATATTCAATTCCCAAAAATGAGGCTCTTACCATTCCTCAGGGCGAAAAAACCGAGTACACACCGTATTTTGAATACACCGACACGGACTGGGTAAGCCCCCGTGACGTTGAATATTCTCTTGCAAACGGTCTTAACGGCAGTCCCTACAGAAAAATTCCTGCAGAGCTTGGCGGCACGGTTACATATATTTCAAACTTCTGCCACACTCTTACGACGCAGTTTTGTGCATCTGAGACCTATTTTGACGAGCATCCCGAGTATTTTGCCCTTCACACCGGTATCAGAGTTCCCGACCAGCTGTGTCTTACCAACGAAAGGGTTTACGAGATAGTACGCGATGAGGTTCTTGAGCTTCTCAGGGAAAAGCACAATCCCGACGAGTCGCTTCAGATAATCTCTCTGACTCAGCACGATAATCAGAAAATGTGTCAATGCTCAGACTGTAAAAGAATTGACGATGAAAACGGCTCACATTCGGGCACGATGATATCCTTCGTAAACCGTATTGCAAAGGACGTGAAGGCTGCAGGCTACGACAACGTTGCCATTGATACCTTCGCATATCAGTATACGAGAAAGGCTCCCACGGCAGTTGTGCCCGAGGATAACGTGATAGTGCGCCTTTGCACCATTGAGTGCTGCTTCGCTCACGCCCTCGACAATGCCGAATGCACGGAAAACGTGGCACTTATGGCAGACCTTTCCGACTGGAGCAAGATCTGCAACCGCATTTACGTATGGGATTACACCACCAACTACGCAAACACCTTGGGTATATTCCCCGACTTCGGCGTGCTTCAGAGAAATATGCAGGTGTTCTATGAAAACAACGTCGTAGGCATTTACGAGGAAGGCAACTACTATATGAGCAGCTGCGACGGTGAGTTTGGTGAGCTTCGTGCATATCTTCTTTCAAAGCTTATGCAGAATCCCTATATCGATTACGATGCATATATGAACGAATTTCTTGAGGCATATTACGGTGCAGGCTGGGAAAATATCCGTGAATTCATTGATATGACCATTGAAAAGCCGGTACCCGAGGGTGAGCATCTTATGATTTACGTTCCTATGAACGAAACTCTGAGCTTCAATAGGGATGATATAAAAAAAGCCGATAAGCTTTGGGAAAACGCAAAGGAGCAGGCTCAGACGGATACTCATAAAAACAACGTAATCAGAAGTGAGATATGCTGGAGACTGTGGAAGGCATATAACGACTATGACAAGAGCAGCTCCGAGCAGCTGGTTTCCGATATAAAGGCTCTCGGAATCACAGTAACCTCAGAGAGCGACAAGAAGGGCCCCGACGGACTTAATTTCCTTGACCCCGTTATTAAGAAATGTGGTAATGAAATACTTTTCCCCGCATCAATAGTGCTTTACGGTATTGCGGCTGTGCTTTCTCTTGCCGCTATGATAATTGCAATAAAAGCAAAAAAATACGTTTATATCGCGCTTCCCGTGCTTATAGGAGTATTCTTTGAGATTTTCGGCTGGCACAGAAGAGCCTTCCTTGCCTGGGTTGACCTTGATGAATATGCAATTACTCTTATTCTCATATTCTTCCTCTTTGCTTTCGGCGGTGCGCTTATGGTAAAAGGAAAAAAACAGCGTATTATTTCTGCTCTCGTTTGCTCATTTAGCTGGTTTATTCTTTATGAAGCATCAACACTTATACTCAACAATCTCCTTTTCAACGGCAATGCAAATACTCTCGGTATAGGTGCGGCTTATGCGCTTACGGGTATAGAGGCTGTAATAATACTTATATTAATGATAAAAAATTTGGTTAAGGAAGAAAAAAATGCTTGAAAAATATTACCTTTCACCCGAATATCTCCATATAGGCTGTGAAAAGCCGACAGCCTATTTCATCCCCTTCTCCGAGGGTGAGAATCCCGAGGCTGAAAGAGAATGCTCCTCACGCTTTACCCTTCTTAACGGTATATGGGATTTTAAGTTCTACCCCAACGTAAGGGAGCTTGACCTTGAAGAAGAGGGCTTCCCCTCGGGGGAGGTCTGTCCCGACAAAATGAAGGTGCCCTTCAACTGGCAGTTAGTCCTCAACAAGGGCTATGACGTGCCCAACTACATCAATCAGGACTACCCCTATCCCGTTGACCCTCCACACCTGCCCGACGTTATTCCCTGCGCTCTTTACAGAAGGGAGTTTACCTGCGGCAAAAAAGAGGATAAGACGTATTACCTTTCATTTGAGGGGGTAAGTGCAGGCTTTTACCTGTGGATAAACGGCGAATTTACGGGATATTCTCAGGTAAGCCACGCAGAAAGCAAATTCAACGTCACAAAAAAGCTGAAAAACGGAAATAATATAATTGAAGCTCTCGTTATAAAGCACACGGACGGCTCTTATATGGAGGATCAGGACTTCTTCCGCCTTTCGGGCATATTCCGTGACGTATACCTTCTTGAAAGAGATAAAAAGCATCTGAAGGATATCCATATTTTAAGGGATATCTCTGATGACCTTAAAAATGCGCTTGTTACGGTAAAGACGGATTTTTCAGAGGACACCGAGCTTTCCTGGTGCCTTCTTGCCCCCACGGGTGAAAGCCTGCAGACGGGCTCGGCTTCGGGTGACTTTACGCTGAAAATCAGCGACCCCGTGCTGTGGAACGCGGAAATTCCTCTGAGATACCGCCTTGTTATCTCGTACGGGGAGGAAATAATAAGCTTCCCCCTTGCACTTGTAAAGGCTGAGATAAAAAACAAGTGCTTCCTCTTAAACGGTCAGAAGATAAAATTCCGCGGAATCAACCGACACGATTCCAACCCCGAAACGGGCTATGCCGTTACGGTGGAGGATATGATAAGAGACCTTCATATTCTCAAGGGCGCAAACGTTAATATGATAAGAACCTCTCACTATCCCAACGACCCGAGATTTGCCGACCTGTGCGAGCAGATGGGCTTTATGCTCGTTGACGAGGCGGATTTTGAGAGTCACGGTATGGGATATAACTACGGTGACTGGTATTGGGACTACTGGGCACATCTTGCCGACAACCCCGAATGGGAAAAGGCTTGTCTTGACAGGGCAGAGCGTCTTTTTGAAAGAGACAAGAACCTCGGCTGTGTGGTTATGTGGTCATTGGGAAATGAATCCGGCTGCGGTGAAAGCCACAGAAAAATGGCAAATTGGATTCGCAGTCGTGACAGCAAGGCAATAATCCACTACGAAAATGCAAGGCTTGAATATGAGGAAAGAGTCGGCGGCAGAGATTTCAAGGATATTTCCGACGTGGAAAGCCGTATGTACGCTTCTCTTGACTATCTTGAGGAATATCTCAACGACGAAAAAAACACAAAGCCCTTCTTCTACTGTGAATACGTTTCCGACAAGTCCACGGGTGACATCCCCCTTCATTGGAATGACTTTGAGAAATATGATAATTACTCGGGCGGTTGTGTATGGGAATACTGTGACCACGCGGTGAATATCGGCACAAGGGAAGAGCCGAAATACCGTTACGGCGGTGACTTCGGAGACTATCCCAACGATATGCATTACTGCGTTGACGGTCTCGTTTACCCCGACAGAAGACCCCGTCCCGGCTTTTACGATATGAAAAACACCTACATTCCCGTAAGCCTTTCCTATAAGGACGGTGTTCTTGAGGTGTTCAACAAGCGTTATTTTGCAGGTCTTGACGAATATCACCTTATTTTAGACCTTAAAAAAAACGGAGAGAATATCAATACCCTTCTTCTGACACTTGAGGGAATTGCACCGCGCACGAAAAAGAGCTTTACCGTAAATCAGATAGCCTCGGGCGGTACGGTGACTCTTAATGCAAGGCTTGTGCTGAAGGAGGATACCTTCTACGACAAGGCGGGCTTTGAGGCAGGCTTCGTACAGTTCATTCTTGAGGATAAGGCATATCCGATACCCGAAATAAAGGGTACTGCCCCCGAGGTTAAGGAGGATAAATTCAGCTACCTTATCAAAGCAGGCGGTACTGCCTTTACCTTCAGCAAGATAACGGGCAATATTACGTCAATCGACAAAAACGGAGAATTGCTTGCCGCCCCCTGCGGCTTCTCGCTGTGGAGACAGACCTTCAATCATAAGGAGGACGCACTCAGAGCCAGATATAACCGTGCCGTACAGAAGACTTATTCCGTAAGTCTTGACTATGAGGATTGCAATCCCGTAATTACAACGGATATATCCTTTGCCGCCGCGGCTATGCCCCCCGCACTTAAAGCACGGGTAAAATACACCTTCCGTGCCGACGGCTCCGTAAAGCTCGACTTCACGGGTGACGTTACCCATAACGCACAGCCGCTTCCGCGCTTCGGTCTGCGTCTGGTATTAAAGGAAGGACTTGAAAACGTCACGTACTTCGGCTACGGCCCCGAGGAGACCTACTCCGACAGATATAAATCTCAGCACTTAGGCAGATTTACCTCTACGGCAACGAAGCTTTTTGAGAATTATATCAGACCTATGGAATGCTCCGCTCACTATAAGACGAAGTATGCCGCCGTTACGGATGCCGACGGCAGAGGTCTTGAATTTTATGATACCGACCCCCGCGGCTTCTCCTTCAAGGCCTGTCACTTCACCGATGAAATGATAGATAAAACGCTTCACCACGATGAGCTTGTTCCCGAAAAGGAAACGATAGTAAATATCGACTATAAGCTTCACGCTGAAAATCAGGGACTTGCCGACCGTGAGCCCGAGCGCGCCTTCACGGAAAAGCACTTCAGCTTTTCTTACGTAATCAGATAATTAGGATGATAATATGAATCCCTCAGAAAAAAACAGAAAAGCAAATGCATTATGGGTCATAGGCACCTTTGCCGCCTGCGCCCTTATATTTCTCGGAGTTCAGAATATCAGCTCCGTTGCGGCAGGAATAGGCCGGGTATTCAAGCTTTTTTCGCCCCTTATAATCGGCTGTGCGCTGGCACTTGTGCTGGATGTGCCGTTAAGATTCTTTGAACGGCATCTTTTTACAAGGACGAAAAAGCCGCTTCTTGTGAAGCTTCGCCGTCCCCTTTCCTTTGTAATTTCGATTCTTCTGATTCTCGGAATCCTCGCAGGCGTTATTATGCTTGTAATTCCGGAGCTCGTTGAAGCAATAAAGGTAATAGTCGGCATCGTGACGGACTTTGTAAACCGCCTTCTTGCTATGAGCGAGGAGGAGATTCTCGAATTGCCCTTCGGTGAGTATCTTCTGAACACCGATTGGAAAAACCTTCTGACATCTGCTCAGAACTGGCTCAAAAACCAAGGCGGAAGCCTCGTAAACACCGCCTTCACCACAATAGGCTCGGTGGTTACTGCAGTCGTCAACTTCGGTATCGGTGCGGTATTTGCAGTCTATATACTTCTGAGCAAGGACAAATTAGGCTCTCAGCTGAAAAGACTCATAAAGGTATGGCTCCCCGAAAGGGCAGGCTCCGTTATAATGCACGTAGCGGCTGTTGCGGCTGAAAACTTCCGCAACTTCATATCGGGACAGACTCTCGAAGCGATGATTCTCGGCGGTCTTTGTATGGTGGGTATGCTGATTCTCGGAATCCCCTATGCTCCTATGGTAGGCGCCCTCGTAGGCGTTACCGCATTAATCCCCGTAATCGGCGGCTTTATAGGCGCAGGTGTGGGTGCCGTGATGATTCTCACCCAAAGCCCCGTCAAGGCTCTTATATTCATAATCTTCCTTACGGTGCTTCAGCAGTTAGAGGGTAATCTTGTTTATCCCAAGGTAATGGGCAGCCGAGTGAGCCTTCCCGCAATATGGATTCTTGCGGCGGTAACCCTCGGCGGCAGCGTGGCAGGACCTCTGGGAATGATCATAAGCGTCCCTCTTGCCTCCACCTGCTACGCTCTGATAAAGGACCTCACAGCATCAAGAGAAATGAAGCTCTCAAAAAAGGCAGAGGAAGCGAAAAGCGAAGAAGAGAAGGAAGCCGAGGAATAAAAAGGATTGCAAAAAAGCATATACTGCAACAAAACAATATAATTCAAGGGGTTCTTGCAGGACAAATGCAAGAACCCCTCGTTTTTCGGGTATAAGCTCTCACCTTTCGGGAGAGTCTCCCGTTATCAATAGCCGAACGATCTTCGGAATGCTCTTTTTATGAATTATAATTTTGCCGAGGCTTCATTGGAGCCTCACCTTGAAAGAGTCAAACATAATCGCGCTTTCCTGCCAATGCAGTACGACACTTCCCAGAGAATTCTCCCATTTACCGTAATAGCCGACACCGTCACGGGTCAGCACTATAATTTCCACGGTCAGCGACGTATCCTTCTCGTCGAAATACTGACGCATTTCTTCCGTGAATATAACAAGCCTTTCTCCGTCAAAGGCACAATGGGAAAGCAAGGGGAAATAATCCCAGCTCATATTATTTTTCTCGGGAACGGCTGTGGCGAACACCTCGGAGAAGCCGCCGTCCTCCGAGTGTTTTACGACCTTTATGTCGGAGGAGTTTTTATAAAAGACGATAAAGTCCTCGTATTCGTTAAAATAGACCGCATCGTTTATTCCAAGGTCAAAAAGCTGTATTTCCGATATGTCCGTCATAGTTTTTCTGTCGATAAACCTTATTACGTATTTTCCGTCACAGCTGACAGCAAGATACAAAACGTCCTCAAAGGAGCTTAATTTTCCGAAGGCATAAACACTGTAGCCGTCCTCTAACCGATACACGGTTTTCAACTGCTCGTATTTTACGTCGTTTTCAGTCAGAGGAACGCTGTATATGCCGTAGCCGCCGGGAATCTCCGAGGTATCAACGGTATAATAGCCGCTGCCGTCCGAAAGAGGAATCCTGTTCGTTACGGTAAAATACAGCATATCGTCAAAAACCGCGTTATTGAAATTAAAGCTGTAGCTGTTCTGATAATCAGCGGCAAAGGAATAGGCATTTTCGGAGCTTTTCGTAACCGTCTCACTTCTTACGTCCTCAGAGTAAACGGGAATCCGCAGAAAATCCTCCAGGGCTGCAAGAAAGCCTCTGCCTCTTTCCCCCGAAATACCGAAAAAACGGTAACTAAGAACGAAATCGTCCGTGCTCTCGTCATAAATACTGTCGTAACCAATACTTATTTTTTCAAGATTCAAAGAAGGACGCATAGGATAATATTCGTAATAATCGCTCATTCTTACGGTATAAGTCTTCGTTTCACCGTATGCAAGGTCCGTCCGATAGTTGCCTACGTATTCAGCGAGCTTTTCGTTACGCCTTGCAAGCTCGAAAATATCCTTAAAGGACTCACCTATTCCCTCGGTGAACGAATAATATTCCCTTTCGGGTATTTTGGAAAACGAAAGCCAAGCCTGTGTTTTCCCGAGAGGTGTAAATTCTACGTCCCAGTTGATATATCCGTCAAGAGTAAAGCGTATATCCGCACTCACACCCTCAAGAAGAGTCTCGTCCCCCTCTGAGGCGGTACGCGTGAAGACCACGTTCTCTCCCAGAAACTGCATTTCCTTTGCCACAGCGGTACAAAGGAATGCGGCAGTCAGACACAAGGCGATAAGGGCTGCCGTCAGTCTTTTCATATTCACTCCTCCTCTCCCGTAATATCACAAAGTGCCCTTGAAACTCTGTCCGAAGCATAGCCGTAGGTCTCCTTTATGCAGGATATCAGCGTTTTACCCTCCTCTTCAAGCTCCTCTGTACGCTTATCGGCAATTATTTCCCCGTCCCTTATAAGCACGGCTCTGCCGATAAAGCCCGAAACCTCTTCTATAAGATGAGTTGAAAGAATAACCGTTTCGCGCTCCTCCAAAATACCTGCAAGCACCTTATAAAAGTCCTCACGGTTGAAAACGTCGTTACCTGCAAAGGGCTCATCCATCAGAATATAGTCCGCGCCCTGAGAAAGGGCAAGAATTACCTCAAACTGATTCTTCTGTCCCGTTGAAAAGGCTCTCAGAGGCTTATTTTTCGGCAGAGAGAAAAACTCCATAAGTCCCGAAAATCTCTTTTCGTTGAAATCGGGAAAATGCTCCTTATAAAAGTCACGGTGTCCCATAGGGGTAAGGGCAGGGAAAAACGAATGCTCACTTGTCGCAAAGGATATTTTTCCTATATTCTTATGGCTTATCGTCTCACCGTCAAGGGTAATTTCACCCGAAAAGGAAATGAATTTCAATATGCATTTCATAAGCGTGGTCTTGCCGGCTCCGTTTTCACCGAAAAGTCCCACTATTTCACCTCGGGGAAGCTCAAGGTCTATGCCCCTGAGTGCCGTCTTTGCTCCGTATCTTTTTGTAACACCTTTAATTTTAATCATAAGAAAAACCTCCACAGCCCGTCGGCGTAATCGGGACGTAACGCATCCTCGGGGACCTTGAAAATATACCAGCCAAACCATAAAAGATTAAAGACTGTCATCGTTAAAAGCACAGCCGCGGCAAATATAAGAGGAAGGCTCACACATCTTTTTATAAGCTCTCCCCTGCCGACTCTGAGCATCGTATATATGCTTTTTGAGCCTATAAAATGGCTGAAATAATTATACGCAGCCAAAGCCGCAAGGCATAAAAGAAAAATCAAAAAGGCGTCGAAGGAGTCCTCTTTTATATAGCGGAACTGAAGCATCTGATAATTCTCTCTTCTGACCATCTCACCGTCCCGAAAGAAATACAGATTGCTATACATTCTGTCAAATTCATATAAATAGCTGCCGAATGAAATCACAGCCGCCGTAATATATCCCGCAAGCAGTAAAGCGGTCACGGGTCTTGCCCTTGTCCCCACGGGAACAAGCGAATGAGTCAGCTTAATCATATTGCTCCCTCCTCGTAATAACGTAAGCGGCTGCCGCCCAGAGCATAAACACGGCTACCGAAATAAAGGCAACGTCCGTGGTAAGCGCGCCCAAATCATCGGTACGCAGTATAAAAATAAAGCAGGAGGCAGTATAGACGGCGGCAGGAATCCACCTTTTGCCGCGCCTGAAGAGAAATGAAAAGGCGGCATAGTTTACGGCAAGGGAAGCCAGAGTAGTGACGTTTCTTATTATTCTCAGCACGTCCGTACCGCCTATGAGATTTGCGAAAAATCCGCTCTCGTAAAAGGTCTTGTAAACCGTCTGCACCGTTATCAGCTCAGCGGGGAACTGCTTTGCGCACAGGCTCATAAGCGCGAAATAAAAGCACACGCTGAAAACGTAATAAAGCAAAAGCATAATAAAATTATAAATGCTTTGCATTACGAACACCGTTTTTTCGCTGACCGACAGCCTTCTCAGCGTGTAGCCGATTTTTGAAGAAAACTGCATTCCCGTTTTGCAAAGAAGCACCGCCGTCAGAATGAGGGTAATGAAAAATATAACGGGCACGGCAAAATGCGTTCCCCCGAAAAGCATAGGCACGGAAGGGATTTCCGCTCTTGTCAGCACGTCCTTCAGCGCAAAAAAGGTAAGCGTTCCCTGCAAAGCAAAGGACAGCACCCACAAAAGCACCAGACGGTAAAGGCTCTCGCGTGCAGAAAGCCGAAATACGGATATATATTTTTTCATTTTCTTCACCTCAATCCCAATTGCTGATTATAAGAGAAGCCGCCTGCTCGGGGGTCAGCCCCATAAGCTTCAAGGACTCTGCTATACTCTTTATCTCGGAAATCAGCAATTCCTCTTTTATTTTTTCTATTGTCTCGGGCTCTGCGGAAATCACACTTTTCGCGCCTGCACGGGAGGCTATAAGTCCCTGCTCCTCCAAAATCGCAAACGCCCTCTGCACGGTATTGGGATTCACTCCCAAAAGTGCCGACAGCACACGTCTTGAGGGCAGCTCCTCACCGTTTTTTATTCTTCCCGAAATCAGACCTCTTTTTATAAACAGTATTATCTGCAGATATATGGGCATAAGCCCGTCGGGAGAGAATCCGTCAAAGGAAATCAAATAAAGCACTCCTTTCACCCGTTTTACGGCACGTTACCGAAAACTGTATTATGCCGTTAATACACTTTCAACTGTATTATACGATTAATACACTCTCTTGTCAAGAAAAATTTTTTCTCTTTACGGGGATGAATTTCCCGTAAAGAAAAAAAACGGCACAAACCAAAATACGGCTTGTGTCGTTATTCCAAGGATATTCTCTTTACTGAAGCGGTGTGCCCCCGCCCATAAGTCTTTCCATAAGTCCCGGCTTTTTCTTCTTGGGGGGCTTATACTTGGGGGGATTTTCAAGTCTCATTCTTGAGGACTTGCTTGTTCTGAGCTTCTTTGATACGGCATATACAGGCTCTAACATACTGTCCGTAAGATAGGGCATAACTCTGCCTGCAAGCTCCGTGTCCTCGCTTAAAAAGCCGAGGGCGGTTACGGCAATAAGGCTCTGAACCTCGTTTGTGCCGTCCTCGTAGATTTCGCAGATAATATTGAAAAGTCTCTTCATCTTCTGAGGATTGTTTTCACGCACGGTAGCCTCAATTAAAGCATTTGCGTGGTTTACAAAGAAATCCTCGCACAAAAACTCACCGTAATCCTCGATATTCCTTGTTATCTCATCCTTAAGCTCGGGGTAAAGACCTGCAAGCTTCGTAGCAAAGGTGATGCTGTCGTATGCGAGAATTCCGCTCTTTGCGGCGCTTCTTGAAACCGTGGAGATATTCTTCGTCTTTACGGCAGCCTTCTTCTTTACAACGAAGGTGTCCGTCATATATTCGTTAATTTCCGTTGCAATACTCTTTACGTCACTCTCCCCGTACTCGGCAAGCACGTAAAGATAGGTAGTATCCTTAGAGAATGCGGCATCGTCTGCTCTGGGAGCGTCCTTCTCGGCAAAGAGAAGATGTATTCTGTCATCGCTGAATACGAAACGGGCAACGCCCTTTTCACCCGAGAAATCCATAACCACCGCGTCGCTTCTCTCGTAGGCGGGACAGCCTGTTTTTCTCATACCCTCCTGATATTCGGGTGTGAAGCCGCAGGCGGTCATTGACTCGGCGATATTCTTATATAAAAGCTCAAAAACCTGTATTCTTTCCATTTATATTTCCTTTCAGCCGTTAAGTGCGGCAAAATTTTCCTTGTTAGCCTTATAAAGATTCTTGAATACCTTATACTGCTTATCGTATACTGCCTTGTTCTTAGTATCGGGAGTATAGGTCTTGACTGCGGGAATAAGGCTCTTTGCCTTACCGAAGTCGGAAATAAGTCCCGAGCCTACGGCAATAGTAACAGCGGCACCGACGGCACCGACGTTCTGAGGCTTGTCAACTACCTCGATTTTTTTATCGAGCACGTCGGCAAGAATCTGACAGGTCATATATGAAAGTGCGCCGCCGCCGACAAATCTTATGGTTTCGGATGCCTTGACCTTCTTTTCCTCTGCCTCCATAAACCAGCGCAGATGGAAGCATACGCCCTCGATAACCGCACGGATAAGCTCACTCTTGCCTGTTTCAAGGCTTATGTTGAAGAACATTCCTCTTGAATTGGGGTCCTCGAAGGGACAGCGGTTGCCGTGAAGCCAGGGAGTGAAGATAACTCCGCCCGAGCCTGCGGGAACCTCGCTTATAACGTCGGACATATAGTCGTACAGATTCGTGTATTTCGTCTCGTAGCTGTCGGCAACGTCCTCTTTATTAAGATAAATGTTTATCTCGTCAAGGGCTAAGTGGTCCTTTACCCATTCAAGGCACTTGCCTGCCGTTTCAAGCTCACCGAAATAGTTATAAAATCCGGGAACGGCACCGATAACAGCCGCAATCATAGCAGATGCATCAACAATGGACTTGTCAACAACCGTTGATACCCAGCCTGATGTTCCGCAGTAAACGTGAGTGTCGCCAAGCTCAACGGCACCTGCACCCACACCGATAAGAGAAGCGTCACCGCCGCCGCCGTAAACGGCAATTCCGGGCTTGAGTCCCAGCTCAGCCGCCTCCTTCTCGCGAAGAGGCCCTACAACGTCGGTTGAATTTATAATTTCGGGCAGATGGTTTACGTCTACACCGAGGGATTTGCAAAGGCTCTCACTCCAACACTCGTGACCCTTTCTGAGGTCGTACAAAAGCGCACCGAAGGCGGAGTCTCTTGTCATAACGCATCTGCCCGTCATACGGCAGATAAGTGCTTCCTTTACGTCAAGCCACTTATGTACGCGGCTGAAGTTTTCAGGCTCGTGATTCTTGACCCAGTTATACTTCCATACGGGGTCCTTTACCGATGCGGCAACGGCACCCGTTATCATAAGTGATTTAAGAAGGATAGGTATGCTTGCTCCCGCAATCTGAATACCGTGGGCAACACCCTTTTTAAGCTCCTCACGGGCACGCTGATCCATATAGCTCATAGCGCGTCTGACAGGCTTTCCTTCCTTGTCAACGAGAACAAGTCCCTGCATCTGCGAGCAGAAGGAAATACCCTCGATAAGAGCCGCGTCGATTCCCGACTCCGCAATTGCCTTCTTGGAGGTATTGCACATAGCAGTCCACCATTCGTCGGGGTCCTGCTCCGCGCCGCCGTCGGGGAAAACGTACAGCTTATATCCCTCGGAGGCACTACCCAGAAGCTTTATAGTATCGGAAATCTCAAAAACACAAGTCTTGACACCGGTAGTACCGATATCAAAGGTTATAGCATACATAAACAACGTCCTTTCGCAAATCATAGTTTCCGTTTTATTCCGAGAGACCAACGATTAAAGTCGGAGGTCGGATGTCGGAGGTCGGAGAGTTAAAACAACTCAAGAAGCAGAAAATGAAAATTGAGGTTCCCCGAATTCCGAATTCCGAATTCCGGATTTGATTCAGCGGTCGTGACCGCTGAATCAAAGGGTTCTTCTTCCCTCAATTGCTCTCATAAGCGTTACTCCGTCAGCATACTGCAGGTCGCTTCCCACGGGAATGCCGTAGGCAAGACGGGTCACCTTTACTCCGAGAGGTGCAAGAAGCTTCTTTACGTACATAGCGGTAAGCTCACCCTCTACGTTTGAGCCTGTTGCCATTATTATCTCCTCAATGCCGCCCTTTTCCACACGGGCAAGCAGCTCCTTTAAGGTAATATCGTCGGGGGTCACGTCGTCAAGAGGAGAAATGACACCGTGAAGCACGTGGTACACGCCCTTGTATTCCTTGGTATTTTCTACAGCCATCAGAGCTTCAACGTTTTCCACCACGCATATAAGAGACTGCTTTCTCGCAGGATTTTTACATACGGGACAGACATCCTCATCGGTAAGATTACAGCATACGGGACAGCGGTGAATCTTCTCCCCTGCCTCGCGCAGAGTATCTGCAAGCTCCTCTACCTGCTGCTTTGTAAGCGACAGCACGTAAAACGCAAGGCGCATAGCCGTCTTTTCTCCGATTCCGGGCATCCGTCTGAACTGCTCTACAAGCTTTTGTAACGTAACAGCAGAATTTTCCAAATCAAATCACCAGCTAAAACCAATTAAAATCCGAGACCGGGGATATTAAGACCGCCCGTCAGAGAATTCATTTCTCTTTCCATAGTATCGGATGCCTTTCTGATAGCCTCGTTAAGAGAGGCAAGAAGAAGGTCCTCAAGCATTTCGATATCCTCGGGGTCAACGACCTCGGGCTTTATGGCAATACCGAGAATCTCGTGCTTGCCGTTGACCTTAACCTCAACCGCGCCGCCGCCTGCAGAGGCTGTGAACTCAGCGTTTTCGATTTCAGTCTGCTTGTTTGCCATATCCTCCTGCATCTTCTGTATCTTTGCCATCATATCGTTTCTTGACATATTGTTCTGGTTGGGAATTCTTGCCTTCATTTTTTATTTCTCCTTAATCTATTTTTATTCTGTATTCCTTGCCGAGCACGGTAAAAGCCGCCTTGCCGACATAGTTGTCCATCATTTTTTCGTTAACGAATATTTTGAGATTCTTTTCTCCGAGAGTAATTATAATGTTATTACCCTCTATTCTTGCCTTTGAGCCCGTAAGCTGTCCTATAAGCGGAGCAAAAAGACTCTCCGTTTCAAGAACTATCTTGCCCCACGTGCGGTTATCGATTCTGCCCGCATCGTCTCCCTTGTCCTCGGGCAGGGACTCCTCAAAGGTTGCCGAATACTTATTAAGCTCCTGCACCTCACGCTCACGGACGGGATATCTCGGCTGTGCGCTTTTCTTTGCGTTGCCCTGATGCTTTGCCATAAAGTCATTATAGTCGAAGCCGTTGTCAGCCTCAGCCGAATCGGCAGCCGCAAACATATCGGCAAAGCCCATAGACGCACCTTCCGAGCCGAAGCCCTTGAACTCACCCAAGCCGCTTTTTGCAGACGGTGCCGCAGGGGCAGTCTCCTCAAAGGGAGGAGCATCCTCAAAGGGCGGAGTGTCCTCAAAGGACGGTGCGTCCTCAAAGGGCGGTGTATCATCGAAGGGCGGTGCGTCCTCTGCCGCCTTTTCTTCCCTTATATCTTCCTTCACGGGAGCCGCCTCACGCACGGGCTGTCTCTGCACGCTCTGCGCGGGCTCCGTCCGGACTGCTCTCACGCCGTTTCTTTTAAGCAGCTCAATTTCCCTTTCAAGCTCTGCGATTCTCACAAGCAGAGCCGCTGAGGAATCGTCACTTTCTGGACGTGAAAGCCTTATAAGTGCCATTTCCGCCTCGATTCTGCGGTTCTGTGTTTTTTTCATAGCATCTGAAGCCGCCGTCAGCACGTCAAGGGCGTAAAGCACGGCTTCCTTGGTGAAAAGGTCTGCTATCTCCTTTATTTCCTTAAGCTCCTCGGCTGTTGAAACAATAAGATTCTCGGGATGTGCCACGGTCTTTACTATCAGAAAGCTTCTGAAGCGGTCTATAAGCTCTGCGACGAGCCTTTCCGTATCACAAGAGCCCTTATGAAGCTCGTCAAGAAGCACAAGGCATTCTGCCGTATTTTTCGCGCCGATGGCTCTGACAAGGGAATATATATGCTCCCTTCCCATAAGCCCCGCACAGGACGAAACCGTATCAACGCTTATTTTATCCGATACGCTTATGCATCTGTCAAGAAGAGAAAGCGCGTCTCGCATACCGCCGTCGGCTATCCTTGCAATAAGCAAGGCCGCCTCATGCTCAATTTCGGCACCCTCCTCTCCCGTGACGTACTCAAGCCTTTCGGCAATATCGGACGGCTCGATTCTTCTGAAATCGAAACGCTGGCAACGGGAAAGTATCGTGGACGGCAGCTTATGCACCTCAGTGGTCGCAAGCACGAATTTTACGTGTGACGGGGGTTCCTCAAGGGTTTTCAGAAGCGCATTGAAGGCTTCTATGGTCAGCATGTGAACCTCGTCGATTATATAGACACGGAATTTTGCCTGCGAGGGAGTGAAGTTCACTTCCTCTTTAAGTGCTCTTATATCGTCAATACTGCGGTTACTTGCGGCATCTATCTCAAAAATATCAAGCACACTGCCTGCATCTATGCCGCGGCATATCTCACATTCGTTACAGGGGTCTCCGTTTACCGGAGCAAGACAGTTTACGGCCTTTGCAAAAATCTTCGCACAGGTAGTCTTACCCGTTCCTCTTGAACCGGTAAAAAGATAGGCGTGGGAAAGTCTGTTTTCCCTTATCTGAGAAGAAAGAGTAACGGTAACCTGAGGCTGTCCGATAACGTCGGAGAATACCTTAGGTCTCCATTTTCTGTATAAAACCCTGTACATAACCTTCCACCGTCTTTGAATCATTTTTTGTCAACGGGAGGGTCAACCCCTCCCCTGCGCTCAGGCTTCTCTCCCCGAAACGCAGAGCGTAAGCGGAGCAAGCCGTGAAACGGCTTCCTAACCGCTTCACTCTTTACTGTTACCTCGTCACTTTTTTTGTTTCTGCGGGAAACAAAAAATTTTGCCTCTGTCACACGGCGTGCAGGCGGACTGTGTCGCACGGGCTGACCGCTTAATGCTGCTCGGTTCCCCGCCTGACATGGTTCGCGGCGCTCCGTCGCACAGGACCAACACGCCGCGTGACAGAAGCAAAATTTCTGCAAATTTTATTTCTTTAATTATCTGACTGATTTATTATAATATAAGTCTCGGTATTTTGCAAGAGCTTTTTTCTGTTATTATCCGTCAAATACTGTTAATTTTATTCTCTTTAATGTATAATGAAGAAAATAAAACAAAAAAAGGACGGTTGACGTGACTTATAAAAGCATAGTTAAGGGGACGTTTCTTTCCCGACCCAACCGCTTTATTGCACGGGTGATAATTGACGGGAGGGAGCATACGGTGCACGTAAAAAATACGGGCAGATGCCGCGAAATTCTGATTCCGGGCGCGGCGGTCTATCTTGAAAGGGCAGAAAATCCCGACAGAAAAACACAGTACGACCTGATTGCCGCGGAAAAGAAAACGGCAGACGGCACGCTTCTTATAAATATCGATTCTCAGATTCCGAATTACTGTGCCGAGGAGTTTTTCAAGAAAACCGGGTTTTTCGGCAGGGATGCCGTGATAAAAAGAGAGGTAAAATACGGAAGCTCCAGATTCGACCTGCAGGCTGTAAACGGTGATATGACGGCATTTATAGAGGTAAAGGGCGTGACTCTTGAAAAGGACGGCAGAGTGCTTTTCCCCGATGCACCCACCCAAAGAGGAGTCAGGCACGTAAGGGAGCTGATAAGAGCTAAAAAAGAGGGCTTCGGTGCCTTCGTGCTTTTCGTGGTGCAGATGTCGGGAGTGACGGAATTTGCGCCAAACGCTGAAATGCACCCCGAATTTGCCGCCGCTTTACGGGAGGCTAAGGAAAACGGAGTGGAGATTTTAGCCTACGACTGCCGCGTCAGGTCCGATTCCATAACAATAAAATCCCCTATTGTTGTAAATTTATCCAAAGCTTATTGATTTTTTTTATATAATATGCTATTATAATATGAATATTTTTCTTTACGGAGACTTTATATGGCAAAAGAAAGAGCATTAACAGTAATTGACGTTTCATCGGACGGAAAAGACTCCGATACCGTAAAAATGGAAACCACCTGTATATATTACGGTGATACGGACAATTATACGGTTGAATACGATGAGATATTTGCCGAGGATATGAAAAGCCACACGGTGCTGAGAGTCAAAAACGGCAGCTGTGTGCATATTCTCAGACAGGGCTCTATAAACACAGAGCTTACAATCGAAAAGGGTGTGAGACACACAAGTGCGTACTCTACTCCCTACGGAGAGCTTATGGTGGGAATCACCGCTTCAAGCATCGTCAATCTCAAAACCCCCGAAGGCCACACGCTTAAAATGTATTATGACGTGGATTTTTACGGAGAGGTAAACCAGACAAAGGAACTTACAATAATAGTGGGAGCCGAGCTCCCTGAAAGGAACTGATAATATGAGCATTCTTGTTAAAACAGCACAGAAGCAGCTGCAGGATGCAGTAACCCTCGCAATCAAAAAAGCCATTTCAAGCGGTGCGCTCCCCGAAGCCGAGCTTCTACCCATAAAGACGGAAATTCCCGCAGACAGAAAAAACGGTGACTATTCCACAAATGCCGCTATGGCGCACGCAAAGGCATTCAGAATGCCTCCCGTAAAAATTGCGGCGGCTATCATTGACAATCTTGACCTTGAGGGTACATATTTTGAAAAGTGTGAATGCGCGGGCGCAGGCTTCCTTAACTTCACACTCTCCCCCTCATATTACGGAGATATTCTCTCCGACGTTCTCACAAAGGATACGCTGTACGGACACTCCGATATGTTCAGGGGCAAGCGCGCCCTCGTTGAATTCGTTTCCGCAAACCCCACGGGACCTATGCACGTAGGTAATGCCCGAGGCGGTGCTATGGGCGACTGCCTTGCAGAGGTTCTCTCCTGGGCGGGCTACGAAACGGAAAGAGAATTCTATATAAACGACGGCGGCAATCAGATTGAAAAATTCGGTCTTTCCCTTGATATACGCTACCGTCAGCACTTGGGCGATACCGTAGAAATGCCCGAGGATTCATACCACGGACAGGATATTATCGACCACGCACGATGCTTTGCCGAGATACACGGCGACAAATACCTTGGAGTCTCCGAGGAGGAAAGAAGAAAAGCTCTCGTTGAATACGCCCTTCCTCTTAACATCGCAGGACTTGAAAGAGACCTTCTCAAATATAAAATCAAATACGACACGTGGTTTAAGGAAAGCACGCTCCACAACTCAGGTGCCGCAAAAAAGGTAGTTGACCTTCTCACCCAAAAGGGCTACACCTACGAAAGCGAGGGCGCACTCTGGTTCAGGGCTGAGCCGTTCGGCTGTGACAAGGACTTCGTTCTTAAACGCTCCAACGGCTTTTATACCTACATCGTTCCCGATATAGCCTACCACTACAACAAGCTTCAGGAAAGAAGCTTCGACCTTGCCGTTGATATCTTAGGCGCAGACCACCACGGCTACGTGCCCCGTCTCAAGGCTGCCCTGCAGGCTCTCGGTGTATCACCCGAAAGATTACAGGTAGTTCTTATGCAGATGGTAAGACTTGTTAAAGAGGGCGAGGTCATCAAGGCTTCAAAGCGTTCGGGCAAGGCAATTACACTCGTTACCCTTCTCGAAGAGGTGCCCATCGACGCGGCAAGATTCTTCTTTAATATGAGAGAAGCAAACTCCCATTGTGACTTTGATTTGGACCTTGCTGTTGAGCAGTCCTCTCAGAACCCCGTTTACTACTGTCAGTACGCTTATGCAAGAATCTGCTCCATTTTCAGAAAGATGGAAGAAAACGGAACGGTGCTTGCAGAGAATACCGCCGTTGACCCCTCCGTTCTTACCCACGAAACGGAAAAGGAGCTTATACGCTTCATAGCCTCTCTTACAGAGGAGACAGAGGCCGCCGCAAAGCTTCTTGACCCCTCAAAGCTTACGAGATATGCAGTAGAGCTTGCAACCGTCTTCCATAAATTCTACAATGCCTGCCATTGTGACGTTGAGGAGGAAGCCTTAAGAAACGCAAGACTCACCCTCTGCAAGGCAACCGCCGTGACTCTCAGAAACGTACTCGGACTTCTCAAGGTAGAAGCACCCGAGAAGATGTAAATCACAAATAACGGCATAAGCCGTTATTTGTGATAATTCGGAGAAATATAATAGAGCGAAGCGGAATAAGGGCGGAGCACTTCCTTCATTTTGCATTTTGCATTTATTTCAGCTGAGCTGAAATATAATTTACAGAGGTGAAAATACTTTGGCTGATAATACAGAACAAACCGTCGCGCAGAATAAAAAGGCTTATCACGATTATTTCGTTGAAGAAACCTACGAAGCCGGACTTGAGCTTTACGGAACCGAGGTCAAATCCATCCGTGAGGGCAGAGTCAATCTCAAGGACTCCTGGTGCCACATAAAGGACGGAGAGATATTTGCCTACGGTATGCACATTTCCCCCTATGAAAAGGGTAATATATTTAACCGCGATCCGCTGAGACCAAAAAAACTGCTGATGCACAAAAGAGAAATAAACAAGCTGTTCGGACTTATGAAGCAGCAGGGATATGCTCTCATTCCTCTGAGCGTATATTTCGTAAGAGGCAGAGCAAAGCTGAAGCTCGGACTGTGTAAGGGCAAAAAGCTCTATGACAAGCGCGAGGATGCCGCAAAGAAAGCCGCCAACCGTGATATAGAACGCAGTATGCGCGGCGAAAAAAACCAGTAAACAACCGTCGGTTTAGTTAATTTTTCCGCGAAACAACCATTCGTTTAGTAAAAATCCCTCTTTTCAACCTTTGTTCAATTCAAATTTTCGTTTTTTTGCCTTAAAATTAAGACAAAACGGCATAAGCCGAAAGGAGAAAATGAAAATGACGTTATTTACAAAAAGAGAAAACGAAGCCGCACAGCAGGAGGCAGGCCAATCCCCCGAAACTCTCGGTGAAAGATTGGCTGCGGCAAGAAAATCAAAGGGACTTACACAGGATGATTTTGCAAAACAGCTTGACGTAACACCTCAGGCGGTGTCAAAATGGGAAAATAACGTATCCTGTCCCGATATCCTTCTTCTGCCGAAAATATCGGAAATTCTCGGGACTTCAATTGACGTGCTTCTCACGGGAAGCGTCGAAAAAGAAGAAAAAAAGGAAAAAGTCACGGTAAGCAAGCTCAAATTAAAAATCAGAATTCTTCCCGTAAACAAAAGGCCTACGAATATAACCGTCCCCGCCGCACTTGTAAAAAGAGTCGCAAGAATCGGCAACGGCATTTCGGGAATCCTCGGAAACACCGCAATCAGCAACGAGCAGATGGAAGAAATACTTGAGCTGACCGAGCAGGGCGCGACGGGTGAAATACTGAACGTCGAAGCAGAGGACGGCACCGTGATATCCGTAGAAATATGTCAATAAAATACAGTTGCATTTACCGTAAAATTACTATATAATAATTATCACTGCAAATTTGTCCCCGACAAATTTGCCCCATGGGGGCGAAAGGATTTCGACGGGGAATCCGAGTCTTGATAAGCGAGCAGAGGTGAGGCACCTCTATAAAAGCTTCACGTTATAAAATAAATAACAACAATAATACAGTTTTAGCAGCTGCTTAATCGCAGCCGCCGTCATTCCCGGGAGTACCGCGGCCCGGTGCGTGGCGTCATGAAGCGGTGAACGTGAACGGAAGAGAGCCCTGTATTCCGTCACGGCTTAAAGGGCTGGTTCTCTCCCGAGGGTGTTGCTTCCCGCAGGAGAGAACGAGAGCAAACAAGCAACTACGCTCGTAGAAGGTTGGGAGGAAGATTTTTCGGACAGGGGTTCGACTCCCCTCGCCTCCACCAAAAATCGACAGGTTCCGACCTGTCGATTTTTTATCCATTGCGAAAGCAATGGTATATCATCACGCGCAAGCGTGCATCTCATCACCGAAGGTGTATATCATCAGCCGCAGGCTGCATTTCTTTTCGCAATGATGATAT
>JAZNFG010000059.1:0-26199 GCA_045589015.1 Acutalibacteraceae bacterium
GGAAAAAGGATTTCGCACTCTGCGGAGTGCGACAAGAGGCTCAGCCTCTTGACACCGTGAGCTTTTGAAAAAGCTCAACCAAAACTTTTAATAGGCACTCCCGTGCCCACTTCATCCCCCAAGTTTCCGTGAAGAACCAAATTGTATGTCCCTCCGAACGGAAAGCGTGGCTTTCCTCGGAGATGGACTATATGAAAACGGTCGCCCTAAGGCACAAGGCGACCGTTTTCTTGTATTAAATTTAAATAAGCTTTTTCAAAAGCTTACGTCGGCACTGCTGTCAATTGTGAATGCGAAAGGAGTTTTATCGTTGATTTTTTTGCTGCCGTAGAATATGTCTTCAAATGCTACGCTTATGGTATTGTTTTTGCCGTTTCCTGAAACCTTTGAGCTTTCACACGCTTTGTAGCTGATATTTTTGAATGTTATATTTTCACAGCTGAAGCTTTCGATATCCTCGCCGAGGATAACAACACCTATTGCTCTGCCGTCGTCACGGAAGATTTCAATGTTTTCAAAGGTTATATTGTTGATGCTTCCGCCCTGCTGTTCAACTATTATTGCAAGTGATGCAATTCTGTCCTCGTGCCAGGTTGCGTCTCTGATGATAACTGCGCTGTCCTTGAAGGTTACGTCGGAAATAGGGGAGTGGACCTCACCGCAGATGCCGAAGCAGCGTGCTTTGCCGCCCCACGCGATACAGTCGGAGAAAACAATATTCCTGCTTTCAATACCTTCTCTGCCGCCGAGTCCCTTAACGTCAAACAGGTCGTCACCGGTTCTGCAGAAGGAATCCGTTACGGTTACGTTTCTTGATGAGCAGATAGCGAAAGCATCGGCATTCAGTCTGTAGCCGAAAATGTCAACCGCACTTATTTCTACGTTTTCACAGTCATAAGTGATAAACGACCATTCGGGGCTGTTGAAAATTTTGAAGCCCTTGGCGGTAATGTTTGTTGCAGAGGAGAATACGACACCTCTTCTTTCTCTTCTGTCAAGCTGTGTAAGGTCAATGGCACCGTTGCCTGCAATTGTGAAGTTATCACAGTTGTATACGTTTACAAAAGGCATACGGGTAAGTCCTATTGAATTTGAAGCATAGGCCTCTGCTTCAAAATAACGGTTTTCATCCTCTGCGCTGTCTATATCGTATATATGCTGAGCGACCACGTAAGAGCCTCTTTTAAGGTAAATTGCCATATTGTCATCGGTTATGCTTGCCCAGGGAACCTCACCGTAGCCGTCAACTACAATAACGTTATCCTCACCGAGCTCTGCCTGAAGCCTTGCAATTTCTTCCTCATCGTCAAAATTTTCTCTTACGAAAAGGGTAAAGGCATAGTCTTGGGAAGCGTTATTGAATAAGAACGTGTAAATACCGAAATCCGTTATCGTTGCGGTCATTTTTCCGTCAGCCGTTACGCACCGAACTCCGAGACTCTCGGGGAGACATATTGCGTTCTTCATTTTTATGCCGAGAGAAGTAAGCTCAATATTGAAGGTGAAGTCGCTGTCCTTGTCAAAATATACCTCTGAGAAGGATTGTAAAAGTCCCTTCTGTGTTTCACCTGAAAATACAGTCGTAGAATATACGGGAATCTCAGTATCTGCAATTTTTGCGGTATAGTAAGGAGAAACGAGGACACCTCTTACGTCGGTATACCCCTGAGCTTCAATGTACTCCGGTCTGTCAGCATCGGCACGGGCAACGTATTCTTCAACGGAAATGCCCGCTTCCTCGAAGGTAAGCACGGCTTCCTCGGGATATGAAAGAACGTCAAATTCAAGATTCTCCGAGTTTTCTCTCGTGGAAACGGGACAAAACAGAGATGAGATAAAAATTGTAATTGCCGTTACAAAAGTAAACAGCCCTCTGAATAGCTCTAACATAATATTATCCTTTCGGTTCGGGGCAGCTTGCTGTCAGCCGCTCATAAAGCTCGGGAGCTTTTTCCGGAGTGATTTTGCTAATCACCACGGTACTCCCGCCTTTTTTTGTTACAGCAATGCTGCCGGAACATTTTATGTATGAATATCTGAGATAATTGTTATATTCATCGTTTTTGAATTCGTCCATTGAAAGACGGGAAGAACCGAAGCCATAGATTCTTGCTCCGTGAAGGTCATTCTCTTCAAATTATTTAACGGAAATTTCTCCTGTTGCTTTTACTTCGGTTTTTCTGCTGCCGTTTTCATCGGTGGTGATTTTTACGAGGATTTCGCCCCATTCGGTTTTCATTGAGCCGCTGACGTTACGAAGAGCGGGAATTTCGGCAGGCTTAACGGTAATTTCCTTATATCCCGCCTTGTCCTCCGCACGTTTGATTCCGAGAATGTCCGAGAAGAAATACTCTACGATTGCTCCGAACATAGGATGGCATCTTGAATCACAGCCCTCCCAGTTTTCCCACAGCGTGGTAGCCCCGTGCTTCTTCATATTGAAGAAGGAGGACTCTTCTTCGTTGGTGAGAAGTGTGAAGGCAATATCACCTCTGCCGAGCTTAAAGAGCATTCGTATAACAAGATCCGTTCCGAAAATGCCCGTATCAAAGGTAGCGAGCCTTTCATATTTTTCTATGAGATTATTCTTTGTTTTATCGTTTCCGAGTCCTATATCAAGTGCAAATGCATCGGCACCCTGAACACCTGCGCAGAAGCTTGCGGTTTCACCGTCATAATAATGCTTTATAATAGCATTTTTGCTGTCTTCGGCAAGAGTCTTGAAGGCTTCAGCGTCTTCGGCGAAGCCTAAGATTTCTGCTGCTTGGGCGGTCATATCTGCACACTTTGCAAGATAATACGTGTTGACAAAGGGCTCGGGTATTTTTACGTCATTTTTCGGAGGACACCAGTCACCGAGACACCAGCCGCCCTTCTCCTCGCTTGTGACAATTCCGTCCTCGCAATGGTTTACCATATATTTAAGGTAAGCCTTCATTGATTCATAGGAATCCTTCAGAACGGATACGTCATTATAGAATTTATAATAGCGGTAGGGGACTATGACAGCCGCACCGCCCCAGCCGCCGGGGCCGCCGCCTCCTCCGTAGAAGGGCGCCGTGTGCTGAACGTGGCCGCCGACCTTGTCCTGACAGTCTCTGATATCAGCCATCCACTTCTTATACATCTGACGGGCATCAAAAACACTCATTACCGCACCGCAGGTCAGCTGTCCGTCACCCGTATAGCCTAACCTTTCCCTGTGCGGGCAGTCAGAGGGAATACAGCCGTGAACGTTTGCGTTCTGTGTTTTTACGTAAGCGTCAAATATCCATTGTAACGTCTCGTTATCGCAGGTGAAATCCGAGGTTTTTTCAAGGTCTGTCTGAATAACTCTGTATTCCGTCAGGTGGCAAATACCCGTAACCTCAATATATCTTGCCGCGTGCCAGGTAAAATGAGGATGGAAATCCTGACCCTTTGCACGCATATCGTATATGAACTGATCTCTCTGCATTCTTGAAGTGCCGCCCGTGTAATGGAACTGAAGACTGCCGTCGGCATTTAATTCATCGGCATAGCGCAGAACCGCTCTTTCGTTGCTTCTTGCGTGCTCTTCAAACCGAAGCACCGCATAGCCTGCGGCAAGCTCTCCGATATCGTAGATTTTCATATCGCCGAATTCATAAATCAGCTTGGGCTCAATTGTTCTTATTATCTTGTCCGAGGGGAAGAAGCACTCTTCAAGAACAGTATCGGGTGCCGTTCTGACTGCTGAGCTTTTCCATTCGGAATCGTCAAATTCCGCAGTTTTCCAGCCCTCGGGATAAAGCCTTGAATCGTGATACTCGCCGTAATAAAGACTTGTTTCAAGAATATAGCTTTTTCTGAATTTCGTGTTTTCGGAGGAGGAATTAACAAACGTTACGTTGCCGAGGCTGTCGGTCAGCTCAAGAGTGAAAACAAGTGTATTATCTCCCCAATAGGGCATACCCTCGTTGGGGCTTTCGTGCTGACCGTACCAACCTGCACCGATATGGGCAGCGAGGATATTGCAGCCGTCTATGACGGAAGCCGTAACGTCATATCTGTAATAATATATTCTGTGAGAAAGGGTATCGTATATCGGCATATGAATACCCGACAGATCTCTTTTTTCATAGTCTGTCATAGCGGGAATAAAATGCTCGTCCGAAACTCTTTCTCCGTTTATAAAGGCTTCAAAATATCCGAGCGCAGTAATATAAAGAGTTGCATTCCTTATGCTTTTTGCCGTGAATGCAGTTCTCGTAAGAACTGCATCCGCTTCGGGGAAAGTGAGCCATACGGAATTGTTGAAAATTTCAGAGCTCATAGTATTTATCCTTTCGTGGGGATTATTGTGAAGCTGAATTCCATAACCTTGTCAGCGTTCAGCTTGTATTCGTCTCTTGTGTCGGGGCCGCAGCTTGATGAGCCGATACCTCTTGTGAAGCCGTCAACGCAAAGATATGTTGTGTTCATATCCTTTACGTCCTCCTGATGCTCGGCCTTGTTGATTGCAGACTGTGAAGCGTGATGTACGCTGAAATTGAAGGGTGCGTCACCGTAAAGTGCAACCGTGCTTTCGCCGTCCGTAAGCTTCAGCCAACGTGTATCGCAGTGCATACCGTTTTCCTGCGGGAATACGTAAGGCTCATACATATCAGCAACCCTTGCGCTGTAAATGCCGACGGGGGACTGTGCCTTGAAGTCGGGCATATTTTCTGCCTCGCCTCTTCCGAAATACTCAGCTGTATCAAAGCTTCTGTCAAGCTCAAGGGTCACACCGAAACGGGGAATATCAGAAACAGCCTCGGGAGCGAGCTTTCTGAGAACGGTCTTTATCTCCATAGCACCGAGAGAGGAAATAACGTACTTTATAAACCAGCTGTACATAGCCTTTCTCTTGAATTTCATCGTATAAAGCACGTCGATTTCAATTTCACCGTCTTCAACTGATGCGGAGAAATGCTCAAGATTCTTCTTTAATTTGTTAAGTCCGCCCTCTGCCCATTTATCGCGCATTCTTGCATCGTTATCAATGAGTGCTCTGTAGAGGTTGAGATTGATTCCCTTTGCCTCGGCGGGCTTCTGATTGAGGATTTCCTTGCCGTTTACAATATACGACGTAAGCTCACCCGTTGTTCCGTCGAAGGTTGCCTTACCGTTATCGTAAACCACGGTAAGGATTCCGTTTTCTGATTCGGCGGAAATTTTAGAGCCTATTTCAATATCGTATTCGCAGTCGGAAACTGCAAGCTCAAGCTGTTCAACGGCAATTTCAAGTCCCGTTTCCTTGTCAGTATAAATGAAATTGATGTAGCAGTCGGCACCCTCGGTGATATTTATATCCGAAAGCTTAATCTCTTTTGCTTTCATAGCATCAATGTCAAGGGATATTTCACCTGACGAAGCCGAAATGCCGTTTATCTGATAGTCGTATTTTACCGCAATATAAGAGGAATTGCGGAAACGGTTTGTGTTTGTGAAAAGGAATTTTCCGTCACCCTTATATTCCGCACGGACGGGACGGTAAACCACCTTCATACATTTTGCTCCCGTATGGAGTCTTCTGTCTGCATACATAAGTCCGTCTACGCAGAAATGACCGTCGTGCTGCTTCTCACCGTGGTCTCCGCCGTATGTATATCTGTATTTATACTTTTTGTCGTTCTCATCGTGGTATACTGCGTGATCTGCCCATTCCCAGATGCAGCCGCCCATAGAATTATCCCATTTGTAGAATAAATCCCAGTATTCCTCAAGGTTTCCGGGGCCGACACCCATAGCGTGTGCATATTCGCAGAGGTAGAAGGGGTATTTTGAATACTCACGGCACAGATATTTTACGTCGTCACATTCTCTGATTCGCTTGCCCTTGATCATCTTTTCGATTTCCTCTGTAGACGTATACATTTCGGAAATTACGTCATAGTGGAAGCGTTTGTTTCTTACAACACCCTCGTAGTGAACCGGAATGGGAGTACCTGTTTCTTTAAGGAATTTATAGCATTTGTCGTGACATTTGTAGCCGCCTGCCTCATTTCCGAGAGACCACATAATAATTGAGGGATGATTCCTGTCACGGAAGTACATTCTTTTTACTCTGTCAACATAATGCTTTGCCCATTTGAGGTCGTGGCTTATCTTATCAATGTTGTCAAACATTTCTCCGCAGCCGTGAGTCTCAATGTCAGCCTCGTCAATTACGTAAAGACCGTTCAAGTCGCAAAGAGTGATAAAATGGGGGTCGGGGGGATAATGTGAGGTTCTGACACCGTTGACGTTCAGCTCCTTCATAAGGCGTACGTCTCTTTCCATATCCTCAAGTGACATTGAATAGCCCTTGTAAAGGTCGGTATCGTGGTGGTTGACACCCTTTACCTTTATAGGCTTGTCGTTTACGTAAAAGACACCGTTTTCAATTCTTATGGTTTTGAAGCCGATAAACTGTCTTACCGTCATAGCCTCCTCGCCGTCCTTTATAACGGTGATATAAAGTGCGTAGCAGGTGGGAATCTCCGCATTCCATTCGGTAACATCGAGATTCTTGAATACGATTTCCTTTTCACCCTTTACTTCCTTTTCGGCTAAAAGCTTCTTTTCTCTGTCGTAAATTTCTGCTTTGACGGTACATTTTTTATCGTCGCCGAGAACGGTTTTTACCGTAAGGCTATAGCCCTTCCTTGCCTTTTCCGTTACGGTCTCAAAATCGTAGAGATAGCCTTCGGGGTAATTATAAAGAAGAACGTCTCTGAAAATACCGTTTTCACGGAACATATCCTGACATTCAAGGAAGGTGCCGTTACACCACTTGAACATAACGGCGAGAAGCTCGTTTGTGCCTTCCGTGAGAAGTGAGGTGATATCGAATTCTGCAGTATTGTGACTGCCCTCGGAATATCCGACGAACTTGCCGTTTACGTATAAGGAAAGATTGTTTGAAACACCGAGGAAGGAAATAATATGCTTTGCTGACAGCTTTTCTATCTCAAACGTCTTTCTGTAAATGCCTACGGGCATATCCTCGGGAACGGTGGGAGCTATAGTTTTTATTTCATAAGGGCAGTTGAGGTAAACCGGCTCCTGATAGCCTGTTCTCTGCCAGTCACAGGGAACGGTAACCGTATCGAACTTTGTTTTAAGTGTGTCAAGCTTATCGGGTACTGCGCTGATTGATTTATAGAATTTGAAATTCCATTCGCCTGAAAGAACGGTAACCATATCGGAGCTGTAGCGTTCCTTTTTGAAGCAGGTGCTCTTCAGCACTTCGCTCTTACCGTAGGAAACGGCATAGGCTCTGGGGGCAAGCTTGTTCTTTTCAAAAACGGAAAAATTATTATGGATATTTTTGATGATCTGATATTTCAAGTCAATCATCCTTTCTTATTTTATTAAATATATGCTAACACATTTTTTTTGCAATAACAACAGTTTTTTTGATGTTTTGTTTGACAAATGAAGCGGTTTGTATAATAATGTAATGAGTAAATATTTTTGGAGGATAATATGAAAAGCAAGAATATTGTTTGTATTTTTATTGCTCTTTTGACTGTTTTTCTTTTGTGCCTTTCGTCCTGCACGGACAAAACGGAAGAAAACGAGAGCACTACAGCTTATGAATACGTGCCGTCCGATACTCAGACAACTGCCGGCGAGAGCGAAAGCAGTACGGGGACAGAGCAGTTAAATATAGACACCTCGTGGACAGGAAATTTTAATATAACCTACAGTATTCTGAATCCGGAGGTCAGCCCCGTGCCGATAAAAATCAGAGAAATCAAAACCGATAATGTGCACAGCATCGAATATCTTGACGGAAGCTCCTTTTACTGCTGGAAGCAGGACGGCTCCGACGTTTATAAATATACGGTTGTTGCCAATGCAAGCGAGCAGGTTTATAAGGTGTATGAGAATGAAAGCGTTACAAGGCACAGCGTGTTCTTCAAAGAATGCTCCGAAATAGATAAGGGCTTTCCGCTTCTCAGTAATGTGTGCTATGAATACGACGAGGTAGTTGCAGGCAGACAATGCAGCAAATATATCCAAAGAGCCTATAAGGACGGAAAGGTTACTGCAACCTTGTTTGTCTGGGCGGACAAGGAATTCGGCTTCGCGGTTAAAAAGGAAGAGTATGACGAAAACGACAAGCTTGTTGTAATGCTTGAGCTGATTGATTTTTCATACGGTGAGACCGTGGATGAGGATGTTACCTTTGATGAATCCGAGTATGTTTTTAAGGAGGAGCAGTAATGAACGTATACGATTTTGACAATACCATTTATGACGGAGAGAGCGTTCTGCACTTTTTCTTCTTTTACATTAAAAAAACTCCGTATCTTCTGAAATATATCCCTAAGGTTTTTTATGCTCTGTTCAAGTATAAAATGGGTAAGGTAACCGTAGAGCAGGCGTTGGAGGAATATGCTCCCTTTGTTGAGGATTATTTCAGAAATATTCCCGATATACGTGCCGATGCGGTGACTTTCTGGGATACTCACGAGAAAAATATCAAGCCCTTTTACAAGGATATACAAAAAGAGGATGACGTTATCGTAACAGCATCTCCCGAATGCACGATGGAAGAGATATGCAAAAGGCTCGGTATAAAGCATTGTGTCGGAAGTATTATCGATGAGCAAAGCGGTAAAATCACACGTCTTTGTATGCGTTCACGCAAGGTACCTGCTTTTCTTGAGGCATTTCCCGATGCTGCGATTGAAAACTTCTACACGGATTCCCCTAAAAATGATGCTCCGTTGATTGAGCTTGCAAAAAATGCTTATCAGGTCAAGGGAAATAAAATCATTAAAATAAAGTGAGTGACAGATTATGAAGGGCTTTAATGCGGTTTCGTTCCGTAAAGTAAAAATAACCGACGGCTTCTGGAAAAACAAAATGGAGCTTAATGAAAACACGACCGTTTATGCCGTGCGTGACCGCTTTGAGGACACGGGACGCTTCGAGGCTTTTAAGTTCAACTGGACGGAAGGGTCGGATATTCCGAGACCTCACATCTTCTGGGATTCCGACGTTGCAAAATGGATGGAAAGCGTAGCGTTTATTCTTGAAAAAAAGGACGTTCCCGAGCTCAGAGCACAGGTTGAGGAGCTGATTGCTCTTATGGAGCGCAATCAGCAGGAGGACGGATATTTCAATATTGCTCATACCGTCGTTCATCCGGAATTGAAATTCAAAATAAGAGATAATCACGAGCTTTACTGCCTCGGACATTTTATAGAGGCCGCTGTTGCCTGGAAAAACGCTACGGGCTGTGACAGATTGATTGCGGTTGTTGATAAATACGTTGACCTTGTAATCAAGACCTTTGTGCAGGAAAAGACTGCGGAATTCACGACGCCGGGACACGAGGAAATAGAGCTTGCGCTTATAAAGCTTTACAGATTGACGAAAAATGAAAAATATCTGAAGCTTGCTATGTTTTTTATCGACGAAAGAGGTACAAAAGAAGAGTACGTTCCCGATTGGTGCAATCCCTCTTATAACCAGAGCCATCTGCCTGTAAGAGAACAGAAGGAGGCTGTCGGACATTCCGTCAGAGCCTGTTATCTGTATTCCGCTATGGCGGATGCCGTTAAGGAAACGGGTGATGAGAGACTGCTTGAGGCGTGTAAGGCAATTTTTGACGATATTGCCGCCAAAAAAATGTATATATCGGGCGGTATCGGCTCAAGTCGTCACGGAGAAGCCTTTACCTTAGCTTACGACATCCCCAATGATAGTGCTTATTCCGAAACCTGCGCCGCAATTGCCTTGTCTATGTTTGCGGACAGAATGAAGGATGTTGAGCTTGATTCTAAGTATGCCGACGTTGTTGAAAGAACTATATACAACGGTATTCTTTCAGGTGTTTCCCTTGACGGAAAGGCATTTTTCTACGTAAATCCTCTTGAAATCAATCTTTCGGACAGGGTAAGACATATTTCAATGACAAGGGCTGATGATTCTTTGCCGATTACAAGAAGGCAGGAGGTATTCAGCTGCTCGTGCTGTCCTCCCAATATTACAAGATTCCTTTCAAGCATAGGTGATAAGATATTTTCGGAAAACGATGAGGCTTATGCCGTGCATCAGTATATACCCTGTGAAGCCGAAATCGGTGATGCGGTACTGAAGCTTGAAACGGCTTATCCCCATAACGGCAAGGTGAAAATTTCCGTATCGGGTGCGAAGGGAAAGAATCTTCTGTTAAGAATACCCGGCTGGTGCAGGGATTTTTCTGCAACACAAAAATATGAAACGGTATCGGGATATGCGAAAATTTCTGTTTTGTCCGATGATTTCAGCGTTGAGCTTGATTTTGTAATGAAGCCCGTTTTGTATCAGGCATCCTCCGCTGTAAGGGCAGATGCGGGTAAGTATGCGGTAATGAGAGGTCCCGTGTTGTATTGCTTTGAGGAATATGACAATCCCGGCATAAAGCATTATTCACTTCGCCTTGACGGGAACTGCTTTGAGGCTGACTGTGAGTTTGACAGCTTCTTTGACTGTAATACACTCAGTATAAAGGCGGTCTGTGTAAAGCAATCCGATAATCTCTATGATGCCGTCGGAAATCAAGAGGAGGAAGCCGTAAGAATCAGAATGATTCCTTACTTCGGTTTTGCAAACCGTGAGGAATCCGATATGGCTGTGTGGATTAATAAGTATTAAAACGATTTTAAGCAATAAGATAAAAAAAGAGCTCTGCTTTTACGGCAGGGCTCGATTTTTTAATATATTACAGAGTTTACGGGCAGTTTTGTTTTGCAGGGAGGCACCTTCCGTATTTTTCGTACGTCGGGTGCGGCTTTCATTATTCTTATACGATTCCCTGTTCAAGCATAGCCTGAGCCACTCTCTTGAAGCCTGCGATATTTGCGCCTGCAACAAGGTCGTAGCCGAGACCGTATTCTTCTGCACACTCAGCTGAAACGTCGTGTATGTGCTTCATAATTTCGTGAAGCTTGCTGTCAACCTTTTCTGCAGACCAGGTATATCTTGCAGAGTTCTGGCTCATTTCAAGTGCGGAAACCGCAACGCCGCCTGCGTTGACAGCCTTAGAGGGAGCAACAGCCTTGCACTTCATCTGAAGATACTTGAGTGCATCGTTGGTGGTAGGCATATTTGATACCTCAATATAATACTGAACACCGTTTGCAACAATCTTCTTTGCCTGATGAATGTCAACCTCATTCTGTGTTGCACAGGGCATAATGATATCAGCCTTGACACCCCAGGGCTTTTTGCCGGGGAAGAACTCTACGCCGAATTCCTTTGCGTATGCATCAATTGTAAGGTCCTCTGAGCGCATCTTGAGCATAAAATTCAATTTTTCGGGAGTTGAAACACCGTTGGGGTCGTAAATATATCCGGTGGGGTCGGAAAGTGTAACAACCTTTGCACCGAGCTGTGCCATTTTTGTTGCAACGCCCCACGCAACGTTACCGAAGCCCGAGATTGCAACTGTTTTACCTTCAATTGTATCCTCGTAATGCTTGAGAACCTCCTGAAGATAATAAACTGCACCGAAGCCCGTTGCCTCGGGACGGATAAGTGAACCGCCGTAGGAAAGTCCCTTGCCGGTCAGAACACCGTTTTCAAAGGTTGCCTTGATTCTCTTATACTGACCGAAAAGATAACCGATTTCTCTGCCGCCGACACCGATGTCACCTGCGGGAACGTCAACGTCGGGACCGACGTATCTGTAAAGCTCTGTCATAAAAGCCTGACAGAAGCGCATAATTTCAGCATCGCTCTTTCCGATGGGGTCAAAGTTTGAACCGCCCTTACCGCCGCCGATGGGAAGACCTGTCAGAGAATTCTTGAAGGTCTGCTCAAAGCCGAGGAATTTGATGATGCCCGAGTATACGCTGGGATGGAAACGAAGACCGCCCTTGTAGGGGCCGATTGCTGAGTTGAACTGATATCTGTATCCGCGGTTTACCTGAACCTTGCCGTTGTCGTCTACCCAGGTAACACGGAAGGAAATAGCTCTGTCGGGCTCTGTCATTCTCATAAGAATGTCATTTTTTTCATATTCGGGATGTGCATTTACTAAAGGCTCAATTGATGAAAAAACCTCTTCTACGGTCTGAATAAATTCGGGCTCGTGTGCATTTCTTGTTTTTACGTTTTCTATAACACGTTCAATATAAGGGTTCATAAAAATCCTCCTGATAAAATTTCCTATAAATAAAATTTATAGGGTGTAAAGTTTGTCGCCGTGTAATTTATAATGTTAAAATTATAAGGCGAAAAAAATAATTTAGTAATAAAGATACTCCTATAAAACCTAATTGTCAAGTAAAATATTGAATATTTCCATATAAATCTGATTAAAATTTGTAATGAAAAGCATTGTATTTTTTGTTGATTAATACAGATTATTGTCTCTATAAGCAAATGCTTATAGGTAGCCGCAAAAAACATACAAAGCACATAAAAAATTTATTCCGAATGAAAAAATTATAGGCATTTTTCCTTTTTTGCTGTCAATACTTTTTTTGAGAAAAGAAAGGAAGGACAGACGTAAAATGAGTTTTCAGAAAGTGGAAATAACAAACGTTGATACATCAAAGCTAAAGGTTCTCAGCGAAAAGGAATGCTTTGAGCTGTTAAAAAAAGCAAAAGCGGGAGATAAGACTGCAAGAAACAATCTGATAAACGGAAATCTCCGATTGGTGCTTTCCATTGTTCAGCGGTTCAAAAACAGAAACGCCGACCCCGACGATCTGTTTCAGGTGGGATGCATAGGACTTATGAAGGCGTGTGACAATTTCAATCTTGAGCTTGACGTTAAATTCAGCACCTATGCGGTTCCGATGATAATGGGGGAGATAAAAAGATATCTCAGAGACAACACGTATCTGCACGTTCCCCGTTCTATGCGTGACACCGCCTATCACGCTATGCACGTAAAGGAAAAGCTTCAGCAGAAGAATAACAGAGAGCCCACGATAGACGAGATAGCCGCTGAGCTCGGAATCGGCAAGCAGCAGGTTATAACCGCACTTGAATCAATAGTTGCTCCCGTTTCTCTTTACGAGCCCGTATATTCCGATAACGGCGATGAGTTATATATTGTTGACCAGGTCAGCGATGTTTATACCGAGGATGATATTGTTAATGAAATTTCCGTATACGATGCCATAAACAGCCTTACTGACAAGGAAAAAGAGGTATTCCGCAAACGCTTTCTGCAGGGCAAGACACAGACGGAGGTGGCTGTCGAGCTGTCGGTGTCTCAGGCTCAGGTATCAAGAATCGAGAAATCCGCAAAGAAAAAAATTCTTCAGTAAACGAATTATTATGCACGTCGCTTAATATGCTTATATGAGGTGTATAGTATGAATTGTTGTATTGAGCAGCTGTGCAGTAAGGACGTTATATGTGTTGAAAACGGGAGCCGTGTGGGGTATGTGTGCGACGCAGAAATAGACGTGTGCGACGGCCGTATGACGGCTCTTCTCATAACCCCTGCAGGCTCCGGCATTTTTGCGAAAAAATCGGAATGCTTCAGAGTCTGCTGGGGTGATATTGTTGTAATCGGAGATGAAACCGTGCTTGTAAAAAACATATCACCCGTTACACCGCCCGAAAAAAGCCCAAAGGGTTTTTTTAATATATTTTCAAAGTAAGACTTGAAAAAACTTTTTTTTTAATATAAAATGGATAAAAATGTTTCTGTAAAGGAAGTGTAATATGCTTAACAATAAACAGATTGAGAGACTTCTCGGAAAAATGGGAGAGTTTATCGAAAGACTTGAGCCTTATATTTTTACTAAAGTCGGAGAGCTGATGAACGTGGAAAAATGCCACGTGGATAAGCGCTGGCACAGCCTGCCCGACCTGCCCTTTGAGACAGCCGAAAAAGGCACGTATTGGGAAGG
Source organism: Acutalibacteraceae bacterium (assembly GCA_045589015.1). Taxonomy (GTDB): domain Bacteria; phylum Bacillota; class Clostridia; order Oscillospirales; family Acutalibacteraceae; genus RUG806. The sequence goes on from JAZNFG010000059.1 coordinate 13,854, forward strand.
AGAGGGTACATATTGCTGGTTTAAGGGTGACTTTACCGTTCCCGATGAGCTTGCAGGAAAGACTCTTTTTATAAAGCCTCATATCGGCGGATATGAAGCTATGCTTTTTGTGAACGGTAAGCCGTTCGGTACATTTGCATCAAAAATCGTGGTTACCGCACACGGAAATCACTATTGCGATATGATAAAGTATAACCCTGCCGCAGGCGAAAAAATCGATATTGCTCTTGAGTATTATGCAGGTCACTTTGTGCCCGGCTGTATGCCCTTTGAAAATTCGGGAAGAACCGAATTTAAGTTCCTTTACGACGGAGCAGATATCTGTATCAAGAATTATGAGGTTCAGGAGTTCTATTTTGACCTTAAAACTCTTTTCCAGATGACTAATGCGCTTCCCGGCGACAGCTTTGCAAGAGCAAAGGCAGTAAATGCTCTTGTAGAGGTATATGAGAATATTTCAATTGCTACCGAGGACGTAAGCATTGAAGCCGTGATCGAGGGACTCCGTAAGGTAAAGCTCGTTATCAAGAGGGTACTGTCCGCAAAGAACGGTGATTCTGCTCCCGAGGCTGCAATAATCGGACATTCCCATATGGATACCGCTTGGCTCTGGCACGTAGGTGAAACCGTTAAGAAGTGTGCAAGAACCTATGCAAATCAGATAAACCTTATGCAGCAGTATCCCGAGTATAAATTCATTCAGTCCTCTGCCTGCCACGGTGATATGATAAGAAAGTATTACCCCGAGCTGTTTGAGGATATCAAGAAGGCTGTTGCCGAGGGCAGATACGAGCCCAACGGCGGTGTATGGGTTGAATGTGACTGTAACATAACCTCGGGTGAATCTATGATAAGACAGTTCCTCTGGGGACAGAGATTTACCCGTAAGCACTTCGGCTATACTTCAAACTGCTTCTGGCTTCCCGATACCTTCGGTTATTCAGCGGCTATTCCTCAGATTATGAAGGGCTGCTCGGTTGATTACTTCCTTACGACAAAAATCAGCTGGAACGATACAAACGAATTCCCCTACGATACCTTCTATTGGCAGGGAATTGACGGTACTAAGGTATTTACTCATTTCAATACCACCCATCACGCTCCCGATGTAGAGGATGTTTATGACAGAATCAACAACGGTATCAAGCAGAAGGGTGTTACCGACAAGCGTATGCTTACCTTCGGCTTCGGTGACGGAGGCGGCGGACCGCAGTTTGAAATGATTGAAATGGCAAGACGTATTGAGAATCTTGACGGAGTGCCGAAAACAAGCTACAAGCGTGTCGGTGACTTTATGCAGGAGCTTGAGGCTGATTGCGTTTGTCCCAATACCTACAGAGGTGAGCTTTATCTTGAGCTTCACAGAGGTACTCTTACAAATCAGCATACGATAAAGAGAAACAACAGAAAGAGCGAGCTTGCTCTCAGAGACCTTGAAATCGCAACCGTCAATGATGCGGTCAGAAACGACAAGGCTGCGGACAGTGCGGAAATTGCACCTCTTTACGAGACTCTGCTTCTTAATCAGTTCCACGATATTCTTCCCGGTACCTGTATAAACAAGGCACACGTGGAAAGCCGTGAGCAGACAACCGCGCTTATAAAAGAAGCAAAGGAAAAGACGGCTCTGCTTATAAAGGAGAATGACGATAATACGGTTACCGTTATAAACACCCTTTCCTTCGACAGAAACGATGTTCTTTTCCTTGAATTACCCGAAAACGTAATGATTGACGGCAGATACAATCAGCAGAGATATAAGAATCTCGACGGAAAGGATATTCTGCTTGTAGGCGGAGTAAGGATTCCCGCATTTTCAAGCGTGACCCTTCCTCTCAAGGAATATGACGTTAACTTCTCGTCCAATTTCCTCAGAGAGGGTAACAGGCTTTCAACACCTCTTTATGAGGTTACCTTCGCAGAGAACGGAACCGTTGCAGAGTATTTCGACAAGCGCGCAGGCAGACAGATTGTAAACGGTGAGAATTTCAATACTCTTCTTGTTGCCGAGGACGTTCCCGCAGCGTGGGATAACTGGGACGTTGATGCAGATTATGAAATGAAGTTTAAGAATGCATCAAATCTTGTTTCAAGTGAAGTAATCTCTGTGGGCAGAGTAGCTTATATTATCAGAAATAAATATCAGATAACGGATAATTCAACCGTTACGCAGGATATGATGTTCTTTGCCGATTCTGCGGAAATCCGTTTTGATACGGTAATGGATTGGAACGATAACCATAAGTTCCTGAAGGTTGCATTTGACAGCGACGTATTTGACGACTTTGCAAGACACGAGATTCAGTTCGGTTATGCAAAGAGACCTACAACGAGAAATAACTCCGAAGAGCAGGCAAAGTTTGAGGTTCTGAATCACAAGTATTCCGATATCTCCGAAGCAGGCTACGGCGTTGCTGTTCTCAATGACTGTAAATACGGTATCAGCGCAAAGGACGGAAAGCTCAGGCTTTCACTTCATAAGGGCGGAAACCGTCCCGACCATATAGGAGACAAGGACGGACTTCACCGTTGCTGTTACTCGGTTCTCCCGCACGACAGCGCATTCGGTACAAGCAGCGTTATCAAGCCCGCTTATATGCTTAACGTACCTGCTTTACAGGTTGAAGGAACCGTTGATTTTAAGCCGCTTGTTAAGGTTGCGGCTGAAAACTGTATCGTAGAGGCAGTAAAGCCCTGTGAGGATGCTGAAAAAGCATACATTGTCCGTATATACGAGGCTGAGGGTGCTTATACAAGGACAAAGGTTTCCTTTGCGGATTCTGCAAAGAAGGCTGCTGTTACAAATATGCTTGAAGAAGAGCTTTCTGTATTCGATACCGTAGCTCCCGAGCTTACGTTCAGACCCTTTGAAATCAAAACAATCAAGGTTTATTATTAATGCCTTAAACAATATAAGGAGGAAACAATATGTTGGAACAGAAAAAATACAGCGCAAAACCCGGATTGATAGGTGCTTTTATGTCTTTTCTGCTTATTGTTTCCTTCTTTTTGCCGAGAATCCGGGAAAATAATACGACTGTGGAGTCCTTTAATTCTGTGCTGATCATTATTATTTTATGTCTTGCCGCACATCTTGTGCGGGTGACAAGCTCTCTGTTTGTTGACCACGTATGGAATAATATCGGCTTTGCGGTGCTGTGGCTGCTTCCTGTTTTTAATCTTGTAATTACCGCCGCACAGTTTATTTGGGGATCACTTACGTTTTTTACACATCCCGCGTTCGTTTCGTTTCTTGTGCTTTTTTCTCTGCCCGCATTCTGCTGTTATTTCTTCAACGTAATATGGTTCTTCTGTAAAAGGGATAAGGCGCTTATGATAAGTGCCGGAATACTCGATGCATTGGGATTGATTTATATGCTTATCAGATTGACGGACAGAGTATTTTTACCGCTCGTCGCTGACGCAGGCAAGGAAATAGCAGGCTTTATTGAGTTTATGTTCTCCCTTAGTCCGTGGATTTCTCTTTCCGTGTATATCTTTGCTTTTATCAGCTTTATAATATTGGCAAGAGTTTTCAGCACTTGCGGCGCAAAGGAGAAAAACTGAGAAAAATTTGTTGATTATTTTAAAAAAAGTCTTGACAAAGCATTTTTTGTAATGTATAATCGTTAACGTTCTGTTGAGAACAGTAAAGAGGTATAGTGTAACGGTAACACTCCGGACTCTGACTCCGTCATTTAAGGTTCGAATCCTTATACCTCTGCCAAAAATCGACAAGTTTCGACAGAGACTTGTCGATTTTACTTTTTCACTATTAACTCTTCACTTTTCACTCTTCTCTTTCGAAACTTGTCGATTAGGTAATAAGTAATAGTGAATAGTGAAGAAGTAAAGGTATCCGCTTTGCGGATGATTTGAATTTTTGTGAGAGTTCAAATTTATACACAAAATTGCAGAAAATCTCTTTTTTACAGTCCTTACACAAAAAAGAAAAGTCGCACGGCAGTGTGGCTTTTCTTTTTTGTATTATTCATTATTCAATATTCAGTTTTCATTATTCACTGGTGCTGATGCGACTTTTCTTAATGAATAATGAAGTCGCTTCGCCAATGAAGTGTGCCTACGGCACAATGGATTGACTTTTTAAGCTTGTTGCCATTTTGACCTGTAAACTCAAACGACAAGCTTCAGCTTTTCGGATGATTACATTTTTTCATTTGCAAACAAAAAATTTACATTATTGCTTTTATCTGTGAATATTGTTATAATGAAAGTCAAAGAAATCAGATTTTGCTTTCTTGGGCGGATATGCTCCGCAAAAAATATAAATAAATGAGGTAATCTTATGTCCGGTAATGCAACACTTGTAGTTATGGCAGCAGGAATGGGCAGCCGTTTCGGCGGTCTCAAGCAGATGGAGCCTATTTCAGAGGATGGCAGAGTAATTCTTGACTTTTCGGTGTATGATGCAAAAAAGGCAGGCTTTACAAAAGTTGTATTTGTTATAAAGGAAGCTATTGCCGAGGATTTTATTAATATCGTCGGAAAAAGAATAGAGAGAATCATCGACGTTGAGTACGTTTATCAGGAAACCTATAAGCTTCCCGAGGGCTTTGTTTGTCCCGAAACAAGAGAGAAGCCTTGGGGAACAGCACACGCTATTCTTTGCTGTAAGGATGCCGTGCACGAGCCCTTTGCAGTCGTAAACGCTGATGACTATTACGGCAGAGGTGCGTTTGAGAAAATCTACAAGGAGCTTACAAGCGGCTCCGATGACTACTGTATGGTAGCATTTCGTCTGATTAACACAATTACAGAAAACGGCACCGTCGCAAGAGGTGTCTGTTTTACCAAGGACGGCTATCTTGAAAGCGTAACGGAGAGAACAAAGATAAACAGCGAATGTCAGTATACTGAGGATGGCGGTGAAACGTGGACAGCACTCACACCCGATACGCTGGTATCAATGAATCTTTGGGGCTTCAAGCCTGATATTTTCAGCTTTATTGAAAGTGGATTTGTAGAGTTTTTGAAAGAAAATCTCAATGAGCCTAAAAAGGAATTTTTTCTTCCTTCTGTCGTGACCGAGCTTATTAATACGGAAACAAAGAAGATCAAGGTGCTTTCCGCTGAAGATAAATGGTACGGTGTCACGTATAAGGAAGATAAGCCTGTTGTCGTTTCGGCAATAGAAGATATGATTTCTAAGGGATATTACGATTAAACAAAAAAATCCGCTCAAGGGGCGGATTTTTGTCTTTTTTTAGGACAAAAAGTTACAAAAAAATTACAAATATACTTGTTTTCTTAATCACTATATGATATATTATAAAATGTATATGCGTAATTATGTCTGTGCAGATTTTAATATGTCAGTTTTCGGGAGATTTAGTTATGTCTGAGATAAATAAGTGTGTTTTAATTTTTTGTCCGACGTTTTTTGGATACGAGAAAAGAATAGAAAATGCCTTCCGCGATGCGGGATTTGATGTAAGTCTTTATGATGAGCGTCCGAATAACGGGTTTATTTGCAAGACGGCTCTTCGCCTGAATCTGAAGTTTTATAAGCCTGTTGTAACAAAATATGTCGCAAATATAATAAAGGATAATTCAGACAAAAAATTTGATTACGTGGTAGTTGTTAAGAGTGAGGCAATTACCGAAACTGAAGTTTCTTTGCTAAGGAAAGCATATCCTGAAGCTAAATTTATTCTTTATTTTTGGGATTCTGTAGCAAATGTTCCTGACGGTGAGAAAAAAATGTCTTTATATGACAGAGTTGTTTCTTTTGACCCGAATGATGCAAAAAAGTATAATCTTCCGTTTCTTTCGGTGCCTTACGGAAAAGAATATTTACGAAGTGAGAATACTGAAAGCTATGAGTATGATGTCGCATTTATCGGAACTGCACATTCGGTTCGTCCCCGTGTGGTTAAGCAGATAAAAAAGCAGTGTGAGCAGATGGGCAAGTCTTGCTTTACTTATTTTTATTCACCTCATATTTTGGTCTTTTTGTTGAATAAGTTTACGAACAAGGATTACAAATATATATCGTTCAAAGAGATAAACTTCAAGCCGCTTTCAACGGAACGGGTATGTGAGATTTATGCAAAGAGCAGGTGTGTTCTTGATATTGAGCATCCCAAACAGAACGGCACAACAACACGTCCCGTTGAAATGCTTCCAATGCGAAAAAAGATTATAACTACAAACGCTTACGTAAAGAATTTCAGCTTTTATAATGAGAATAATTTTTTGGTAATTAACAGAGATAAGCCTGTGATAGCTGAATCATTTTTTGACAGTGATTATATAAATGTCAGCGATGATATTATAAATGAGTATTCTCCCGTAAGTTTTGTATACAAGCTGATAAAGGATTAATTTGTATTATGGAAAATTGTAAAGTGTTGGTTTTACTGGCGACGTATAACGGCAAGAATTATGTCAGAGAAATGATAGATTCCGTAATAGATCAAGATTTTGACAGCTATCACATTGTTTTATCTGATGATGGTTCTGCAGATGGTACTGCAGATATTCTTGCAGAATATGAAGAAAAATATTCCGAACTTATTACTCATTATAAATCGGGCAGAAAATTCGGAAATGCACAGAATCATTTTATGCATCTTTTATCAGAATTTCACGATGCGAACTATATTATGTTTTGTGATCAGGACGATTTCTGGCACCGTGATAAAATAAGAAAAACCTATATAAAGATGCAGGAAACAGAAAAAGATTCGGCATTACCCGCTATGGTTCATACTGATCTTCGAGTTGTTGATAAAGATATGAACGTTATTGATGAATCTTTTATGCACTTTTCAAAGCTTGACGGAGAGAGAATGGCTGTTAATCAGCTTCTTGTGCAAAACGTGGTTACGGGATGCACGATGATGATCAATAAAGCTCTTGCAGAAAAAGCAATCAATTATATTCCTCAATCCGGAATTCTTATGCACGATTGGTGGCTCGCACTTATTGCGGCGGTTTACGGACAGACGGGATTCCTCAGGGAGGCAACGATTGATTACAGACAACATGGAAATAATGTTGTGGGAGCAAAGAATGTTATGTCACCGTCTTATCTTCTTTCAAGATTAAAATCAGGGTCTATGAAGAAATCATTAAGAGGGGCAGCTGAGCAGGCAGAGGCTTTTTTGGAGTGCTTAGGAGAAAATATTCCTGATGATAAAAAGTCTGTTATTGAAAGCTTTTCAAAGACAAAAGATGCATCGATTTTAAAAAGGGATTACATTTATCTGAAGTATCGCTTGTATAAGTACGGTATTGTCAGAGTGGCAGTTCAGTTTTTAGGAGGATAACAGTGCTTAGAATTAATAAGCTTGTAAACACTGTAAAAGAAAATGCAGAAAGCTTTATAAATCAATCATTTTGCGATAAATGCGATACACTTTCATTTATCTTTTTATGTTTGTTTTTTGTTGATTGCAGCTTTTCAGGCGGTGGAAAATATCTGGAGATAGGTCCAGTCAGTCTCAGAATGGCAGTAGCAGCGGCCGCCTTTGTTTTTGCTGTTCCGAAGGTTTTTCGGAATATAAAAAAATATATAAAAAATCCGTTGTTCTATTTATTCGGTTTGTTTCTTGTATATCTTCTGTTTTCGGCATGGTTGGGACTTAGAGCCGATAATAATATGGAGGTTTTATTAACCGACATAAAAGGCTTTATGTGGTTGTTTACTGTTCCCGTTTTGGTTGTTACCGTTGATACCAAAAGAAGATTTAACGGTATTCTGAATTCGATTGTTGCGGGAGCATTGATTCAGGCGTTAATGGTGCTTGTTATTCATTTTGGCTGTTGCTTAATTGATGAGGGAATTAAGTATTTTTATCAACCGATGCTTGATTTGCAGATAGGTACGGTTAATACAATATCAAATAATACTGTAAGAATTTTTATGCGGAGCAGTCCGTATATGATACTTGCCTGTAGTATAGTTTTCTTTAAGCAGTTAAAGCAAGAAAAGCTAAATGTAAAGTATATCATTCTGAGTTCATTGTTTCTTTTCTGTGTTCTGTTTTCATTTACCCGATCGATATTCGGTTGTGTATTTGTTGTTTTTTTCTGCATAATCGCAGCAGTGCTTTTGTTTTTCCGGCAAAAAACAGTACTTATGCTCAAATCCTTAGTTTGTATTGTTGCTTCAGTGCTTCTTTGTGTCGGGGTGATGGAATATGTTTTTGATGCTTCATATTTGAATTTTGCTGTTTCAAGAACGCTTGGTACACCGGTTCAGCAATCGATTATAGTCAAAGCTAAATATAAAATAAAAGATTTTGATTGGGAGAGCTTATTAAGCTTTGAGGAAACAACTGAAGGGGAGACTTCTCAGGAATACGAGTCATCTTCCGATTCTGTCACCGAAAATCCTTCTTATGAAAGCGAGCCTGTTTCCGATGATTCAACTACCAATGGAGAATCAGAGAGCCAAACAGCTGCAGAACCTACAACTGAGAATGAAAAGCAGAATCAGATTGAAAATGATAACAAAAATCAACAGAATTATATCACTGAAACGGAAGAAAGTGATACGTTAAGAGCAATTACAAAGCAGGAGTTAATGAACCTTATCGCAAAAAGTCCGATTATCGGAAACGGATTGGGGGCTTGTTCAGAAACCCGTAACGGTCCTGACGAATATTTCTATTACGATATGCTCGCAAGAATGGGAATATTAGGTCTGCTTCTTTATGTCGCTCCGTTTATCTGTATCGGCATTTATATGTTGAGAAAAAAATCATTAATACCGTACAATATGAATTCAATAGCATTGATTTGCGGTATGTTTGGTTTTTGGGCAATCACTTGGTTTAATCCATGGATGAATGCAGCTTTAGGTATTGCAGTTTATTCTTTGAGTTGCTCGATTATTGAAGTTTTAAAAAGTAAAGAGTGAAAAACTAATTAAAGGAGTGTTTTTTATGAAAGGTATCATACTCGCAGGCGGTTCAGGTACGAGACTTTATCCGCTGACAAAGGTAACGTCAAAACAGCTTCTTCCCATTTACGATAAGCCGATGATCTATTATCCTATGTCGGTTCTTATGAATGCGGGAATAAGAGATATTCTTATAATTTCTACTCCGCAGGATACCCCCCGATTCAAGGAGCTTTTAGGTGACGGAAAGCAGTTCGGTGTTGAGCTTACTTTTGCCGTTCAGCCTTCTCCCGACGGACTTGCTCAGGCTTTCATTATCGGTGAGGAATTTATCGGTGACGATACTGTTGCTATGGTTCTCGGAGATAATATTTTTGCAGGACACGGACTCAAAAAGCGTCTTAAGGCAGCAGTTCAGAATGCAGAAAACGGCAAAGGCGCAACAGTTTTCGGTTATTACGTTGACGATCCCAAGCGTTTCGGTATTGTTGAATTTGATAAGAACGGCAGAGCGGTTTCAATTGAAGAGAAGCCCCAAGAGCCCAAGAGTAATTATTGCGTTACGGGTCTTTATTTTTATGATAACCGCGTTGTTGAATACGCAAAGGATCTCAAGCCCTCTAAAAGAGGTGAGCTTGAAATAACCGACCTTAACAGAATTTATCTTGAGCAGGGCGAGCTTAACGTTGAGCTTCTCGGACAGGGCTTTACCTGGCTTGATACAGGCACGCATGAAAGCCTTGTTGAGGCAACCAACTTCGTAAAAACGGTTGAAAAACATCAGCACAGAAAGATTGCCTGTCTTGAAGAAATAGCATATCTTAACGGATGGATTACAAAGGAAGACGTGCTTGAGGCTTACGAGGTATTGCAGAATAATCAGTACGGTCAGTATCTCAAGGATGTGCTTGACGGAAAATATATAGATCTTAACACTTAAAACGGAGGAAATAATATGACTATTATAGTTACCGGCGGTGCCGGCTTTATCGGTGCAAATTTCGTATTTCACATGCTTGGGAAATATCCCGATTACCGTATAGTTTGTCTTGATAAGCTTACTTATGCAGGTAATCTTTCAACGCTTGCTCCCGTTATGGAGAATCCCAATTTCCGCTTTGTTAAGGCTGATATCTGTGACAGAGAAGCAGTTTATAAGCTCTTTGAAGAGGAAAAGCCCGATATCGTTGTAAATTTTGCAGCCGAAAGTCACGTTGACCGTTCTATTGAAGATCCCGGTATCTTCCTGCAGACAAACATTCTCGGAACAGGTGTTCTTATGGATGCCTGCCGCAAGTACGGTATTACACGTTATCATCAGGTTTCAACCGATGAGGTATACGGTGACCTTCCTCTTGACAGACCTGACCTTTTCTTTACAGAGGAAACTCCCATTCATACTTCCTCTCCTTATTCAAGCTCAAAGGCAGGCGCAGACCTTCTTGTTCTTTCTTATCACCGCACCTTCGGTCTGCCCGTTACAATCAGCCGTTGCTCAAACAACTACGGCCCCTACCATTTCCCCGAAAAGCTCATCCCTCTTATGATAGCAAATGCTCTTAATGATAAGCCTCTTCCCGTTTACGGTGAAGGTCTCAACGTCCGCGACTGGCTTTACGTTGAAGACCACTGTAAGGCTATTGACCTTATTATACATAAGGGCAGAGTAGGAGAGGTATATAATATCGGCGGTCATAACGAAATGAAGAATATTGATATCGTTAAGATCATCTGTAAGGCACTTGACAAGCCCGAAAGTCTTATAACCTACGTTGCAGACCGTAAGGGACACGATATGAGATATGCTATCGACCCCACGAAGATTCACAGCGAGCTGGGTTGGCTTCCCGAAACAAAGTTTGCAGACGGTATTCAGAAGACTATTCAATGGTATCTTGATAACAAGGAATGGTGGGAAACCATTATTTCGGGTGAATATCAGAACTATTACGAAAAAATGTACTCTAACAGATAAGAGGATTATATGAAATTATTTGTTACAGGCGTCGGCGGTCAGTTGGGCCATGACGTGATGAATGAAGCCGCAAGGCGCGGTTTTGTAGGAGTCGGAAGTGATTTAAGTGAAAGCTACAGCGGAGTTGCAGACAATTCCGCTGTTTGCACGATGCCTTACGTTTCACTTGATATTACGGACAGAAGTGCCGTTAAAAGGGTGTTGTCGGAAGTAAAGCCCGACGTTGTCGTTCACTGTGCTGCGTGGACTGCGGTGGACCTTGCCGAGGAAGAGGAGAATATTCCAAAGGTCAGAGCAGTCAACGTGGACGGTACGAAAAACATAGCTGAGGTCTGCAAGGAGCTTGGCTGTAAAATGATTTATATCAGCACAGACTATGTTTTTGACGGAAAGGGCACCGAGCCCTGGCAGGCAGATTGCAGAGACTGGGCACCGTTAAGCGTTTACGGACAGACAAAGCTTGAGGGCGAGCTTGCAGTCAGCAGTATTCTTGAAAGGTTTTTTATCGTAAGAATTGCCTGGGTTTTCGGACTTAACGGTAAGAATTTTATAAAAACGATGCTCAATATCGGCAAAAAGCTTGATACCCTGCGTGTAGTTTGCGACCAGATAGGAACACCTACGTATACCTATGACCTTTCACGTCTTCTTGTTGATATGGCAGAGAGTGAAAAATACGGTTATTATCACGCTACGAATGAAGGCGGCTATATCAGCTGGTATGATTTTGCCTGTGAGATTTTCCGACAGGCAAACTACACAACAAAGGTAGTTCCGGTTACAACAGCCGAATACGGTGTGTCAAAGGCTGCCCGTCCCTTTAACAGCCGACTTGATAAAAGTAAATTAATTGAAAACGGTTTTGTGCCTCTTCCCGACTGGAAGGACGCATTGTCCCGTTATCTGAAGGAAATAGAGGAATAATATGGGTAAAATTACGGTTACAAAGTGCCCTATAGAGGGACTTTATATAATTGAGCCTGCCGTTTTCGGTGACTCGCGAGGATATTTCACCGAAACCTATAACAGCCGTGATATGGCTGAAGCAGGTCTCAATATGGTTTTTGTTCAGGACAATCAGAGTATGTCCGTTAAGGGTGTTCTCAGAGGTCTTCATTTCCAGAAGGAATTTCCGCAGGGCAAGCTTGTCCGTGTAATAAAGGGCAAAGTCTTTGACGTTGCGGTTGACCTCAGAAAGGGAAGCGACACCTACGGCAAATGGTTCGGAATTGAGCTTTCCGAAGAGAATAAAAAGCAGTTCTATATTTCCGAGGGCTTTGCACACGGCTTCCTTGTGCTTTCAGAAACTGCGGAATTTTGCTATAAGGTAACGGATTTCTATCATCCCGGTGACGAGGGCGGTCTTGCTTGGAATGACCCCGAAATCGGAATTGAATGGCCCTGCCTTACGGGAGAATACAAGGGAACCGCTTCGGCAGAGGGATATGCCCTTGAGGACGGAACCGCTCTTATACTTTCCGAGAAGGATCAGAAATGGGAAG
>JAZNFG010000060.1:0-24133 GCA_045589015.1 Acutalibacteraceae bacterium
GGCACACTCATTCGCCCCTCGCCGGGGGTCGATGCCCCCACAGTGTGGGGTAATTCCCCTGTTAGGGGAAATGTCTGCGAAGCAGACAAAAGGGTGCCCGTTTTCGGAGAAAAAATGTCACGAAGTGACAAAGGGGGACGGGGTCGTCAACCCTAAAGTGCGAAGCACTATTAATAGAACTTTTCTGAGATATCCCCCAAGTTTCCGTGAAGAACCAAAAAAAAGATGTACCTCGTTTCAAAGGTACATCCTTCCGATTGTTGATAAACTCGTTTTCTTGTTGCACAGTAAAAAAATACAGTCAATTAATCCGAAATGTAACAAATTTCACCGTCATTTATAAATATGTGCGACAGCGTTTTTCATCAATCTTGCATCCGCGGACAATTAAGCCTTGGACTTTGCGAAACAATCGCTACAGAGAACAGCTCTGTCTTCGCTGGGTCTGAAGGGAACTCTTGCAGGACCGCCGCACTGGCTGCATACTGCGTCAAAGTATTCTCTTTCGCCCTTTGCGGACTGCTTGCGAGCCGTACGGCATTCCTTGCAGCTCTTGGGCTCGTTTACGAAACCCTTTTCTGCGTAGAATTCCTGTTCACCTGCAGTGAAAACGAATTCGTTTCCGCAATTTTTGCACTGGAGAGTCTTGTCTTCGTACATTTTGCTACCTCACTATAAATTTTTTTACCATGCTTTAACAAATTAATGTTATGTCTGGTATCTATCATACAGCCGAAGCTGTTATGAACGGTTGGCCTCAAGAAATTTTTTCAGCTTGCTTCTGATTCTTTGCATCGTGTTATCTACGGATTTTTCTTCGCTGCTTGTATGAGAAGCAATTTCTTTATAGGTTTTTCCCGAAAGATAAAGCTTCAAAACGATATATTCCTTATTTGACAGGCTTTGGGATAAAAACGCCAGCGTTTCATTACATCTGTCTACCGCAATTACGGCTTCCTCGGGAGAGTCTACGTAAAGCGTGTTGTCCATATCCTCGTAGGGGACGGTGTAACCGGTCGGCGTATGCTTTTTAGCCGTTCGTGACCTTACTGCCGATGAAACAGCGTTTTGTATGCATTTTGATGCATAGGTCTTAAACAGAACGTTATACTCTGCCTTGAACGTAAAGACAGCGGAGAGTAAGCCCAAGGAGCCCTCTTGCATAAGGTCATCGACGTCCATCAGAGCCGAATCGCAATAGAAAGAATGTGACTTGTAGTATTCCGCCGCTATGGAGCGTATACAGGGTAAGAATCTTATAATGAGTTCATCCTCAGCGGAGAAGCTTCCCGCCTGAGCCGCAAGGACAAGCTCTTCATCCTTCATCCGTGAGCAGGCATTCTTTTTTGAGATCATAATATCCCCTTATTTTTTTATACAAAATCATAATACTTTATAAATTTTTGTTTGTCAAGTAAAATCATTATATTTTTGCTTGGTTTGACTATATTTTTGCAAAATAACGCATAAATTTTATGAAAATAGTAATTTTTTTTATTGTTTGTGTTAAGAATATGTTAACCGTCACAAAAATTCTTTTTTTTCGGAATAAAAGGAGCGGTAAAAAACCGTAGTTTTCTACCGCTTCAGTCCGATATTATTCAGAGATTAAAAGAGATTTGCAAAAAATCTTACGATTACGGCAAACCAGTTGTTGAACTCAGCGAAAAGGAAATCGAGCACACCGAGGTCAAGGTAGGTTGAATCTACGGGGTCGGAGGTGCCTGCCTTTTCTGCGGCATCAAGAAGGAATGCCTGAGTATAAACGATACCGCCTTCACCGAATACCTCAGCTCTTACGTAATCACCGAGCTCGTATTCATTGAGGTCAATCGTAGCCTCGCCTGCCTTCTGAGTGCAGATGAGCTTTCCGTCGGATATCCAGCGGACGATGAGTGCATCCGTTGTGTTGACTGTAATTTCGTCTGTCTCCTCGTTTACCTCGATTGATGTGATACGGGGATCTGCCTCGCAGGTATTGAAGCCGTTTTCAAGTGTTGAATAGGTGATGCCGATATCCTCGTCTGCGGCATATTCGCCGTTTTCGATGCCTTCAATTTTTTCTGCCATAGCAACAGCCGTGTCGTTTACCTTGCCGTAAAGCTCGGTTTCGCCGTAGAATTCCTTGAGTGCTGCGGCAATCTGAGTCAGCTCGTCGTAGTTGCCGAGACAATGGCTTGCGGCAAAGAATTCACCGTTCAGAAGACAAGCCTTGAGAGCAGAGGAGCTAAGCTCCGGAAGAAGAGCAAGCGTATAGCCTGTATCGATTACGTTAAGCTGATGAGCGTCTGAGGAGGCTATAGCATATACGTTTTCACCGTTTGCCGCAAATCTTTTAAGAAGGTTATCCCAAAGAATTCTGTCGAATCTTGTTCTGCCGTCACCCTTGGAGTTGATATCGATGCCTATGCAGGAATCGTATCTGTCGATGAGAGAAGCAAATTTATTTATATAGTAGCTGTATACGGGAGACTCCTCGTTATAGGCATTCTCCGAACGGATTTCGTATCTTGCCTTCGTGTATTCACCGGGATGATTGATAACGCTGACGCCGCCGTTTGCCTCAACGCCTCTTACGGCATCCTCGTAGGTGGTGATAAAGTTGTTGCTGTAGTCGGCAAACCAGCCGTTTACGTGTGCGTTTACGGAAACTGCATTGTTTTCGATTCCGTAGGGAACTCGGAGAATCGTTGTGCCGTCCTCAAGCACAAGGTAATCGTCACCGTTTTCTGCCGTGCCGTAGGTGTAAGAAACACCGTTTGAGAAGGTGCCCTTGTCCGAAAGATAAACAAGGTCGCCCTCGCTCTTGCCTACGAGACTCATAACGCCGTAGATAAGTGAGCTTACGTTGGTCTCTCCCCAGGAGTAGTTCACCGTACCGTGGTCGGTTGTTGCAACGATGTCAAAGCCCGTCTCTGCGTGACGCTGTATGGAATTGAAAAGACTGTCATCGCCGTCGCTTGCATTCGTATGGGTGTGTAATGCCGTCTTATATGCCTTAACAGCCGCCCAGTCAATGCTCTCATAGGGGTTTGTTATCTCATAAGCACCGTCCCCGTCTGCCGCAAGGGCAAGCATTGAAAAGGGTAAGCACATAAGAGCCGCAATTAAAACTGCAAGAATTGATTTTGTTCTTTTCATAATTTATGCTCCTTTTATTTATTAATTTTGTAAATTATAACATAAAAATTATTTTTGTTCAATACCGTTTTTTTCTTTTTGTTACGGTACACGTTGCCGTATAAACGGAATCTGCCCCGAAAATAAGAAGAGTTTTTGCGATTTCGTTGAGGGTACTGCCCGTGGTCAGCACGTCGTCAACCACAAGAACCGTCTTATACTTAAAGAGGTCCTCTGCGTCCTTTACGGGCTCAAAGCAGCCGATAAGATTTCCCGTTCTCGCAACGGCACTCA
Source organism: Acutalibacteraceae bacterium (assembly GCA_045589015.1). Lineage (GTDB taxonomy): Bacteria > Bacillota > Clostridia > Oscillospirales > Acutalibacteraceae > RUG806. The sequence goes on from JAZNFG010000060.1 coordinate 3,415, forward strand.
GCTTATGCTGAGGAGAGGAGTCGTATTTCTTTTCAAGAAGCCTCTTATAAGGGATTCCCGAAAGCTCTGAAAGCTTCCGTGCTATCAGCTCCGATTGATTGTAGCCTCTTATGAATCTTCTGAAGCTTCTCATCGGGACAAAGGTTATGATATCAACGTCACGCATAAGCCCTCTTTCTTCAAGACAGCCGTACATCAGCCTTGCGAAGCCTTCCGCTATATCGGGGCGCGAACGGAATTTAAGCTTGTATACGGTTTTTGCAGGTTGCCCCTCGTAAATAAAGCAGGGAACAAGACGGCTGAAATACTGTTGGCTCTTGCAGACACAGCCTTTTATGTCCTGCGCGCATACCTCACAGATAACCGTCCGTCGGGACGGATGAAGCACAAGCCCTTCGCAGTCCTCGCATACGGGACTGCCGTTTACCGTGATGCGGTCACAGCCGCAGCATCTCGGAGGGAACAGAGCGTCCCGAAGAATGCCGTGCTTCAAAGCAGACCGTTCTCCCTGAGCCTTATGTAAAGTCCCGAAACGGGAAGCCCCATTACGTTATAGTAATCGCCCGTTATGGATTTTATCATAATACAGCCCTTGCCCTGAATTCCGTAGCCCCCTGCCTTGTCAAAGGGCTCGCCGGAATCGACGTATGTCGTTATTTCCTCCTCCGTAAGGCTTTGGAAGGTCACGTCGGTTTTTTCTGCGAAGCAAAAGCTTTTTTCCTTGCTGAAAACGGCAACTCCCGTATAGACGCTGTGAGCTCTGCCCGAAAGCGCGCGGAGCATTGAGAATGCTTCTTCTCTTGAATGCGGCTTTCCGAGTATTTCGCCGTCAAGCACGACGACGGTGTCCGAGGATATTACCGTATCCTCGGGATGCTTTTCAAAAACCGCCTCACCCTTGAGCCGAGCCAGCGCGCGGACTGTTTCCTCGGGAGTCAGACCGTCCTCGGTTTCCTCCTTTACGTCGGAAGCACAGACTGTAAAATCAGAGTATATGAAGCCGAGAAGCTCTTTTCTTCTCGGAGACGCGGATGCCAGAATTACGGCCATATCACATTTCCTCTGTAATCTTTTTTAATGCGCGTGAAAGCTGGTCGGGACAGGACGTGGGCTTGAAGCCGCATCTGATTCCTTCAAGTCTTGCCGTTACGTCCTCTGCTTTCATTCCCTTGACGAGTGCGCTTATGCCCTGTGTGTTGCCCTTGCAGCCGCCGACGAAGCGTACGTTTTCAATTATTTTTTCGTCGTTGATATCAATTATGATTTCTGAGGCACAGGTTCCCTTTGTTTTATACGTATAGGTCATATTCATTCTCCTTTTTGTTACATCATTTCATCGTTTGAGTCGGTAAAGAAGGCCTTGATATCGGTCCACAGGGACTCTATATCGTGCCACGTATCGTCGGCGGCCTTTCTTATGGTGCTGTATATGGAAAACAGTCTGTTCTTTTTGTGCTTTGAATCCATATCGTTATATTGGGTTATGATATCGAGATAGGTTTTATTCAGCTCATCCTTCCATTCCGTGAGCTTTTCAGAGCCTGCCTTGAGCTCCTCGTATTTGTCCTCGGCAGAGACCTTGAGGGATTCTGCCTTTTCCTGAACGCTTGCCTTGAGTGCGCTGAGCTTTGTCATAAGCTTGTTTATGTCTGCGGCTGCCTTTACGGTAAAGAATAAGTCAACTGAGAATATTGCAAGGATGACGAAGACCGCCGCGGTTCTTATGTCCTGACTTATAAAGGACAGGGCATATCTGTAAACGGGGGCAATCAGATATACGTAAACGAAGGCAAATATTGCCCAGTAGCAGGTGTGCTTGAAGCAGATTCTGCCGTGAAGGTTGAGGAAATTATTTGAATAATCCCACCAACGGGCATTGAAGAGCTTTTCCATAAGATAGCTTGTGACGTATTCCACGGTGTCCGCAAGAAGCATACCGAGAAGCAGTACCAATATAAGCCTTTTTTCTATAGGCTCGGACAGGGGAACGAGGATTAGGTCAAAAACAAGACAGCCCGTTCCGTATATGGGGCACATAGGCCCGTAAAGAAAGCCGCTGTTGATTATTTTTCTTTCTCCCAGAGAGCGGTAGGTGCATTCAATTGCCCAGCCCACGGCTGAAAAGACGAAAAACATAAAAACGTAATTTATAACCGTATCAAACATTTTATTACTCCGTAAATTATTTGTGCATAGCTTCGTTTATTGCCGAAAGCCGTGATTCAAAATCTTTTTTTAACGAGTCGCTTTTCATAAGCTTCATTTCCTTTGACGCGCAGTACTTATCCGCAAAGGTTACCACGAAGCCCTCAGCTGACGAGGGGGGCAGGGGAGTCAGCGGCCACATGTGTCTTAGAATAATCTTTTCTTCCTTTTTCGTGATAGAAGGGTTCAGAAGCCTTGCATTGAATACTGCGAAGGCGGGATGCCTGTAGCCGTGGGGACGGTGGCTGAAATCGGGGTCGTGCCAGTCGTAATATACGAGGTCGTGCAGAAGCGCCGCTCTTGACGCCGCCTTGACGTCGAGGCTCAGCCTTTTTGAGATAACGTAGCTCATATAGGTAACCGCTCTTATGTGATCGAGGCGGTTTGCATCGCTGTGCTGAGGATAGGCTCTCATAGACTGCACCTCGGGAGTACAGTAAAGATCCCCGACTAATGAAAAAAATTCCGTGTCGGTTTCGGGGGACAGCGCATAGGATTTCGTGAATATATCAAAAAGCTTTATCATAGTCAGCATCCTTTAACTGAAAATACATACCAAATAATTCTATCATATAATAAAAAAAATATCAATAACCGAAATTCTTTTGCCGATTGACTTTTTTTCATAATTGTTATACAATATTTCCTGCGAGTAGGTTGGGCAGTTACGCTTGAAGCTTTTTCAGGTGAGGAAAGTCCGGGCTCCGCAGAGCAGGATAACGGCTAACGGCCGCCGAGGGTGACCTTAAGGGAAAGTGCAACAGAGATATACCGCCTGATTTATTCAGGTAAGGGTGGAAAGGCGAGGTAAGAGCTCACCGGCACACAGGAGACTGCTGTGCCCTGTAAACCCTATCCGGAGCAACACCGACAGAAGTGGCTTGCTCGGCCATAACTTCGCAGGGTGGCGCGAACACAGGAGCAATTCTGTGTCAAGACAGATGATTGCCTTAAATGACAGAACCCGGCTTACAGACTCACTCGCACATAATAAAAAGCATCCCATATAATAGTATGGGGTGCTTTATTATGTATGAAATTATTTTTGGCGTAATCCTTTTTATTCTGAGCTTCACGGGTGTCTGCTTCGCCTTTATTCTTGTTTTTGCAAAAGCCTCTGCTCCCGACAAAAGCAGAAAATATACGGTAGTCTGCGTTCTTGACAAGGAGGACGGGCACGCGCTTCTCAGACTGAGATGGATATATAATGCGCTGAGCGTGCTGGGACTGAGGGATTATTTCAGAATTGCCGTGCTGACGCAGGCTTCTGACGTGAAAACGGCTGAGCGGCTGAAAAATGACTTCCCCGACAGGGAGCTGCTTTTTATCTGCACCAAGGCGGATTTTTTTGAAAAAATCTGCAAATAACCGCAAGCTGTCCGTTGAAAGGGACATTTTTTATGCTATAATAATGTAAAATAAATACCGAGGCAATAAAATTAAGTGGAGAAATAGCTATGCTGACATTTCTGACGGGAACCTGCTTTTCCGAAAAAAAGGAATACATTTACAAAGAAATATGCTCTCTTATTGAACGTAATGAGAGAGTGTATCTTATCGTCCCCGAGCAATCGAGCTTTGACAGGGACAGAGATTTTCTTTTCAGCTTCGGGGAAAAAATAAGCAACCGTCTGACGGTTACGAGCTTTACCCACCTTTCAAGGGACGTGCTTGAGGAAAACGGACTCAGAGCAAAGCCCGAGGCAGACGATGCGGCAAGAAACGTATTTATGAGTATTGCCGTTGAGGAATGCAGCGACAGCATTGACATTTACAGAAGGTCGGGTGCAAGGCTCAATCCCGTTTCGGGGCTTTTAAGAGAATATGCGGAGATAAGGCAGGCAGGACTTGATACGGGTGCGCTTGAAGCGGTTTCCCGTATTCTGCCCGAAGGAACGCTCAAACGAAAAACCGCTGAGCTTACCCGTATTTTTTCTGCTTACGAGGCCTTGCTGACACAGAGATTCAGCGACTCGCAGGATAATATTTCCGTGATGTGCGATTTTCTTTCCGAGCATAAGATATTTTCGGATGCATACGTATATTTTGATGATTTCAGAGGCTTCACGGGAGCGCAGATAAAGCTCATTGAGGAAATTATGTCTCAGGCAAGGGAGTGCCGCGTATCCGTATATGCACCGTCTTATTATAATTCCTTTGACAGCGAGGCGTTTGTTCACGCCGTGGGTAACTGCAGAAGGCTAAGGCGCAGCGCAGAAGCCCGAAACGTAAGGGTCGGTGAGATTGCGCTATCCTGTAAGCACCCGTCTGAGGAAATTACCGCTCTTGCCGCTTCACTTTTCTGCGGTGAAAAGGAGAAGCACGAGAAGGACGTGCAGGGCATAAGGCTGCTGACTGCCGATAACAGATACGACGAATGTGATTTTGTTGCGCTTGAAATAAAAAAGCTTCTGGAGACGGGCTTCAGATGCCGTGATATTTCCGTAAGCGACAGAAGCGGCGATTACGTCAAGACTCTCACAGCATCTCTGAAAAAGTATTCCATTCCCGTTTTTGAGGATAAAAGAGTTCCTCTGTATGAATATCCTCTTATAAAAATGCTTCTTACAGCCGTCGGCATCTGTGCATACGGCTTTTCGACGGACGATATATTTTCCTATCTTAAAACAGGTATGACGGGCTTGTCTTCCGCAGACTGCTCGGCTCTTGAAAACTACGTATATCTGTGGCAGATAGACAAGGGGGCGTGGCTTCGCGACTTTACGGGGCATCCCGACGGCTTCGGCGAGGAGGAAAGCGAGGAAAGCCGTGAGCGTCTGTCTTTCATAAACGGACTGAGAAGGGCCGCCGTGGCACCGCTTGTCACGCTTAAACGGAGACTTGATGCGGGCGACGGAGCAGATTCCTGCCGTGCCGTGTTTGAATTTCTCACGGAAATAAAAGCCGCGGAAAGCTTCAGAGATTATGCCCGATATCTTTTTGAAAACGGCAACGAGACCGCGGCAATAGAATGCTCCTCCGTTTGGGATGCTCTGACGGAGGCTCTTGATGCGTTATATGAAGCAGTTTCCGAAAGACCCGTCAGGGCTTCAAGATTTTATGAGCTTCTGAAAATTATTCTTTCCTCTGCCGACATCGGCAGAATCCCTGCAGGCATTGACGAAATCGTCATAGGCACGGCAGGCAGAACGAGACATCTTGAACCTAAGGCAGTTTTTGTTCTCGGCTGTAACGAGGGAATTTTCCCTCAGCCTCCCGTCTCGGGCGGTCTTTTCACCGCTGCGGAAAAGCGTATTCTCTGCGATAACGAATTTCCCCTTGAAAACGTTTCCGAAAATATATACGCAGAGGAAAGAATGATTGCGTATATTCTTATGACAAGCCCGTCGGACAGGCTTTATCTTTCGTATTCCAAAAATTCTCCCGACGGCGCAAGGGCAGAGCCGTCTGAGCTTGTAAAGGAAATAAGGGAAATTTTTCCGCGTGTTACGGAGTCGGATTTTTCCTCTCTTGAGCCTATAGAAAGAATCGCAAGCGACGAAAGTGCCTTCGAGGAATGCGCGGAGTATTTTTCCGAGGGCTCGGTATATTCGGAATCGCTTAAAAAATATATATCGCAGACTCCGTTTGCGGGACGGCTTTCCGTTTTGTCTGCGGTAGCCGAAAATGCCCCCGCAAGAATTAAGGATACAGCTCTTGCCGTTGAGCTGTTCGGCAGGGATATGTATATTTCCCCTTCAAAGGCGGAGGCCTTCTACAGCTGTGCGTTCAGATATTTCTGTCAGTACGGTCTTAATATAAAGAAGCTCCGTCCTGCTGACCTTGATGCGAGAATAAACGGTCTGCTGATACATTTCCTTCTTGAAAAGATACTTGTCGGCAGAAGCAATAAAGAGCTTGCGGCTATGTCCGACAGCACTCTCAGAGCCGAAATAGACAGAATAACCGAGGGCTTTATTACGGATTTTATGGGCGGCAGACAGGACAAGGGTGTGCTTCTCAACAGAAGCCTTGATAAAGCAAAGGATACGGCATATAAGATTCTTCTGAGAATGATAAAGGAATTTGAGGTAAGCAGCTTTGAAACCGTCGGTGTCGAGGTTGAGATAAGAAACGGCGGTGACGTGGCTCCTTATTCCCTTTCTCTTCCCGACGGCGGAAGCATAACCGTCAGCGGCAAGGTTGACAGAGTTGACCGATACGAGGGAAACGAAGGAGTATATCTCAGAGTCGTTGATTACAAGACGGGCGGCAAGGATTTCAGACTCGGCGACGTTTTTTCGGGACTCAATATGCAGATGCTTATATATCTTATGTGTCTGTGGGACAATTCCGCACCCCTTTACGGAGCATCAAGCCCTGCCGGAATACTTTACGTTCCTGCGAACGTCTCGGGAGAGCAGCTGCCAAGACACGCGGGTGATGAAGAGGTTGAGGAGCAAAAGCTTCTCAACGGCAGAATGAACGGTCTTTTGCTTGAGGATGAAAGAATACTTGATGCTATGGAAAAGGGCGGAGCAGGCAGATTCATAAAGGCATCCGTTGACGCTGACGGAAAGCTGAAGGGCTCGTTTTTGTCGGCAGAGGGCTTTTCAAGGCTTCATAAGAAGATTGATGAAATGCTCGTCGGTATGGGAATTGAGCTTCATTCGGGTAACGTTGAGGCACTGCCCGTAATCGGCTCATCCTCGTACAAAAATACCTGCGAATACTGTGATTATAAGGACGTATGCAGAAGAAGCGATACGGATGCATACAGGGAATTGCCCTCAATACCCCATAAGAGGGCTGTGGAAATGCTGGAAGGAAGTGAGAATGATGGCTGAGCGAAGATGGACTCCCGCACAGAAGGATGCAATTGAAGCCGACAGCGGAACGGTGCTTGTTTCCGCGGCGGCAGGCAGCGGTAAAACAAGCGTGCTTACCGAGAGAATAGTCAGAAAGCTCACGGACCCCGAAGGGGCTGTTTCGCCCGACTCCCTTCTCGTTGTAACCTTTACGAATGCGGCGGCGCAGGAAATGAGGGGACGCATATATTCGGGAATTACGGATAAGATAGCGGGAAACTCACAAAAGAAAAGCGATTATATTCATTTGCTTTCCCGTCTCGGTGAAATGCAGGTCTGCACAATGGACTCCTTTTGTATGAATCTTGTAAAGGAAAACTGTCATGCTCTCGGAATTGAGCCGGATTTCAGAATGCTTGAGCAGGGTGAATCGGACGGTCTGAAAAAGCAGACCGTGACCGCCGTGCTTGAAAGACGCTTTACCGAGGAAGCAGGGACCTTTATGCCTCTTGCCGTGATGTTCGATTCGGGTAAAAACGACACGAGGCTGATGGAGACGGTTATCAGCCTTTCCGATTTTTCAATGAGTGAGGCACAGCCCGAGAAATGGCTCAGAGGACTTTCCGACGTATTCTTGTCTCGGAATGCCGCCGACAGCGTATGGGGCAGATATATAGTCCGCGAGGTTATTTCCGATATGAATTATTGTATCGGGCTTTCCGAGGCGGCGCTTGAGCTGCTTGAAACGGACGAGGAGCTTGAAAAAAAATATAAGGAGCTTTTCGAGGCTGAGGGTAATATTCTCAAAAATGCGCTGACGGCTTTTTCGGCTGCATCGTGGAACGAAAAAAACGATATCGTAAAAGGAGCTCTTGCCGATATAAAAAGCAGTCGCTTTCCCACGGCTCCCAAGGGATATACCAATAACCCCGTGAAGCTGTCCGTGCAGGCAAAGCGTGACGAGATAAAGTCGGTGCTTGCCGACATATCCGATTATATGTATATAACGGAAGAGGAAAACCGTGAGGATATGCCGATTCTTTATGCGGTGGCAAAGGAGCTTACGGACACCGTTATTGAATTTAACGAAAGACTGCTTGAGCTTAAAACGGAAAAATCCGCTTATGATTTTTCGGATATATCCCATTTCGCGCTGTCTCTTCTGCTTGATGCGGAGGCGGCAGACGGAAAAACAGCCCTTGCAAGAGAGCTTACCGAAAAATATTCGGAGATACTTATAGACGAATATCAGGATACGAACCGTGCACAGGACGGACTTTTTTACTCGGTATCAAAGCAGGGAAAAAATATGTTCCTCGTAGGTGACGTGAAGCAGAGCATTTACCGCTTCAGGCTTGCAAGTCCGGAGATATTTATAGAAAAATGCAATACCTTTCCGTATTATGACGGTAAAGCCGAAAAATCGAAAATTATTCTGGGACATAATTTCAGAAGCCGAAAGGGAATACTTGACTGCGTTAATTTCGTTTTTTCAAAAATTATGTCTCCCGAATGCGGAGAAATAGATTATAACGAGGATGAACGGCTGAATTTCCCCGAGACCGCCGAAGCAAAGCCCGACGTTGACGTGAGAGTCAGCTTTCTTGAAGCGGGTGATGAAAAGGAAGCCGATACGGAAGCCGTTTATATCGCATCTCTTATAAAGGAAATGCTCAGCCGCGGAGAAACGGCAGGGGAAGGCGACGGCAAAAGACCCGCAAGGCCGTCGGACTTCTGCATACTTCTGCGATCTCCGTCCTCTACTGCCGTAAAATACGTCAATGCACTTAAAAAAGCGGGTCTGCCCGTTTCGTCGGACGTTAACAGCAGCTTTTTTGACGCCGCCGAAATAAAGACGGTTATGTCCTATCTCAGAGTCATAGATAATCCGGGACGCGACACGGATATGCTTGCCGTGCTTATGTCTCCGATTTTCGGCTTTTCCCCCGACGATACGGCACGTCTGCGCGTGAAATACGGAAAGCGGATTTCCCTTTATTATTGTCTGCTTGAGGGAGCAAAAAACGGTGACGAGGGGTGCATAAGAGTGCTTGAACGGCTGGAATATTATAAAAAGCTTTCCGCCTGTGCAGGTGCTGACAGCGTTATCAGAGAGATTTATTCCGATACCGCTTATCCGCTTATTGCAGGTGCTATGCCCGACGGTGAGATAAGGAAAAAGAATCTCAGACGCCTTCTTGAAAAGGCCGAAAGGAGTGCCGAGCATTATTCTTCCCTCAATGATTTCGTCCGTTATATGGATATTCTCAGAGAAAACTCCAATGAATCGGTTGATTCGGGAGGCTCGGGCGGAGTGAGAATAATGAGTATGCACCGCTCCAAGGGACTTGAGTTTCCCTTCGTGTTTATTGCAGGCACGTCAAAGCAGTTCAATAAGCAGGACCTGCGCTCAAATCTCATAATTGACCACGCCGCAGGCCTCGGAATGAAAAGAAAAGAGCCTGAAAAAATCAAAAATTACGATACTTTGTCCTCAATCGCTCTCAGAAAGATGAGCAATAAAAATCTTCTTTCCGAGGAGCTGAGAATTTACTACGTTGCTCTGACAAGGGCAAAGCAGAAGCTGTTTATACCCGTTGCCCTGAGGAATATGCCCAAAAAGCTCGGCGAATATGAAAATCTGCTCTCCGGAGCCGAAAAAATTTCTCCCTATATTATTTCCCACAGCTCCGACGCGTCAAAATGGCTTATCTGCGCTTTTCTGATGCATCCCGATTATGCCGCTGTCAGAGGAAACAGCGTTCCCGCGGATGATACGGCAGGACGGATTCATTTTGAATTTATTGACAGCGTTACAGATAAAGCCACGGACAGCCGGGACGCGGATATCCCGTCTGCCGATGATAATACGGTTGAAGCCATCAGACAAAGAGCAGCCTTTTCCTATAAGTGGTCGGCTGTTTCCTCTGCAGGCGCAAAGCATACGGCGTCCTCTCTGAAGGACGAGCATTTTGACGTTGCAGGCTTCGGAAAAAGTGTTCCCGCCTTTATGTATTCGGGAAATCTGACCCCTGCCGACGTAGGCACGCTGACACACAGATTTTTGCAGTACTGCGATTTTTCCGTATGTAAGACTGCCCCCGAAAGGGAGAGAGACCGTCTGACAGCCGAGGGCAGATTCACCGAAAGGCAGGCGGCAAGCGTGGATATGGAGGCTATAAGGGTTTTCGTAAATTCGGATATAATGAAAAGGGCACAAAAAAGTCCGCTGGTCTACAGAGAAAAGCAGTTTACCATGGCGAAAAGCATAAGGGATATAGACCCTTCGGTTGCCGAGGAATTCAGTAACGAGAAAACCGTTGTTATCGGTAAAATCGACCTTGTTTTTATTGAGGACGGTTCAGCGGTGATAGTGGACTATAAAACGGATAATATCAATGATATAAATATTTTAACGGAACGCTATTATTCGCAGATGTGTCTTTATGCCGAGGCTCTTAAAAAATCTCTGGACATCGACGTTCGCGAATGTATACTCTATTCTCTGAAGCTCAGAGAAAGCATTTCTCTGTTTATATAAATATTTTTCCGTTTTTGATATTTTTTGCTTGCATTTTGATTTTGTTTGTGCTAAAATGCTTGTTGCTGATTAAGCGGAAGTATGTTTATAAAGTATATTTCGACTGTTTTTTTAAGCTGTGAACTTTTACAGAAAGAGGTGAATCGAATTATGAAGCAGGGAATCCATCCCAACTATAAGCCCACTGTTGTAAAATGTGCCTGCGGTGCTACCTTTGAAACAGCATCAACAAAGGAAAACCTTCACGTTGATATCTGCTCAAACTGCCACCCCTACTTTACAGGTAAGCAGAAGATTGTTGACATCGGCGGTCGAGTTGACAGATTCAAGAGACGCTATAATCTCGATAAGAAATAAAAGCAGACAGCGATTAAATGCCGCATAACGGCAAACAGCAGAATACAAAATAAACAGGTGTCTTTGATTTTTTCTGAAGACACCTGTGATTTTTCATATACTATCTGTTTTTTTAACCCCCATTTATTTTGATATTGCCGTAAAGAAAGAAAAAAGGGATAATTCCGATTGGAATTGCGGGTGAATTAAGATGAAGGAATACATTACTGTTTCGGGATATTATGAAGAGGAATACGTTATAAATAAGTCCCGTTTCATAGGATATTGCCGTCCTGTCACAACTCAGGAGGAGGCAGTTGAATTTATAAATGAAATCAGAAAGCGTCATTCGGATGCGACACATAACGTCTATGCTTACAAGATAAGAACTCCCGAATATTCACGCTATTCGGATGACGGTGAGCCGCAGGGAACGGCAGGCGTTCCCGTGCTTGACGTAATAAAGAAAAACGACCTTACCGACGTATGCGTTGTGGTTACCCGTTATTTCGGCGGTATACTTCTGGGAGCGGGAGGACTTGTCCGCGCATATTCACACAGCGCAAAAATAGCCGTTGAGGGTGCGGGAATCATAAAAATGAGTCCCTGCTCGGTGCTGTGTGTTACCTGTGATTACGGCTTTTACGGAAGGCTCGGCACGCTTATCCCCGAGCACGGGGGAATCATTGAGTCTACTGATTTTGCAGAAAACGTAACCGTCAGCTTCAGACTTCCGCAGGAAAAGGAGGGCGGCTTTACTGCCGCTTTGACGGAAGCGAGCTTCGGTAAGGTGGCGGCTGTTAAAACGGGTGAAAAATTTGATACGGTAAAATAGTAATTTCCGTTTCTTGCGAAAATAGAAAAAATTTTTTAAAAAAATAAAGGGATTGCGTAATTTTTTCGGTATATAGTTAATGTAAGCAGTTTTTTTAACGGAAGCAAGGTGAGAAAAATGAGATTCAGCGAGGAATTTTTGTCGGAATTGAGGGCAAGAACGGATATTGAAGAGCTGATAGGCAAATATACGGAAATAAAGCACAGGGGCTCAAGAACTCCCGTTGCTTTATGCCCCTTTCATACGGAAAAAACACCCAGCTTCGTTGTGTATAAGGATACGCAGTCGTTTTACTGCTTCGGCTGCGGCATCGGCGGTGATGCCGTAAGCTTTATACGGAATATCGAAAGACTTGATTATACGGATGCCGTAAAGCTTCTTTGCGAGCGTGCGGGAATGAATATGCCCACCGACCCGCAGGATGATGAGGCTCACCGCATAAGGCGGCGCTGCTACGAGGCAAACAGAGAGGCGGCAAGATTTTTTCACAGCTGTCTTTCACTGCCGGAGGCAGGACCTGCCGTAGACTACATAAACAAAAGAGGACTTGCAAAGGAGACCGTAAAGCATTTCGGACTGGGCTATGCTCCCGATAAATGGGATGCTCTTCTCAAGCATCTGAAGGGAAAGGGATTTTCAGAGGCTGAGCTTGTTTCCTTCGACCTTGCAAGAAAAACGTCAAAGGGCGGCACCATTGATAATTTCAGAAACCGTCTGATGTTTCCTATAATTGACCTTAGAGGTAACGTAATTGCCTTCGGCGGCAGAGTGCTTGACGACTCAAAGCCAAAATACCTTAACTCCTCGGATACCGTGGTTTACAAAAAAAGCCAGGCGTTGTATGCTCTTAATTTTGCAAAGAATAATGCAGAAAGAAAGCTTATTCTGTGCGAGGGCTATATGGACGTAATAGCTATGCATCAGTCGGGCTTTACAAATGCCGTTGCGGGGCTCGGTACTGCATTTACCTCGGAGCAGATATCTCTTCTTTCAAGATACTGCGATGAGCTGACGCTTTGCTTCGATTCGGACGAGGCGGGTCAGAAGGCAACGAAAAGAGCTCTTTCAATGCTTGCGTCATCTCCGATGAAGCTTAAAATTATGAATCTTTCCGACGGTAAGGACCCCGACGAAATACTGAAGACGCAGGGCAGGGAGAGAATGAAAAATATAATCTCCTCCGCCGTGAACGATACGGAATTTGCTCTCAACGATGCAAGAAGGAAGTTCAATCTTAACACGGAGGACGGCAAACTCGGCTTCCTCAATGAGGCAGTTGTTGTGCTCAGCGGCATAAAAAATGCAATTGAAAGGGATATTTATACTTCTAAGATTGCTATGGAGCTTGAGGTGGAAAAAAGAGCAATTGAGGCGCAGATAAGCAAGCAGCTGAAATTCAGAAAACGAACGGAGATGAATGCTGAATTTTCATCGGCACTTGACAGCGTGCTGGGAAATTCAAAGGCAAGCTCTCCCAATCCCGAGGTAAAGGGAAACGTCCGTGCGGTCAAGGCTGAGGAGATCATACTTGCATCGCTTCTCAGACATCCCGACTATCTGAAAAAGCTGTCGGCAGAGCTTTCCGAGAGTGTATTTATAACGGAATGGGGAAGACGGTTCTTCAGAGATATCTCTTCAAGAATAATTGCAGGCAGAAGCCTTGAGCTGTTCTCCTTTGCCGAGGAAAACGAAAATGAGGAAATTTCGTATCTTTCCTATTTGCTTTCAAAGGGCGAGAGCATTGCCAATTCCGTTGACGAATGCCGTCAATGTATCGCGACGCTTCTTGAAGAAAAGAATAAAAAGCTGGTGCCCGATGTCGGCAGCCTTTCTTCAGAGGAATATCTTGCTCTTTTCAGAAGAAAAAAGAAAACAGAACAATAAAGATTATATATAAAGGGTGATAGGTTTTGAAAAAAATTACGGCATTGATTCTTTGCCTGCTGTTATGCTTTGCGGCAGCCTCGTGCTCGGACGGGCAGAAGGAAACTACTGCTGAGGATAATAACGCCGCTGCCGTTGCTCCCAGGATAAAGCTTGTGCTTGACTCTGCTGCGGTGGTTGCAGGTGAAACGGTTGAGATTTCGGTGAATATCTCAGATGCACCGCTGAGTGCCTGCTTTGATATTTCCGTTTATTCACCTCGGCTTCTGTCTTACGAATCCTCCTCAGCTTCTCATTCCGAGTTTATTATAGCCTCAAACGTGGTTGAATCGGAGGATACGGAATGTGTTGACGTGCAGGGTATGGTTGCAAGAACCTGTGATTTGCTTGACGATAACGTCTGCGTTATAAGATATAAGGTATCGGAGGACGTTAAGACGGGTGATAAGCTTGTGCTTACCGTACGTGTTCCTTCGTACTCTCTGGGAACGGATGAATCAGGGAACGACACTTATTCCGTCGCGGCAGACGTTATAACCGAGAATCTGACTCTTATTGCAGAATAAAACGATTTACGCTTATGCCGTGAATACGTTTCTTTGACCTCGTTTAAATTTTATTCATATAAAGGATGTGCGGAAAAATGGCAGAAAACAACGCAAACAGAATAATGATTGATAACCTTATAAACAACTGTAAGGCTACCAAAAACAGAAAGATCGACGCAAAGGATATTGATGATCTTGTCGGTGCTTATAATCTTGAGGACAGCGACCTTGAATACCTTTACCTGTGTCTTGATCAGTATCAGATCGAGGTTGTTGACGATATGCAGAATGCTGCTGTCGATGCTCTTGAAACTATGTGGGAATACACTACGGCAGATGATGAAAATGCTAAGACTGCACTTCCCGACGACCCCGTTAAGATTTATCTGAAGGATCTCGGTAAATATCCCCTTCTTAAAACCGAGGAGGAAATGCAGTGCGCCTTAAAAATAAAAAAGATAAGACAGGAAAATCCCGGACTTGAAAAAAAGGACTATCCCCCCGAGGACTACAAAGAATACGTGATTGAAACAAACAGACTGATAAATGCAAATCTCCGTCTTGTTGTAAGTATTGCAAAAAAATACATCGGACGCGGAATGCAGTTCCTTGATCTTATTCAGGAGGGTAATATAGGTCTTATGAAGGCAGTTGAGAAATTCGACCCCGATAAGGGCTTCAAATTCTCAACCTACGCTACGTGGTGGATAAGACAGGCTATAACGAGAGCTATTGCAGATCAGGCAAGAACAATACGCGTTCCCGTACACATGGTGGAAACCATCAACAAGGTAAAGAAAACACAGTCGCTTCTTTTGACCGAGCTTAAAAGAGAGCCCACTCCCGATGATATTGCAAGGCGTCTTGATATGGAAACTGAAAAGGTCAAGGAGATACTTAAGGTTGCACAGGACCCCGTTTCTCTTGAAACTCCCATCGGTGAGGAGGAGGACAGCCATCTCGGCGACTTTATTCCCGATAACGATTCGCAGAATCCCGAGGAGGCAGCCAATCTTGCCGCGCTCAAGGAGGAAATTGCCAACGCCTTGAAGACTCTTACCGAAAGAGAGTCAAAGGTATTGAAGCTTCGTTTCGGACTTGACGGAACGGGTCAGCCTAAGACACTTGAAGAGGTCGGAGAACAGTTTGAGGTTACAAGAGAGCGTATCAGACAGATTGAAGCAAAGGCACTCAGAAAGCTCCGTCATCCCAACCGCAGTAAAAAGCTCAAGGATTTTGTTGACAGAAGCTGATTGCGGTACTAAGAAAATATTGCATTTTATCAATCCCTGCCCTCAACCTCGGGGCAGGGGTTGTTTTAATTATTTTATTTTGAATTAAGAAAAAGTCAGTATTGTGTTGCATTTGCGTGCGGTTCTTGGTAAAATATTACATAATACAATTAAAATCAGCAGGCGGGGAGAATAAAAATATGACGAGAGAAGAATGGAAAAAAATCCGCGGTTCAAAGGAGACACCCGATCAGATAATGCTTTCAATCAAGAATGACCCGTCGGAGAGTATGACTGTCAGATGGCGTTGTGACGTAAGCATCAGGGACGGCTACGTTCTTTACAGACGAGCCCGTTCCGAGGATGCTTGGCGCAGGGCAGAGGCAAAGAGAAACGCCTTTACCACCGACGTTGACGAGAGCAGCTTTTTCTTTGCCGATATGACGGGGCTGGAGGGCGATACGGAATACGAATACAGCTGCGGAAATGATTTTTTCAGAAGCGAGATATATTCATTCCGTACGGCACAAAGGAATACTGAAAAATTTTCGTTCCTTTGTCTTTCCGACGTGCAGACGGGCGGACCCGAGCCCCCTGCCGATTACAGCACGTTGGGTGAAACGGTAAAAAAGATACTTGCCGAGCATCCCGAATGCAGATTTATTCTGACTGCGGGAGATAATACGAACTGCGGACAGACGGACGTACAATGGACGGGACTTTTTGAAGGTCTTAAAGGTATAACCGAGCATATTCCCGTTCAGCTTTGTATGGGAAATCACGATGATATGGGCTTTCAGGATTATTTTACCTTTACGGGTAAGTATTATTCCGAGCACGCCACGTACTTTACCAATCAGCTGAGATATTCCTATCCCGAAAACGGGCCTGAGGGCTGGCAGATTCCGAATTATTCCTTTAACTACGGAAACGTGATGTTTGCGGTTACGGGCACCAGCGGCTTTGAATTTATAAACGAATGGCTGATAAAGACCGCCGCGGAGAGTGGGGCTGTTTGGAAATTTGCGGCTCATCATTTCCCCGTATGCTATTCGGGACCGAACCTTGAATGCTATGAAACCTATCCGCCTATGATGGAGGGTATAGATAAATATGATATTATGTTCTCGGGGCACGAGCATTCCTTCGCAAGAAGCTTCCCCAGAAGAAACAACGGACTTTACGATAAGCCCTCTGAGGGAACTATACATTATAATATAGGAAGCGGAAACCGTAATCCCCCCGGAACGAGAGTCGTGCCCAAGGTGTGGAATGACTGCACCTACGAGCACGAGGAGGAGCTTTCAATGTTCAGCATAGTCGATATCGACGGAGCAAAATGCACTCTGACGGCTTACGTGGAGGACGGAAGAATAGTAGACCGCTGTGTTATCGATAAGGAAAACGACTGTATCACACCCATAAGACGCGCTCCGAAATACAACCGTCCGAGAATAAAATTCAAGGGCTATGATTTAGGACTTTGCGTAATGGGCACTCCTGCAGTTAACGTAAACGGTATATGGTACGTGCCTGCAGGGCAGATAGTGAAATTTATGGGCGGTGAAGCCAAGCATACTGAGGGAAAGGTGAGAATAGAGGTCTACGGCAGATTCTCGGAGTTCACCGAAAACAGCGACGTTTCAGTCACCTCTCTCGGAGAAATGAAGATGACAGCACCGTGTCTGAGGCTTGAGCGTGAACAGCTTTACGTGCCCGTCCAGGACTTCTGCAGTCCTCTGAGAATGTATTACGCATACTTTGAGCATAATAATTTTATAAGCATAGAATCCGATACGGAAATGCTTCCCGTATCGTATCAACCGTAATTTGAGGAGGTTTTCCAAAATGAGAGAAATAATGAGATCAGATAAGCTTCAGCTTGTTCATTCCGATATCAGAGGCCCCGTTTTTGTTGAGTCAAACAGAATGAGAGCTCAGGGCATCGACGTGCTGAGACTTAATACCGGCAACCCTGCAACCTTTGATTTCAAAATGCCCGATTCAGTACGAAACGCACTTATCAATAATGCGGATAAGGCAGTTGCATACTGCGACCTGAAGGGTATGCCCGATGCAAGAGAGGCTATTTGCAATTATCACAAAGGCAAGGGCATCGAGGGCATTACTCCCGATGACGTATTTATCGGAAACGGTGTAAGTGAGCTTGTTACGATGGCACTCACCGCACTTTTGAACTACGGGGACGAGATTCTTGTGCCCTCGCCCGACTATTCTCTCTGGACGAATTCCGTGCATATTGCAGGCGCAAAGCCCGTGCATTATATCTGTGACGAGCAGAGCTTATGGTATCCCGACCTTGAGGATATAAAGTCAAAGATAACCTCAAGGACAAGGGCTATCGTTCTTATTAATCCCAATAATCCCACGGGTGCGCTTTATCCGAGAGAGCTTCTTGAAAAGATAGTTGCAATAGCAAGAGAGCATCAGCTTGTTATTTTCTCCGATGAGATCTATGACAGACTCGTTATGGATGAGCTTGAGCATATTTCAACTGCAACCCTTTGTCCCGACCTGCTTTGTATTACTATGAACGGTCTTTCAAAGTCACATATCGTATGCGGCTTCCGTTGCGGCTGGATGGTTATAAGCGGAGCAAAGCAGAATGCAACGGACTTTATTGCAGGTCTTGTTCAGCTTTCCGCTATGCGCCTTTGTGCAAATGCGCTGATGCAGCTTGTAATCCCCGCGGCACTGGATGACCCCGAAAGCACCCGTGAAATGATAGTTCCCGGGGGACGCCTTTACGAGCAGCGTGAGGCCTGCTGCCGTGAGCTTGATAAGATAGAGGGTATTTCCTACGTCAAGAACTCCGCGGCATTCTATCTGTTCCCCAAGCTTGATATAAAGAAATTCAATATTACGGATGACCAGCAGTTTGCTATGGATTATCTCCATTCAAAGCACGTTATGATAATCCCCGGCAGAGGCTTCAGCTGGAAGGAGCCCGACCACTTCCGAATCGTAATGCTTCCCGAGGCCGAGCAGCTTGCAAGGGCTATGAGAGATTTGGGAGACTTCCTCAAGGATTACAGACAGAACTGAAGATTTTTCAAGAGGACGCAATATGGTTATCAGACAGAATGAGGACGGCATAATTTTTGAAAACGGCTCTGTCAGCTTTGTTGCGGGAAAAAACGGAAAGGCTTTAAGTCTTTATGATAAAGAGAACAAGGAAGAATTGCTGGCTGACAGCGATACTCCCTTGTTCTGCGTTTCTCAGGACCGTTTTTTTGACAATGAGATGAAGCTGATACATCCGTCACGTAAGGAAACAATATATTCGGACAGCATAAGATACGAAAACGGCAGTCTTATTGTCGGCTTTTCACCGTTGCCCTATGAAGCAAGGATAGACATTTACTTCAAAAACGGTTATTTTGTTTTTACGCTTGCGGATTTTTTGTTTCCGGAGAACGCTTACGGGGGGATTTTGATTGCAAGACCTCCTGCCGTTTCTCTGCGTTTTCTGAATCTGCATCTGAAAAACCGCAAGTATTTCGGTGAATGGTTGAACGTGTGCCACGACGACAGGATTGCTGTGGCTGTTATGGGTACGGCTCCGCACACCTTTATCGGTCACGAAAGCACAAGGGACGGAAAGCTGCTTTTTGCCGAGGCACGGAAGGGGATTCTTTTCAAGGGCTGTTCTGCGGTGCTGATAGTCTCAGACAGAAGCCGTTTTCTTGATATCGTTGAAGCCTTTGAGGATGATTTCGGACTTCCGCAGGGAGTTAAAAGCAGAAGAAGCAATAAAATAAACGCATCGGCTTATTTCGTCAGCGATGCCGTTCCCGATAATATCGACGAGCATTTGACCTATGCGCGTCTCGGCGGCTTTTCGATGATGCTTTTTTACTATACCTGCTTTGTAAAAGAGGAAAACGGCTACAGCCTTTGCGGTAATTATGAGCTGAGAGACGAATACGGGGGAAGCGTAGATAATATAGGCAAGATGCTTGAAAGGGTCAGAGCATACGGAATAACTCCCGGCTTTCATTTTCTTCATTCCCATATAGGTGTTTGCAGTAAATATTTTACCCCCGAGGCGGATCACCGTATTATGCTGAGACAGAGGCTGACGCTTGCGGAGGATATCTCGGCAGAGGACACCGTGATTCCCGTTGACCAGTATCCATTTGAAACGGAGCTTCACGAATATTGCAGAGTTCTTCGCTTCGGTAATGAGCTTATTCATTACGAGGCTTGTACCGATACCGCTCCGTACTGCTATACAGGCTGTGTCCGAGGCTATAACGGAACCGTTGCACAGCCGCATTCAGCGGGAACGGGCGGCGGCGTGGTGTTTATCAGCGAATTCGGCGGAACCAGCGGATACTGCGACCAGAATTCCTCTTTGCAGGATGAGCTTGCCGAAAAAATAGCGCAGATTTACAATCAGGGCTTTGAATTCGTTTATTTCGACGGCTCCGAGGGAGTGAATGCGCCCTATGAGTTTCAGATTCCCGTCGCACAGTACCGTGTCTATAAAAAATTCAACAGACCGCCCCTTTTTGCAGAGGCGGCGGCAAAGGGACATTTCTCCTGGCATATTTTAAGCGGCGGCAACGCCTTTGATATTTTTCCCACGGATATTTTTAAGGCTATGATAAGAAAATATCCGCTGAGGGAGGCTTCAGATATGAGGATGGATTTTACCCGCATTAATTTCGGATGGTGGGGATTTTATCCCGATTCAAGACCCGACGTGTTTGAATACGGTACTTCTCACGCGGCAGGCTATGACTGTCCCGTGACCATTCAGAGCAATCTTGCGGTTATGAGAGAAAATCCGAGAATCAAGGACAATCTTGAGGTTTTCAGAAGATGGGAATATGTGAGAAGCAATAATCTGCTGACGAAGGCGCAAAAGGAGATGCTCAGAGACCCCGAACGGGAATTTGCGCTTCTGAAAAACAGCAGAGGAGAGCCGGAGCTTACCGAATGCTTCCCCGTCAGAACGGAGATAGAAGAAATAACAGTTTATTGCTTTGAACGAGACGGCAAGGGGCACGTTATGATGTGTCATAACAGCGGTGCGGCAAGAGTTGTGCTGCCCGTCAGAGAGTTTACCCTTCGTGGTGAGATGCAAGGGGAGATAATACCAACCGAGCCGTCAGAAGGGGGAAGAGTGTTTACCTTGTCGGACAGATGCTGTGCCGAAACGAGCCTCGCTTTGTCGGAGCTTTCGGAGATACTGCCGCGAATAAAGAAGGTTGAGGAATAAGAAAAAATATGACTCTTCACGGAAACTTGGGGGATATCTCAGAAAAGTTCTATTAATAGTGCTTCGCACTTTAAGAACCCCCGGCGAGGGTTCTTAAAAATCTCCTGCGCTTTAAGAAGGAAAAAGGATTTCGCACTCTGCG
>JAZNFG010000061.1:0-157582 GCA_045589015.1 Acutalibacteraceae bacterium
TATACTGTGGCGACCTGTTAAGTTGGGTTATGGGTAAGGCAAGAAGTGGCGATGCTTGGATAACTATTATGTCCAACATTAACATTCTGGCAGTTGCAACGCTTTGTGATGTTTCTTGCATCATATTGAGTGAATCGGTTGCTGTGGATGAAAATGTAATCGAAGTTTCAAAGCAAAAGGGAATAAACATTTTAAAAACCTCACTCACAACATTCGAAACTGCGGTTTTATTAAACGAATCGCTATGAATAAATATTATTACGATCTTCATATACATTCCTGCTTATCTCCCTGCGGTGACGATGATATGACCCCCAATAATATTGCAGGTATGGCTTCGTTGGCAGGACTTAATATTGTTGCTCTAACCGACCATAATACCGCAAAGAACTGCCCTGCTTTTTTTGAGGCGGCAAAGAGGAACGGCATTATTCCCGTTGCAGGGATGGAATTGACTACCGCTGAGGATATTCATTTGGTATGTCTGTTTGAAGAGCTTGATTCCGCTTTGAATTTTGATTCTTTTATTCAGGATAAGAGAATGCTGATTCCTAACAGAACGGATATTTTCGGAGAACAGATGATAATGAACGGTTCTGATGAGGTAATCGGTACGGAAGAGTATCTTCTTTCCAATGCAACATATATAACCGTTGATGAGGCACCGTCTCTTGTCAAGGGCTTTGGCGGAATATGCTATCCTGCTCATATTGACAGGGAAGCCAACGGTATTATAGCAACGCTCGGAATTTTTCCCGATGATGAAAATTTTGTATGTGCCGGTTTTCATAACGGTGAAAGAATAGCTGAATATCAGAGTAGATTTTCCGTTTTGAAGTCAAGGATACCGGTTGTTTCATCCGATGCTCATTATTTATGGGATATCAGAGATAAAGAGTTTTATTTTGAATTGGATGATGAACCGTATTCCGGCAATAAGGTGCGCAGTGAGTTGTTCAGAATTCTCAGAGGTGAATGAAATGAAAGAGCTTTCATTAAATATTCTCGATATTGCTCAGAACTCGGTAAAAGCAGGTGCTGATACCGTAAGTATAGTTCTTGAAGAATCCACGGACAGAATTGCTATTACGATATCGGATAACGGATGCGGAATGAAGAAGGATTTTCTTGAAAGCGTTACCAATCCGTTTACTACCTCGAGAACAACGAGAAAGGTCGGTCTCGGTATACCTCTTCTGATGCTGGCTGCTGAGCAGACAGGCGGAAAGCTTGAAATTACTTCAAGATACGAGGAGGAATTTCCCGACAGTCACGGCACTGAAATTTCAGCATCTTTTTTTAAGAACCATCTTGATTTTACACCTCTCGGTGATGTTGTTTCGACTGTAACGGTTCTTATTCAGGGACAGCCGAATATCAGATGGATTTATAAGCACAATACTGAAAAGGGTGAAATCTCTCTTGATACCGATCAGCTAAAAGAGGTTCTCGGTGATGTTCCCCTTGATACCTATGAGGTAATCCAATGGATTGACGCTTTCCTCAGGGAGCAGTATTCTGAATTAGGTTATTAAAAACAAATATACAGAAAAATGAAAGGAAAATTTTTATGAAGTCTTTAGCAGAACTTGCAGCAATCAAAGAAAAAATGCAGAACAAGGTTGTACTTCGTGAAGGCAGCTCAGATATCAGAGTTGTTGTCGGTATGGCAACTTGCGGTATCGCAGCAGGCGCAAGACCTGTTCTCAATGCTTTCGTTAAAGAGGTTAACGATGCCGCACTCAGTGACAAGGTAATTGTTACTCAGACAGGTTGTATCGGAATCTGTCAGTTTGAGCCTGTTGTTGAAATTTTTGAGGCAGGTAAGGAAAAGGTTACTTATATTCAGATGACTCCTGAAAAGGCAAAGGAAGTTGTTGAAAAGCACCTCAAGGGCGGTAAGGTAATCGCTGAATATACAGTAAGCAACATCTGATATAATTTACACTAAAGATATTTATTGGAGGTAAATAATATGATTCGTGCACAGGTATTGATCTGCGGCGGTACCGGCTGTACTTCTTCAGGAAGTAATAAGCTTATCGCTGAATTTGAATCTCAGATTGAAAAAAACGGTCTTGTTGATGAAGTCAAAGTAGTTAGAACCGGTTGTTTCGGTCTTTGTGCTCTCGGCCCCGTTGTTATCGTGTATCCCGACGGAACATTCTACAGCCAGGTTGAGGAAAAGGACGTTGAGGAAATCGTTACAGAGCATCTTCTTAAAGGACGTGTTGTTGAGCGTCTCGTTTATAATGAGGTTGCTGAAGGAACCGTTATTGAGCACGGTAACGTTTCACTTAACGATACTACTTTCTATGCAAAGCAGAAGAGAGTTGCTCTTCGTAACTGCGGTGTTATCAACCCCGAAAGCATTGACGAGTATATCGCGATGGACGGTTACGCTGCTCTCGGTAAGTGCCTTACGGAAATGAAGCCCGAGGACGTTATTAAGGTTGTTATGGATTCAGGTCTCCGCGGACGCGGCGGCGGCGGCTTCCCCACAGGTCTCAAGTGGAGCTTTACTGCTAAGAATCAGGCAGACCAGAAGTACGTTGTTTGTAACGCTGACGAAGGTGACCCCGGTGCATTTATGGACCGTTCGGTTCTTGAAGGCGACCCCCATTGTATCGTTGAAGCTATGACAATCTGCGGATATGCTACAGGTGCTACGGAAGGCTACGTTTACGTTCGTGCTGAGTATCCTATTGCAGTTGCCCGTCTTCAGAAGGCTATCGACGATGCAAGAGCTTACGGTCTCTTAGGTAAGGATATTTTCGGCTCAGGCTTTGATTTCGACCTCTTTATCCGTCTTGGTGCAGGTGCTTTCGTTTGCGGTGAGGAAACTGCTCTTATGACGTCTATTGAAGGTAACCGCGGTGAGCCTCGTCCCCGTCCTCCTTATCCCGCAGTAAAGGGTCTTTTCGGTAAGCCCACTACTGAAAATAACGTTGAAACCTTTGCAAATATTCCTCAGATTCTTCTTCACGGTGCTGAATTCTTCAACACTATGGGTACAGAAAAGTCCAAGGGTACAAAGGTATTTGCTCTCGGCGGTAAGATTAACCACACAGGACTTGTTGAAATTCCAATGGGTACTACTCTTCGTGAGGTTATCGAAGAAATCGGCGGCGGTATTCCTAACGGAAAGACCTTCAAGGCTGCTCAGACAGGCGGTCCCTCCGGCGGTTGTCTTCCCGCATCAATGCTTGATATTGAAATCGACTATGATAATCTCGTAGCACAGGGTGCTATGATGGGCTCCGGTGGTCTTATCGTTATGGACGAAGACACTTGTATGGTTGATATTGCTAAGTTCTTCCTTGAGTTCACAGTTGATGAGTCCTGCGGTAAATGTACACCTTGCCGTATTGGTACAAAGAGACTTTATGAAATTCTTGAGAAGATTACTAACGGACAGGGAACTCTTGAAGACCTTGACGAGATGGAAAAGCTTTGCAACTATATCAAGGAAAATTCTCTTTGCGGTCTCGGTCAGACAGCGCCCAACCCTGTTCTTTCTACATACAAGCGCTTCAAGGACGAGTATATTGCTCACGTTGTTGACAAGAAGTGTCCTGCAGGTGTATGTAAGAGCCTTCTTTCAATTACTATTGTTGAAGACAAGTGTAAGGGTTGTACTCTTTGCTCCAGAGTTTGTCCCGTTGGTGCAATCTCAGGTACTGTAAAGAATCCTCACGTTGTTGACCAGTCCAAGTGTATCAAGTGCGGTGCTTGTATTGAAAAATGTAAGTTCGGCGCAATTATCAAGAAATAAGGAGGAACGGAAAAATGGCTGATGTAAATATTAAGATTAACGGCAGAGATTTTACTGTTCCCGCAGGCAGCACTATTCTTGAGGCTGCCCGTATGGCAGGAATTGAAATTCCTACTCTCTGCTTCCTTAAAGAAATAAATGAAATCGGTGCTTGCCGTATCTGCGTAGTTAAGGTTAAGGGTGCTCGTAGCCTTGTTGCTGCTTGTGTATTCCCCGTAAACGAAGGTATGGAAATATTTACCAATGATCCCGAAGTTATTGAAGCAAGAAGAACAACACTCAAGCTTATCCTTTCAAATCATAAAAAGGAATGTCTTTCCTGTGTTCGTTCCGGCTCCTGCGAGCTTCAGAAGCTTTGCCACGACTACGGTATTGATACAGAAACTGCTTTTGCTGGTGCAAAGACTCATTCTGAAATTGACGCATCCGCTTCACATATGTACAGAGATAACGAAAAATGTATTCTCTGTCGCCGCTGTGTAGCTGTTTGTGAAAAGAATCAGGGTGTCGGTGTTATCGGCGCAAACGCAAGAGGCTTTGATACTCATATCGGTTGTGCTTTTGAGAAGCCCCTCGGTGAAGTATCTTGTATTTCCTGCGGTCAGTGTATTACTGTTTGTCCCACAGGTGCTATTGCTGAAAGAGACGATACACAGAAGGTTCTTGATGCTATCAATAATCCCGAAAAGCACGTTATCGTTCAGACAGCTCCCGCTGTAAGAGTAGGTCTCGGTGAAGAATTCGGATATGAAATGGGTACTGTTGTTACAGGTAAGCTCGTTGCTGCATTAAGAGCTCTCGGCTTTGACAAGGTATTCGATACTAATTTCTCTGCTGACCTTACAATTATGGAAGAAGCAACAGAATTCCTCGGCAGATATACAAAGAAGGAAAATCTTCCTCTTATTACATCCTGTTCACCCGGATGGATCAAGTTCTGTGAAACTTATTATCCCGAGTTTATTCCCAATCTTTCTTCTTGTAAGTCTCCTCAGGGTATGTTCGGTGCTGTTGCAAAGACGTACTATGCTGAGAAGATGGGTATTGATCCCAAGGATATCTACGTTGTAAGCGTAATGCCCTGTACTGCTAAGAAATTTGAGGCAGAAAGACTTGACCACACAGCTGTTGAGGGGCTTGCTGATATTGATGCTGTTATCACAGTACGTGAGCTTGCAAGAATGATTAAAAAAGCAGGTATTCTCTTTAACCAGCTTCCCGATGAAGAATATGATGCTCCCTTTGGACTCGGTTCAGGTGCAGGTACTATTTTCGGTGCAACCGGCGGTGTTATGGAAGCTGCTCTCAGAACTGCTTATGAAACACTCACAGGTGAGGAGCTTGAAAAGCTTGAGTTCCACGATGTGAGAGGTACTGAAGGCATTAAGGAAGCTACCTACACAATTGCAGGCAACGAAATCAGAGTAGCTGTTACTTCCGGTACTGCTAACGCAAAGAAGCTTCTTGATATGATTAAGTCCGGTGAAAAGACTTATGACTTTATCGAGGTTATGGCTTGTCCCGGTGGTTGTGTAAACGGCGGCGGTCAGCCCATTCAGCCCGCTTCTGTTCACAATAACGTTGATATCCGTGCTAAGCGTGCTGCAGGTCTTTACAAGGACGATCAGAATCTTCCCGTAAGAAAGTCTCATCTTAATCCTGATGTAAAAGCAATTTACGCTGAGTATTTCGGCGAACCCAACTCACACAAGGCTCACGAGATTCTCCACACAGGCTACACTAAGCGTCCTAAGTATTAATATCAATTTAAATTCAAAAAGCGCTGTCGGTAAAACCGATGGCGCTTTAATCTTTTGGGGTTGGAAAGCATATTTTACTGTGCCGTGTTCTTTATTATGTAAAGAGACGATAACAGGGGAGTGAACGTGATTTCGGCGAGTTCAGGTTGATTTGCTGGACGGTAATATGATATAATTATTAATATAATTTGCTTGAGGTGAGTATATTGTACTTTCATGCTTCGCAAAACGGGGGAATAAAGGTTCTGATGCCGAGAATATCAAATCACGGTAAACCTTTGATTTATTTTTCCGAAAAACGTGAAAATGTTTTGGTTTATTTAAGCAACGCTATAGAAAAATGCTGTAAGGAAAAAGGCTTTGTCCATCATGGCCATTGGCACAAGTGGGCGAGCTACGGCTTTGATTCTGACGGAATATTAGTTCTTGATGAATACTATCCCAATGCCATTTACGATACTTATAAGGGTGTTTCAGCATACATTTATACTGTTGACGATATTACCGTTAATGAAGACAGCATAAATATCAGCAACGCGGTAACAACCTGTGTTCCCGCAGTTGTAACAGGTGTAGAATTCGTTGAGGATGCATATTCGGAAATTCTTGAAGCTGCTGAAAAGGGATTGATCAGAATACGAAAATATGAAGATATGAGCGATAAAATGCTGTCCTGGATTGAAAATACGATAAAAAATGAGTATTCTCAAGCAGAAAATAAAGCGGATTACAGGTTTTTTCTTGAAGAAAAGTTTGATTTTATTCTAAAACCGAATAACGGATAGTAATTAAAAAAGTATATTTATGAGGTTTTATTATGGCTGAATCAGAAAAAGTAATTCTGACCAATATGTGTATGGTTTATGATGAAAATAAGGTTCTTGTTCAGGACAGATTAAATAAGAATTGGAAGGGGCTTACTTTCCCCGGCGGTCACGTTGAAAAACACGAGTCCTTTACCGATGCTGTTATCAGAGAAGTAAAAGAAGAAACAGGTCTTACCGTTTTTGCACCTCAGCTTTGCGGAATCAAGCAATGGCCTGCTTCGCAAGATATCAGATACATAGTTTTGTTTTATAAAACGAATAAGTTTGAAGGTGAATTAAAATCTTCTGCTGAGGGAGAAGTATTCTGGATGGATTTAGAGGAATTTAAAAAAGCAGAGCTTGCCCGAGATATGTCAGATATGCTTGAAATTTTCCTTGATGATGAAAAAAGTGAGTTTTTCTATCATCATAGCAAAACAGACGGTGAGTGGAAATACGAAATAAAATGAATCAACGCAGAATGTCGGAATCGCATTAATTTTATTGTATAAAAAGGAGAAATCCCCATTGAAACAGGGTTACTGTGACAATGGGGCGGATTTTATTTGTTGAGATGCTCGCTGTTCTTCTGAAACAGTTCCTTGAGAATATCGGAATTTTCAATTTTATATAAATACGAGGGGGATATGCCTTCGTCTTCTTCTTTATTCCAAGATTCTCCATTGTAATTAATATTTATATTTTTAGTATCATCTAACCACAACTCTGAAAAATTGTTGTTTATGTAAATTATAGATTCATTATTGATGATAATTTTATGTTCAAAATCTCTGTCTTTACTTCTGTCTTTAGAAATAGGGACAGTATTAATTTCTATCTTTTTAAGTGTTGTAAGTTCTTTTTGTGGGGATTCGGTGCTATAAAAATTATTATCTTCTATATAGAACTTTATTTCTTCAACAGATTGAAAAATAGATTCATAATCTTTGATACTGCCAATTCCGGTTGTTGTTTTATTAGAGGAAAAACACGCATAGCAAACATATCACTGCTATTATTGGTAAGCTTATAAAAAGAATCTTTGTGTTTTTTTTCATTTAACCACTCTTTTCTCTTGACTGTTTGTGTTATTTCCTTAATCATACTTATATGTGTCTAAGAATTCAATATTTTTAAAGTGGTTTAATGTTTAATTTAGTTCGACTATAACAAACTCTCAATAAACATTACAGTACCCCTCTAAAATGCTGTTTATCATTTCCTCATTCTCCCAAAAAACGTCATCACAATTTTCTAATATTTCTTCATTTGTTTCAATGTTTTTATCCTGTTCTAATTCAATATATGACTTAAATGCCGTTTGAATATTATTTTTGAGAACATCAGGAAGAATAGCACATAAAGCTTCAATATCCTTACGAACATCACCGTTGTTTTCGGTATTGAGAAAATATTGATGATGACCGCCGTTGTTGACTTCGCTCTGATATGTCATAAGTTCGTTATAGGGAGATTCAACATTACCGTCTACCCATAAATCCCACATTTTGTTCCATTTTTCATCGGCTTCGGATAAAACTACATCTTTTATATCTTTATTTTTCTTGCGTCTGAATAAATCAAAAAACATATTTGTTATTCCTCTCATTTAACAATAGGTTCATTTTCGGAGCACACAAGCCAAAAATCCATAGTATAGACTTTGTTGTTGTAATTTAGATTGAAACTGTGCGTTTCAACATCGGCTCCATTAACTGTTAATTGAATATCGTTTTTATGTTGATAACAGCCGTAATAATAATCTTTTTTGCTAAAGTTCAATATAAAAAACATAAGTCATAATTTGCTACTCCTTTGCGAAAATTAAAAACACACATTAAACATATAACCGATACAAATGAAACTGATTATCATAAAGACAAAATGCAATGAAGTAGTTGTTGTAGTATATTTTCGGAGTATGCCGTTTTGTTTTTCTTTAATAAAATTGTTTGCTTTGCCAATAAAAGTGAGTATGGATAAAATGCCAAAAATATGCCATGTAAAAACATCAACTGTAAGAATACACTCTGTAAGCCATACAATCTTATCCCAAGGAAATACAAGCATACAAACAACAGATAACATATTTAAAACACCGTAAATATATGTAACAACAGAACCTATTTCTATAAATATATTATTTTTCTTCATACGTTACCCTCCTTGAAATTGTAGTATAATAATTATAACAGCACTGTAACATAAAATCAATGTTTATAACCTACTGCCGTTAGTATAACAACAGCAGTAGGTTTTTGTTCATCAAAAATAATAAGCTTATTTTATCTTGCCCAATATAAGCGAATATGGCTCAGGCTTACCGATTTCATCCGTACTCATTTTATCGAGTATCATTGTCATTTTAAGGAATGTTTCAATCTGCTCACACATAAGGTCAAGGCTGAACTTTTCCATCTGATGGGTTTCGTTTATTGCCGTCAGATAATCGGGAGCAGTTACAAGTGAAATATCGGGAATGCCAACATTTCTCGGTGGCTGACCTTCGCCGAAATGAAGGAAATTGTGTCCCTTTACTGTTACTGTTTTGACCATTGTTCTGCCTTCAAGTGAATCATAATAAACCTTGTCCATTGCTTTGTTTGCAGTATAGACAAGCTCCACATCAATGGGATTTGTGCATTGATATTTTCCGTCTTTATCTTTCCATTCCGTGCAGCCCAAATGCTCAACACCAAGGCTCGCAACTGCTTTTATATGTCCCTTTTTACCGTCCCACATATCACGGTGATTTTTAAGCCACTTTGACGTTGCCTGAATATCGTGCTCCTTAAAATCAGGAAGCCTGAAATGCCCGGTTGCAAAAACAAAAATAAGTGTTCTGTCAAGTTCTGCATCCTTTAAGTGTCGCATCATTTCAAGCATCGCAATAGGACCGTTTTCCTCAACGCAGTTTATGCCGTCTGTATGGGTATTTATTATAATAGCTTCCTTTTTATTTTTGCCTTCAATAACGGTATAAAAGGATTCAGCTTTGGCATTATTCTCCTTTTCTGCTGTAAGGACAAGGTTAACCCTCTTCTTTTCTTTTTCAGCCTTTTTTAGCTTTTTACCCGATTCCTCGCCAACCCAAAGGGCGGGAATACCCTGATAATCCATAATAAAGGGAAGATACTGACCCTTTACCATTTCGTCGCTCATACCTTCCCATATACAGATAACTGCTTTAACACCCATTGCTTTTGCAACAGAAATGAGAGGAATTTTAACAAAGGAATCAGCAACGGGACCTTTGTAATTCTTTGGCAAAGACAAGCCTTTAGGATATGAATTTCTCTGATTAAAAGCAAAGCCTGTCGGTACTTTTTCAAGGTCTTTTACCTTTACAAGGGCAATTTTGCCTCTTGCAGGAAGATAGTTGATATGTTTACCGAAAATCTCTACTATTTCTTCTGTAATGCCGTTTTCATCGGTTTCACCCGAATAAGGCCATACAGAGGTGACTTCGATATTTTCATCACCGTTTGAATTTATGATTTTGATTGAAGAATGCTTTTCTTCCCAGCGGTTAAATGAATAAAGGTCACTGTACGTGGTAAAACCCATTTTGTGAATTTCATCTTTCAGATAATCCACAAATTTCTGCTGACCCTTCGAGCCGGTAAGACGAAGTCCGAAGCAATTCATTGTTTGCATTCCGCTTTGAATTCTTTCAGCTGAAATATTAAAATTCATCTTACATTCACTCCTCTTTTTCAGATAAACATAAGCAGGAGCTGAAGAATGTATTTAAATCTGGCTAAAATATTCTTCAGAAAATCAATAAATCCGTAGCTTGTGTTTTCAGAAGCTGTATCACAGGTTATTACTTCGCTCACTTCACCCCAATAAATATTTCCGTCGGTATCTGTCATATAAGCGCGTACAAGAAAGCTGTATTCGGTCTCGGGCTTAAGAGCTTCAATTTCATAGTAATAATTTTTTGTGTCTGCGATCTTTATGAGATTTCCGTCGGAGTCTGCGAGGTAAATACGATAAACAAGGTCAGTATGCCCTTGTGTCCAGCAGATAGAAATGCTTGTGTCTGAAAAAGAGAAAATCTCAGGACGAACTTCATCAATAATAATTTTGTAATAAAGCGTCTTGCCACCTGCATAATTACCGATATAATCGACTCTGACATAGTATTCGCCGCAATATTTTGACTCTGCTGAATATGTGACCTTATAATCCCTGTCGCGTGACAGAGTGTTGCCCTTGCTGTCTTTTACTGTGACCGAAGGCTTCTGCACGGCACCGTTATATATAAATTCCGAGTTTGAAAGCTTTACTTCCCCTACCTTATAAATAACCGTTTGCTTTATTGCACTTGTGCAGATATCGTTCCGAACCGCAAAAGTAATTATTACATTTTCACCGTCAGCCTCGTTTGTAGCCATATCAAGCTTTTGTGCTGTAGTGACATCTTTGTTAACAGAAATATTATACTCATCAGGGGAAATAATCTCCCGAACAGACACACTCTCGCCGCAAACGGCACAATGACTGACGTGAGTATATCCCGACTCTGTCAGAGTAGGTGCCACGGCAGGAATATCAATTATTTCTGTGTGCGTGTGAGGCTCTATTGCAACAAAATCCTTTTTACTGTAAAACCAAGCCGTTGAGCCTACATAACCATTAAAGTGTGCACCACCGGGAAGAGCACCTGTGTCATTCGGGAATGTACAGTTATAATTATAAACCGTAATCTCCGTCACTTTTGAATCGGAAGTATACCACCAACCAGATGCTATGCTCGTAATATCTTTAGCGAGAACAAGAGTTGTTGCGCCCGGTGTAATTTCAGCTATAAGACAGTTGTCAATATAAAGAAAACCGTCCTTAATATTATCGGGATTATTGTAGGCTGCTGTACCGTAAAAAGCATCACTCTGAAGAGAAAGATAACCCGTTTCAAAATCTATATCCTTAAGAAGTGTACAATTAAGAAAAGCACAGGTGTCAATTTCAATTACATTTTGGGGAATAAAAATACTTTTAAGTGAGGTACAGCCTCTGAAGCAATTACTCGGAATTTTGCGAATGTTACTTGAGAGCTTAACATTATTAAGGTATGTACAATCTCTAAAGGATTTTGGTAAATATAAAACCGTATCAGCCATTTCTGCTGATTCAAGATTCTCATATCCTTCAAATGATATTCCCTGAAGGCTTTTTATACCTTCCTCAGCAATAATGCATCTGATGTTGTTTCTTTGGTTGTACCAAGGCTCTCTTTCATTTGCCGAATATGAATATACACCGCTTGTTCCGCTTATACGGAGAATGCCGTCATCATTTAATGTCCATACTGCTTCGTCGCCACATTTGCCGCAATCTGTAATTTCGCTATCAGTACCGTTATTACATAAATCACAGATATTGTCCCCATTGGTATCTTTATGCTCAAAGCTTGTGTCAATCAGACCGCCCGAAGCATATATTTTACAGTTATCACACCAATAGCCGTCAGAGTAACCTATTGTACCGTTACAATTGGATTCAGTTTCGGGGATAAAAGCCGTATTTTCACACTTGCAGATTAAGAAGAACCTGTAGCCGTGGTTAAGTGCATACTGCTGAGCAGTTGAGCCATTATAGCCGTAAACTACTGCATTGGGAGGCAAAGCTCCGTCTTCGGCGAAAATATGGCAATCGGGATTTAGTATTGTAATTTTGGTAACGGGCCCGCTTCCGTGTCTGAAGCAATCCTTGCTTATACCGACAATATCCTCTCCGAGAACTATCTCACCGCGAGAGAAGGCATCTATTGCATAACCCGATACAAAAAGGATATTCATATCGTTTGCAATATTATCCTTCCATAAAGGTGTATTTCTGAACCGTGTGCTTATATCGACATTTTTGCCTCTGATTTCTATATCGGTCAGCCCTGAATATTCAAAAGCCAACCTGTCAATTAACGTTACTGTTTCCGGAATTACGGCTTCTTTAACAGCTTTACATTTATAGAAAGCTCCGCATCCGATTGAGGTTACGGTATAATCACCGAGCTTTGAGAGTATTTCTACTTTTTCGGGTACGCCGTTTAATGCAGCGCCTTTTACGGTTACATTGCCGTTTTCCTCTATAAAGTAATTGACACCGTTTATGCTGTATGCTTTCCCCGTTTCGTAAATGATATCATTTATTCCCGATGCTAATCCCACGCTCTCGGCAATAACACTTACGGGGAGAGCCCCTGAAAACATAATAACAATAAGTAATATACTTAGTATTCTGTTTGTATTTTTCATATTTTTGTCTCCTTCATTTCTGATAAAAGTATATCATCCGTAAAACTTTAAATCCATCCTTTCATTTTTAGTCAGAGTAAACCTGTTAAAAACAAGAAAATATATGCTATAATTATTTGAACGTCTGAGGTCTCTCACAACTATAAACGAATAAAAAGTTTAAAAAGTTACAAAATTATGTAAGTTTTTCTAATATTTTTCCGTTTAATATTATGAACGTCAAAAAGCAAGCAGGAGAAAATATATGTTACTGTTTTTTACTCTTCTCATAGAAGAAGATGATGACAAAGCAAAATTTGAGAAAATATATACCTTATATAAAAAGAAAATGTGGTATGCGGCAAATTCGGTTTTACGTGACGCTCATCTTGCCGAGGACGCAGTACAGAATGCTTTTATCGGTATAGCAAAAAACATAAAAAGAATCGGCGATATAGAATCGTCCAAGACTCTTTCGTACGTTATTACCGCTTCAAAAAACTGTGCTATTGATATATTAAGGAAAAGAAAAGAGCTTAATGAAGTAAATATAGATGAGCTTTATGATGTCAGCGATGAAAAAAGCAATTTCGGTTATAGTGCAATTGAAACAGAAGATTTTGTTGTAAAAGCACTTTCTGCTGTTCCTGTCGTTTACAGGGACGTTTTGTATCTTCTGATAGTTGAGCAAATGTCCGAAAAAGAAATTGCCGAACTTTTAGGTAGAAAGACGGGAACGATCCACCAACAGGTTCGCCGCGGCAGAATGATACTGAAAGAAGAACTTATGAAAGGAGAGATTTTCAATGGAAATAAGTGATACCCGGTTAGCTTCAGCATTAATAAAATTAAAGAATTATGAAATTTCCTCAATACCTGATGACAGCGAAATTGAGCATACGTTCAGTGCGGATTTTGAAAGGAAACTGGAAAAGCTCATTACTTCCGTCAACAGCCACGGATTTAGTGCTTATGCTTTAAGAAAAGCTCTTACAAAAGCGGCAGTTATAATCATCACTCTTTGCTTAGGAGTTTTTTCACTTATTATGTTAAGTCCGCAGGCAAGAGCAGATTTCAAGAATGCAATAACGGAGTTTTATGAAACGCATATTAAATTCTATTTTACTTCAAATGATGAAACATCTGATGATTTCAGCAATTACGAATGCATAACTGCTGATTTTATTCCGCAGGGCTTTGTTCTGAAAGATAAATATGATGAATATGAGGCTGTGGGATACAGATATGAGAACTCCGGAGAAAAACTTGTCTATGATATTTATATTTCTCTCAATGACGGACTTGCCGTTCATACGGATAAGGATAAAAACAGTATTGAAGAGATTATTATATCGGGACGGGATTCATATCTTATTACGGGAGAAGTTAACGGTAAGCCCTATTCTACACTTATCATTACCGGAAATAAGATAACTGTTACGGTTTACGGACAGCTTGACAGAGAGGAAATTATTAAGGTAGGTCAATCCATTAAAGAAAACTGAAGCTACGACAATTTCCGTGAACTGTCGTGAAAAGTATTTTTTCTAATACAAAACAGCTCCGTGCGGATGTTTCCGTCGGAGCTGAATTTGTTATTATAAACAATATGAGCTGAAGAAATTTTGAGCAAGTGTGATAGCGGACTACCTTAAATTTTTTTACTTTATTCCGTATCTGCCGCATATTTCAATAACAATTTTTTTGAAATGATCATATTTGAAATTGTTTTTTATATCGCTGATATCAATATAATAGCCTGCAATTAAGTTTTGAATTACAGCCTCTGCAAGGAAAGCTTCAAATACATAATCATCGGTAAAGGCTTCTTCAATATCTGTGTTTAAGTCCTTGTTTATACCGTTAATTGCTGCACGGTAAATAATATTCTCTTTACCAAGATATTCTCCTGCGTTTTTCAAGCAGTTTAGCCCGTTTTTTATATCTGTAACAGTAAATTTACCCTTATATTCTACAATTTTTTCATTTCCGAGCAGAATAAAATCAACTGATGTTTCAAGAATTTTTGCTAAATCCGGTAATAAGGTTACGTCGGGTAGTGTTTCACCCCGTTCCCATTTACTAACGGCTTGAAAGGATACGCCTATTCTTTCACCTAATTCACTTTGAGTAAGTGCCTTTGCTTTACGTAAAACAGCAATCTGTTCACCGACTTTTTTTATGTTCATAGCTTGTCTCTCCTTTATTTGTTCAAGCTAATTATAACAGCAGTATCAAT
Organism: Acutalibacteraceae bacterium; assembly: GCA_045589015.1. Taxonomy (GTDB): domain Bacteria; phylum Bacillota; class Clostridia; order Oscillospirales; family Acutalibacteraceae; genus RUG806. The sequence goes on from JAZNFG010000061.1 coordinate 14,820, forward strand.
AAAAGAAAATAACCGTGTAATTGAATTATTCTCGGAAAAATTCTATTTTAAGCTTTTATAAATGCTATAGCTAAAATTTTAAGTATGATTTATCGGCTTCGTGAAAAAATTTCGGCAATCATAAAGTTTTAGCATTTAATATCGGTAACTTTGCTGCGGATTATTGAACACAGGGGATTTATGTGTTAAAATGATAAAAAAGCAGATGGAGACAAGCTTATGAAGGATTTTAGTAATATAAATTTCAAATGGACCTTCCGCGATTATCAGCAGAAGGTGCTTGATAATTCACAAAAGCATCTTCGAGATAAAAAAATACATATCGTTGCGGCACCCGGCAGCGGAAAGACCGTTCTCGGACTTGAAATTATCAGAAGACTTTCTTCTCCTGCTCTGATTTTGTCCCCCTCCGTTTCAATACGACAGCAATGGGGCGACCGATTCCAAGAGTGCTATTTGCCTGAATCTGAAAATGTGAATGATTACGTTTCCTTTGATCTTATGAAGCCGTTGCTTCTCACGTCCGTAACCTATCAGGCTCTTCACGCCGCAGTTAACAGACTTCCTATGGATATAAAAGAGGAGGAGGACGAGCTTGAAACAGAGATGTCTTCCGATTTCAGTAATTTTGACTTGATTACGGAAATTAAGCGTGCAGGTATAAAAACCTTATGTCTTGATGAAGCACACCATCTTAAAAGTGAATGGCAGAGAGCTCTTGAAAAATTCATTGAATTACTCGGAAATGACGTTTCGGTAATTTCGCTTACCGCCACACCGCCCTATGATTCGGAGGCGAACGAATGGAACAGGTATATAAGACTGTGCGGTGAAATTGATGAAGAGATTTTTGTGCCTCAGCTTGTTAAGCAGAAAACGCTTTGTCCTCATCAGGATTATATATATTTCAGCTATCCGACACAGAAGGAAGCACAGATTATAAAGGAATATAAGCAAAAGGCAGGAGCTTGCACCAAGTCGATTTTTGAAAACGGATATATTGCCGCGGCTATGAGAAATGCAGGTATCATAGGCGAGAAAAGGATAAGTGATGAAACGCTTTATGATAACACGGAAGCCTTTTCCGCTTTGCTGTCGGTAGGCACTTATTGCTCAATTAATATTCCTTCTGAGATAAAATCCAAGCTTTTCGGCAGAAAAAGCATTCCCGTCTGCACTCCCGAAATTACTGAGCAGGCTTTTCAGTTTATTATCGACAGTCCCGAAATCTTCGGTGCTGAATTTTCCGATGAATTAAGAAGCATTCTTCTTGAAAATTCTCTTATAGAAAAAAGAAGGGTTCAGCTTATAACAACAGATAAAATTAACAGAATGCTTGCCGCATCTATGGGTAAGCTCAGAAGCATTGAGATTATTGCCCAAAGTGAAGTGAATAATCTCGGTGATAGGCTTCGTATGCTTGTACTTACGGATTTTATAAAAAAGGAAGTCAGAAAAGCCATCGGAACCGATGAGGGGCTTCATACTATGGGTGCAGTACCCGTTTTTGAAGCACTGAGAAGAAGGGTAGGGCAGAGCTCAAAAATTGCGCTTCTCACAGGCTCGCTTGTGATTCTTCCCGATACCGCAATTTCTGCCGCACAAAAAATTGCTAACGATGAAAAAGCAACCTGCATAGTAAAGCCGATTGACGGGACAAATCACTCTGAGGTTGTTTTCGGCGGTTCAAACAAGCATAAGGTTGGTATTATTACAAAGGTTTTTGCTCTCGGTGAAATAAACATACTTGTAGGTACCAAGTCTCTTTTAGGCGAAGGCTGGGATTCTCCCAATATCAATTCACTTATTCTTGCAAGCTTTGTGGGAAGCTTTATGCTTTCAAATCAGATGCGCGGACGTGCCATTAGAATTGATAAGAATAATCCCGAAAAGGTGTCAAATATCTGGCATCTTGTAACGGTACTTCCCGATGAAGAGGGAAAAAACACCGATGAAATTGAAGGTGAGGATTTTCAGACCGTTAAGCGGAGATTCTCTTGCTTTCAGGCTCCTGCTTACAGTAACAGCGTAATAGAAAGCGGAATCAAAAGAGTAGATATTCTGATTCCGCCCTTCGACAATGCGGGTATCGACTCAATCAACGCAGATATGCTTCGTATCGCTTCTGACAGAGAAACCGCAGCATCCGGATGGAATTATGAGGTTAAGGGAAGTGCCGTTCCCGTTATTAATGATATCAGCGAGGTACCTATTGAGGTTTATCCCAAAAAGAAGGTATCAAAAAATAAGCTTTATGCTGTTATTTTTGCTGTTTTTGCGGTGCTCGGCATCGTAATAACGTCCGCGACGGGCTTTGCAGGTTCTGTTTTCGGTATTATTCTTATTGTTACGTCTCTTTATTTTATGATAAAAAGTGCATCCTTTGTTTCTAAGAATTCCTCGCCCGAAAAGACAGTTCTTGGGCTTTCGCGCGCAGTTCTTAAAACGCTTCAACGGCTGAAAGAGATTGATTCATCACCGAAAATAAAGGTAAACGTAAAAAAATCCTCTGACGGCGGTTTTCTTGAGGTAAGCCTTACGGGGGCTTCGGAAAGAGAAAGAAAGGTGTTTATAAAAGCCGTTTCTGAGCTTTTTGCTCCGATTGATGATCCCCGTTACGTAATTGTAGGTCTTACTAAGATTTTGAAAACCTCAAAGAGAAATTATGCAAACAGCTATCCGTGTCCCTCTGTTATTGGAGTTAACAAGGAAAGTGCGGAGATTTTCAGGGAATATCTGAAATCACCTGCGGGAAATTTTGAGCTTGTTTATACAGGAAGTGAAAAAGGCAAGAAAGCTCTTAATGAGTGCAAAAAATTATCTTTCTTAAATTGTTTACGATAAGAAAGGAAGAATGAAGCTTTTTTATTACTTTAATTATTTAATTTTGCTTTACATTCGTCTGCATATTTCTCCATTATTTCAGCTTCAACATCAAAGCCGCGGTTTCGGTATATTTCCGACATTTTCATATAAAGGTCATAAGCCTTGTTATATTCACCGATTTCCGAATAAAGTCCTGCCTTGCAGTCCAGATCATCGCAAAAATACGTACCGATTTCTCCGGCCTTATCATAATAACTCAAGGCTTCATCATATTTTTTAAGGTTTTTGCAGATATCTCCGCCGTGAATGTAAATACGCCAATCATCGGAGAATTTCGCCGCCGCATCCTTGAACAAAGCGTATGCTTCGTCATATTTTTCCGCCCATATAAGCGCAATTAGAAGATAATCCGAGCTTCTCGGGTCAAGGGGAGCAGCTTTCATTTTTTCTTTTAGCTCAGCAATAATTTCGTCCTCTTTTTTCATTAAGAAAAACATCCATATTCTCTGCATATTTGCGATGTTATGATTTTCCGGATCCTCCTCGGGATTATCAGCAATTGCTTTGTCATACCATTCCAATGCTTCGTCTCTGCAGTAATTCATCATAGCCATGTGTATCCAGCCGTACTGCCATTTATCGGCAGTTGACAGCTCATTCTTATTAATAAGCTTCCGAAATTCATTACGACAACGCATAAAATCCTCGGGATCGCGGGAAGATTCATAAACGGTTGCAAGTCTTTGAGCTAAATTCTCGTAGCCTACTAAATTTTTGTTGAATAAATCATCAATAGTAATTTCGTATAGCTTTGCAATTTCGGGTAAAAGCAGAACGTCGGGTAAGGTTGTCGAGCATTCCCAACGAGAGACGGTGTGCGAGCTTACGCCTAAAATTTCAGCAACCTGCTCCTGCGTGTAATTCTTTTTTAATCTGTATTTTTTCAGATTATTCGCAAATAAGGTATTCATATATTTTTATCCTTTCAGTTAATTTAGAAGCTTCCGATTAAATTATACTTGAATCTGTGATAAAGTCCACGTCTCATTTTGTGATGACATTGGCATTTTATGTTCAGTACGCTTCAATAAAGCCTTCGATTTTTTCATTTCGCTTTGAATTAACAACTTCTGTAACCTGACAGTTATATTACTAAATTGTCATTTATGTTGCTTTTTATAATTCATTCGATATAATTAAAAAGAAAGGTGAGGAGCAAATGATAAAGATTCTTGTTGTTGAGGATGACGGTATTATCGTCAGAAATCTTATGGAGCTTCTTGTACGCGAGGGATTTGAGGCTGACAGCGCGCTGACGTATGCAGAGGCTGAAAGTAAGATTGAGGCTAAGTCTTATGAACTTGTTTTATTGGACGTAAATTTACCCGACGGAAACGGTTTTTCGCTGTGTAAGAAAATTAAAAGTATTACAGATTGTCCCGTAATTTTTCTTACAGCCTCATCTGATGAATTCAGCGTTGTAACGGGGCTTGATATCGGTGCGGATGATTATATTGAAAAGCCCTACCGTCCGAGAGAGCTTATTTCCCGCATAAAATCGGTTCTCAGAAGATGCGGAAAGAGTCAGAGTATTTTGAATATCGGAAATATCAGCGTTGATATGGATAAGGGCATTGTAACGAAAAACGGGAAGGATGTTTTTCTTTCTGCGCTGGAGTACAGGCTTTTTCTCATTTTTCTCAATAATCCCGGTGTAACTCTAACCAGAAACAAGCTCCTTTCGGAGATATGGGATATTGCAGGTGAATTCGTTAATGACAATACCTTGACAGTTTATATCAAAAGACTGCGTGATAAGGTTGAGGATGACGTGCAGAATCCCAAAATTATTCTTACAATTAGAGGATTCGGATATAAATTAGGTGATTTAAATGAAGCTTTACAATAACCCCGAAATAAAAAGATTTTTTGCAATAACAGTGATTCCGTCACTGTTATTATGTTTTATCACTGCTTTTTATTCAACGCTGACAGCATTGTGCATTTTTTTAATAACCGTTTTCCTTGAGACTGCTTTTCTTGTGTTTACAAAAAAACGATACAGCAGAATTAACCGTCTTGACGAGGGCATTGAAAAGATATTGCGCGGTGACGATAATATTGATATTAAAAGCTACTCGGAGGGGGAGCTTTCAGTTTTAGAAAGTGATGTAAATAAAATGCTTGCCCGCCTTCGGTCACAGAATGATATTTTAAGTAAAGAGAGAGCTTTTCTTGCTGATTCAATTGCCGATATCTCACATCAGCTCAGAACGCCGCTTACAAGCATAAATCTGATTCTTTCTCTTCTTCAATCGTCAGATGCTTCGGAGGAGCGAAAAACGGAGCTTTTGCGAGAGCTTTCTTTTTTGATTTCAAAAACGGAAGCCCTTGTTTCTGTGCTTCTGAAAATTTCAAGGCTTGACGCAGGTACCGTTCAGTTTGAAATGCAGCCTGCAGACGTAAAAAGCATTATTCGCAAGGCTTCAGAGCCGCTGTTGATATCAATGGAGCTGAAAAATCAAACACTTATTGCCGAAACGGGTGATATTATCCTTAACTGCGACTTTTCCTGGTGCGTTGAAGCTTTAGGCAATATTATTAAAAACTGTACCGAGCATACAGGGGAGAACGGTGTGATAACCGTTTTGGCATCTGATACGCCGATTTACACGGAGATAACCGTTTCGGATACGGGAAAAGGCTTCGATGAAAATGACATTCCTCATATTTTTGAGCGTTTTTATAAGGGCAAAAATTCATCAAAGGATAGCTTTGGAATAGGGCTGAATCTTGCAAGAATGATAATAACCGGCCATAACGGAACTATACGTGCTGAAAATAACAGTACGGGCGGTGCAAGATTTATAATTCGGTTTTATAAGCAGATTGTGTGACGTTTTTGTAATAATAATGTCACGGTAAAGTAATTTAAGCGGAGTAAAATACAGCCATAACAAAAAAGGAGAGATTCAATATGGATATTTTGAAAATTGAAAGCCTTTCAAAAATTTATGGCGAAGGTGAAAATCAGGTCAGAGCTCTTGACGGGGTCAGCTTCAGCGTGCCCAAGGGACAGTTTGTTGCAATTGTGGGCCCCTCCGGCTCGGGTAAAAGCACTCTGCTGCATATTTTAGGCGGTGTTGACAAGCCGACAAGCGGAAGGGTATATCTTGACGGGCAGGACGTTTATGCTCAAAACGAAGACCAGCTGGCAATTTTCCGCCGAAGACAGGTAGGGCTTATTTATCAGTTTTATAATCTTATTCCCGTTCTTGATGTTGTTGAAAATATTACGTTACCCGTTTTAATGGACGGAAAGAAGGTTGATAAAGCTTATCTCAGAGAGCTTATAGGTATGCTCGCATTGGAGGGAAGAGAAAAGCATCTTCCCAATGAGCTTTCGGGCGGTCAGCAGCAACGGGTTTCTATCGGCAGAGCACTCATAAATAATCCTGCTGTAATGCTTGCAGATGAGCCTACGGGTAATCTTGATTCAAAGAACAGCCAGGAGATTGTAGAGCTTCTTAAAGCCTCAAACAAAAAATACGGACAGACACTTATTATTATTACTCACGATGAGTCGATTGCTTTGCAGGCTGACAGAATTATCACAATTTCGGACGGAAAAATAGCAAGCGACCGCCTTATAGCTAAGTGAGGTGAGCCGTAATGAATATTTTTAAGCAATTTACGCTTCGCTCTGTTAAAGAAAACAGAACAAGAACAATTGTTACAATAATCGGCATAATTCTTTCCGTTGCGATGTTTACTGCAACAATGGAAGCCTTCGTAACGGTAGAAAGCTATCTCGTAAATTATGCCCAGATGTATAACGGTAAATATCACGTAGGCTTTTATGATGTTGAATATGACGATATTTCAAAAATTACCGAGGATGAAAGAGTCGAAAAATATACCTATATCCAGGAAATCGGCTACGCCGAAATCGGTTCGGTGAATGAATACAAGCCGTATTTGTATATCGCGGGTATACCTGCTGATTTTACTGAAATAATGCCGATACATCTGACTCAGGGCAGACTTCCCGAAAACAGTAATGAAATTGTTATTTCGGAGCATCTTTATTCAAATGGCGGAGTACAGCTTGAATTGGGACAAGAAATTACCCTTGAGGTCGGACAAAGACAATGGGTTGAGCTTGTAAATATTTCTGATGAAGAGTATGCAAGTCTTGACGGTGACTCCTGGGCAAAGCTTACTCAGGAATATCCGTTATTAAAAGACGAAGGTGAAGAAGCAAGGGAAATTCTCGATAACACCACAGAAAAATCTTATACTGTTGTCGGATTCTGTGTAAGACCGGAAGAAACCGCAATTGAACGCATTTCGGCACCCGGCTATACCGCCTACACTATAAATGAAATCGGAAATACTAATCTTTCTTCAGTCTATACAATAATTTCTCAGCCGTCTGATTACAGCCGATTCAATCTTGATATTGTAAGAAGGCTTGAAGTTAATTCCGGCATAAACTATGACTTGCTTATGTTTACCTTCAACAGCTTTGATTCGGCTTTCCCGTATTTGGTTATCGGCTTGCTTTCCGTTTTAATCGGACTTATTGTTTTCGGCTCTGTTTCTCTCATTTATAATTCCTTTTCCATTTCTGTAAGCGAGAGAACAAAGCAGTTCGGTATACTCAAAAGTATAGGTGCAACCCGAAAGCAGATAAGAAAGACCGTTCTATATGAAGCGGCAGTTCTTTGCGTTGTCGGCATTCCTGCAGGTGTTCTCGCGGGATGTATCGGAATCGCTGTGGCTTTTCATTTTTTAAGTGACTCTATAACTACGTTCCTTGCAGATCTTACGGACCTAAAGCTGAAGTTTGAATTTTCACCCGTTGCAATAATAATTGCGGCAATTATCAGTTTTATTACTGTAATTATTTCTGCATATATACCTGCAAGAAAGGCTATAAAAATCAATCCTATTGATTCCGTAAGACAAGCTGATGAAATTAAAATTAACAGTAAAAGCGTTAAGGTATCGCCTCTGACGGGAAAGCTTTTCGGCTTTGAAGCAACTCTCTCTGCAAAAAACTTCAAGAGAAATAAACGAAAGTACCGTACTACAGTTTTTTCTCTTTTTGTGTCCGTTGTTCTTTTCATTTCCGCATCATCTCTTTCAACTTATTTTACGGATATAGTTGAAGCAGAAAGTAACGATATGAACTATGACGTTAAGGTTCAGATGTTTGATTTCGGTAATCTTGATATTTCCGGTGATACAGAGATAAGTGATGAGCTTATTGATAAATTATACGACGGAATAAAGGAAATACCGCAAATTGAAGAAATTGCTTTCCGACAGGAGAAATCGTTTTCTTACGACATAGACAGAAGCTTTATTTCAAAGGAATATCAGGAAATGCTTGATAAGGAGGAAAGCTTTTATAATGATAAAAGCTATGTTTCAACCGGCTTTACGTACAATATCGTAGACGATGACACTTTCAGAAAGCTTCTTGCAGAAAACGGTCTTGATGAAAAGGATTATTTTGATAAAAATAACCCGAAAGCACTTGTTTATGATAAAGAAACACATATTTATCAGAACGGTGAGGAGGAACGAGTATATATCGTTTCCTTCCTTGACAGTAAAAAATTTCCGTCAACTCTCAGGATAACAAGGATTCTCCCTTCGTTCAGTGAAAACGGTATAACGTATTATTACTTCGGTCAGACCGAGATTATTGACGGTGTAATGCACTACGTTTATGATATTGCACGTGATGAGGGTGAAGAGTTCGATGAAGCCACAAAGCGTTATCTGACCGAGGAGCAGGCTGTAAGCTATCCCGAAATTTCAATCGGTGCATTTCTTAAAGAAAAGCCGTATTTTATGGCTATAGGTACAAATCTTTTCTATCCCGAGTTTGTCAGAGACAGCGTTTTGACCGAGGTGCCATCGGAAACGGAGATTTATATTATTTCGGACGAGCATAAAAAGGTTGCGGCTGATATCGATAAGCTGATATCGGATATTGTGGGACCGACCAATAACATAAGCGTTACCGATTACGCTTCAGACGTTGAGAAAACAAGAGCTCTTGTTACAATTGCCCGGGTTCTGGCATTCGGATTTATCGTACTAATTTCACTTATAGCCGCCGCTAACGTGTTTAATACTATTTCAACCAATATTTTGCTTCGCAGAAGAGAAATTGCAACTCTCAAATCCGTCGGTCTGACAAAAAGAGGAATGGTTAAAATGATGACCTTTGAATCGTTGCTTTACGGTCTTAAAAGCCTTGTTTTCTCTCTTCCCGTTTCTCTCGGAATTACGTATCTTATTTGGATTATTGTATCTGACAGCGGATATTATATGAGCTTCTACGTGCCGTGGGATAAGTTCATTATTGCAGTTTTCAGCGTATTTATAATTGTTGCTGTAAGTATGATTTATTCCGTAAAAAAGGTGAACAGGCAAAACACCGTTGAAGCTCTGAGAAGCGAAAACGCATAAGAGTATTTGTTAAATATCAAAAAAAGCAAGCCCCGTTGAGTATAAGTCTCAATGGGGCTTGCTGTATGAAAATCTATCTAATCTTCAACCATATTTTTAATTCTTTCGGGAATTGCAAGTGCAGGGAAGCGGTAAAATTCTTTCGCATTCAGACCAAGGAATAACGCTTTATTTTCTTCGTTTATGAGTGATGAATTCCGTACAAAATCAAGACTCATATTGTATGTTATTGCGGTCATTGTCCGTGGGTAATCGCTGCCCCACATAAGCTTTTTAAATCCGACGTAATCAGCAGCCTCGTTGATAGCCTTAACAGCTGAAGGAAAGGGGTAGAATTCCGAGTTGAACAGCCAGGTTATACCTCCGCTTTCGATAAAGACGTTTTTATTTTTCGCAAGCTTGATTTGTTCAAGCCATCCTTCGCGTGTTACCATACCGAAATGTCCGATCGCGATTCTAAGGTCAGGAAACATATCAGCGATTTTTTGCATCATTTCGGTTTGTTCGGCACCGTCTGCCAGGTCAACGGAGATAAACATATCATTCTCAGCGGCAAATCGGAAGGGGTGCAAATGATTAAGCAGATTTTTATCCTCAAGTCTTCCTGCACAGATTTTTATGCCGTCAAAAGCGGATACGTCGCCTAACGGCTTTTCTTCATAGAGTGCACAGATTTTTATTCTGTCCGATTTGCAGGACTTCAGATAATCATCTTGGTTTCCGTCTATATACTCCTGTGTGATAACAGCACCGCTGACACACGCATAATCCATACATGCCGTTAATCGTTCAACGGTGTTTTCTCCGTCCGTCAAATACGGCGGCATCATTTGTCGGATTTCACCGCCGAAATTACTCTTTCCTCCGCCAATATTAAAAACTGGCAATCCGTTGACAATACCTTGCTGTTTTTTCCATAAATGTGTATGTGCATCTATAATCATAGGGTTACACCGTCCTTGAAAATTGCAATTTCACGGTTTCCGAGAAGCTCATTCTTTGTTTGGGCACCGTCAGCAGTATTTTTTATAAGCTGTAATAATTCGTCTGCCTTTTTGTCCTTGTCCTTTCCGAACGCGGAAAAATCGATCCAATGGGATTTTTTTGAGGCTATCATATCATTTGACGCAATTTTCAGGGTGGGAACGACACCGCCTAAGGGAGTACCTCTTCCGGTTGTGAATAAAATCAGATGACAGCCTGCAGCTGCAAGGTTTGTTATTGAAACGATATCGTTGCCGGGTCCGTTAAGCAGATTAAGTCCGGGCCTTGAAAGAGTGTCACCGTAATTCAGTACGTCAACGACAGGTGCCGTACCGCCCTTTTGAACACAGCCGAGAGATTTTTCTTCAAGAGTTGTGATTCCGCCGTCCTTGTTTCCCGGAGAGGGATTTTCGGAGACGGGCTGACCGTGGTTTTTGAAGTAAAGCTTAAAATCGTTTATCAGCTTAACGCTTTTATCAAATACCTCTTTGCTTACGCATCTCTTAAAGAGAACTGATTCCGCGCCGAACATTTCGGGGACCTCCGTTAAAACCGCCGTTGAACCCATAGCACAAAGGGTATCTGTAACTTTGCCTGCTACAGCATTTGCAGTTATACCGGAAAATCCGTCTGAACCGCCGCATTTGAGTCCGATTTTCAGCTTTGAAACGGGAACAGGTTGTCTTATATCCTGTGATGCAATCAACTGAAGCTTTTTGATAATTTCAGTTCCCTCGGCGATTTCATCGGCAGAATCCTGTACGGATAAAAATTTGATTTTTTCGTGGCTGCTGAAGCCGAGAACCTTTTGCATTTCGGAAATATTATTGTTTTCACATCCGAGTCCGAGAACGAGAACTCCGCCTGCATTGGGATGGGTAATCAGTCCTCTGAGAATAAGCTGAGTCGTCACGGAATCTTCACCGAGCTGACTGCAGCCGTAGGGGTGGGAAAGTGCTGTTGCCCCGGTAAGCTCGGCAAGCTTTTTTGCAATTGAATTTACGCAGCCGACAGTCGGAACAATCCAGATATCGTTTCTGATACCGATATCTCCGTTTGCACGAATGTATGCATTAATAAAAAAAGGCTCTTTCTTCGGAAGCTCAACAAAATCGGGAGCATATTCATAAGAGAGAATTTCACCTAATTTTGTTTTAAGGTTATGTGTATGTACTCTTTCTCCCTTTTCAATATTACTTGTTGCATATCCTATGGGATAACCGTATTTTATTATATCTGCTCCCTTTTCTATATTACGTAATGCAATCTTATGACCTGTTGAAAGGTCTACGCAGACATTATCCTTTTCGTTTATTGTGACACGATCCATTTCATTGCATCCTTTGCTGAGAGTTCATCAATTTTGTTGTAATACCGAACAACTGTTTCCGTTAAACCGGAAAGGTCTTCCTGCCACAGTAACTTATTTTTCAGAACATCTGCTATGCTGTCAGATTTTATTGCATTAACTGCATCAATATTGTCGTCGGGTTTATCATTTTTATAGAAATATATCAGATACGCTAACGACATAGTTAAAAATTGGGGATAACTTCCGTATTTTTCTTTATATTCAAGAAGAGTAGGCAGCACCCGTACGGAAAATTTGCTCACCGAATTAAGGGAAATAGAACGCCATTTGTGCTTGATAAAAGGATTTTTGAAACGGTCAAAAACGCTGTCAGCAAATGCTTTGCTGTCTTCATTTTCGCCGATAGTCGGCAGAATTTCCTCATTCATACATCTGGAAAGATATTTATAAGCGGTTTCGTCTGCCATAGCCTCACCGACCGTTTCGATGCCTGATAATAAAGCACCTGCAACGAGCGAGGTATGTGCTCCGTTAAGAATTCGCACTTTTATTTTTTTGTAGGGCTTTACGTCTTTAGTCCATATAACGTTGAAGCCTGCTTTTTTCAGGGGCAGTTCATTTTCAAAATTTCCTTCAATTACCCAAAGGTGAAAAATTTCTGCCGCATCAAGGAATCTGTCATCAGGGTGAAGCAGGGCTGTTTCGTCATCGGGATAGCCTGTTACGATACGGTCAACAAGTGTATTTGCGAAGGTGTTTTTATTGTTAATCCATTCAATGAAATTATCACCGAGTCTCCAAAGCTCAGCATATTTCATAATGCATTCCTTCAGCTTGTCTGCGTTGCTGTCAATAAGCTCACACGGGAGAAAGATAAATCCTTCAAAACCGTTCAGAAATCTTTTGTAAAGAAGCTGTGTTAGCTTTGCAGGAAAGCCAATGCAAGGCGAATCGTCAAATTTGCAGGTTTCATCAAAGGAAATACCTGCCTCAGTTGTGTTGGATACAATAAATCTGAATTCGGGATTATCGGCAAGCGAGAGGTATTCGTCAAAATTTTTATACGGATCAACGGCTCTTGAGACAGATTCAATATAATGGTGCTCTTGCTTGATTTGTCCGTCTTCAATACCTCTTAAATACAGATTGTATTTGCAATCCTGTTCATTGAGTAACGAACATTTGCCTCCGCTTCGCGGCTGTATTACAACAGCTTTACCGTCATATAAGCCGTTTTTGTTCATTACGTCAAGAAAATAATCGAAAAATCCGCGAAGAAAATTACCTTCGCCAAACTGTATAATGCTTTCTTTCATTTTAATCACCGATTCGTATAAGTAGTTTTGCAAGTGTTCCGTCATTATCGGCAAGAGCCTTGAAGGCTTCGGCAGCATTTTTTATATCATATATGCCGCTTACCATTTTCATAACGTCAGCCTTACCCTCGGCAACAAGGTCTATGTTGTTGAGAAAATCATCCTTGAGCGCGTTTCTGCTGCCGTGAATGTTAAGCTCTTTTTTGAGAATAATTGAATGAACAAAATTCGTTTCTCTTTTGCCGTTGCCGATAAGTATTATGTTAGCGGCAAAAGCAGCATTTTCTATGCAACCTAAAAAGGTTTCGGGGGCACCGCAGGCTTCAATACATACATCAAAGCCGTTGCCGTTTGTAAATTCCTTGGTAAAGTCTTCAAGTGACTGTGCTTTTGTATTGATGACAGCATCAGCACCGTATTCTTTAGCGAGTGCAAGTCGGTTGTCAAGAATATCCGCGACAACGATTTTTCTGCATTTTTGTTTTGCGGCAAGCAGAGCAAAGAGTCCTATCGGACCTGCTCCGATTACAAGCACGTTATCGCTTTCTTTAATAACGGCACGTGATACGGCGTGCTGAGAAATTGAAAAGGGCTCAATAAGAGAAAGCTGCTTTGCTGAAAGACCCTTGCCGTCGTAAATTCTTTCAACGGGCATAGCAATATATTCGCAAAAAGCTCCGTCACGCTGAACACCCATAGTCTGATTATCCGTACAGCAGTTAACAAAGCCTCTGTCACAGCTGTAGCAGCTGCCGCAGTTGAAATAGGGGTTACACGTTACTATGTCACCGGGCTTTAAGCCTCTGTCATTTTCGGGAATTGATATGATTTTTGCGGAGAATTCGTGTCCCGGAATTCGCGGATAGGTTGTAAACGGCTGATTTCCCGTATAAGAAGCAACGTCAGCACCGCAGATTCCGACATAAAGAACCTTCAAAAGAGCTTCTCCGTCCTTTACCTCGGGCATCGGAATTTCCTTTATTTTAATTTCATTCGGTTTTGAGATTACTATAGCCTTCATTTTACTCATCCTCATTTATGTATTGTTTATTCCATATTACCGCAGTTTTAAGGGGCGCGCCCTTGCAATAGATTTTGTTTACGTAAGCATCATAGGGGTCCTTGATTAGCTCCTCTTTATCAATAAGCTCAACAACCTCATCAAAGCGGGAGTCTACAAGAATTTCAATTGCCTTTTCCATATGCTCCTGTCTGAAATTGATTGAAGCAAAGATCAGATGATTCTCAAATCCGAAGGGCATAGTGTTATAAGAAACAACGGGACCTAAAGAAAAGCTGTTATAAATTCCGTTGCAGCCGAGTACCTTTTGCTCGAATGCAATTCTATGCTCCGTGTCTGAGCCGCTTGTGCCGACAAACATCGTTGCTCTGCCGCCGATTTTTTCTACGATCTTTTCAGAGGTTTGCACTTCCGTGAGACCTGCACAGCAAAGATAATCAGCTTTTGCCACTTCTTTTGAAAAGACAACCTTTTTGCTGTTTTCATTACTTCTGCCGACAAAAAGAATATCTGCCTCGGGGTGATTTCTTCTGATTTGGTCGGCTATAAAAAGTCCCGTCATTCCGAGCCCGAATACAACGGTTTTTCTAAAGATGTTTTCTTTTGCCAATGCTCTGGCTTGAGCTTCATCGCACTTATTCTTTGCCATTTCAACTCGGAAATTCTGTGCCTCGCCAAGGTCCTCCATTCTTTCTAACTGGAATATTGCACACGCATAAGGGTCGGCAAAGGACAGTCTTTTCGCAACCGATAAGGGAAGTCTGTCTGTTCCGTTGTATTTTTCGGGCAGGCGAAGCAGCATATCGGGATTGAAATAGTTTTTGTCGCAAAACAGACCATCCGCCTTATCACAGCCGTATTCAAAGTATGATTCATCCTCTGTGTATCTTGTCGGATCACAGCTGTCTCCTCCGCGGATTAAAACTATCGCAAATCTGTTTTCGGACGGAACCCATACTACGCCCTCGTGACCGTTGATAAGTCTGTCTTCTCCCGAAGGAAATTTTGCGGACAGATTATTACTTTGTCCCATTTTCATAAGCTCATAATCCGTTCCGCAAAATCCCTGGAAAACGGGATAGGCTTCAATTCCTTTTATAGCCCGTTCTCCTCTGAGACGCTGTCTTTCGGGATTTATAAGATTGACCTCGCCGTATGCTACGGGGAAGTCTTTATCATTCCTGAAAAATGTACCAAATGTTTTCATATTAGTCACCCGATTTCAATTTTATAGCATATCGGCAAATCATTTTTGAAGCAGCAATCGGAAGTAATTGTAAGTGAATCTTCATCTCTTGTAAACTCAGGCGTTGTGTTACAGCCGAGCAGCTCAATGCTCTCTATGAGAAAATCGTGAGAAGTCTTTTTTCTGAGAGAGGATATTTTAGCCGTTTTTGAGGGGCGCATCTGAAATGCGTAAAGATAACCGTTTTTATACGTGAATCTGAAATCCTTATCCGTAAACTGCTTTTCGTCTCCGTCCTTGAAGAAGCCTTCTTCAGCATTAACGGTGCCTTCACCGAAATGCCGCCAATATGTAGTTCCGTAAATTCCGTCACCGTTTATTTCCAGCCATTTACCTATATCGAGAAGAACCTTCGTTTCCTCGTCGGTGATTGTTCCGTCTGCCTTGGGGCCGATATTTATAAGAAGATTGCCGTTTTTTGAAACTATATCAATAAGATCGCATATAACTTGTCTTGAGCTTTTATATTCATTGTCCGCTCTGTAGCCCCAGGACAGCTTTCCTATGGCAGTATCGGTCTGCCAGTAAATAGGAGATATATCCGTCAGCGCGCCGCGTTCAACGTCAAATGTTGCAACCGTCGGAGGGAATGCCTCGTGTTTATAATTTATCGTAACCTCTTTGCCCCATTCCTCCGCACGGTTATAATAGTATGCAGCAAGCTTCTTTAAGTAGGGCTTGAAGCTGTGATTATGAATCCACCAATCAAAATACAAAACGGAAGGCCTGTATTTATCGACGATTTCGCAGGTTCTGACCAGCCAGTCCTCAAGCCATTGCTTTGTTGCGCCTTCGGAATAGGTGTCTGCGGTTGTAATATGTATGATGTCGGGTGCAAAAGCATCGTTATATACGGCAGGACCGTAGAAATCAGCATATTTTTCATCGTTTACGTCGCTGTCGCAAAGGCGTCCGGGATTCATAAAAAAGTAATGCTCCGCACGGTGGGTAGATGCGCAAAAGGTAAGACCGCCGCGCTCACAGGCAGATTTTAACTCTCCCGTAATATCTCTGCACGGGCCCATTTCCTTTGCATTCCAGCGGTTGAATTCGGTTTCGTACATAGCAAATCCGTCGTGGTGTTCTGCAACGGGCATAACGTATCTGATGCCTGCCCTTTTGAAAAGCTGTACCCAGCTTTCGGCATTGAATTTCTCGCCCTTGAACATCGGAATAAAGTCTTTATAGCCAAAATCCTTCTGGTTTCCGTATGTTTTTCTGTGGTGCTCAAATTCTCTCACAGTTTTATCGTACATTCCTCTTGAATACCATTCGTTACCGAATGCGGGAACGGCATAAACCCCCCAATGTATAAAAACTCCCAATTTATCTCTCATATACCATTCAGGGACCTTGTGATGAGAGAGTGATTGCCAGTCAGCCTTATATTTTCCGTTTTTATTTACGTTATCAATTATTTCAAGATATTCTTTGACAGTCATAGTTTCACCCCTTTTTTTCGAAATGATAACATAAAAAATAAAAAATAACAATAAGAAGTTAATCTGAATTACGAATCGTCATACTCATTTTTATTAATATATATTTAATTGACTTTACAAGGATTTAATGCTAATATATTGCGAGGAAGTGATGAAATGAACAGCGAATTGTATTTTAATAAGCCTGCCAAGGTTTGGACGGAGGCTCTGCCTGTCGGCAACGGAAGACTCGGTGCTATGATTTTTTCGGGGACGAAAGAGCTTGTCCTGCAGATGAATGAAATAAGTCTCTGGAACGGAACAAAATTTCCCGATGCTGACAAAACCGATGCATACAGATATCTTCCCGAATTGCGCGAGCTTATTTGTAATAAAAAGTACGGGGATGCCGCAAAATTGCTCGATAGGGAATTTATCAATAACGGCGGCGGATTTGACGGAGCTTATTGCGGTTCTTATCAGACCTTCGGTGAATTAAAGCTCCGTTTTAACAAGAAAGCAGGGAAGATAAACGATTTTGAAAGACGCCTTGATATTTCTCAAGCTGTCTGCCGTGATGCTTATTCAGCGAATGGTGTAAGGATTAACCGTGAGTATTTTTCATCTGCTGTTCATAATGCTGTATTTTTAAAAATTGATGCTTCCCAAAAGGCATATCTTAATTTCGATATCAGCTATGAGCTTGAGCACATTGAAAAATTTGATATATCTGATGACGGATTTTCTTTTTACGGTCATTGTGACGGTGAGCCGACGCATATTGCTTTTGCGGGACGGTTAAAGGTTCTGCCTGTCGGCGGTTATGCCGAGGCTTGCGGTAACGTGCTGAAGATTAAAGATTGCGATAGAGTAATTCTTTGTTTTACGGCTGCAACCGATTATATTTTGAATGCAGCTTCAGATTTTAAGGGGGAGAACCCCGAGGCGATATGCGGCAGAATTATTGATTCGGTTGATTTGAGTGCTTATGATGAAATAAAAAACGCTCATATTGCCGATTATAAAGCCTTATATTCAAAATCTTCCGTTTCTTTAGATTGTGAAAACTCATTCTCTGACAGGACTTTACCCGACAGACTCAAAGCTTATATGAAAAAGAGTAACGATTCGGGACTTGTGGAATTACTTTTTAATTACGGGAAATATCTGCTCATCAGCTGCAGCAGAGAGACTAACGAGCTTCCCGCTAATCTGCAGGGATTATGGTGCAAGGATTATAAAGCCCCGTGGCACTGCGATTATCACACAAATATTAACGTCCAGATGAACTATTGGTGTGCAGGGCCTGCAAATATTGTGTCCTGTACCGAGCCGTTTGCAAAATTTATATGTGCGCTGACTGAAAACGGAGCAAAAACAGCAAAAGCATATTACAATGCTCCGGGATGGACGTTATATACTATTTCCAACCCTTGGCTGTGGACTTCTCCCGGCTGGGGCGGAGGCTGGTCTCAATATCCCTTGGGCGGTGCGTGGCTTTGCAAGCACCTTGTAGAATACTATAATTTTACTGCAGATAAAGAGATGCTGATGAAATTTTATGACGTTCTCAAGGCGAACTGTCTGTTTAATATCAGTATTCTTTTTGAGGATAAAAACGGTTATCTTATGACGAATCCCGCCACCTCTCCCGAAAACAGCTTTCGTGATGATGACGGTGCCGAAGGCTGGGTTTGCAAGGGAACTGCTATGGATATCGAAATGCTGTACGAAAACTTTACCGATATGATTGACATTTGCGGTATCCTCGGTGCGGACTTGGATTTGAGAGATAAGCTGATTAATTTAAGAGACCGATTATTACCGCTTCGAATAGGTAAGGCAGGTCAGCTGTGCGAATGGGAAGGGGATTGGGACCTCAATGCTCCCGAAATTCATCACAGACACGTTTCCCATTTATACGGGCTTCATCCCGGAACAATGATTTCCGCAGAGAAAACTCCCGCTCTTGCCGAAGCGTGCAGAAAATCACTTGAAATCAGAGGAGACGACGGAACAGGATGGAGTCTTGCCTGGAAGATAAATTTCTTTGCGCGCCTTCTTGACGGCGATCACGCTCTGAAGCTGATAAGCAGGCTGTTAAGACCCGTAAGCGACGGTCTGATTATACGCTACAGCAAAGGCGGCGGAGTTTATCCCAATTTGTTTGATGCACATCCTCCGTTTCAGATTGACGGAAATTTCGGTGCCGCTGCAGGAATCGCGGAAATGCTTCTTCAGAGCCACGTTAAGACGGAAGACGGAAATTTCCTTGTGCATATTCTGCCTGCATTACCCTCTGAATGGAAGGACGGTAATTTCAAAGGCTTGCTTGCAAGAGGAAATACCGAGGTTAGTGCCGAATGGAAGGACGGCAAGCTTATCTGCGGTTTGATTAAAAATTTGAATGGTGCCGCAGTTTCTCTGAAGGGCAGATATAGTGTTTATAAAAATTCTGAAGAGATTGCAACTGAAATAAAGTCGGATATTACGCGCTTTTATGCGGAAAAGGACATAGAATATTCAATATTACCTGAAAGGAAATGCTAAATATGAGTGAAAGAAGAATTGAAACAAAGTGTGTACAGGGCGGTTATACTCCGGGAAACGGTGAGCCGAGACAGATTCCCATTATTCAAAGCACAACTTTTAAATATGATACAAGTGAAGATATGGGTAAGTTGTTTGATCTTGAAGCAAGCGGATATTTTTATTCAAGATTACAAAATCCCACCTGTGATACTGTTGCCGCCAAAATTTGTGAGATGGAAGGCGGAACAGCTGCGATGCTCACTTCATCCGGACAGGCTGCCAGCTTTTTTGCTACCTTCAATATTTGCGAAAACGGTGGACATATAGTTTCTTCCTCTGCAATTTACGGAGGAACATATAATCTTTTTGCTGTAACAATGAAGAAAATGGGCATTACCTGTACTTTTGTTGACCCCGATTGCTCGGAAGAAGAGCTTGAGGCAGCATTTACCGAAGATACAAAGCTTGTTTTCGGTGAAACAATTGCAAATCCCGCATTGAAGGTTCTTGATATTGAAAAATTTGCAAACGCCGCTCATAAGCACGGTGTGCCGCTGATAATTGACAATACCTTTGCAACTCCCGTGCATTGCAGGCCTATTGAATGGGGTGCAGATATTGTCACTCATTCGACAACAAAATATATGGACGGTCACGGTGCTGCCGTCGGCGGTTGTATTGTCGATTCAGGTAAATTTGACTGGATGAAATATGCCGATAAATACCCGGGACTTTGTACTCCCGATGACAGCTATCACGGTATTACTTATGCCGAGAAATTCGGCAAAGAGGGTGCATTTATCACAAAGGCAACCGCACAGCTTATGAGAGACCTCGGATGCACCCCTGCACCTCAGAGTGCATTTATTCTCAATCTCGGACTTGAAAGTCTCCACGTAAGAATCAAGAGACATTTTGAAAATGCTCTCGCTGTTGCCCGTTTTCTGCAGAATAACGATAAAATCGCTTGGGTAAGCTTCTCGGGTCTTGAGGGCGACAAATATTATGAGCTTGCAAAAAAATATATGCCCGACGGCACCTGCGGTGTTATCAGCTTCGGTGTGAAGGGTGGCAGAAAAGCTGCGGAGCAGTTTATGAAGTCACTTAAAATGATTGCTATTGAAACTCACGTTGCCGATGCACGCTCCTGCTGTCTGCATCCCGCAAATTCAACGCACAGACAGATGAACGAGGAAGAGCTGATTGCCGCCGGCATTCCTTCCGATCTCGTTCGTCTTTCCTGCGGACTTGAAAATTCCGACGATCTGATTGATGATATCAGACAAGCACTTAATACTATTGATTAAAGGAGTATAATTGATGCCCATTAAAATTCCTAATGAGCTTCCTGCAGTGCAGACTCTTGCCTCTGAGAATATTTTTGTTATGACGGAAACAAGAGCTATTACGCAGGACATCAGACCCTTGAAAATTCTCGTGCTTAATCTTATGCCGAAGAAAATTGCAACTGAAACTCAGCTGTCAAGAATGCTCGGAAATACGCCCTTGCAGATAGAATTAGAGCTTATAATGACTGCGAGCCACGTTCCGACGCATATTTCCGCCGAGCATCTTCTTGCTTTTTATAAGACCTTTGAAGACGTAAAGGACAGATACTTTGACGGAATGATAATTACAGGTGCGCCTGTTGAACAGCTTGCCTTTGAAGATGTTGATTACTGGGACGAGCTTTGTGAAATAATGGAGTGGAGCAAAACCCACGTGCACAGTACGTTTCACATATGCTGGGGTGCGCAGGCAGGACTTTATTATCATTTCGGTATTCCCAAATATGAACTTGACGAAAAGATGTTCGGAGTTTTTCAGCATACTGTTGATTATAAGCGTTCTATTTTGTTCAGAGGCTTTGATGATAAATTCTGGGTTCCTCACTCGCGCCATACGAGTGTAAGACGTGAAGATATCGAAAAAAATCCTAATCTTAAAATTCTTGCTTCTTCCGACGAAGCCGGTGTATACTGCGCTGTTACCAATAAAGGAAAACAGGTTTTTGTTATGGGGCATTCCGAGTACGATCCTCTTACCCTTAAGGAAGAGTATGACAGAGACATTAAGAAGGGCTTAAAAATTAAGGTTCCCGTTAATTATTTCCCTGATGACGACCCCTCCCGTGAGCCTGTTGTCCGTTGGCGTGCACACGCTAATCTCTTATACTGTAACTGGCTGAATTATTTTGTTTATCAGACGACTCCTTATGATTTAACCAAAATTTCCGAATCCGAAAACGAGAATTAAAGAATTGTTAATAGTTTACTGTTGATATATAAAGAAAAAGCGTATATAATGACATCTGAATGTTATTAGTACGCTTTTTTTGAGGTTAATATGAAAATAAGAATGATTTCTGTTTTTTGCTTATTGCTGCTTCTCAGCGGTTGCTCGTTTTTGTTTCCGCAGGAACCCGTTGCTGAAGAATATAAATCATACTATGCGACGGACGTTAACGGAGAATTTGTGCCCGTTCACGAAAACGTAGAGGAAAGCACTCTCGATCCTAAATTATTTTTCGCTGACGAAAGCGGACGGATGTTTTATTCCGATGCCGATCAATTACTCCTTACAGGAATTGACGTTTCTGTTTTTCAGGGTGATATAGACTGGGAAAAGGTTGCTGAGGATGATATTGATTTTGTTATGCTTCGCGTAGGCTACAGGGGATACGGCGCAAAAGGAATTATGGAAATTGACGCAAACTTTATGAAGAATTATAATGCTGCGGTAAATTCAGGACTTGATGTCGGTGTTTACTTTTATTCTCAAGCCACCAATGCTGCAGAAGCGGTACAGGAGGCAAATCTGGTTCTTGAAACAATAAAGGGATTAAAAATTACATATCCCGTTGCGTATGACTGGGAATATGTTGACAATGCTGTCGCAAGGACTGCAGGAATGACCGGGGCTGAAATTACAGACTGTGCAAAAGCATTTTGCGATACCGTGTCAGCAGCAGGATATACCCCGATAATCTATTTTAACTGTGAAATCGGTTATTTTGAATATGATTTATCCAGTCTTGCGGATTATGATTTTTGGTTGGCTGAGTACGGAAGCTATCCCTCATTCCTTTACGATTATAAAATGTGGCAGTATACTGCAGATGGCAGAGTTGAGGGAATTCAGGGTGCTGTGGACGTAAATATATGTCTTGTGGATTACGCTGACAGAATGGTTGACTACGGTTAAAAGACTTCCTTCGGGAAGTTTTTTTATTTTATTTTAATGTTATTTTAATTTTATCTTGAAATTGTCGATTCATTTGCTATAATTAAAAATGGCAAAATGCAAAAACAGTATTTTATTGAAAGGATGAGTTTTGTGGCTGACTACAAAATTGAACTTACTCCTGAACAGCTTGCCATACTTAACGGTGAGCAGGGAGAGACAATGGCAAAAATTATGAAGACCCTTGTTATGTACGGTGAAACCTTCGGTGCAACCAAGCTTGTCCCCGTAACCGGCAAGAAGGGTCATCTTGTTACCAGCTTCGGTATCAAGGTTATGAAACCCGTATATGAGCTTATGGACAGACTTATCAGCGACGGTGTTGTTGCTGGACAGCAGTTTTCCGTTGACCCCAAGCCTGTTGATAAGAACGTTCCTGCAAGCTTCCTTGAGAATCTTATCTTTAAGAAGTTTATGTATTCTGCACAGGATATGTACGACGGACAGCTTCAGAAAATGGGTCTTGTAAGCGATTCTGCTTATACGTGTACTTGTTATCTTGATGAAGTAGGAAACACTCCTGCCAAGGGAGATATTCTTTCCTGGGCAGAGTCAAGTGCCGTTGTTTATGCAAACTCCGTGCTCGGTGCTCGCTGTAACAGAAACTCAGGTATTATAGATCTCTTCGGCTCTATTGTTGGTTACGTTCCTTATTTCGGACTTCTTACAGACGAGGGCAGAAAGGCTACCTGGATTGTAGAGGTTAAGACCGATAAAATCCCCGAGGCTCAGGTTCTCGGCTCTGCTATCGGTATGAAGGTTATGGAGGACGTTCCCTACGTCAAGGGTCTTGATAAATGGATAGGTAACGAGCTTAATGATGATGCAAAGGCATATCTCAAGGATTTCGGTGCTGCAACTGCTTCCAATGGTGCCGTAGGCTTGTATCACATTGACGGTCTGACACCCGAGGCTGTTGAAATGGGAGAGTCTCTTATTGCTGAAAATGCTCAGGTTTACGTTATTGACGATGCTGAGCTTGAAAGAGTAAAGAATAACTATCCCGTTATCTGGAAGGACCCCAATGCAACTCCCAAGCTTTGCTTTATCGGTTGTCCTCACCTTACGTATTCACAGCTTATTGACTGGACTGAAAAGGTTGAAGCAGGACTTAAGGCTGCAGGAAAGAGCAAGGTTGTTATTCCTACGGTATTTACCGCCGCTCCCGCTGTTGTTGAAAAATTCAATAAAACCGCTTATGCAAAGAGACTTGAAAATACAGGTGTAATTCTCAGCTATATCTGTCCTCTTATGTATATGAACAATCCTTTGTGCGGTAAGAAGCCCGTTATCACAAATTCCAACAAGCTCAGAACATATACAACCTCTCGCTACTATACAAATTCCGAAATTCTTGACTGTATTACCAAGGGGGTTAAATAAAAATGAAAAGTTTTAAAGGTCGCGTAGTTGTTCCCGGTACTTGCGAGGCAGAAGCGCTTGTTACCAAGAACGGATTTAATACTCTTGCAAGCTTTCAGAAAAGCCTGCAGTTCGGTGATAAAACAGCAAAATGCGGAGATCAGAATAATCCCGATCTCTATAATAAGCCTATGATGGGCACCGCTCTTTGTCTTCCGCAGACGATTGGTTCAACGACCGGCGGTATGGTTCTTTACTGTGCAACCGCTATGAACAGAAGTCCTGCCTGTCTTCTGTTTTCCAAGCCGATTGATTCACTTGCTGCTGCAGGTGCAATTCTTTCTGATATCTGGACAGACAACTCTCTTCCCACCATTGATAATCTCGGAGACGAGTTCCTTAATACTGTTAAGAGCGGTGATAAAATCAAAGTAGAGGAGGATGGCACGGTTATCATTCTCTGATAATATGCCAAGTGCTATGTCTAAGTTAACTGAAAATTATACAGGTATTTATTCCTTAATGCTCACACCCTATAAGCACGATCTTTCCATTGATTATGATGCTTACGAGGAATATGCCGATTGGCAGGTTGAGCAGGGTGTAGAACATCTTTTCTGTGTATGCGGCAGCTCTGAGATGGTAAATCTTACTCTTGATGAGAGAGTAAAGCTCGCTGAACTTACCGTAAAGCACAAGGGAAATACAACCGTTGTCGCAACGGCTAACGTTGAACCCTCCTGGTTTGCACAGGTAGAAGAGGTAAAAAGAATTACTGCCACAGGCGTTGACGGAATAGTTTTTACTACAAAGGGCTTCGGAAAGGATCCCGACAGACTTGTAAGCTATATAGGCGAACTCAAGTCCTATACTGACCTTCCTGTATTTTGCTACGAATTTCCCGGATTCCAGCCTCATCTTATTTCGGGCGAAACATACGGCAGACTTGTCAAGGAATGCGGTATTTACGGCATTAAGGACTGTACCTGTCTGTTAGAGGGCGGAATCAAGGATAAAATTGAGAACAAGGGTGACTCTTGTCTCATTCAGGCAAATATGCCCTTCCTTTTTGATGCGTATAAGCTTGGTGCAAGAGGAGTTATGGCAACTCCCACATCCTGCGGCGGCGCTTTCTTCCAGCGTTTCCATGAGGCATTTGTCAGCGGTGATATGGCACTTGCCGAAAAGCGTTACAATGAGATCACTCTTCTTGACAACGCTATTGATAACGGATTCAACTGTTCCGCTAAGTATCTTGTAAATCTTCAGGGCGTCAAGGGTATGCAGCCTATAAACAGAGGCGGGCAGCAGCTTTCTCCCGGTAGACTCAGAAGTCTTGAATCCTTCCACTCCTGGTGCGTTGCGGAAGGACTTATGAAATAAGTATTTTGCAGATAATCAACTGAATTTTAGCCGAGTGTCCTTGCGGGACACTCGGCCGTTTCGTTCATTATACGGTGGGTGATTAATCTTTATAATTATTTAGGTAAAAAAATAAAAGCGCGCCGAAGCACGCTTAAATTCAATGAAATCAATTACTCTGTAACAGTTTCATTTTTGATTGTGGTCTCTTCTTCTTCACCCTTGAGGGAAGCAACAAGACCCTTGATTGTGTTGATAAGATATAAAATGAAATCATATACCTTCTGAACAAAATCCATTATTTATTCCTCCTTTTCGTTTCCTGAAATAAAAAGAATTAATCCTTCTTATCGTTTTCAGCTCTGATAGATGCTACGAGATCCTTAATTGTCTGAATAAAATTCTGAATAAATTCAATAAGTTTGTTAATGATTTCCATAATTTCGCCTCCGTTAATATATTTTTACAAATCAATGATACCATATTGTTATTTAAATTTCAATTATATTTTGGAAGTTTACAGAAATTTAAATAAAAAAATAATAAATTACCAATTATATTTTCTGAGGTTACCTGTTTCCTGAAGTGCGGGAAAGTTCCACTGTCGGAGCACCTCGTAAGCACCTATGGCGGCGGCATTTGATAAATTCAGGCTCCTTGCATCGGAAATCATCGGAATCCTTACCGTGGTATCGGGATTAGCAAATAAAAGCTCCTCGGGAAGTCCTGCTGTTTCTTTCCCGAAAACTATATAGGTTTTGTCGGGATATTGTACCTCGGTATGGTTGTGCTTTGCTTTTGTTGAAAAATAGAAAAAGCTTCCTTCGGTATTTTTTGAAAAAAAGTCATCAATTGACTTGTAATATGTAATGTCAAGCAGATACCAATAGTCAAGTCCCGCACGCTTCAGCTTTTTGTCGTCAATCTTAAAGCCCATAGGCTCAACAAGATGCAATTTAGCACCGGTGGCGGCACAGGTTCTTGCTATGTTTCCCGTGTTCTGGGGAATTTCCGGTTCTATCAAAACGATATTTAGTTCCTTCATTATATTTCAATGCCTTTCCGTATCAGTATGTGTTATATCTGATAAATACTATTAATAAAACAGAATAATCATATCATATTTCTCTTGTTTTGTAAAATAAAAAAATTATTTCTGTTCATAATATTATCGGAGGTGTATAAAATGAATACTTCAAAGAATGATGTTATGAAATATGTCGGTGCTGCAGTCGCTGTCGGCGGAACGATGCTCCTCGGTACCGGTCTTGTCGGTTCCAAAAAGTCAGTTAAGAAAAAATTGATGAAAACTGCAAATAAGGCACTTGATACGTTTGACGGTTTAATCAACGGAATGCAGAATATTGTTAAATAAGTAGTTTTCAGCCTCCGTCAATTCGGAGGCATAAATTTTAGTTTTTATAAAATTTGTTTCCTAATCTTGTATTTTTTGCAGAATAAAGTATAATTATGGTGGTGATTATATGAATAAGAAAATGATATTAGCTTCGGTCTGCTTGTTATTTTTGTTTATTACATCGTGCAACAGAACCGAAATCGGAAATACAGGGGACAGTGCCTCACAGCAAACACAGCCGAATCATTCCGAGTCCGAATTGACTACGGTACCTTTGCCTGATTTTATTGAAAACGAGGAGACAACTGAAAATGTTATTCCCGGGAACGCATTATCCTCTGATAGGTGCTTTTTCGGAGTTCAAAGTGATTCCTGTGATACGTATACAGGTTTTGAAGCATTAGCCGAAGTCGATTTCGGAAAATTCACCTTTGAAGGCTCGGAAGTTTATTCAATTGATATGATTTCTCACAGCTACGGTGTGGCAAAAAATGAAATTCCTCACGACATCAGTAAAAATTTTCAGAAGCATTTTGATGAAATGAATTTTGATGCCGTCTGTCTTGACACAAAAACTGAAGAAAAGGTAGTTTATCTGACTTTTGATTGCGGTTATGAAAATGGCTACACCGAAAAGATTCTCGACGTACTAAAGGAAAAGAACGTGCCTGCAGCATTTTTCTGCACACTTCCTCAGGTTAAAAGCAGTCCCGAGATAGTTGCACGAATGATAAAAGAAGGGCATATTGTCGGAAATCACAGCGTAACGCATCCGGATTTCTCTCAATTATCTACTGACGAGATTGTTTCGGAGATTAAGGGCTTTGACGACTATATCAGAAATGAATTTGGCTATTCGTCCTTGTATTTCAGATATCCCCAGGGGAAATATTCCGAGAAATCAACCTTCGTAATTAACAGACTCGGATATAAATGTGTGTTCTGGTCATTGGCTTATGCCGATTGGGATGTTGAGAATCCAAAGGGCAAGCAGTATGCTTATGATACGGTTATGTCAAGATTGCATCCCGGAGCTGTTATTCTTCTTCATTCTGTTTCGCCCGATAATGCAGAAGCACTCGGGGATATTATAGATTCTGTCAGAGAAAAGGGTTATAAATTTTTATCTCTTGAGGACCTCGGAAAATAAGATCGTTTGCGCGGTCTTTTTTTCTGTTTACATACAGGAGCTTTTATGTTAGCATATAAATATGAGGTGATTTTATGAGGCTTAATGAAATTGATTCAAACGGAACCCTGCAGGGGTACGTTCTCGTTAAAAACTGCGACAGAAAAAGTGCAAAAAACGGCAGTACTTATCTTGACTTAATTGTTTCGGACGGAGAAACCGATGTTGTTGCAAAAATATGGGATTTTAAGGGAACTGCTGACGATTTGCCCTGTGTCGGTACGATTATTCTGATTCGAGGCACGCTTAGTACATATAATAATCAGTTACAGCTTAAAATCGACAGATACCGCGCTCTTAATGAAAGAGACACCGTGAATATCCGAGATTTTGTTCCCTCCGCAAAGGAATCTGGCGAGGAAATGTTTAATGAACTGCTTAAAATTTCCGAATCCTTCAAGGATGAAGAGTTAAAAAAGCTCACTTGTGAGATCCTTACTCGTTTTAAGGATAAAATTATTGATTTGCCTGCAGCTTTTAAGCTGCATCATGCCGTAATAAGCGGTTTAATGATGCATACTCTTACAATATGCAGACTTGCTCAGGCAGTATCTTTGATTTATCCTTCTATTGATTCTGATTTACTTCTTACAGGTGCAATTTTGCACGATATTGCAAAAACTGAGGAGTTTTCCCTTGCCTCTACAGGTCTTGTTGACGGATATACTGTTCGCGGTACTCTTATAGGTCACCTTGTCGGCGGTGCTATGATTGTAGATGCCATCGGTAAAGAGCTTGAAATTTCAGATGAAACAATTATGCTTGTAGAGCATATGCTTATTTCGCATCATGGAAATCCTGACTACGGTGCAGCTGTCCGTCCGTTGTTTTTTGAAGCAGAAATACTTTCTGCGTTAGATACGTTTGACGCTAACGTTTTTGAAATTGCGAACGCAGTAAAGGGAGTGGAGGTCGGAAGCTTTACGGGTCGTATGTGGGCGCTTGAAGACAGAAAGTTTTATAATCACGGCAGAAAGCCTATTGATACTGATGTTTGTATTATTGATAAGGCAATAAAAGCTGATGCCGAAGCAGAAGAAAACTGATTTTTGCTTTGTAATCGGGAAAGGAGTTAATATGAGTAACAGGAATCACGAAATTACCAAAATCCAGAGACTGCTTACTGACACGGGTGAGTTGAGAGAACCCGGATGGTCAAGGAAGCTTTTTCAGATTTATGACAGAAATGATATCAAAGCCCCGAAATTCAGAATTAAAGAATGGGATTATTATCTGATTTTGTCAGATAAGTTCGGTGTTGCACTCACGGTTTCGGATGACGGTTATATCGGACTGCAATCGGCAAGTCTGCTGCTTTTTAACGAAGCTCCTTGGGAACACACCGAAACAATTCTCAATTTCTTTCCTATGGGAAAGCTTAAAATGCCTTCTTCAACCGATATCGGTGATGTTTGCTATAAAGATAAGCGTCTTGATATTAAATACATAAAAAATGAAAGCTCAAGACATCTTGTTTGTAATTTTAAGAATTTTTGTGACACAAAGGATTTCAGCTGTGATATTACACTTGAAGAGCCCGAGATGGATTCCCTTGTAATTGCCACTCCCTGGAAGGAAGACAAAAAAGCTTTTTATTATAACAGGAAGATTAATTGTATGCGTGCATCCGGAACGGTAAAGTTTGACGGGAATGTTTACACGTTTAATCCTGAAACGGATTTCGGTACGCTTGATTGGGGCAGAGGTGTATGGACTTATGACAATACCTGGTTTTGGAGCTCGGGAAATGCCGTTATAAACGGCAAACCATTTGGTTTCAATCTCGGTTACGGCTTCGGCGATACGTCTGCGGCGAGTGAAAATATTATTTTTTATGACGGTGTGGGACATAAATTTGATGATATTGTATTTAATATCCCCGTTGATGAGAAGGGTAATAAGCAATATATGAAGCCGTGGACATTTACGTCTTCTGACGGTAGATTTGAGGCTGATTTTATTCCCGTTCTTGACAGGGCGGCTAAAATAGATGTAAAATTCATAGTGACCGATCAGCATCAGGTGTTCGGAAGAATGTCTGGTAAGGCTGTGCTTGATGACGGCACGGTTCTTGAATTCAGCGATGTCCTTTGCTTTGCTGAGGACGTGCATAATAAATATTAATTTGGAGTAGCTATGGAAAACTGGACTGAAATTAAAATTATCGTACCCGTAGAAAGAGTAGATGAAGCAGGTGCAATTGCTTCAATGACCGTTCCTTACGGCATTTATATAGAAGACTACAGTAATCTTGAAGCGGAAGCTATGGAGATAGCAAAAATTGACCTTATTGACGAGGAATTGCTCGCTAAAGACAGAAGCGTCGGAATTGTTCATATTTATATTTCACCCGAAGAAAACCCTCAGGAGGCTGTTTCGTTTATCAGCGACAGACTTAGCGGTGAAGGTATAGAATATACGATTGAGCTTGCTGACTGTGCCCGTGAAGACTGGGAAAACAACTGGAAACAGTATTTTAAGCCAATTAACGTCGGAAACAGAATACTTATAAGACCTGTTTGGATTGATGATTACAATGCTGACGGCAGAGTTGTTCTGAATCTTGAACCGGGTATTGCATTCGGAACGGGAACGCACGAAACAACACGACTTTGTCTTGAAGCACTTGAAAATTATGTTACTGCTGATACAAAGATGCTTGATGTCGGTTGCGGCAGCGGTATTCTCAGCGTTGCGGGAATGCTTCTCGGCGCCCAATCCGCTATAGGTGTTGATATTGATAAGCTTGCCGTTAAGGTCGCTATTGAAAACGGCAGATTAAACGGTTTTGAGTATCCGCGGTATAATATGATCGTCGGAAATCTGACGGACAGGGTAGACGGTACGTATAATGTTGTTACGGCTAATATTGTTGCAGATGCAATTATTATGCTTACTCCCGATGTTAAGCAGTTTCTTGCAGATGATGCTGTTTATATTGTGTCCGGTATTATAGATATCAGAGAAGACGAGGTTTTGTGTTGTCTTGCCGAAAACGGTTTTGAGATTATTAACCGCAGGGCTGAAAACGGTTGGGTTTGTCTTGAATGTAGGTTAACGGCTTGATTTGATATAATCGGATAATGTTTTCGGTCGGTTGAAAATTATTTCAACCGGCTGAATTTTTTATGCAATTCTCGACAAAGATTTTTTTTTCAAAGTTGTATAATCATAGCAGTCGAACGGAGTGATCTGATGCAGGTTGTAGTTTATGCCGACATACTGTTTATTTTTAATGCAATCGTAACCTTTATGCTTTTGAATCTGACTGCCGATTTTATAAAAAACGAAGGGGATTACAGAAGAATGATTATAGGTGCCGTAGTAGGCGGTGCATATTCATTCATTATTTTTGCACCTGATATGAGAACGTTTGTTGCAATAATTATCAGAGTTATAATGTTGCTTTCAATTGTTCTGATATCCTTCAGAGTAGTTTCACACAGAAAATTGCTTAAAACAGTAGTTACTTTTCTTCTTGTTTCCTTTGTTTTTTCGGGTATTATGTATTCCGCGGCTTTTACTGTGTTAAAAAACAGGATAATTATAAAAAACGGGTGTATATATTTTAATACCGGACCGTTCGGAATAATAATTTTTATATCAATTTGTTTTATTCTTCTCAAAATTTTAAGAAAAACTCTGTTGTCAAAGAAAAATTCAGATTTTATCTATGAGCTCTGTCTTCAGAATAATGATAAAAGTACAATTGTTAAGGCTTTATATGATTCAGGCAACACGGTTAAAGATCCCTTTACAGGTAATGCAGTAATAATTATAAATCTTGAATCTGCAGGCGGCGTTTTGGAAAATGAAGTATATTCGGGAATAAGTAAACTGCTGTTGCTGAAAAATTTTGATGCCTTGCCCGACGGGGTCAGGCTTTTGCCTGTAAATGCATTGGGTAAATCCGATTTAATTCCCGCCGTGACGGTTGAACGCGCAGTTATTGAATATGATTCAGGTGAAATTACCGTTCATAATCCAACACTTGCTTTTACATATAACTCATTTGATGATAAAAGATTTTCTGCTTTAATTAACGAGAGCGTATTGAAAGGTGATTTGATTGGTATCGTTTAGAATTACTGTAAAGCTAATAAAAAAACTGTTTAACGTAAAAATTTCCGAGCAAAAAAAGGATAACCTTCTGTATCTTAATAACGCGGATTCATTGCCGCCGCCGTTAACTAAGGAGGAAGAGGAATATTATTTTAATGCAATAACGTCAGGAGATACGGAAGCAAAAAATAAGCTTATTGTCCATAATTTGCGACTTGTGGTTTATATAGCGAAAAAGTTTGAGCTCACGGGTGTTGCACTTGATGACCTTATATCTATCGGTACGATGGGGTTGATTAAGGCCGTGAGAACTTTTTGTCCGGATAAAAACATTAAATTGGCAACCTACGCCAGCAGATGTATTGAAAATGAAGTTCTTATGTATCTGAGGAAAATTTCTCATTCAAAAACAGAGCTTTCTCTTGATGAACCCTTGAACGTTGACTGGGACGGAAATGAATTGTTGCTCGGAGATATCCTTTCAGACGAGGATAATGATATCAATGATACCTATGAGCACGACGAGCTTATAAGATTGCTAATGGACTGCGTCGAGAGATTACCGGAAAGGGAGAAGCAGATAATATATCTTAGATACGGGCTGAAGACCGATAAGGATTATACGCAAAAAGAGGTTGCGGAAAAATTGGGAATTTCACAAAGCTACATATCAAGGATTGAAAAAAAGATTCTTGACCAGATAAAAAATGAGCTTACGGAAAAAAATATTGTTTGAATAAATCTGGAATAAAATGTCTCTTTATTGTAAAATGGGAGGCATTTTTTAGTAAAATTAAACTTTTTGTTTTTTTATAGGTATTGTAAATTGTATTATTATTTGCTATAATATAACAAATTATTTTCTCCGCAGGAGGAATCTTATGTTTTATATGTTTTTGGCAGACGAATTTGAAGAAACGGAAGCCTTGGTTACGCTTGACTTGTTGAGACGCGCGGACATTAAGGTGAAAACAGTTTCTTTGAACGGAGAGGAAGCGGTTAGCGGTACTCACGGCATAACTGTTTCGGGTGATGCTTCTGAATTTAATTCCGAGGATTGCGAGGGTATTATTCTTCCGGGAGGTATGCCCGGAACGGAGAATCTTTATTCCTCTGCTATGGTAAGAGAGGCTGTTGATTATTGTATCGAAAATAACCTTCTCGTTGCTGCTATTTGTGCGGCTCCGATTGTTCTCGGCAGAAGGGGTTATCTTCGTGAAAAGAATGCAGTATGCTTTCCCGGCTTTGAAGATGAGCTTATCGGTGCTGTAGTGAATGAAGGTCCCGTTTGTGCTGATTCCAATATAATCACCGCAAGGGGAGCAGGATGTGTTTTTCATTTTGCTCATGCTGTTATTGAGTATATAACGGATAAAAACACGGCAGACGGTATATTGAAGCAAATTCAATATTTTTCCTTTACATAAAAATCAAGGAGTATAAAAATGAACGACAATAAAAACGGTAATATTTCTGATTCTTATGATGAGTTGTTCAGCAGCTATTATGCTTCAGAAAACAGCAAGACTAATGATGATGTCAGAAATAAGGGCGAGGTATATTATTCTGCTTATTCAAAAACCTCTCCCAATAATAAATCAAAAACTGCTTCAACGCGCAGCACATCTGCAAACAACAGAGGTACTGCCGTAAACAGCAGCAGAACCTCTTCCGGTGCTAACCGAACAAAATCGGGGAGTACACAGGCTCGCACGAATAAAAAAAGACGCAAAAAATCAAACGGGGCACAGAGTGCCGTGCTTGCAGTAATTATCGTCGTAATAGTATTTATTTCCGCGTTTTTGATTCGTATCCCCATTATGGGATGCATAAACGATATTCTCGCTATTGATGTTTCAACTACTGATTTTCGTGTTGTTCTCGACAAGGATATGACCGTTTATGAAGTAATTGACGAGCTCGGAAAAAAGGATCTTATAAACAATCCGTTATTTTGCAAGCTATTCGCAAAAATAACCGGACTTGATGAAAGAACGGATGCCTCAGGTAATAAAAAGGTTCTTATGTATCCTGCAGGTACATACTTCCTTAATTCCGGTATGGGTGTTGAGGGAATGCTTCTTGAAATAAGATCTAACGGTGTTGTCAGCAATACAGTTAAGGTTACTTTCCCTGAGGGCTTTACTGTTGAACAGATTGTTGAGAAGCTTGATGACAGCGGTGTTTGCTCTGCTGAATCCCTTTACAAGGTAATGGTCGGCGATGAGATTTTCAGTCAGTATGATTTTCTTTCGGGCATTACCGAAAAGGAACTGCGTTTCCGTGCCCTTGAAGGTTATCTTTATCCCGACACCTATGAGTTTTACATCGGTGAGTCACCGACAAGTGTTATTGAAAGATTCCTTAACAATTTTGAGGATAAATGGAGCAGCACTTATGAAGCTCGGGCAAAGGAATTGGGTTACACGATGGATGAAATCATAACTGTTGCTTCAATCATTGAAAAGGAAGCCTTTGATGCCGAGCAGATGCGTGTAATTGCATCGGTAATTTACAATCGACTCAATTCATCATCCTTCCCGTTCATAAACTGTGACTCGACTGCTCAGTATATTGAAAAATATAAGGATAAGCTTATTTCAGAGGGAACTTATACTGATTTGCTGAAGGTTTATGATACCTATCAAAAGACAGGCTTGCCCGTAGGTGCAATCTGCTGTCCCGGTGCAGATGCTATTTATTCGGCTCTTCATCCCGAGTCAACAGATTACTATTATTTCCTGCACGATAAGGATGGTAAAATATATCTTGCATCGACTGCAAGCGAGCATGAGAATAATTTACAGTACATTGAATGAGTTTTTTTACATTTTATTCAAAAATTGTTATTGTTTAATTTTACGGTTTGTTATAAAATATAGTCGAAATTAATGAGAAAGGTTGTATATTATGAAAGTTTTTATGATTGGCGGCACAGGACTTTTAGGCTGTGAAGCTGCAAGAATCTTTATCGAAAGAGGACACAGTGTAAAAAGCGTTGCGTTACCCCCTCTTCCTGCGGGTGCTCCTATCCCCGAGGAGATGGAGCTTGAGTTCTGTAATATTTACGAAAAATCCGATGATGAAATCAAGGCTATGATGGAAGGCTATGATTGCTTTGTTTTTGCCGCAGGTATTGATGAACGCGTAGAGTTCCCCGCACCCGTATACGACGCTTATTATAAGTATAATATTGCTCCTCTCAAGAGAATCCTTCCTCTTTGTAAGGAAATCGGAATGAAGAATGCTGTTATTCTCGGTTCTTATTTCTCTTATGCTGCAAAGCAGTATCCCGAAATGAAGCTTACCGAAAAGCATCCTTATATCAGAAGCAGAATAGATCAGGAGGAGGTTGCTTTCTCTTTTGCTGATGAAAGCTTTGACGTTGCTGTTCTTGAGCTTCCTTATATTTTCGGTACTCAGCCCGGAAGAAAGCCTGTTTGGGTTATTCTTATTGAACAGATCAAGATGATGGATAAGCTTCCCTGTACTATGTATCCCGCAGGCGGCACCGCTATGCTTACAGTCCGCCAGGTGGGTGAGGTTATTGTCGGTGCAGCCGAAAAGTCAAAGGGTGCAAAAGCCTGGCCTATCAGTATGTATAATATGGATTGGAAGAAGTTCCTTAAAATTGTTTATGCTGCAAGAGGTATGGGCAATAACCGCAAAATAATTTCTATTCCTCCTTGGATGATGAGAATGGGGCTTGGCGGTGTTAAGAAGGAATATGCTGCTAAGGGTATTGAAAGCGGTATCGACGTTGACGGACTTGCTGATATTATGGATATTAATCTTTTCATCGACAGAAAGTACAGCGTTGAGCTCGGTGCTACAGAGGATGATATCGAGGCTGCAATTACTGATTCTATCAAGGTCAGCCAGGCAGTTTTCGACGGCACTGCAAAGCTGCTTGAGATGAAGGGCGAATAATTACGTATTTGACAATATAGCTTAGACATACTATAATTATTGCGGTGATTTGTTCACCGCAATTTTTATTGGAGTAATTTTATGAAAGAATATATTTTTCCTTGTTCTGTTGCAAAAAAATGCGGAGGCTGTCAGCTGACAAATATGCCGTATGCCAAGCAGTTGAGTTTTAAGCAAAGTAAAGTTATAAAGCTTCTCGGAAAATTCTGCAGAGTTGAAGAAATAATCGGTATGCAAGAGCCGTGGCACTACAGAAATAAGGTTCAGGCTGCTTTCGGACAAACAAAAAGCGGTATGATAGTTTCAGGTGTCTATCAGTCCAGTACACATAATATTGTTAAGGTAGATTCTTGTCTTATTGAGGATAAAAAGGCAGATGAAATTATTGTTACCGTCCGTGAGCTGATAAAATCTTTTCACTTGACAGTTTATAATGAACGTACAGGAAAAGGCTTTCTAAGGCACGTGCTTGTTAAAAGGGCTTTCGGAACGGGAGAAATTATGGTAGTTCTTGTTACCGGAACTACGGAGTTCAAGTCGAAAAACAGCTTTTGCAAAGCACTTCTTGAAAGACACCCTGATATTACAACGATTATTCAGAATGTGAATAATAATTTCACAAGCCTTGTTCTCGGAGAAAAACAATTTGTGTTATACGGTGACGGATATATAATTGATGATTTATTAGGCTTCAAATTCCGTATTTCGCCGAAAGCATTTTACCAAATAAACTATAAAGGAACTGAGATTCTTTATAGTAAGGCTCTTGAATTTGCTGAGATTGACAAGAACGATGTTGTAATTGATGCCTATTCCGGAGTCGGAACTATCGGTATTATTGCATCTCGCTACGCAAAAGAGGTAATCAGTGTTGAGCTTAATAAGGATGCCGTAAAGGATGCGAGGGTAAATGCTTCGTTAAATGGTTTGAAAAATATCAGATTCTTTTGTGCCGATGCTACTCAGTTTTTGTCAGATGCTGCAAAAGAGAATATTTCCGTTGACGTTGTTTTGATGGATCCGCCCCGTGCGGGAAGTACTGTGGCATTTATGAAAAGTGTTTGCGAGCTTGCACCTGAGAAGGTCGTTTATATTTCTTGTAATCCGGAAACTCTTGCACGTGACCTTGTATACTTTTCAAAAAACGGTTACAATATAAAAAAAATTCAGCCTGTTGATATGTTTCCGCACACCCAGCATGTCGAGACGGTTGTTCTTTTGTCCCAACGCAGACCGGACACACATATCGACATAAAGCTTGACCTTTCAGAACTTGATATTACTGCGGCTGAAACAAAGGCTACATATCAGGAAATCAAGGATTATGTGCTTGAGAAGCATGGTCTAAAAGTGTCAACTCTTTATATATCACAGGTTAAGGCTAAGTGCGGTATTATTGAAAGAGAAAATTATAACAAAGGCGAAGGCAAAAGCCGAGTACCACAGTGTCCCGAGGAAAAAGCAGATGCCATAATGGATGCGTTGAGGCATTTTAGGATGATATAAGATTTGCATAAAAAAGTTTCTTGCATTTTTTATAAACTGCAAGAAACTTTTTATATTAATTATATTTTTGTACAAATAAATATTATCATCAAAAACTATGTGTTTTACATATCTATTGCCTGTTTACCAATACAATTCTAAAACCTCCACCTGAATGCATGTTTTCAGGATGATTTCTATTTCTAGTTACGCAGTTTGAACATTCATCATCATAATAAAAGCCTCCACCACGAACAATTCTTCGAAAAGATTTAGGGGCATTATGAGCTTCTCTACCATCATTATTGTCATACGGATATTTGAAATGAGGAACATTTGCTGCAGTCCCCCAAAGACTGCTTGTCCATTCTCTTACATTTCCAATCATATCACAGCATCCAAATGGACTATCACCTTGTGGCGAATAGCTTCCAACTGGAGTAGTAGTTAGAATGGCTGATGATTTTACATTGCAAAGTTTAGACGAAAAAACATCTCCCCAAGGATATAATCTTTCGTCAAGTCCTCGTGCAGCCTTTTCCCATTCTGCTTCGGTTGGCAATCTAAAGTATTGGTCATCATTTATTACAGAAGCGCCTTGAAGCTTTTTTGTTAACCAAGAACAATAATTACAAGCATCGTAGTAATTTATATATGTTACTGGATGATTTTTGTGCAGCTGTAACCAATTGTTGTCTATCCAATTTGAAGGTGCATCATAATCGGTATCTTGTACAAATATTGCATAATCTAAAACTGTAATCAAGTAGATGGAAATATCATATTCCTTAGTATATACCATATGTTTGGGATGTGACGCCTTATCAATAATATTTAAATCAGAACCCATATAAAACTTTCCGCTAGGTATATGTACCAATTTAGGCAGATTTGGAGCCCTACACTCGCCTAAAAAAGGTTTTAGATCAAAGTTTTTTTGGGGTGACGATTTAGAATTTACCCTTATATTAAACAAATAATCTATTACTGCCTGTTCTTCTTCATTAGATGACAAGTATTCTAATCGATTTTTAGCTATATCCTTTAATATCGGATCTATATTATTATCATAGATTATAGCTTCCAATTCATTAATCCCATCTAATCTAGAACCACTACTCATACTATAAATATTATCAGATATATAACTATAATCTATTTTATGATTGCATAATTTTGAAAAATAATCAGGGTTGGTAGATAAAAAAAACACAAAATTTTCAACAGAACATATATTATAAGAATAATTAATATTATTGTTTAGCAACAAGTGATTTTTTGAGAGATATTCAAGAATATTCTCTATAATAATTGGAGTGTTTGTATCAAAAGAATGTCTAAAAATACGATCGACAATTAGAGAAAAAGGACTCAATACACCATTGCTTGCAAACGAAGATAGATCAGTTCCTGAAGATAATATTGAAAATTGATTTTGCATTTTTTCAATAGAACTAAAAGTGTTTTTATTAGATATTGTAATAGGGCTATCAAGAATAATCAATGAATTGGTCTTGTTAATAATTGCATCCACAAATTCTTGGAGTTTTATAGAACCTCTAGTTCTTCCAGGAAGAAAATTATTCGTTGCAATATATATTTCTTCGATATCATTTCGAATTAGTTTTTGTGCTCTTCCACAATAATAGACAATTAGTGCATCGCTCGAATCCATATTGGCTGTACATTTATTAATTGATTGAAGTAAAGAGTTCTTACTTGAAAGACTGTTTCCCTTCAACTCATGAACTTCACATTTTAGAAATGTCTCGAAAGTGTTTTTTAAATATGAAATTGTATGTTTAGCTACTGAAATATCGGACAAGTGCTGATATTTATCGGCAGATATAAGTAAAACTTTAGTTTTCATAATCATATAATATATTTTTTACATATAAGTTGTTAACCACTTTATTGTTTCCCTAATTACTAATTCTTGCTCGTGAGAACGCTTTAACCCATGCATACCGTTTCTTACTATTACTAATCTTTTAGGATGTTTTAATAATTTTTCAGCTCGAATACTTTGAGTATAGGGTACTTCTTCATCTGTATCTCCATGAATTAGTAATGTTGGAGCTTGTATTTGTCTAACATTTTTTTCTAAATTGTCTATTTCTATTAATTCTTTTAGGAATTTATCTCCAACTCTTTTTTTTCCTACTATAATATGTCCCAAGGTTTTTAATTGTGTTTTATAAGGGTCTTGATAATAAGGTGCAAAACAATTATCTAAAAGATATATCGCTGGCCACAATAATACGACAGCCGAAAAACTATTATCGTATACCCCCAAGGCACAGGTTGCACCAAAACTTTCACCAACAATTCCTATTTTTTTATACCCTAAACGTTTTACTTCGTCGTAAATCATATAAAAGTCATCTTTTTGACTGTTAATGGTTGTGTTAACATAATCTCCGTCACTTTCTCCTTCTCCCGTGAAATCAAACCTTATACTATCTATTCCTTCCTTGCAAAGTGATTCAGATAGTTTTATAAAAATACCGTTCGGGCCATCTTTGCAACCATCTGGCCCACCATGCAACATAATTACAATTTTTTCGTTTTGCGTAGCATTAGAAGCTCTAGTTAAAATATATGATAACCGAGTTCCGTCATTTGCATTTGATTTGCTTAAGTACAACATCATGTAATCTCCCTTAGTGTATATTATTAATTAGTGTAATTTTAATCTCCACCAATAGTTTTTGAGCCATAATAGCTTTTAACGGATTTCTTTTTTCTTTTTTTTCTTTCTTTAGGTGTTCCATAAACGGCAATTAACTCCGAAAGTTCATTGTTTAAGCATAGACTTTTTAATGATACGTATGCTTCGTTATATAAACTTTCCGCTTCTATTAATTCCCCTTTTTTTAATAGATATTTTATTAAGGATATTTGTATTCTTGCTTTTTGTCGATAATCTCGGTATTTTTCCGCTATGATTAATGCTTCGTTTAAGAGTCTATATGCATTATTGTAATCCGCTTCAAAAACCATAGCAATTTCTGCCAGATCTCTCTTTGGATAACACTCTGCTCGTTGCCAAGAATAATCAACACATTTTTTTAGCATTGAAGAAAACGTGTTCTTGCAATTTGGATAATCTTCATTGTAAAACTGTACTGCCCCAAGCAACGCTAAAATATCAATTGAAGCATGTTGAAATTCACTTAGTCTTTTCGAATCGGTTTCTTTAGATATTTCCAACTCCAAACTTTCGTTTAATCCTAATAAGATTTCTTTTGCTGCTTCAACATCACCTTGTCTATAGTTATTAAAAGCTAAACAACGTTTCATATATATTATTCTCAACGGATCTTTCGAAATTTCAGCTAGATTAGAACCTTGGGTTAATTCGGTAGTTGCAGCACTATATTCCCCTAAAATTGTATGTGTTGAAGCAGACATTGTTATAAATTTTGCTGCCATGCTATAATCACCATTTTTTTGCGCCGCTTTTTTTGCTATTTCAGACAAATGTATTCTTTCTTTGAAAAAACCCAATGAAAAAAACATATCGTATGCACTACTAACTAAATCATTTATAATTTTAAATTGATCATTACTCGAACACCATTCTGCACAAAAT
Organism: Acutalibacteraceae bacterium; assembly: GCA_045589015.1. Classification (GTDB taxonomy): domain Bacteria; phylum Bacillota; class Clostridia; order Oscillospirales; family Acutalibacteraceae; genus RUG806. The sequence goes on from JAZNFG010000061.1 coordinate 55,552, forward strand.
ATAATGTTTTCAATATCAGATTCAATGGCAGAAGCATCTTCAGGATGCAATTCCATAAGATTAATATAATATTCCGATAATCTCATCATAGTAGCACAAGTGTCTAATTCTTCACGACGATTCAGTGCAAATAAAAATGTTGATTGATGAAGTTCATATCTATATTCAGTATTATAATTCCGAATTTCAAGCAAGAAAGCGTTTATCAATTCTTCAATGGCAGCCCGTGTTGTTTCACGATCACAGTCGATAGAAGCACAAATTATTTCCTCTGTTACAGCATTACAATATAACGACATCGTTAACAAAAGTTTTTTTGCCGTTTCACTCAGAATTTCCCAAACAGCAGAATGTTGACAATCAAAGTTTTGAATAAGAATGTCATTGTTTTTATCAAACGAGTATTTTTTTTGTGCTTTTTCAATATGTGAAATTACATCATTTGGACTCATATAACGCATCAATCCGATTAATAAACTAGTAGCTTTGGCTGATCCCCCTGTGCAATTATAAAGTCGTGAAATAATTTTTGTATCAGACTCTGTTATCGGTGCAGGATCATATCTCCTGGAAAAACTTAGAACAAGTTCATTAAAACCTTTTTCATCAAAATTGCTTATTCTAATCCTTTTACAATTATAAATATCGTCTAAATCGTCAATTGTAGTTGTTAACATTATTGTACAGGACGAAGGAATATTTTCAATAAAATTTTTGAAATAATCTTTTGACTCATCAGATCGCTTTTCAAAATTATCTATAATAATAAATATTTTTTCAAAAGACAGAATTCGCAGACATTCTTCAATCTTTTGCTCTTCTTGCAACCCTATTTTTTGCCCATATCCTAGTTCAGTTAAAATTCGATGAATAAATACAGAAATATCAGAATTATTACCAAGTGATATACGTATAGTGTGAATTGGCGGGTTTGGCATTTCAGAAATCCGATATGCAGTTTCAACAGCAGAAAAAGATTTTCCGCAACCTGAAGGACCAACTAATGCTATAATGTTGTATTTTTCTATAGATTCCATAATGCTGTCCATATATTCTCTTTCGATAAAATTTTGGCGTTCACCAACACCGTGGAATGTTATTGGAATACTATTAGTTTTAACAATTATTTTTTTCTTTTCTTTATTTTTTCTTATCCATGACATCGCTGCCACTATACCACCAATAATAGCAAAAAGACTTGCAATTATACTAAATATTTGTTCAATGGATTCTTTGTTTTGAATAAACCAATTTAATATACTAGACAACGAAATAGGATCATTTGTATTTGTTGTTGTCAAAAAAACAGAATTTATAATCAACACATCACATCTTCCTATAATAAAATTAAAAAAAAGGACATAAAGGTATGTTCCGTTGGAGCAAAAAGCAAATTTTATATATTATATTTTTAAGAGTTATGTATTTCAATTCGCTATGCAAAAATGCATTGATTTTCGACAAAAATGCTTGTTTTTCGACCAATTCACATCATTTTATAATTCCGCACATTCGACAAGGCCTCCTTTAATTTGTACAATTAAGCTACAAAATTAAAGGAGGCTATTTTTATGTCAAACAAAAATTCTATCAGTTACCGTCAAGTTGGCGACTATTTAATCCCTAACCTCATTCTCTCGCCCGAAGAAGCAAATGTTACTCTCGGCAAATGGGGAATGATGCACAAGACCTATCTTGAAAAGCATAAGAAGGTGCTTTTTAACTCCCTGCTTATTCAGGGCAAACTGTATCAGCACTGTGCTGAGGTTGAAGCTCAGGCACGAGATATGTTTGATACTCTTGTAGACCAGATGAAAGAGGCTGAGGGTGTCACAGAGCAGCTGAAAGAAGATAATCAGCTTGAGTGGGTGTGCCGTATGGGGAATATTGAGCAAAGAGCAAGAGAGGTTGTCTGTGCTGAGCTTATCTATAACTGAAAAAATCAGGGATATACGGCTTTTCCGCATATCCCTGTGTTTACTTTTTCAGGCTTATGGTTACCACTTGTCTGCAGTGGGGGCATTTGATTTCAATAACGGCTTCATCTGCAGGGTGTTTTACGATGTCAAAGATGCGTTTTTGACATATCGGGCATTTTATTGTTTCCTTTGTGCTTGTCATTTCAACCTCCGTATTTCTTCATTATACACCAAATCCCCGAACGGTCAGTGTCCGGGGATCAGGGGTGACAGAGCTCGAGCATCATATGGTTTTCGGCGGTCTATTTTCCCTGTATCTTTGTTATCAAATCTTAAAAGGCGTTAGCCTTTTTAAGATTCTCTGCCTTGATACAGAAAAAATATTCTCGCCGAAAACTTCACAGAACCAAAAATGTCTGCGTTTGCGTGCATTTTGGGTATTTCTTTGTTGCAGGAATACTGTCGTATTTCAAGACAAAAAATGCACAAAGGTGCGTGAACGCAGACATTCTTTGGCATATGCTGTTCGGGTTCTGTCACCCCAGTTTCACTAAGGAGAATAGAACTGTATGTTGGATTGGTTCTATCTGCTTTGTTTTGCACGGGTGGCAGTGTGTTTCCGACACGACTGCCGCCGTGGTGTGCAATTATGAAAATGAACTTAACTTAAATTCGTTATTATTCATTAACCGAAAAGGGGTGCATCATAGTGCAGGTTGCCGCAATCGCAATACTGCTGAACATCAAAAAGTCTGAAAATGAATGTGAGAACCTTCCAAAGCATCTGGAAAAGAGGATTGTCGCTGTGGCAGATGTGGTCACAGTTTTCTGCGGCAATGTCTTTTGTTGTTCTCGGTGTGATGATGACATCCTCGGTGGGCATTGTGAAAATAATGTTTTCACAGCTAAGGTCACCGTCAACTGTTTCCCAAGTGATACCGCCGTTTTCGTCAACATTTGTTACAACAGTCTTTATATCAAGGTCAAGTGCGTTGCCCTTTGCATCGGTAATAATCCATTCAGCAAAGTCTTCTGAAACAGCTTCAAGAGCTACAACTGCACCCTCTGTGATGCTGATGGTTTCATTTGTGATTGATTTTGCTACAGTATCGTCACCTAACTTGTAATTAGCAATGCCGTTTTTGAGTGTAAGACCGTGCTTTGCAATTACATTTTTCTGATAAATAACATCATCAATTGAATAGTTATCATTTTCAACGGGATTGTAAACTGCTTTTATTGTATATGTTGCTGTTACATTTTCCGGGAAGGTCAGTTCAAATTTATCTTCAAGATATTTAATTCCGCTGTGAACAAGCTCATCATCAACATAAATATCAAATGTACCTTCAGGTCTATATATACCAAAGTTGTCCTGAATATACGAACCGCCTGTGGTGCTATAAAATTTAGGATTGATTACTTTAGGTTCAACAACAATTTTGAAAGTAAGCTCTGTATCTTCATAATGTGCACCGTCACTGGGAGCAGTTGCTGTAACAGTGTATGTGCCGTTTTCACAAAGCTGAGATTCAAGGTCGCCCATAACGAAGTATACATGTTCAGGACCCTTGATATAAGGATTAAGAAGTCTTGCAATATCGTTGTACTTTGTTCCATAAGGAACGGTAATTTCGGGGACAATATCTTCACCGTTTTCATCAACAAATCTGATGGGAGCCTTGTTTACGGTTACGGGAATTTTACAATCAACTTTTGTGTATGCTTCTGTATCGTTGGGAATAAATGTAGCATCAATTTCGTAAGAACCAGTTTCAATAACTTTAATTTTCCAAGCATCACTAATTGAAAAAACACCTTCAACAACATTAGTTGAATCTTTTTCAACCGCTATACCACCGGAAAGAGCAATATCATTCCAAGTGGTTATACCATCATAGGTCAGCTCAGGAATTGAAGGGATTTCCGAAACAGAAGTTTCAATAATGTCACCATTGATTCCAACATAAACCATCATCGTGACACCTTCATAACCTTTTACATAGAATTCAGCTTCATAGTAGCCGCTTTCTGTAACAACGGTTCTTCTGTTTGCCCATTCCCATTCTCCAGCAGCTACTTTGGGTTCGGACTCATTGTATGGGTTCTTCATTAAACCGCCAGAGATAGTTGAAGTAGAAAGTTTAGCACCTTCTTCAACTCGAGTAGCTACAGGAGGGTTGTTTTCATCAACTAATACGGGAGTGGTTTTCTTTACTTGGTAAACGACATCCCAAGCAGTTTCAACAACAAAACCTTGATACGCCGAAGAATCCTCTGGAATAAAAGTAATGCTTCCAAGTTGTGAGCCAGAAGAAGTAGGTACAAAACTTGCATCAGTAAATTCAAAAAGACCGGGAACTACAACACCATCATACTGAACTTCACCACCTGAAAGTGTAATGCCGTCACTGATTTTCTGTCCGAAATAAATTTCGCCGCTTGCTGTCGGCCAAACTGTTACATTTGCTTCAGTCAATGCAATCGGGTCAGCCGCACTTGCATACATAGGCACAACTGATAACATCATCATAAGTGCCAATAAAATGGATAATAATTTCTTTGTTTTCATATTTTCGTTTTCCTTTCTTGAAATAAATTGTTACTCCCTCATTTGTTTTTGCTCTCTCCGTGAGGGAGATAATTGCGACCTTTCGCCGCAGACGGAGGGAGTATTGAATTGTTATCCAGCCGCTATCATCTCCTTTGCAAAAATCAAACTTTACCCGAATATTAACACAATAAAAACGCCTTGTGTTTGTTTTTCAATAAGTGTTGAGTTAGGATTGATAAGTGTTGTTTTACCTTGGTTGAAATGCTGTGATTTGGTGTGATATAATATGAATGGGACTCCCTCAGTCAGCAAACCTGACAGCTCCCTCGAAGAGGGAGCCGAGACTTGCCTCCCTCCTTGAGGCATCGTCACCGAAGCGCGTCCGGTGGACGGTTAAGCAAGGTGAGGGTGGCGCAGCGGTCAAAATCGCTCGGCGCACCAAGCAGAAAAGCGATTTTGGGAACCGCAAGAGTTAGTGGCACACGCAGTGTGACGGAGGGAGTAAAAAGGAGATGATAAAATGAAAACCGCCGTAATTGACGATGATATTTTTATCTATAATCAGGTTAAAGAGCTAATCGCATCCTTTTTCGTCAGTGAAGAACGGATGCAGGCTAATGAGCCTTTATATTTTGCTGACGGCATTGAGTTTTTAGAATATATGGAAAAAGGCGAAAAGGCTGATATAATTTTCCTTGATATTGAAATGGCTCAGTCCAACGGTATTGATATTGCAAAAAGATGCAGAGAAATAATGCCTGATATAATAATCATCTTTGTGTCCTCTCACAGAGAATGTGTCTTTGACACTTTTCGCTGTGAAGCCCTGCACTTTATTGTGAAGCCCATTGATAAGGATGACTTTAACGAGGCTTTTCGCAGAGCTGTTCATAAATACAACTCGGCTAATTGCTTTTTGCCTTTGAAATGGCAACACGAAAGAGCAAATGTTTCCATTCAGGATATTCTTTATGTTGAGTCTTACAGAGGGCATCTGATTATACACACCGTCGAAGAGCCTTTTGAAGTGGTGGGAAATCTGAAGGATATTTTTACATTTCTTGAGCCACACGGATTTATGCGTATTCATCACGGTTACATTGTGAATATGCAGCATATCCGCCGCTTTAATTCAGACAGCATTCTTCTTGTAAACGGTGAAAATGTGCAGATGAGCATCAGAAAACGCAATGAAGCACTTATCACCTATGACAGCTTTTTGCAGAAATGGAAGTGGTGAAATGGGACAATATATAATAAATTTTGTTGGTGATTTGTTTGCTCTGCTTGTTATTTTTCAGTACCTTTCCACTGTAAATAAAAAAATAAATTACCCTAAAATTTTGCAGTTTGGCGTAGGAACACTTTGCTTTGGGATTATTTATATCGGCTCAAATTTTGTGTTCAGACAATCAACTGCCATCTTTTTATTTATGTTAGCGGCTTTTTTTATACTTAATTGGCTTTACAAAAGCAAATGGTACATGAAAATTCTGCACTCTGTTGTTTTATATATCATTATGGCAATACCGGAATTTTTTGTCGGTATGCTTTTAACGTTTTTAGAAATTGACTTGACATATGCCCAAGAAAATATTTATATCTACACAATCTGCAATTTCACCTCAAAGCTTCTTTCGTTCTTTGTTGTCAGACTTATAAAACTGTTTTTCAAGAAAAACTATATTATTGATACTAAAGGAATGGTTTTTCTTATTCCTTTACCAATAGCTACAATTCTTCTGCTTGCATTATTGTTAAAAAACTGCTTCATCATAGATGACACATATCATCAGATACTCGCCCTTGTTTCTTCTGTGGTTCTGATTTTTGCCAACCTTTCAATTTTCTTCTTTATTGACCGTATGAATGACTACACGGAAAACAAAACAGACCTGATGCTTTATGAAAGAGAATATAAGTCTCAAAAGCTCTATCTTGACTCCTTGCAGGAGCACCTGAACGAAACAAGAGCCTTCCGCCACGATACCAAAAACAATATGCTCGCTCTCATTGGTCTTATGAACGCCGGCGAACACGAAAAAGCTCTGACAGAAATGAAACGGAGCCTTAATATTCTTGATGAGTCAGGCAGTGATATTGTCAACACAAATCATCCGATTATAGATGCTCTTTTGCAAAACAAGCTGCGTGAAAACAAACCAAAAGGTATTTTAGTCAGACCCATTATAAAGCTGACTGACGAGCTGCTTGTTAATGAGGTTGATATGGGTATACTTCTGGGCAATATTGTTGACAATGCCATTGAAGCCACCGACCGCCTTGAAAAAGAAAAGAGGATTCCCATTGAAGTGAGAATTCTGTCCCTTGACGGAATTGTGTCAATCAATGTGCAGAACGCTGTCGACCACGAGGTTGACACAGAAAGTCTTCACACAATTAAGAAAGACAAGCTTATGCACGGTCACGGCGTGAAGCAAATAAAAAAGACCGTTGCAAGGTACGACGGTACGGCAGAGTTCTCATGTAAGAACAATGTTTTCACAGTCAAAACCACAATGGTCAACAGACCGAGAAGATAATAAAACTCAGCTACCAAAGGAGAAATCCTGAGGTAGCTGTAATAATTTTTGAAGTTTTTTCTGATTTCAGGAACAATTTGTGCCTTGCTGTGTCGTTTTATATATAGAGGGATAAAAATTCAGAAAGGAGGTCAGAGAATGCCGATAATGTTAAAACGCAAAGACGGAAGCATAACACGCTTTCGCAATGCGGAATTTATCCCTGCCTTTTATATCCTGCCGAAATCCATAATTGACCTTTGCGGCACGGAATGTCAGGTGATTCCGAGAAATCCGAAGCTGCTTCTCGCTTCGTGGGAAGCAATAAAATTCGTGGAAAGCGACCTGTTTCTTGAAATCATAATGGATTCGTACCACTACCTGATATGGCCCTTTATGATGCCCGGCGAAAAGAGGGAAATCTATTCGGGGTACGAGCCGGCTTGGCGGCTGTCTTATGCAATACCTATGTGGCTGAAGGGCTTTACTGATGCCGGGTATCTGCCAACGGCAAAGGAGTTCTTGCAAAATGCTCCCTATGCCGAAATCGGGTATGTGAGTGAAGAAGAGTTGTCAGCCGTCCTGAGTGTTGTTGTACCAAGGGTAATGGCAGAAAACAACCTGCAACCGATAATTGACATTGCAAAGAAATACCGTTGCTTTGAGGATTTCGACTATCGCAGCAGCCGACAGAAAACCGACTTCTACCGACAATGGTATCACACCCGTACAAAGCACCCGTTGATTTCCCTTGAATGCTTTATGGAAGATTACGCCGAAAGTCACGACGGCGAGGAATGGGAAATTCACGATGAAACGCAGGATTTTGAAGAACACGTGCTTTCTGAAATTGAGGTGAACAGATTTCTTGAAACGCTGACAGACAAGGACAGACAGATTCTTGAACTGCGGATGAAGGGACAGTCCCTTGAAGAAATTGCAGAAAGGCTCGGATACAAAACGCACTCAGCGGTACTCAAACGGATAAGAAAAATCGGCAAAGCCTATGAGAAGTATGCAGGAGTTGATTACGGCTTTTCGGAAAAGAAAATAGTTTAATGCACCTATTGAATGAAAATTTGATAGGTGTATTTTTTATGCCTGAAAGTCTGAATTCGGGTATATGAATACTGCGTCACATTTTATAATAACTGCCCCCACAAATTAATTATGAAAGGAGGTTAACCTTATGACAGATTATGAACTCAATGTCAATTTTGACGATTACTGTTTCTGCGAGGAAGAAGGCACTTTCAAGGCTGTTCTTGATTTTGCATGCTACGGCAAAAAACAAAATGTTATCGCATATTTCACTTTTGAAGACGGCAGAAAAATTATGGCATGTGCTTGGAATAATATGAGCTATCTCGGCTTAAACAGAATCCCCATTGGTACAGAGCTTTATCTTACTTTTGCCAAAAAGAAAAGTGACAGCTGTTATCTGCGAAATGTTAAAATCGCAGAATAATGTCTCACACCGTAACAAGCATTGGATTTGTATCCGCAAATCCGTAAAAACAGAGCGTTTTTACCACCACACCCCAACACAAAAATCAAAGAAAGGAGAAATCTAATGTCAAAACGAAAAAGAGAAATTGATTTTCATGTCTATCTCAGTGAAGAAGAAAACGAAGTGTTAAATAAATTTTGTAAGGTAATGAAAACTGACCGAAGCAAAATTATCAGAGCAATGATTTTAGGAACAAAGCTTGTTGAAGCTCCGCCTGTTGATTACAAACAATTTATTATTGAGCTTCGCAGAGTCGGTACAAACCTTAATCAGCTTACTGCTAAAGCAAATGCAATCGGTTTTATTGACCGTAATGAATGCAAGGAAGTTTTATCTGAGGTTCGTTCTCTCGAATCGGATATTGCTAAATATTTTAAACCGGGAAAAGGGAGGTTTGCTTAATGGCAGTTACAAGAATATGGCCCATAAGAGGCAACATTCATCAGGTTGTAACTTATGCCGCAAACAAAAGTAAAACGGACTTATCGAAATATTCAGATCTTGTTTCTTCACTTCACTATGCCGCCGATAAGGATAAAACAAATCTTGAAAGTGAACAGCGACTTCTTGTTGACGGCATTAACTGTGACCCGGACATTGCTGCACAGCAGATGATTGATACAAAAGAAATGTATGGAAAGACAGGAGGCATTGTTGCCTATCACGCATATATTTCTTTCAAGCCCGGAGAGGTTACACCCGAAGAAGTACAGCAGGTTGCAATGGAAGTTGCAAGTAAGATGTGGGCGAAGGATTACGAGATGGTTATTGCTACTCACCTAAATGCGAATTGTGTTCACTGTCACATAGTAATTAATTCTGTTTCAATGACTGACGGAAGAAAGATGAATGAAGACAGGGCGATGTACCGACTGTTCAGAAAGACGAGCGATGAAATTTGTCTTGAGCACGGTTTATCTGTTATTGAAAATCCGAAAGGCAAACGCATACCCTACAATGTTTACAAAGCAAAGCAAAAAGGTATCAAAACAAAATATGATTATATGCGTGAAGATATTGATTACGCTATTCCGAGAAGCAGAAGTATAAAACAGTTTTTCAGAATTATGAGTCAGAAGGGTTATTGGTTTGATGACGGTAAGATTGGTTACCGTACCGACAAGTACGGAGTTAAGCTTTCAAACCTTGGTGATGAATACTCTTACGAAAGTCTTTGGGATAGGATTAACCATCAGAGGCTTTATGAGGTGGATGAAAATTTTTATAACTATACCCGTGCAAATAATTATTTGCGTAACCAAACCTTTATTTATTGTTACAAGGGTTATGAGTTCAAGGAATCAGCAGAGAGCTACCGCCATCCTGAAACCTTCAGTAAAACGGTTTCAGATTTTACAAAGATGATTGTGGGCGGAGCTGTGCTCGGTGCTCCTGTTATTTCGCTTTTCTTTCTTGCTCTCTTGTTTGTGGGAGCAATAGCTGAAAAGAACAACTGTAATCCTCATCCGTTCTCACCGAAGATGAAATACTCTGCACCGAGAATTGAGTTTATGAACAAACAGATTGAGCTTGCAATAAATGAAAAGCTTTATGACTTTGCAGAGGTTGATAACTTTATTTCAAGAACCGAAATCCGTATGGAGGAGCTGAAAACTCAACGCAACAAAATTTACAATCAGATAAGAAGATGCAAAGACCCGACGGCTAAGGAAGACCTTATTGACCGTCGGGATTTTCTTACGTCTGAAATCGGCGCACTGCGTGAAAAGATTAACATTGCAAAACGCATTATCAAGGACAGACCGGGGCTTGAGGAAAGTCTTGAAGCGGAGAAGGCACTTATCCGTGAGTGGTACTTTCCTGAGAAAGCTCAGGTCAAAGAAAAACATTATGAAGGGAGGTAGATGCTATGAACGCTGAAGAGCTTTGCAAGAAAATGCAGGAAGAGAAAAAGGCTGACAGTGATGAGTATTATGAAGAAGAAATGTCATCAAGCGAATATTTTTCCAAGTATTCGGGTACACCTTGGTACTCTGTCAGAAAACACTTACAGATTATCAGAGCTGAACAGAAAAAGTATAAAAGAAATTATTAATTTTATGGAGGTAATTTATGTTGAATAAAAGTATCAAATCACCGGTAAACATTCCGGTATCAAAAATTCATCCCTTTGAGGGAAATCCGTATAAGGTTTTGGATAACGATGAAATGAATACTCTTATATGCAGTATTCAGGAGCAAGGTATTCTTACTCCTATTGTTGTAAGACCGTTGGAAAATACAAACGATGAATATGAACTTATCTCAGGTCACAGACGAATGAGAGCATCACAGAAAGCAGGGCTGGAAACAGTACCTGCTTTTATTTATGCCATAAACCGTGATGAAGCGGCTATTATGCTTGTGGACAGTAATCTGCACAGAGAGCATATTCTCCCGTCAGAGAAGGCATTTGCTTACAAATTGAAGCTTGAAGCAATGAAGCATCAGGGTATCACTTGTGGACAAGTTGGCCACAAGTCACGAGATGAAATTTCAGATACAGACAGTGGTAGACAAATTCAACGTTATATTCGTCTGACTTATCTCATCCCCGAATTACTTGACCTTGTTGATGAAGAAAAAATCGCACTCACTCCTGCGGTTGAGCTTTCATATCTGAATGAGGTGGAACAGGCTGATTTAGTTGAAGAAATCCGTGTCTGTGATGCTACTCCAAACTTATCTCAAGCTCAAAGGCTTCGCGCAATAAGCAGAGAGGAAGGTTTAACTCCTGAGCTTATTGGTGAAATCTTGGCTGAAGAAAAAGCAAATCAGAAGCCTATGTTTAAAGTATCTATGGAGAAACTGCAAAAAGTTGCTCCCAAGGTTAAGGATAAAGACTTTGAAAATTTTGTACTGAAGGCTTGCGAGCATTATTACAGGTATCTTCAGCGACAGCGAAATAGGGATGCGAGGTGATGAGTATTGATTAAAAGAATTATTGATTTATATGAAGGCTTAAAAGTAGGTTTTATCAGAACAATAAGCGATATTAAAGGTGAATATTCTTTTAATATTCCTGATGTTTCAACCTTCACCAAAGAACAGAAGATAGCCTTTGACCAGATGATAGATTTCCTTGCAGATATGATTGAGAAATACGGTGATAAGATACCGAAAGGCGAAGCAGAAGCTATAAAACAACCAAATAAGAAAACAGCTTAAATCGTTGTGGGGCAGGTTTAGCCTGCCTCACACATTTGTCGAATATGCGAAAGAAAAATATAATCACAATGTAAAATTATAAGGAGTTGAAAATATATGAAACGATTAAATTGCTATATCTATACCCGTGTTTCAACATCAATGCAGGTTGACGGCTACAGCCTTGACGCACAGAGAGAAAAGCTCCGTAAATATGCTGAATATCAGGAAATGCATATTGCAGGTGAATACAGCGACGAAGGTAAATCAGGTAAAAATATTGGTGGCAGACCTGATTTTCAAAGGATGCTAGATGACATTGCAAGCGGAAAAGACAGTATAGATTATGTATTGGTTTTCAAATTGTCCCGTTTTGGCAGAAATGCCGCTGATGTTTTATCATCTTTACAGATTATGCAAGACTACGGTGCAAATCTTATCTGTGTAGAAGATGGTATAGACAGTTCAAAGGACAGTGGTAAACTGATGATTTCTGTTTTATCTGCCGTTGCTGAAATTGAGCGTGAGAATATTCTTGTTCAGACAATGGAAGGCAGAAAACAAAAGGCAAGAGAGGGTAAGTGGAACGGTGGTTTTGCCCCTTACGGATATTATCTTGAAAAGGGTGAATTGAAGATTGCCGAGGATGAGGCTGAAACTATACGCATTATATTTGATAAATATATAAATACAAATATGGGTGCAAACGGTATTGCTAAATATCTCAACCAACACGGCATTGCTAAAAAGCCAAGACAGAACGGGACATTAGATACCTTTTCTGCTCATTTTATAAAGTTGGTTATACAGAACCCTGTGTACTGCGGAAAGATAGCTTTCGGTAGGCGTAAAACTGAAAAGATTAACGGTACCCGAAATGAATATCATATAGTCAAGCAGGATACTTATCCTGTTTATGACGGCATACACGAAGCTATTGTCTCTGTTGAAGATTGGGAACTGGCTCAACAGAAGCGTAAAAAGTTAGGCGTTAAACGGGAAAAAATTTACAATCTTGATCACGAGCATTTATTATCCGGGTTGCTTCGCTGTCCTGTTTGCGGTGCGACAATGTATGGCAATATTAACCGTAAGAAAAGGCCTGACGGTACAATCTACAAAGACCATTTTTATTATGCTTGTAAGCACAGAATGAGGGTTGACGGACACAAGTGCGATTATCACAGACAATGGAATCAGACTGTTGTTAATGGTGCAGTTGAAGAAGTTATTGAAAGACTTGTTTCTAATCCTGAATTCGAAAAGGCATTATGTGAAAAGATAAACACAAGAGTAAGCACAGAAGGTCTTGAAGAAGAGCTTGCAGTATTCAAAAAGCAACTCAATCAGCTTGTTATGTCAAAGAGAAAGCTTGCATCTCAAATGGATACCCTTGATGTCACAGACAAGCATTATGATAAAAAGTATCAGGATATGCAAAACAGACTTTATGACTTCTATGATGAGATAGAGGTTGTAGAAGAACAAATAACAGAATTGCAGTCCCGTATAGCAAATATCAAAGAAGAAAAAATATCAGGTGAAAATGTCTATCTTTTTCTGCATTATTATGGTACAATGTACAAAGAGTTTACTGATGCTGAGAAAAAGAGGTTTCTTAACACCTTTATTGAAAGCATTGAGATATTCAAAGAAGAACAGCCCGACGGCAGACTGTTAAAGTGTATCAATTTCAAATTCCCCGTCTTTTATGACGGGGATGAGAATGTGACACATATCCGTTGGGACAGTGAAACAACAGTCGAGACGGTGGTTCTTCTGTGCAAAAAATCTGTTCATCAGACTAATCGTTAAACGAGACTTGAACGGATAGGACAGTTCGGGACAATTGAAATTTGCAATTTTTGATTTAGTAAGCAAAAAAACGGGAGCTAAAATATCTGTTATAGTTAGACAGAACTAATAAAATTATTAAGGGGTGCTTAAAATGCAGGGAATGACCAGAAGAGAGCGTCAGATTTTTGATGTTGAAAAAATTAAAGAAATATTGGATAAATCTAAGGTTTTGCATCTGGGAATGGTGGATGGTGACGAACCCTATGTTGTGCCAATGAATTACGGATATGAGTTCATTGACGAAGAGCCTGTGATTTATCTTCATTGTGCGAGACGCGGCAGAAAGATTGACATTCTTAAGGCTCATAGTAAGGTGTTTTTTGAAATGGAATGCGATTTGGTTCCGTTTGAAGGCGAGGTTGCCTGTAAGTACGGAATCTCTTATTCCTCGATAATGGGACGCGGTAACGCAGTTATTGTTGATGACGTGGAGGAGAAGATGCACGCCCTTTCCGTAATTATGAAAACTCAGACAGGAAAGCATTTCGTTTTTGAAGATAAAATGGTTAGTGTTGTATGTGTGATACGTATTGACGTTTCAGAGTACACCGCTAAATACAGACCGTCACCTGCGATGAAACAATTATCAGATTAAAAGCGGCTGAAAAAACTAAATAATTATATAATTACAAGTAGCTCTGACAAGTACTTTGCTTGTCGGAGCTACTTGATTTGTTTATCAACGAACGAACATAATCTTTAGGTGCAATTTTTATCTTTTTATACTGACAACTGTTTTAACCTATATATTATACGGAAATAATTGATTATAAATTTCCGAGTAATAATATATGTCCGGAATGCATAATATTAATCAAAAAGAGTTTTTCGGAGGAAAATCAGATGCAGAAAAATGACATTTACAGAGATATTGCTGAACGTACCGGAGGCGACATATATATAGGTGTAGTAGGTCCCGTCAGGTCCGGAAAGTCTACATTTATAAAAAAATTCTGTGAAAAAATGGTGATTCCCAATTTGCCTGCTGATATCAATCGCGAGCGTATGATTGATGAATTGCCACAATCATCCGGCGGCAGAACAATTATGACTACGGAGCCTAAATTTATTCCCGAACACGGAATAGAAATGTTTATAAATAAGTGCCGACTGAACGTCAGACTTGTAGATTGTGTCGGATATATTGTTCCGTCGTCACTCGGATACATAGAAAATGATGAGCCGAGAATGGTAAAGACGCCTTGGTTTGACGAGGAGATACCGTTTAATATGGCAGCGGAAATAGGCACAAAAAAGGTAATTACCGAGCATGCAACAATAGGTGTTGTTGTTACGACTGATGCAAGCATCAGTGAAATCCCCCGCATCGAATATGAGGACGCCGAGGAACGGGTAATTAACGAGCTGAAAGAAATTAATAAGCCCTTTGTTGTACTTTTGAACTGTATGTATCCTCAGAGCAACTCTGTGAAAGCTTTGGCAGAGGAATTGAGCATAAAATACTGTGTTCCGATTATTCCTGTTAATTGTCTTCAGCTTACTGAGGAAGAAATCAGAGAAATAATTTACAGCGTTCTGCTTGAATTTCCTCTCAAAAAGATATCCGTTCAGCTTCCGTCCTGGATTTCAGCAATAAATCCTGACAGCGATATCAGAGAAAGTGTATTGTGTCAGATTAAAGATATCGGTTTGCAGCTTTCAAAGGTGTCAGATGTGAAAATGTTTGTTGAAAAGCTCGGTGTTTCCGAGCAAATTTCACACATCCATTCCGAAGAGATTGATCTGGGTAGTGGCACGGCTATAGTACGGGCTGAAATTGACAACAGGATTTTTTACAGTATGATATCCGATATCTCGGAGACTGATATCAGAGATGAGTATGATATTTTGAAGGCTATTCAGAATTATAAGGGGATCAGTAAAAAGTATGAGCGAATTGAGTATGCTCTTGAACAGGTAAACTCTACAGGCTACGGAATTGTTATGCCGAGTATAGATGAGTTGAGCCTTGAAGAGCCCGAAATTATGAAACAAGGAAATAAATACGGGGTAAGATTAAAAGCAAGCGCACCGTCAATTCATCTGCTCAGGGCAGATATTAAGACAGAGGTAGCTCCGATAGTCGGAAGTGAGAAGCAGAGTGAAGATTTGGTAAAATACCTTCTGAACGGCTTTGAAGATGATCCCTCACGCATTTGGTCTTCAAATATCTTCGGTAAATCTCTTGATGAATTGGTGAATGAGGGATTAAAAACAAAGCTGACGCACATGCCGAATGAAGCGCGTGCAAAGCTGCAGCAAACTCTTGAAAGAGTTATAAATGAAGGCTGTAACGGATTGATTTGTATTATTATATAATTTCATTACGTGTAATGCCGTAATATAAAATAGCCGTCATTCGTTTTTGCTACGATGACGGCTATTGAAGATTAATCTGTTGATAAATTTTTATATTCAAGCACGGCTATTTTGTCGCATTCTTCGTTAAACGGATGACCTGCGTGTCCTTTGATCCATTCAAATCTTACATTGTGCTCATTCAGAAGATTATCTAATTCCTTCCATAATTCGGGATTCAGCACAGGCTTTCCGTCGCTTTTCTTCCAGTTTTTCTTTTTCCAGTTAGCAAGCCAACCTTTATTTATGGCATCACATACATATTTTGAATCAGAAATCACGGTTACTTCACATTTTCTTGTTAATGCACTTAAGCCTTTTATTACTCCC
Organism: Acutalibacteraceae bacterium; assembly: GCA_045589015.1. GTDB lineage: Bacteria > Bacillota > Clostridia > Oscillospirales > Acutalibacteraceae > RUG806. The sequence continues at coordinate 71,749 of JAZNFG010000061.1, forward strand.
ATAAGCTCCATTCTGTTGTTTGTTGTTTGCTTTTCTCCTCCGGAAATTGTTTTTTTATGTTTTCCGTAAATCAATATTGCGCAGTAGCCTCCGGGACCGGGATTGCCTGAGCAAGCACCGTCTGTATATAAATAAACATTGTCCATACTCTGTTTTCTCCGTTTTTTTATAATAATACCATTTATATTATATGAAATCAATCTTATTTGATTAAAACGGCTTGCTTCAGTAAATAATAATTAAAAAATTAAAGGGTGATAATATGAAAGCAGTAATAATGTGCGGCGGCTTGGGAAGTCGTCTGCGGCCGTTGACTGAAAGTATACCTAAGCCGTTGATAAAGGTTATCAACAGACCCGTTCTCGGAATCATAATAGAAAAATTGATTGAAACGGGTATTAATGATATTTTCATATCGTTGGGCTATCTTGCCGATGAAATAATTGAATTTTGTGACGGCCTTGATGTTAAAGCCGAAATTAAATATATTAAAGAGCATAAGCCTCTGGGAACAGCCGGGGGAGTCAGAAACTGCATAAAAAATTCAGATGATGACGTTCTTGTGCTTAGCGGAGATAATATTTTTGATATCAATCTTGAAGGCTTTATACGGTTTTTCAACGATAATAATTGTGATGCGGCAATTTGCGGAGTGACGGTAGACGACCCTCGGGAGTATGGTACGATAGTATGCACAGAAGACGGACGAATCAGCTCTTTTATTGAAAAGCCAACTTGGGAAAACGCTGACAGCACGTTGGTAAATACCGGCATTTATCTGTTAAACAGTACAGTAACACATTTGATACCGGAGGATTCTGCGTGTGATTTTGCCAATGATATATTTCCTTTGCTGCTTAAAGAGAGAAAAAGATTTTTTTGCTGTAAAGCAGGCGGTTATTGGGGCGATATCGGTGAGTTTTCTGCTCTTAAAGGTATTTCAGCCGATATTCTTGATAATAAATGCAGAATAAATTTCCCTAAAGGAATTTTTATTACGGTGGATAAAATTATTAACGGCAATTCGGTTATAAAAGCTCCGAGTTTTTTAGGGGAAAACGTCAAAATCGGCCGTGATTGCACTATAGGACCGTATTGTATAATAGATAATAATACTTCAATTGAAGACAAGGCTTTAATTGCAGGCAGTATTATAGGATCCAATGTAAAAATCGGTGAAAATACACAGATAAACGATTCTGTTTTGGCGGACAGCGTAGTATTCGAGGATAACTGCATATCTGAGGATGGCTGTGTATATGGTTACGGAGTTGTCCTCGGCCGTTTCACTCGCGTGCTGCCAGGCAATAAGATTCGTTCCGGGGTCAGAATCTGTGAGGAGTCTCTCGTTTCCAAGGATACTTCCTTTGACCTTTCTTCTTCAATGGAATTTGATGCAACGGGAATGACGGGTCAGGTATTTTCTGAGTTTTCTCTTGACGATGCGTTGATGTTAGGTAAGTCGGTAGCAAGCGTTTCCGAAATAAAGAGGGTTGGTATTGCTACAGACGGTGAAATAATATCTGAAAACTATAAAAGCTGTACGCTTGCAGGCTTATCCGTTTGCGGAAAGGATTGTTATGATTACGGAGTAATATTCAAAAGTCAGGCATATTTCTATTCTGCGTACTCATCTTTGGATTTCTTCATTTTTATTTCCTATAATGAAAATAAGATTAATTATTCCTGTTTTGGCAGACAAGGGTTACCCGTATCTGTTTCGACAGCGCGAAAAATCAATAATAATCGTAAGTTTTCCGTCTTTGACTTTTGTGAACCCGATAAATGTGAGGATGTAATTCCTGCGCATTATCTTTCCGCAATATATTTTGATTTTATAAGAAAGGTACTCGGAAAGAATATCAGCGGAATTAAAATCAGCTTTGAGGGTGACAATGCTCTTCTTATCAAGGCTGCCGAAGGTGCATTTGATGATTATCTTGCACAAAATGTCTTTTCAGAGAAAAAAACAATAAATTTTCTGTTAAAAGCAAATGTCTCCGATATGTATATTTCTTATGTAAATAAGACCTATTCGGGAGAAAGAGTAATCAGTCTAATGAGCGAGCTGGAGCTTGCAGCAGGAAATAATATTCTTATTCCTGAGGATTTCCCGAGCTTCATTGAGGAGGTTGCTGAAAAATATACGGGGTCAGTCCGAAGAGTTAACGATAATAACAGAGATGCCTTAGTGTTAACTGACAGGGAAGTGCTCACAAATCTGTGGACCGTGGACTGTCTGATGCTGACTGCTAAGCTGATTTCTTATCTTCAGATGTCCGAAGTAACTCTTGATGAGCTTTTTAAAAATCAGAAGTATTTTGCTATGAGGAAGGCTGTCGTAAATGTTGACAGACAGGCTTCGGAAATAGGGGAAATATTAAAGAGGTTTGCAATTAAGAATAAAAACGATATTTATTATCTGTTTGAAAACAGAAAAGGCAGAGTCAGACTGAGACAAATGGGCAATTCGGCTAAAATCAGAATTCTTGCTGAATCATACGATATTGAAAGCGCAAAAGAGATATCTGATTTTATCGTGAAAAAAATTAATGAGTGTAATATTGACAATGAATGATAAAAATTGTAATATTATATGATAGTAAAGTGGATTATTATATTTATTTAGTCCGGTTAATCCGGATGTTACATATATTAAAGGAGAGCTTATGCAAAATAAAACACGTAAGAATGAGCCAAAGAATAAAGTTGCTGCTTCTTCCATAAAAAAAAGCTCCGTTAAAAATAAAGATACGGATAATAAGAAAAATATCTCCGGAAAAACTGAAAACAGAACGGATAAAAAGAAGTCGGCAAGCAATAAGGAAGTTAAGAATCGCAATAAGAATCATAATTCAAGCAAACGTACAAAATCAGAAGCTGAGCTTAAAATGCCCTTGTACGGAAGCGTAAACACAAAATCCGGTAACTCTCACGCCTCTGTTCGGATTATGTTCCTCGGCGGAATAAATGAGATTGGTAAGAATATCACTCTGTTTGAATGTAACGATGAAATAGTTATTGTTGACTGCGGTATGTCCTTTCCCGATGCAGATATGCCCGGAATCGACTATGTTCTGCCGGATCTTACGTATGTAGAAAAAAATAAAGATAAAATCAAAGGTATTTTTATTACTCACGCACACGAGGACCACATCGGTGGCTTGCCGTATCTTTTGAAGGCAGTAAATAAAACCGTTTATTGTACTTGTCTGACCGCAGGACTCATTGAAGCAAAGCTTCGTGAACACCGCATATATAATAAATGCAAGATTGAGGTAATTTCTCCCGATTCTAACATAAACGTCGGTGAATTTACTGTTGAAGCTATTCATATAAATCACTCCATACCCGATGCGCTTGCCTTCGCAATAAAATGCTCTGCAGGCACTATTGTTCATACGGGAGATTTTAAGATTGATAATACTCCCATTGACGGCGGAGTGATTGACCTTGCCAAGCTTGCTGAGCTCGGTAAGGAAGGAGTTTTATGCCTTCTTTCCGACTCAACAAACTCAGAGCGTGCAGGTTATACCCCAAGCGAAAAAAACGTAGGTGAAACGCTTGAGTCCTTATTCAGGCGTGCAGAAGGAAAAAGGATCATTGTTGCTTCCTTTTCTTCAAATATTCACAGGATTCAGCAGATTATAAATGCCTCCGCAAAATTCGGCAGAAAAATATTCCTTTCGGGCAGAAGTCTTGAAAATACTACGAATATCAGTATTGATCTCGGTTATATGAATGTTGAAGACAATCTGATACTTCCCATTGACAGACTGAAGAATTATAATGACGAGGATGTTGTTATAATTACCACGGGCAGCCAGGGAGAGCCTATGTCTGCGCTGTCTCGTATGGCTATGAAGGATCATAAAAAGGTTTCTATTGATTCTAATGATTTTATTATTATTTCTGCAACTCCTATTCCCGGAAACGAAAAGATGGTTGCGCACACTATTAACGAATTGATGAAATTGGGTGCCGAGGTCATTTATGAAAAGAATCTCGGTATACACGTTTCGGGACATGCGGCACAGGAGGATCAGAAGCTTATGATGAATCTTGTAAAGCCGAAATACTTTATTCCCGTTCACGGAGAGCAAAAGCATCTTAGAAAGCACGAAGCAACTGCGCTCAGCGTCGGCATCCCTGCCGAGAACATTGTGGTTCCCGAGTTGGGTTCTGTTGTTGAGGTTTCTCAGAAATCAATTAAATTTGCAGGAACTGTTCCTGTCGGAAAGATTTTTGTTGACGGCACAGGTGTTTGCGATGTCGGCAAATCTATACTTCGTGACAGAAAGCATCTGTCAACAGACGGCTTTGTTTCCGTTACTGCCGCCATAGATGCTTATACGGGTAATCTGCTCAGTAACGTTGACGTTCAATCCAAGGGGTTTGTTTTTGAAAACAATGTCGGCGAATTATGGTCCTTTATCAATAACGTAAGTCAGAAGGTTTTTGATGAATATATCAAAAATGTCAATATGGATGTGTTTACTCTTAAGACAAAGCTGAAGGATTGTATTTCAAAGGCCATTTATGATAAAACAAAGCGTTCTCCGATTGTAATCGTAACTGTGTTGACTGTAGAATAAAAACAGATCGTAGGTGTGATTGTGAGTTTTAAAGATGTTTTAAAAAATAATCCGTTTACCGTTGTAATTATTTTGCTGGCTACCTTAGTCAGCGGAATAACCTTTGTGTTTTCAAAGCTTGTTGCAGTTGTTGAGCTTGCCGTAATAATCTGCGTTGTTGTTGCAACCTTAAAATATTTATCTCATATTTCAGAGAGAAAAAAGGATATGCTCAGAAGCTTTGAGGAGGCTTTTCTTGCAAACGGTGACATCACTTCTTGTGTTACCTCTTTTCCGTTTGCTTATCTTATTGCAGGTAAGAACGGAAATATCGAATGGTTTAACAGCGAGTTTGTGAAAATTACGGAAATTTCTGATAACAAATACACCGATAATCTTATTTCCTTGATTCCTCAGTCTGAAAGGGTTTTTTCCGATAATGATTTTTCACCCTTTGAATTAAGAATCGGAGCTTGTCAGTTTACTGTTTTTTCCTCTGCCTTTGAGGATAAATTTGTCTTTTATTTTATAAACGATACTGATATGAAGCTTATCAGAGACGAGTATTATTTGACCCGTCCGTCTGTTCTTCTTATTAACGTTGATTCTCTTGAACAGACCGAAGATGTCATGGATCACGCCGATTACTATTCCGTCGTAAGTGATATTGAACGTGAAATTACGAAATGGCTTGTAGATAACAAAGCCGTGTTCAGAAAATATGCCGACGGTAAGTTTGTAGCCGTAACGGAAAGCCAGCATCTTGATTTAATGATCAAGAATAAGTTTAAGATACTTGACAGAATCAGATTATATCGCTACGGTGAGCGTGAGGTAGATATTACACTTTCCGTAGGTGTCGGACGAGAACGCAGCTTTTCGGAAAGTGAGAACAGCGCCAGACAGGCCCTTGACCTTGCGCGAGGCAGGGGAGGAGATCAGGCTGTTGTAAAAAACGGCGAATCCTATGACTTTTTCGGCGGTACAACCAACCGCAAGGAAAAAAGAGGTAAAATCAAGTCAAGAACTGTATCCGTTGCTCTTGATGAATATATTGAAAACAGCTCGGCTGTATTTATTATGGGGCACTCATATTCGGATTTTGACGCTGTCGGAGCCGCTGTCGGAATTTCAGCAATTGCGCGTGCACACGGGAAGACGGCATACATAATAGTAAATAAAAAGACCACCTTTGCTATGCCGTTAATTAACCGTTTTGCTGCTGCAAATGAGAAAAAGTTTTTTATATCACCTGAAAGTGCTTCTGAGCTGATTGATGATGATTCGCTTTTGGTTATTACCGATACTATGAGGTCAAATCTCGTTGAAGCTCCGCAATTACTGGAGCGCATTAAAAATGTTATATTGATTGACCATCACAGAATGCCTGTCGATCATATTGATTCGGCTGTTCTTGAATTTCACGAGCCTTATGCTTCTTCTGCTTGTGAAATGGTTACGGAGCTGGTTCAGTATTCACCCTCCAAAACTAAGCTGACTGCCATTGAAGCAGAGGCTTTACTCTCGGGCATAATTTTGGATACAAAGAATTACACGGTAAGAGTCGGTGTCAGAACATTTGAAGCAGCCGCCTATCTCAAGGATTGCAGAGCTGATACCGTAGCCGTGAAAAAGCTCTTTTCCGCTACTGCCGAAGAGAATATCGGTATAAAAAATCTTCTGTCAAATGCAGAATTTATCAAGAATTATGCTGTTTGTTATTCCGTTGAGGATGAAGAAGTTTCCCGCCTTGTCTCGTCAAAGGCGGCTGACGAATTGCTGAATATAGAGGGTGTTGATGCCTCCTTCGTGGTAACGAGTAATAACGGCATCGTCAATATTTCTGCGAGAAGTCTCGGTCGTGTCAACGTGCAGTTGATAATGGAGCATTTCGGAGGCGGCGGACATCAGAGTATGGCTGCGTGTCAGTTAAATGATACAACTGTCGAGCAAGCATTTATTACGTTAAAGGAATATCTTGAAGCTCAGGATGTTTAAGTTGAATTTATAAAGTGAGGTAAAATAAATGAAAGTTATTTTAAACCAGGATGTTAAGGATCTCGGAAAAAAAGGAGAGCTTGTAAACGTTTCCGACGGCTATGCAAAGAATTTTCTGATTCCCAGAAAAATTGCAGTTATTGCTGATGCAACGGCTATGAATGAATTGAAAAACCGTGAAATGTCCAAGGCTCATCATCTTGCTGTTGAAAAGGCAAATGCTGAAGCTGCCGCCGCAAAGCTTGAGGGAAAGAGCATCCGTATTTCCGCAAAGGCAGGCTCTAACGGAAGATTGTTCGGCTCCGTGACCTCTAAGGAAATAGCAGAACAGCTGAAAAAATCCTTTGAGATTGATATTGATAAAAAGAAAATATCTGTTGAAGATATCAGAAGCTTCGGTACCTTTGAAGCTACTGCGAAAATATATACAGGTATTTCGGCTAAGTTTTTTGTTGTTGTCGGAGAATAAAATTTTTTGTGAGGTAATATGATGGGTACTCAGGAGTCATTAATGAGCTCTGCTGCGAATAAAGCATTTTCTTATGAAGCAGAACAGGCAGTTTTAGGTTCAATCCTCCTTGATCCTGCTTGTTTTCCGACTGTTTCAATGAATATCCGCCCTGAATATTTTTATATGCCGCAGCATAAGTCGATTTATTCCGCTATGCTTACGATTGATGCTGCAGGTACTTCGGCAATCGACCCGTTGCTTGTTCTTGAAATTCTTAAAGCAGAGAAGGTCTTTGCCGATGAGGAAACAGGCAAGCAGTATCTGTTTCAATTAATAAACGTTGTTCCTTCAACTGCTAACCTTGAATCTTACTGTAAAATCATAAAGGATAAGTTTTATATCAGAACTTTGATTAATGTTGCCAATGACATAGTTGATTTTGCGGAAAATTCCGGTCATGAAGCAGACATTATTCTTGATAACGCAGAGCAAAGAATTTATGAAATCAGACAGGGTAAGACTGTTTCGGGACCTTCAAAGCTAAGTGACGTTATTGCTGACGTTTACGATACTCTCTACAAACTGAATTCAGAAGATCGGGATCAGTTTAAGGGACTTCCCACGGGCTTTCCCGATTATGATAAGATGACGAACGGACTTAATCGCTCCGACCTTGTAATTGTCGGTGCACGTCCTGCTATGGGTAAAACGAGCTTTACACTCCGAATGGCACGTAACGTTGCCGTATATTCTAAACGTAGAGTTTTATTCTTTTCGCTTGAAATGTCCAAGGAGCAGTTAGCTCAGAGAATTATATCTACCGAGGCTATGATTCCTACTCATAAAATGAGAAAAGGTGATTTAACTCCCAAGGAATGGGAAAGACTGAGCTCTGCCTGTGTTTTTCTTGCTGACGTTCAGTTATATTTTGATGATACGGCTAATATTACTGTCCCTGAAATGAAAGCAAGATGCCGAAGACTTAAGAATGTTGATGCTGTTTTTATCGATTATCTTCAGCTTATGCAATCGGCTAAAAAAACCGAAAACAGAGTTCAGGAGGTTACTGAAATTACCCGAAGTCTGAAACTTATGGCTAAGGACCTTATGATTCCCGTAGTAGTTTGCGCTCAGCTCTCGCGAGGTACAGAAGGCAGAAATGCGTCTCATAAGCCGCAGCTTGCAGACCTTCGTGAATCAGGCTCAATTGAACAGGACGCTGATATAGTTCTTATGCTTTACCGTCCGGATTATTATGCGGATGATAAAAAGTCGAAGAAGGGCGAAGAAGAACAGCAGGGTGAAGAGAAAAAAACGAGTCCTGATAATCTTGAGGTAAATGTAGCCGAATTGCTTGTTCAGAAAAACCGTCACGGCCCTACGGGTACCGTAAAGATGATATGGAATCCTCAGTATACTCTTTATACCTGTGTGGAAGATAATATAACGGATGAAAACTGATTTTTTGAATTATATCGAAAAGCATAAAATGCTTTCACGGGGAATGAGCATCTGTGTCGGTGTTTCCGGCGGTGCGGACTCAATGTGTCTTCTTCATCTGCTGAATTCCGTCAGAGATTATTATGATTTAAAAATTATTGCCGCTCACGTAAATCATTGTATAAGAGGTGAGGAGGCTGACGCAGATGAGAAATTTGTTTGTGATTATTGCAAGGTCAACGGCATTCAGTTCGTTTCTCGGCGGATAAACGTTCCTGAAATTTCTGCTCTTACAGGAGAAAGCACAGAGCTTTGTGCAAGACGTATGCGGTATGAGTTTTTTGATGAGCTGAGTACTGACGTTATAGCTACCGCACATACAGGCTCCGACCGAATAGAAACCTTGTTGATGAATCTTTCACGCGGTGCGGCTCTTGACGGATTATGTTCAATCCCGCCGGTCCGAGGAACCGTTATTCGTCCGCTACTGGGCTTTACACGTCGGGAAATTGAAGAGTATTGTGCTTCAAATAATATTGGCTATGTTACCGACAGCACTAATTTGACGGATGATTATACAAGGAATCGATTTCGTCATAAGGTTGTTGCGGAGTTAATTGATATTTATCCGTCTTTTGAGAATAATGCTCTGAGGTGTCTTGAGCTTATAAATGAAGATAATGATTTTCTCGATGCGATAGTTGAGGAAAAGCTGGAGAATTTATTAGGATTTGATTTTTCTTTAAGGCTTAACGGTTTATTTGAGCTTAATGACGTGCTTAAAAGACGAATTATTATCGGTTTTTTAAAGAAAAACAACATTTTTGATTATTCTTATAAGCATATCGGTTTTATAGCTGCTAATCTTAATAAAAAGTTTTCCCTGATGCTTCCGAGCGGTAAAAGAATCTCAGGTGACGGTGAAAGAGTTTTTGTTGATGATTTAAATAAGGCTTCTGATTCTGAATGTGAAGTTTTGGAATTTAAGAAAACTGAAAGCATTGAGTATTATACTTCAGACGCTGTTTTATCCGTTTATCCCGTTGATTCATTAAAGGACGTTGATGTTGACAGATGCTTTATTATTGATTTTGATAAAGCTGATGATACTCTTCGGTTCCGTCCGCGAATGGCAGGCGATATCATACATCTCGGAAAAAGAAAGTGTTCAAAATCTTTAAAAAAGTTTTTTAACGAATTGAAGATTCCCGTTGAAAAAAGACGCAATATTGCAGTTCTTGCCGATAATAACGGTGTTATTGCAATTGAACATATTGCTGTCGATTCAACTCGCTGTGCAGAAAAAAATACAAAAAGGTTTTTGATTATAGAAATGAAAGGTTGTAATTATGATTAATGATATTCAGGAAGTAATTTATTCCGAAGAAAAGATACGCGATGTAGTAAAGAGACTCGGTTCACAGATTTCCGCTGATTACAAGGATAAAAAGCTTTTGATGGTCAGCGTCCTCAAGGGCTCGGTTGTTTTTATGACTGATCTTATGAGAGAGATTTCTATTCCTTGTGAGATAGACTTTATGGCTGTATCAAGCTACGGAAACAAGAAAGAATCAAGCGGCACCGTTCGCATTCTTAAGGATCTTGACCGTGATATCTCAGGCTATGACCTTTTGCTTGTTGAGGATATTCTTGACAGCGGAAGAACGCTCAATTATTTGATGGATATCCTTTATGCACGCAATCCCGCAAGTATAAGAATCTGCACTCTTTTTGATAAACCCGATGCAAGACTTGTAGATCTTTATCCCGATTATAAGGGTCTTGATGTTCCCAATGCCTTTATTGTCGGTTATGGTCTTGATTATGCGGAAAAATACCGCAATCTTCCTTATATCGGTGTTCTGAAGGATGATAAACATAATTAACGGAGGAAATATAAATTGTCAAATAGTAACGCAAATAAAATCAAGCAGTTTTTACCGTTTATAATTTTACCTTTGGTAATGATACTTCTTATTTCATTTTTTATGACAAACGGTGAAAACAAGAAAGACCTTACCTATTACGATCTTGTCGAAAAATTTGCAAATAATGAAGTTGCTGAGTATACGTTGAATCTCGGAAACGGTGTTCTTGAATATAAGCTCCACGGTGATGATCGCACCTATAAATATACCGTTCCGAATATAAATATGTTTAATCAGGATATTCATTCGCGGGTAATAGAATATAATCTTGAAAACGAAAACGACATAATATTCAATTATAAGTCCGGAAATGCAAATTCCTGGATAACAAGCCTTATTCCTTCTGTTGTTCTTCTTGTTGCGCTCGGTGTTCTGATGTTCATTATGATGCGTAAAATGAATCAGAGCTTTATGACAGAGAATAACAGAACAATGTCCTTCGGTAAAGCAAGAATCAAGATGCCAAAAGATGACTCGCGCAGGACTACCTTTGCCGATGTTGCCGGTGCCGATGAAGAAAAGGCTGAGCTGGCGGAAATTGTTGATTTTCTTAAAAATCCGAAAAAATATACCGAGCTTGGTGCAAGAATTCCTAAAGGAGTTTTACTTGTTGGCCCTCCCGGTACCGGTAAAACTCTTCTTGCGAGAGCAGTTGCCGGAGAGGCTAATGCGCCTTTCTTGTCAATCTCCGGCTCTGATTTTCTTGAAATGTACGTGGGTGTCGGTGCATCCCGTGTCAGAGATTTGTTTGATCAGGCAAAAAAGAATGCTCCTTCAATAATTTTTATTGATGAAATTGATGCTGTCGGACGTCACAGAGGTGCAGGAATGGGCGGCGGACACGATGAACGTGAGCAGACTCTCAATCAGATGCTTGTTGAGATGGACGGCTTTGTCGGCAATGAAAGCGTTATCGTGCTTGCTGCTACCAACCGACTCGATATTCTTGACCCCGCACTTCTGAGACCCGGTCGCTTTGACAGACAGATTACAATGGGTTATCCCGATATTAAGGGCAGATATGATATCCTTAAAATTCATTCTGCAAATAAATCGCTGAGCCCCGACGTTAATCTTGAGAATATAGCAAAAACTACGGTTGGCTTTACAGGTGCGGATCTTGAAAATCTTCTCAATGAAGCGGCGTTATTGACTGCCCGTAAAAATCTTAAAGCCATTACTGCTACTGAGATTGATGAGGCTATGATTAAGGTTGTAGTCGGAACAGAAAAGAAATCTCATAAGATTACGGATAAAGATAAAAAGCTTACTGCTTATCACGAGGCAGGCCATGCTGTTTCTTCATATTTCCTCGGCGGTCAGGACCCTGTTCAGCAGGTTTCAATTATTCCTACGGGGATGGCAGGCGGATTTACGATGCATATGCCTCTTGAGGATAAGATGTATCGCTCAAAGCAGGGTATGGAGAATGAAATCGTTACCTTGCTTGGCGGCAGAGTAGCCGAAAAGATTGTTATAGGGGATATATCAACGGGTGCCTCCAATGATATTCAGAGAGTAACTGAAATCGCAAGAGGTATGGTAACCAAGTACGGAATGAGTGACAGTCTCGGACCCATCACCTTCGGTTCAGGTGAAACTGAAGTTTTCCTTGGTAAGGACTACGGTACCGTAAGAAATTACTCGGAAGAAATTGCTAAGGATATTGACGAAGAAATCCGTAAGATTGTCACGGCAGGATATAATAAGTGTGAAGAAATCCTCAGAGCAAATATCGACAAGCTTCATATTCTTGCAGATTATCTTATCAAAAATGAAAAGATTGACGGTGATGATTTCGTCAGACTTATGCAAGGTGAAATTGTTGAGGACGTTTCCGTAAATACTGAGGAACAAGCTTTTGGTGATTCAGAGGTGTAAAATGAAAAAGTTTATTATATTAATATCTTTAATGCTTTCTTTCGTTTTGCTTTTCGGTGCCTGTTCATCAACAGGTGAGGGCGGCTCCGAAAGCACAACTGAAAATGATTACGTTTTGACAAATGAAAATAATCCCGTGGCAACAATTGAAATGGCTGACGGCGGTATTATGAAGATTGAGCTGTTTCTTGATACAGCTCCCAATACCGTTAAGAATTTTATTTCTCTTGTGAATCAAGGCTTTTATGACGGCTTGACCTTTCACCGTGTTATTCCCGGCTTTATGATTCAGGGCGGTGATCCTAAAGGTAACGGTACGGGTGGTCCCGGATATACTATCTTCGGTGAGTTTTCCAATAACGGCTTCCGGAATGATAAAAAGCATTTAAGAGGTTATGTTTCAATGGCAAGAAAGGGTAGCACTATAGACCCCTCTTCTATGTATAATACTGCAGGCTCTCAGTTCTTTATTATGGTTGAGGATAATGCCGGTCTTGACGGAGATTATGCGGTTTTCGGTTATTGCTTTGAAGGAATGGACGTTGCTGACCGAATTGTTTCACAGCCTACGGATGCTAATGATAAGCCTTTAAATGACGTTATTATCAAGAGTATTAAAATTACTTCCGGTGCTGACAGCTACGATGAACCCGAAACTTTAATGTAAAATTGTTTCATAAATGTAAATTAATTGTGTACGGCAGAATAGGTACTTGAAAATAATATTAATTTATGTTATAAGTAATATGAAAATTATTATAAGGAGGATATTATAATGAAGTGGATTTTAAAGAAGCTTATCGTTGTTCTTGTTGAGGCTCTTGTTGTAATGGGTCTTCTTGATGCTTTAGGACTTGATCTTGAAGGTATTCTTGCCGAGCTTTTCCCCGAAGATGAAGCCGCAACAGAGGAGACAACAGCTCCCGAAGCAACTACCGAAGCATAATTTAATTTAGTTAATAAATGCCCGCTGACGGCGGGCATTTATTTCTTTTTTTATGAAAGCAGTGTTTTTATGGACAGTATAAATAAATTGTATAATTTTTTAGATAGTGTTACTCCGTTGGATTATGACTGCGGAAAAATTTGCAGCTCAAAATGCTGTAAGGGAAATTCCGACAACGGGATGATTCTGTTTCCAGGCGAAGAGCTGAAGTTTTCCGATAGGGATAATTTTAAGATTTTTTATGATGAACGTTATGATTGCAATATAATTACCTGTAACGGGACTTGTGACAGAAAAAACAGACCGATTTCCTGCAGAATTTTTCCGTTTATGTTTTATAAAACAGAAATCAATTCGCCTGTACGTGTTGCCGCAGATATTCGTGCAGTTGAGTTTTGTCCGATTTTGGAGAATCAATTGGTTACAGATAAAAAATTTCAGCGCGCTATGAGGATTTCTGCAAAATATATTGAGAATGATTCTGAGCTTTCAGATTTTATTTTCAAATTAACTTCTTTGCTGACAGATACTAACGGATTATGATATTTATTATTGATTTATTTTAAGTTTAGTTATATAATAATTATGTTTTAATTTATGCTAAATAGCAAGGGAGATGTTTGTATGTGTTATGATGTTGCAATAATCGGTGCAGGAGTTATCGGTGCTCTTACTGCAAGAGAATTGTCCAAATATAATCTTAAAACAGTTCTTGTCGAAGCAACAAATGATGTCGCTATGGGTGCCAGCAAGGCTAACAGCGGAATTGTTCATGCCGGTTTTGATGCAAAGCCCGGTACTCTTAAGGCTGAATTAAATGTAAAGGGTTGCTCAATGATGGAGCAGCTTTGCAAGAATTTAAGTGTTCCTTATAAGAAGAACGGTTCACTTGTCGTTGCTTTTTCCGAGGAGGAAATGGATACGATTAAGGATTTGTATGACCGCGGTATTGCAAACGGTGTACCTGAATTAAGTATTCTTAATAAAGACGAGCTTAAAGCACTTGAGCCTAATCTTTCAGACGAGGTTTGCGGTGCCTTAGATGCTGAGAGTGCGGGTATTGTCTGTCCTTATGAGCTGACTATTGCCGCAACCGAAAATGCTGTTACAAACGGTGTGGAATTTATCAGAAATTTCAGAGTTAACAGCATTTCCTTTGATAACGGTGTTTTTACCATTAAGGCAGATGACAAGGAGCTTTGTGCCAGATATATAATTAACGCTGCAGGAGCTTATTCCGATGAAATATCAAAGCTTATAGGCGATGATTCCGTAAAGCTCATTATGAGAAGGGGAGAGTATTTCATCCTCGATAAGGCTGTTGGCAATACCGTTTCACATACTATTTTCCAGTGTCCCACAAAAATGGGCAAGGGTATACTTGTTTCTCCCACTGTGGACGGTAATCTGCTTATCGGTCCTACTGCCGAGGACGTTGAAAGCAAGGTTGATACCTGCACAACTGCTGACGGCTTCAGAACTATAAAGACCTTCTCCGTAAAGAGCTGTCCCTCTGTTTCAACAAGAAATGCTATCACCTCTTTTACGGGACTTCGTGCACATCCCGTTAATGATGACTTTATTTTAGGACCGAGCAAAATCAATCCTCAGTTTATTCACGCCTCCGGAATTGAATCTCCCGGACTTACATCTGCTCCCGCTATTGCAGAATACCTTACCGGATTTATTCTTGCGGCTCTCGGAAATGTAACGGCAAATGAAAATTTCGACGGCACAAGAGAGGATGTTTTCCGTTTCAGACATGCTACTGATGAGGAAAAGGCTGCTGCAATTGCAAAGAATCCTGCATACGGAAGAATTATATGTCGCTGTGAAACAATCACTGAGGGTGAAATTATAGATGCAATTAATGCTCCTGCAGGTGCCCGTGACGTTGACGGTGTAAAGAGACGTACGAGAGCAGGAATGGGACGCTGTCAGGGCGGCTTCTGCGGCTCTAAGGTTGTTGAAATTCTTGCACGCGAGCTTGGCTGTGAGATTAACGAAATTACAAAATTCGGTGCGGAATCGAATATTCTTTTTGATAAAACTAAGTAAGGAGTGTAAGTCATGTTGAATTTTGATCTTGTTGTAGTCGGCGGTGGCCCTGCAGGCATGGCTGCTGCACTTAAAGCAAAGGAATGCGGTGTTGAAAGCATAGTTGTTCTTGAAAGAGCCGAAACTCTCGGCGGTATTCTCGAACAATGTATACATACAGGCTTCGGACTTCATTATTTCGGTGAGGAGCTTTCAGGCCCCGAATATGCCGCTAAATTTATTGAACAGGTTGAAAAAACCGATATCGTTGTCAAGACTGATACGATGGTTCTTGAAATCAGCGAAGAAAACTTAGTTACTGCCGTTAATAAAAATGACGGATTGTTAAAGATTCAGGCAAAAGCTATTGTGCTCGCTATGGGATGCCGTGAGCGCCCTCGCGGTGCTCTTGAAATAGCAGGAACAAGAGCATCAGGTATAATGACAGCCGGTACAGCGCAGAAATACGTCAATCTTGACGGATATATGCCCGGTAAAAAGGTTGTTATTCTCGGTTCGGGTGATATCGGACTTATTATGGCAAGAAGAATGACTCTTGAAGGTGCTGAGGTTAAGGTTGTTTGTGAGCTTATGCCTTATTCAGGTGGTCTTACAAGAAATATTGTTCAGTGTCTTGATGATTTCGGTATTCCGCTGAAGCTCAGCACAACTGTTGTTGAAACTCACGGTAAGGACAGGCTTGAAGGCGTTACAATTGCTAAGGTTGATGAGAATTTACAGCCGATAGATTCCACACGAGAATATATAGAATGTGACACTCTGATGCTTTCCGTAGGTCTTATTCCCGAAAATGAGCTTACTAAAAATGTCGGAATCGGTATAGACAGAATTACAAACGGCGCAGTTGTTGATGAAATGAGACAAACAGACCATAAGGGTATTTTTGCCTGCGGTAACGTTCTTCACGTTCATGACCTTGTTGACTACGTTACTCTTGAGGCTCAGCTTGCAGGTAAGGGTGCCGCTGATTATATTCTCGGTAATGCTGATTCCAATCCTGTTTACGTTAATACAACAACAGGTAACGGTGTTCGCTATCTTGTTCCTCAGCGCGTAAACGTAAACAATAAGGATAACGTCAAGCTTTATTTCAGAGTAGGAAAAATCTATAAGAATGCAAAGGTTGTTCTTGAAATTGACGGTAAGATAATTTCAAGCAAAAAGAAGATCAAGCTGGCTCCCGGTGAGATGGAGGATGTTGTTATTCCTACTGAAGTTCTTGCAGGAATGACGGCAGACAGTTCAATAATTGTCAGAGTGGAGGAATAAATATGAAAAAGGATCTTACTTGTGTTGCTTGTCCTTTAGGCTGTCTTATAACAGTTGAAGCAGACGGCGATGAAATAATTTCAGTTACGGGAAATACCTGCAAGCGCGGTGATGCTTATGCAAGAACAGAGCTTACTAACCCCACCCGTTCAATTACTTCTACGGTTAAGGTTTGCGGCGGAAATTTACCTGTTGTTCCCGTAAAATCAAGCAAGCCTATTCCTAAGGGAATGATTTTTGACTGTATGAAGGAGATCAATTCCGTTTGTGTTAAAGCACCCGTTAAAATCGGACAGGTTATTATTGAAAATATTCTCGGCACCGGTGCAGATATTGTTGCCACTAATATTGATTGAAAGGGAATATTTTAATGGAAAAAGGCTATAAAAATACCATTAATATTGTTCCGTCAGAGCGACAGCTTAATTGGCAGAAGGCAGAGTTTTACGGTCTTATAAGCTACGGTATGCCTGTTTTTACGGGTAAACAGTACGGTGACGGTCATACACCTGCATCAATGTTCTGGCCTGAGGATATGAATACTGATTCTTGGTGCGTCGCTGCAAAAAGTGCAGGTATGAAGGCTCTTGTGCTTACTTGTAAGCATTATGACGGTTTTTGCCTTTGGCCAACCGAGTTTACCGATTACAGCGTAAAAAGCTCTAACTGGCTTGACGGTAGCGGAGATCTTGTCAGAATGGTAGCTGATTCTTGCAGAAAGCACGGATTAAAGTTCGGTGTTTATCTTGCTCCGTGGGACAGACACGAGAGGTCTTACGGTAAAGGTAAAGAATATGATGACTTCTTTTGCGGTCTTTTATCTGAGCTTCTCAGTAATTACGGTGATATTTTCTGTGTTTGGCTTGATGCCGTTTGCGGTGAAGATGAACGACGTGTTCAGAATTATGATTGGAAGCGTTATTATTCATTGATAAGAAAGCTTCAGCCTGATGCAGTTATTTCTTTCCGCGGCCCCGACGTACGTTGGAGCGGTAATGAAAAGGGAATAACACGGCAGAACGAGTGGAGCGTAGTTCCTGCTCACATCGGTGTGGGAGAAGACGGAAAAAGTCTTTCGGCAAAATCAAAGAAGCATTCCAATGTTTTCGATCTTGATATCGGCAGCAGAAAGGCAATTAAGAAGGAAGAAGATTTCATTTGGTATCCTTGTGAGGTTTCCGTGCCGATGAGGTCACATTGGTTTTTTGTTGATGACGATAAGTACGGCATAAAAACAAAAGATAAAATAATGAAGCTTTATTATAATTCCGTAGGAAATAATTCCTGTCTTATGCTTGGGCTTTCCCCGAATAAAAGAGGAGAGCTTGATGATGTTGATTGTCAGATTCTTAATGCTGTCGGATGCGATCTGAATTTGTATTTCGGATATAATCTGATAAAGGATTCAGGTGTTGAGCTGTGTTCGTCAGAACTGAAGAATTGTAGTGCTGATAATGTTCTGACTGATGATATGTCGGAATTCTGGCGTCCTGATTCTAATGACAAGAAGCCTTATATTGTTTTTAATGTGCCAAAGGACGAATACTTTGATAAAATCACTTTATCAGAAAATATTGCACACGGACAGCACGTTGAAAAATTCGAGGTTTTGTTCTTTGATGAAGATAAGAAAAAATGGAAAAAGCTCATTAAGGGTGAAACAATAGGCTATAAGCGCATCTTTACTATTAAACCCGGCAATTATTCCAAGATTAAGCTTTGTATCAAGGAATACAGAGGCTTTGTTGAAATTTCAAAATTTGCTGTAAATTAAAAGCTTAAGCGAAGTCGTAAATTCGGCTTCGCTTAAGCTTAATTATATTGTTAACTTTTTTCATTTTAAGCAATACTTTTATTAAAGATAAATAATCTGATAAAAATTTAAAAATGCAGAATATGGTGTAAGATAATTTCTATTAAAATTGTAAAATTTGCATTTACATTATTAAATTAATATAATATAATAAAAATATATTTCTTATGGGTGTGAACTATGAATATTACTAATTTTATGCCTGCAAGAGTTATTTCCGGAAAGGGATGTCTTATTGCTAATTCGGGAATTTTCTCTGCAACCGGAAAAAGGGCTTTGATAGTAACGGGAAAGAAATCAGCAATACTCAGCGGTGCGCTTAAGGACGTTACCGAAGTATTAAAAGCGTCAAATATTGAATATCGTATATTTGACTCTGTTGAACCAAATCCTCAGACTAAAACCTGCCATTTCGGTGGTTTTACAGCAAGGGCCTTTGGTGCAGATTTTGTTATCGGTATCGGTGGCGGTTCTGTTATGGATGCCGCTAAAGCCGTTGCTATTTACGCAAAAAATCCTCAGCTTTCGGATGCTGATATATATAAACGTACCGTACCCTCGGAAAAGCTGCCTGTAATACTTGTCGGTACAACAGCGGGGACGGGAAGTGAGGTTACGGGTGTCAGTGTTTTAACCCTTTCAGAGAGCGGATTAAAAAAGAGCATTTCGGGAGCCGATTGCTATGCCGATATATCTTTTTGTGATTATTCCTATACGGTCAGCACATCGGAAGAAACTCGCATATCAGCCTCTCTCGATGCTTTTTCGCATGCTGTTGAATCGTATTTTGCCTCAACGGCAAATGATATGTCAAGTCTTTATGCATTAAAGGCACTTGAATTATTGTCAGATTATATTTGTAATTGCAGATTTGGTGATTTAGAGCCTGCGGATTATGAAAAGCTTTATACGGCATCGCTGTTTGCAGGTTATGCCATTAACATCAGCGGCACTTGTTTTCCGCATACCGTCGGATATTGTCTTACAGAGGAATACAGTATTCCCCACGGCAAGGCTTGTTCCTGCTTTTTTCCATTATTGTTAAAGAAGGCTAAGAAAAATTGCCCCGAACGAATCGGGACAATTCTTAAAGCTATGAGCTGTGACGAAAATAAGCTTGTCGGAAGTATTGCTGAGCTTACCGACGTAAAGATTGAAATCAGCAAGGAAAGTGCGTCACGGATTGCAGAAAGATGGAAAAGCGGCATAAAAAACTTTGACCGTACTCCAGGAGGATTCTCAGCGGACGAAGCAGTCGACGCGCTTATTTCATCAGTCTGATAAATTGATTTTGTCAATGGAAACTATATGAGTGAACAGGGCGGCATACTTTTCCGTAATATATTTATCTGTATGCATATTGCCGAAGAACCATCGCTTGTATTCTGTCTGCTGTGACAGCTCATCGAAGTATGCTCCGAGTGCGGTAACTCTCAGATTTTTATTCTCGGACATCCGCAGAAAGTCACGTATTTTTGCAGGCGGTTCGTGAGTGATTACGTAATCAACCTTAAAGCCGTGCTTTTCAAGGTTTGTGACTCCTGTGAGCATCTCCTGTGAGGTTGGAATCTCTTTCTTTATTACTGAGTCATCGGTATCAGAAATATCGGCATCGGGCAGCTCGCCTCCGCCCATTGTGAAAATCTTTTTATTTTCTATTTCAAAGACCTGTCCTCGCATAAGGTGGTATATATTGGGTCTGATGCGGTGAACTCTTCCGCCGTTCCAGATCGCGACGGGATAATCATTTAATGCATCGAAATTTTCATAAACTCCGTCAATAAAGCAGATATTGTATTTTCGTTTTTCAAGTCTGTTCAGAAACTGCTTTTCCTTTATATCATCATTCCATATAAATCCGAAATCTCCGCAAATTATCAAGGTGTCCTTTGAGTTTAACATACTGAGCGCGCCTTTGCTGAGTCTTTCGATATCACCGTGGGTGTCTCCGGTTAAATATATCATTTTTTCCCCTCCGTTAATATTCTATATAATATAATACAACAAGAAGTCGGTGTTGTCTATGAAAAAAATTATTATTTTAATGCTTTCGGTAATATTGTTAATCAATTCAACCGTATTAACTAACGCTTATTTTAAGATGGATGAAGACCTCAAGTCAAATATAGCCTTTATGGTAAGTGCCGATGAAAATGAATATGTGATTTATGATGATTATTCGCAGATAAAATGTGATATCGGTGAGTTGGTAAAAATCGTTACTGCCATAATTGTTCTTGAAAATTGTAATGATCTCACGCAAAAGGTTACAGCTTCCTCAAATGCCATCAGAAGCATTGAGAGCTTGCGAGTCACTACTGCGGGTATCCTTGTGGGTGAAACAATTTCAGTAGAAGAGCTTTTATACTGTCTTCTGGTCTATAATGCAAATGATGCATCAACGGTACTTGCGGAATTTATTGCAGGGTCGGTTGAAGATTTTGTAATTATGATGAACGATTTTGCCCTTCAGCTCGGTCTTGAGAATACACTTTTTTCAAATCCCGGAGGCTATATTCATTCCAATCAATATTCAACTGCACGTGAAGTTGCAAAAATTTTCAAGTATTGTATGAATAATCCTGATTTTATGAGGATAACATCTACGTTTTTATACGAGATGCCTGCTACAAATAAATACAGGGAGACAAGATGGCTTAAAAATACTAATTACCTCATAAACTCAGGTATTCCCGATTATTATGTAAAATCAGTCAAGGCAGGAAAGTCCGGTTATACTCAGAGCGGCTCTGCAAATTGTGTTTCAATGGCATCGCAGGACGGTTATTCTTATATTTGCGTTGTGCTTGATGCTCCGATGATAGATAATGATAACGACAACGTTATCGAAAACTTATCTTTTATGGAGTCAAAAAAGCTTTATACCTGGGCTTTTGATAAGATAAAGCTTCGTGAGGTTGCCAATACCACTACCTATGTCGGCGAGGTTAAGGTCGAGCTTTCCGATGAATATGATTACGTCAGCCTTGTGCCTGCCGAAAATGTCAGCGCGCTTGTTCCTTCCGGTGTAAACGCTCAGAGTGTATTGATTGAACCGATTAGTGAATTGACGCTGGAAAAAACTGTAGCACCGATAAAAAAAGGCGATAAGCTTGGACGCGCTGAAATTAAGTATGCGGGTGCTACTGTTGCGGAGGTGGATTTGGTTGCTGCCTTTGACGTACAGCTCAGCCCTACAAAGTTTGTTGCAAATAAAATTTTTAATATTCTTAAAAGTCCTGTTTTTATAATTATTATCTGTGTTATTTTGATTGCTGTAATCCCTATTTCTATAATATCTTACAGAAATAAGCAGTTAAAGAAAAAGAAAATAATTAAGGAAAAACAAAAAGAAAGAAGAGGTTAAGATTATGGATTCTAAGATTAAGTATTCAATGCTTCTCGGACTTGGTGCCGTTATGGCTGCTGTCCCCGTAAAGGCTTTTTTCTACAGACCCGAAAAAATCAGCAGTGAGCCGTTGCCCGAAGAAAACGTAGATCTTGACAGATTCAGAAAGAATCTGTCAGATGCTATTAAAATTCCGACAATTGCAAGCAAAAATCCCGAAGAGACTAATTGGGAAGTGTTTGAGCAGTTTGCAGAATTTCTTAAAGAAAGATATCCTTTGATTCACGAAAAGCTTGAATTAATTGATGTCGGCAAGGGACCGTTGCTTTATAAGTGGAAGGGCAGTGATTCGACTCTTGATGCAATTGCTTTGCTTTCCCATCAGGATGTTGTTCCGATTTCCGAAGGCACTTATGATGATTGGCAGAATCCTCCTTTTGACGGTATAGATGACGGAGAATATATCTGGGGCAGAGGAGCCCTTGATATGAAAAATCACCTTATTGCCGTTATGGAAAGTGTAGAAGCTTTACTTGAAGAAGGTTTCTCTCCCGTTCGTGATGTTTATATATGCCTCGGACACAATGAAGAGGTAATGTCTTCCGACCATTCCGGTGCTGTCGTAATGTGTGATTACTTTGAAAAGAACGGAATAAGGCTTGACTGTGTGCTTGATGAAGGCGGTGCTATTCTTCCTGTAAATGTCAAAGGCGTTCTTAATAAGAACCTTGCAGGTATCGGTGTTGCCGAGAAGGGTTATGCTGATTTTGAGATTGCGGTAACTGCAAAGGGCGGTCATTCATCACAGGCTCCCAATCATACGGCTTTAGGACATATTGCAGACGTAATAAAGGATATTGAGAACAATCAGTTCAAGGCTGAGCTTTCACCTATGATGATGGAGCTGTTTGACAAAATCGGAAGAAATTGCTCATATCCTGTTCGCTTGGTGACCTGTAATCTTAAACTGCTGAAGCCTCTGATTACAAAAATTATGACATATATTCCTCCTGCAGCAAGTCTTATAAGAACAACTCAGGGCGTCACTATGGCATCGGGAAGCCCTGCTCCCAACGTTCTTCCTCAGAGAGCCGCAATTAACGTAAATGTCAGAATTTATCCCGGTGAATCCATTGAGGACGCTAAAAATCATCTTCGCAAGGTTATCAGAAACAAGAAAGCTGAAATTAACGTTTTACCCGGTTGGAAAAATCCTTCAAAGATATCTCCGACTGATTCGAGATGCTTTAAGATTATAGAAGATATTTGTCAGAGAACCAATGCTGATAACATTGTCGCCCCATATCTTGTTATGGGCGGAACAGATGCTTGTCACTATGAACGTGTTTGCGAAAATATATACAGATATTCCCCCTTCCTTGTGAGCACGGGATTACTTCTGACTACTCACGGAACTAATGAAAGAATCCCCATCAGCTCTATGGCAGACGGCATTGCTTTCTTTAAAAGATATATCAGAAATGTTTCCGATAAATAAATCTCAGAAAAAATTCAGAGCCGGACGGTATTTTTACCGTTCGGCTCATTTAATAAATTAACCCCCGCTTTGCCGTGTACTGCAATAATAACCTGCTGAATAAGCAGGGTGGGTAAAATCGCTCTGAGCTTCATTGCTCCCAGCATCCGAATTATAATTCGGGAGGTCTGCCATCCGCCTTCGAAGCTGAAATCCCGAGAAGTGTGTGTTGGGTTATTTTGCTCGCATTTTCTCGCACAAAGCAGGGAAGTAAATTATTCGGAAATATCAAAAGCTTCTGATAATCTTTCAATAAATATTTCAGAAATTTCGTCAAATAACTTATCGTCGGTTATAGGCTCAAGATAATTGGCATCGTCTTCTTCAATAACCTCAAGAATTATGAGCTCTCCCTCTTCATCCTCATCGTCGGCAGGAATCAGCGCAATATATTTTTTGCCGTCGTCTGTCTCAATTCTGTCAAGCTCTTCAAAAATGTGTTCGTTTCCGTCATCGTCAACTATGTTAATAAGATTTACGTTATCGTCCATATTAATTCTCCTTTTCTTTAATTATATTGTAATTTTTAACGCTTGAAATGTCAATATTCAATCAATAAATTCTGCCTTCCATATAAAGGAAAAGATTTCATTTGCAGGGAGTGCATTAATTGCATCCTTTTCGGAAATATCATTTTTTCTTTCAAATGAATCGTTTACTCCGTACCAGGGCTCAATACATACGTAAGGTGCGCCGGGTTTTGCCCAGATGCCGAGATAGGGTGAATTTCCCATATTGAATTTAACGGTGTGCTTGCCGTCAGAATGTCTTAAATATATGTGCTCGGATTCAATTGAATTTAAAATCAAAGCATCTTCGTTAAATATTGAAGCTGTAATAACAATATCCTTTTCGTTGTCAAGCACCTTATAAGTCTCGGGCAGACGTAAGGAATTTACGAGGTCAATTTTTTCGGTAGAAAGGGTTTCGTTTTTCTCAAAAGATAAAATGTCACCGATAGCACAATTGAATCCCGGATGAGCACCTAAAGAGAAGTACATTGTAAAATCGTTTTTATTTACCACGGTATGACTAACCTTTAACTCGTTTTTATCAAGGGTATATGTGACTATCAAGTCAAATTCAAAGGGATAAATTTTTAATGTATCGTCAGACTCTGAAAGAATAAATGCCATTGAATCGTTATCCTGAGATAATAATGTCCATTGTGTTTTTCTTGCAAAGCCGTGCTTCGGCATTGTATATTCTTTGCCGTTATATAAGTACTTATCATCAATTAATCTGCCGACTATGGGGAAAAGTATCGGGGATTGTCCGTACCAAACGGCTTCATCACCCTGCCACAGATATTCATATCCGTCTGACTTGCTGAGCACGGATGTCAGTTCACAGCCATATTCCTTTACACCGATTTTAAGATATTCATTTTCTATATAGTGAATCATATTACTCCTCTTTCTTAATTTATTATCTTTTTACATATTATATTACAATTAATTATAATTATCAATATTTTCCCGTAAAAAGTGGATGTAAAAAAAGCGAGGATTGCATAAAACTATATAAAGCAAAGGGGGCTTGGCAAGTGTAGATACTTTGCCAAACCCCTTAAACATATAAATCAGAAATTATTCGGAAATAATATCCTTGCTTTTTGAAAGAATTATGTTAACAATAATTCCGAGAATCAAAGCGCAAGCTATTGACGTAATCGTGACTTTACCGAAGGTAAGCGAAAGACCGCCGATGCCTGCAATAAGTATGCTTGAAACAACGAACAGATTTTTGTTTTGCTCAAGATCAACCTTTTGAACCATTTTAAGACCGCTGACTGAAATAAAACCGTACAGCGCAATACAAACACCGCCCATAACGCAGGAGGGAATTGAATTAACAAAGGCAACAAAAGGATTAAAGAAGGAAATGAGGATTGCGGCTACAGCAGCTGTAAAGATTGTTGCAACAGAAGCATTTCTTGTTATTGCAACACAAGCTACCGACTCACCGTAGGTTGTATTCGGACAACCGCCGAAGAATGCACCTGCCATTGAGCCGACACCGTCGCCCAAGAGAGTCTTGCTCAATCCGGGATCTTCAAGAAGGTCCTTTTCGATAATAGATGAAATATTTTTATGATCAGCTATATGCTCGGCAAATACAACAAAAGCAACGGGTACATAAGCAGCAAAAAGCGTGCTCAAATATGTAAAGTCAATGTCCTTAATACCCTTAAATGCAGTAACAAAAGTAAAATCGGGAATGCTGAAAAACGTATTAACGGTTACACCGTCAGCAAATAATGCCTGAAGAGGAGAGAAATCTGAAATTATCAATGCGGAATTGTCTGTCAGAGCTCCGATTAAGGTAAAAATTGCGGCAAAGGCATATCCTGTAAGAATACCTATAATAAACGGAATAAGCTTAATTCCTTTCTTTCCGTAGCTTGAGCATATCATAGTGGTTATAAGAGCTATAAGTCCGCATAAAACGGCAATTCTTGCATCGCCGCCGCCGTTAGCTTTTTGTAAGTCGCTGATAGCATTTCCTGCAAGAGAAAGACCGATAATTGCAACGGTAGGACCGATAACTACGGGAGGCATCATTTTATTAATCCAGGCAACGCCCGCAAATTTAACGATAATAGCGATGATTACGTATACAAGACCTGCAAGAACAGCACCTATAATTAATCCTGCGTATCCTGCGGCAATGCTGACGGCACCTGCGAAAGCCGCTGTCATAGAACCGATAAATGCAAAGGAAGAACCAAGAAAAACAGGGCTTTTTCTTTTTGTGAAAAGAAGATAAATAATCGTTCCGATACCTGCGCCGAACAATGCAGCAGCCGTGCTCATAGCATTTTCGCCTTCAAGCCCCGCATTTCCGTTAATAATCAGCGGAACTACGAGGGTAGCAGCCATAATTGCGAGCAATTGTTGGATGGCAAAAACAATCAGTTGATGAAATTTCGGTCTGTCTGTTACGTCATAAATCAGTTTCATTTTACATCCTCCGGATACTAAAATTAAGGCAATCTCGTAATATAAACAAGATTGCCTTAATTAAATTCCTGCATTCTCGTTTAATGAACTTGAATTGCCGTAACAATTCTATCATTTAACCGAAAAAAATGCAATTGATATTACACGGTTTGTATTTTTTTGTTTAAACAAACAAAGAAAGATGTCAATTTTTGGATATTTATAAAAGATAAACGCCTGAATCGAGGATTACAAATTCATTATTGTCAACTTTGATGTATTTGTATACGGATTCATCAAACTCCTTATAATCTTCTACAAGGAAATTGCTTAATTTGACACGCTTGATTTTTTTTGAATTCTTGTTGCAAACATACAAATAACCGTCATATTCCGAAACTGAAACGGGGTAGTCGAATGTTGATGAATCATCACCGCCGATACGCATTATAACTCTGTTTTGTAAAACAGAATACTTAATTATCATATTCTGATCGGGGACGCTGCTCCAGATATAGTTATTGTCTACAGCAACGTCTCTTGCAGGGTAATCCTTGTATTTGAGATATGTGTTTTTGATAAGTTGTCCGTTTTCATCAAAAATACCTATCTCGCCCGTGGAATATATAATAAAAGTATGTCCGTTCCAGAGTCTTGCGGCGTCACAGGAAACGTAATCACCAAGCTGTTTTGCGATAGGAGCAAATGAACTTCCGAATTTAGTGAGCAGGTATGCATTTTTTGTAACTGAAGCAATTGATTTTGATTCAATATCAAAGCTGTAAAATGACACCTTTACGGAATTATTGTTCTGTTTCTCTCTGAGAACAAAAAGAACACCCGATGAAAAGCCGATAAGATCAAGAATATCCAGACTCACAACTTTAATCATAATTTTCACCTGCTTTATTCTTTATAATAAATGAGAGAGTCATAAGCGAATCGCTGAGATGCACGTTTGCAACGTTTAAATCGGGATATTTACGATGAATGTCGTAATGGGAAAAATTCCAGAAGCTTCTGATTCCGTATTCTACAAGCTTGTCCACGATATCCGGTGCTTTATCTGCGGGAAGACAAAGAACAGCCATATCGGGCTGATGAATTTTACAGAAGTTTTCAATCGCATCATCCGAATCAATGGGTATGTCTCTGATTTTGATGCCTTCATAAAGGGGATCGCAGTCAAATATACCTATGAGCTTAAACCCTTTATCTTCAAAAGACATCTGACTTGCAACTGCGCGGCCTAAATTACCTGCGCCGATGAGGATAGCGGTTTTAATCTCGTTTAATCCGAGAATTTCCGAAAATTCACTTATTAACTGTTCGATATTATAGCCGTAGCCCTGTTGTCCGAAACCGCCGAAGCAGTTAAAATCCTGTCTTATCTGAGAAGCGGTAAATCCCATTACGTCTGCTAAATCTTTTGAGGAAATTCTTTTATGGCCGTTAGCATTGAGGTCACAAAGGAATCTGTAGTAGCGGGGTAATCTTGAAATTACAGATGCGGAAATCTCTTTTGCATCTTTCATTATATCATTCCTTATCCGATTAAATATTTTTGAGGGTTTCCATTACAAATTCACCGAATTCACGGCAGGTGCAGCCGTCATTTCTGCCTGTGATTTTCATTTTATCGTCAGCCATACATATATCAAGTGCTTTGTCAAGTCTGATGCTTTCTTCAATATAACCTATATGAGAAAGAAGCATTGCGGATGCGCGAAGCATTGAACAAGGGTCAGCATACTGTGCTCTGCCCTCATTTACCATTCTCGGTGCAGAGCCGTGTATAGCTTCAAACATAGCATAACGTTTTCCTATATTGGCACTGCCTGCAGTACCTACACCGCCTTGAAATTCAGCGGCTTCATCGGTAATGATATCACCGTAAAGGTTGGGAAGAATAAACACTTTGAAATTTGTTCTTCTCTTTTTATCTATAAGCTTTGCAGTACAGATATCAATATACCACTCATCGGTAGTGATTTCGGGGAAGTCCTTGGAAATTTCACGGCAGATATTGAGGAATTTACCGTCGGTTGTTTTTATAACGTTTGCCTTTTGAATAATTGATACCCTGTCTTTTTTATTGTTTCTGGCATAATTATATGCAAGCCTTGCAATTCTTTCGGTTCCTTCCGTAGTTGTTACAACAAAGTCCATAGCAAGCTCGTCGGTTACGTTAACGCCTTTAGAGCCGACAGCATAAGCACCTTCGGTATTTTCACGGAAGAAGGTCCAATCAATACCTTCCTCGGGAATCCTTACGGGTCTCAGGTTTGCAAAAAGATCAAGTGCCTTTCTCATAGCAACGTTAGCGCTCTCAATATTAGGTAATCCGTCACCTGCCTGCGGTGTTGTCGTCGGACCTTTAAGAATAACGTGGCATTCCTTGAGCTCCTTCATTACGTCATCAGGTATGGGCTGCATTTTCGCAATTCGATTTTCGATGGTAAGACCTTCAATATTTCTGAATTCCACCTTTCCGCTTTCAATATCCTTTTGAAGTAAAAATTTAAGTACGCGTGCTGATTCGGCTGTAATAACGGGTCCTATACCGTCACCGCCGCAAACACCGATGATTATTTTATCGAGATTCTTATAATCTGTAAATTCCTTTGTTTCTTTGATGCGTTCATTTCTTTCAAGCTGTTCTCTTAATAATTTCTCATAAGCCTCAAGAGCTTTTGCGATTTTTTCTTCGTACATAATGACCTTCCTTTATTTATTTGCAGTAAAATTCAGCATTCCGCCCGCAAGCAGTATCTGTCTTGCTCTTTCAGAGAGCTCAAGCTCAAGCTCATAGGTTTCATTCTTTGTTTCATTAATCAAAACCGTTACGTTGCCGCTGGTGACAGATGCTTTAATATCGGGTAATGAAAGCTTATCACCGAGATGAATTTTATCGTAATCATCGGGATTTTTGAATGTAAGCGGGATAATTCCGGAGTTAATAAGATTTGCTTTATGCATTCTTGCAAATGATTTTGTGATGACTGCTCTGATACCGAGATATAAGGGAACTAAAGCAGCGTGTTCTCTTGATGAGCCTTGTCCGTAGTTTGCTCCGCCGATTATAAATCCTCCGCCCGATTCTGCACATCTTGAGCTGAATGTGGTGTCACAGACGTTAAAGCAGAATTTAGAAAGATAGGGAACGTTTGATCTGTAGGGGAGGATTTTTGCGCCTGCAGGCATTATATGGTCAGTTGTGATATTATCGCCGACCTTCAGCATTACGCTGTAATTCAATGTATCCTCAAGAGCCTTACCGAGAGGAACGGACTTGATGTTCGGACCGTACTTGACTTCACGGTCTGCTGCGGACTCAGGAGCATCGGGTAAGAGAACCATATTGTCATTTATAACAAATTTTTCGGGCATAGTAATTTCGGGCATATCGCCGAGAGTTCTCGGATCTGTGAGAACACCGGTAATTGCTGAGGCAGCCGCAACCTCGGGACTGACAAGATATACACCGGCATCAGCAGTTCCCGACCTGCCCTCAAAATTTCTGTTGAATGTTCTCAGTGAAACACCCTTTGAATTGGGAGATTGTCCCATTCCGATACAGGGACCGCAGGCACTTTCAAGGATTCTTGCACCTGCGTTTATCATATCAGCAAGTGCTCCGTTTGAAGCGAGCATATTAAGAACCTGCTTTGAACCGGGTGCTATAGAAAGACTTACGTTTTCAGCGACGGTTTTTCCCTTCAGAATTGCGGCAACCTTCAGCATATCGAATAATGAAGAGTTTGTGCAGGAGCCGATGCAAACCTGATCAATATGTATCTGACCGATTTCTTCGACGGATTTAACGTTATCGGGCATATGGGGCATCGCTGCAAGAGGAACAAGCTTTGTAAGGTCGATTGTGATTTCTTCATCGTATACTGCATCCTCGTCAGCGGATAGCTCAACAAATACGTCACCTCGGTCCTGTGCTTCGAGGAAATGTTTTGTAATTTCATCGGAGGGGAAGATGGATGTGGTTGCTCCGAGCTCGGCACCCATATTGGTTATAGTTGCACGTTCGGGAACTGAAAGTGTTTTTACTCCTTCACCTGTGTATTCAATGATTTTTCCCACACCGCCCTTGACACTTAAAATTCTCAGAACCTCAAGAATTATGTCTTTTGCGGCAACCCAGGGGTTGAGCCTTCCTTTAAGCTCAACCTTAACGATTTTAGGCATAGGAATGTAATAAGTACCGCCGCCCATAGCAACGGCTACGTCAAGACCGCCGGCACCCATAGCAAGCATACCGATACCGCCGCCGGTCGGTGTGTGGCTGTCGGAGCCGAGAAGTGTTTTTCCGGGAATGCCGAATCTTTCAAGGTGTACCTGATGGCATATTCCGTTTCCGGGGCGCGAAAACCTTATGCCGCGTTTTTGTGCAACGCTCTGAATAAATTGATGGTCGTCGGCATTTTCAAATCCGTTCTGAAGCGTATTATGGTCTATATAAGCAACAGATAATTCTGTTTTTACTCGGTCAATGCTCATAGCTTCAAACTGCAGGTATGCCATTGTGCCCGTAGCATCCTGAGTGAGTGTCTGATCTATTTTTAATCCGATCTCCTGTCCCGGGATCATTTCACCGCAGACAAGGTGTGATTTGATGATTTTTTGCGATAGTGTCAATGCCATATTGATTTTGACTCCTTAATAAACATATTTATAATATTTTAATACTATTAGAAAATAATGTCAATGAAAATAGGAGTAATTTGCGGAATAAATTAATATTTTCAGAGTTTATGCACACGATACTTGTAAAGAAAAAAGGGAGTGAGATTATGTCAGATGCTCAAATTATCAATGAAAATGCTTTTAATGAAGCCTTATGTAATGACGGCTGTTTTGTTATTAAAAAGAATGATAAATTAATCTGTTGTTTAGTAATTATCGGACAGATAGAGGGACACTACAAGCTGTCTGAGGAAATAAAAACAACTCAATATGAAAATATTATTCCTAAGCTTGTAAGTGTTGAGGAGGATGATAATATCAGCGGATTATTGTTGATTATAAATACTGTGGGCGGAGATATTGAAGCCGGAATGGCAATATCGGAGCTTGTTGCGGGAATGCGGAAGAAAACTGCTTCCTTAGTTCTCGGAGGCGGACATTCTATAGGGATATCACTTGCAGTTTCTGCAAAAAAATCCTTCATCGTGCCGTCTGCGACTATGACGGTGCATCCCGTCAGAATGAACGGTCTGATAATGGGTGTACCGCAACAGCTTGAATATTTTAACGATATGCAGGAACGGATAATAAGTTTTGTTTCGGGGCATTCAGAGATTTCGGAGGACAGATTCAGAGAGCTTATGATGTCTTCGGGAAATCTTGTTGCCGATTTCGGAACTGTTCTCAGCGGAGAAGAAGCGGTGAATGAGGGGATAATTGACAGTATCGGTTCCGTTGATGATGCTATAAGCGTTTTTTTTGAATAATAAACAGCGGTTTACTTGCTTTTCTTTGAAAAAAGTTGTAATATAGTTTTGTTATAATAAATTAATTCAAGGAGAGAAAAAAATTGGCAAGTGCCCCCGCTAAGAATACGAGAAAAAAGACAAGTTCAAAGAAGAATAATTCCGCTCGTAAAGGAAAAAAGAAGAATCAGATTTCAATGTTTGATGTTTTGGCAAGAAGGGAAGTCACCTCAAGCATTATATTTATATGCGGTCTGCTGTTATTGATCGTTGCCTTCTTTTCAGGCGGAGAAGATTCATTCTGGAACAATATTCATTCGATATATTTTGCCCTGTTCGCTATAACGGGATATTATATTCCTTTAGCCGTAATTTTTTACGGTGTTGTATGTCTTCTTAATAAGCAAAAACGCAGTCACCTTGCTAAAACCACGGAGCTGATGATTCTGTTTACTCTCATTGCTTCGTTTATGCACGTAAATGTTTTTGCAGATATTGAGGTTGGATATACAGAAAGTATTGCTGAAGTATTCTCCGTTAATTTTGATATGCCTCTTGATTCCTTAACGAACGGCGGTGTTATCGGTGCTGTTTTCGGTGGCGCAGTTTTCCGGATGTGCAAATCTGTTGCCTTGTCGAACGTTATTCTTGTGCTTCTGACAATAGCAATTCTGATGTTTTTGTTCGGAGTTACTTTAGTTAAGCTGTTTACCGAAATGTCAAAGCCTGTTCAGAAGGCGGAAACTGTTATTGAAAAATCCAAGGATGATATTTCAAGACGTATTCAGGAAAGAAATGAGCACAGAGCTACTAAGAACGACAACGTTCAGGTTTCAAAGATAATGAATGATTTTATAGAATCTAATGCTCAATCTGATAAAAAAACAAAAAAAGCCAAAACCAATGCTGAGGAAAATAAGTCACCGTCTTCTGAAAGTGATGCTTCCGTAAGCGGTAATCTTTTCACGATTGCAGGCTTAGTCAATCAGAACAAGAATATTAATGACGCTTCTGCTGATGATGAGATTATAAAAGCATTTGCCGCTGAAGAGGTAAATTCTGGAGAAAAAGAATCAAAGCCCGTAAAGATTGATCCGTTGACAAAGGAAGAACAGCAGGAGATTAATGATACTCTTGATGAGGCTGTAAATCAGACGTTTAAGGCTGAGTACGTTTTGCCGTCACTTGACTGTTTGAATCCTCCCAAAGAAAAAGGAGTCGGTTTTGATAAGGATGAACTTGAAACAAACGGCAATAAGCTCATCTCCGCCCTTGAAAGCTTTAATGTTGCCGCAAGCATAGTCGGAGTTGTTCCGGGACCTACGGTTACCCGTTATGAGCTTCTTCCGGCTCCCGGAGTTAAAATCAGTAAATTTACGAACCTTTCAGATGACCTTGCCTTGCACCTTGCGGCACCTGCGGGTCTCAGAATAGAAGCCCCTATTCCGAATAAATCAGCAATAGGCGTTGAGATTCCAAATAAAACAAAAACAATGGTTACCTTCAGAGAATCTATAGATAACGACGGCTTCAGAAAAGCTAAAAGCAAGCTTAACGTTGCGCTCGGCAAGGATATCTCCGGTATACCAATGTTTTGCGATCTTGCAAAAATGCCTCACCTTCTTGTTGCAGGTACGACAGGCTCGGGTAAATCCGTATGCCTTAATTCAATGATAGTCAGCATTCTTTATAATGCGTCCCCCGATGAAGTAAAGATATTGCTTATAGACCCCAAGCAGGTTGAGTTCGGAGTATATAACGGACTTCCGCATCTGCTTGTACCCGTTGTTTCCGACCCTCGCAAGGCGGCAGGTGCGCTTGGCTGGGCAGTTACCGAAATGCTGAACAGATACAAGACCCTTAACGCTAACGGTGTCAGAGATATTGCGGCGTATAACAGCCTTTGCGAAGCAAGAGATGACCTTGAGAAGCTTCCTCAGATTGTTATCTTTATCGATGAGCTTGCCGACCTTATGTCCGTTGCACAGGCAGACGTTGAAGATTCAATCCAGAGACTTGCTCAGATGGCACGTGCCGCAGGTATGCATCTTGTTGTTGCTACGCAGAGACCCTCAGCTGATGTAATTACCGGTGTTATCAAATCCAATATCCCGAGCCGAATTGCACTTACTGTTAAATCCTACATAGATTCAAAAATTATTATTGATACAATGGGTGCTGAAAAGCTTATGGGTTACGGTGATATGCTTTATTATCCCGTCGGTGAGCCCAAGCCGGTCAGAATTCAGGGCTGTTATCTTTCAGATGCAGAAATTGAACGGGTTGTTACGTCTATAAAAAGTACTAACTCAAGCGATTACAGCGATGAGGTACAGCAGGAAATTGAAAGACAGGCATCAAAGGAAAAAAAGAAGAATGAAGAATCCTCAGCAGCAGCCGTTGTTAATGCAAATGATGAACTGTTAAACCGTGCAATTGAATTATTTGTTAGCGCACCCGATAAGGCTTCTATTTCAGCTCTTCAGAGACATTTAGGACTCGGCTTTGCTAAGGCAGGCCGACTGATGGATACTTTAGAGGAGAAGGGAATTGTCGGTCCTCACATGGGAAGCAAGCCCAGAAACGTTCTTATTACCAAAAGCCAATGGTATGAAATGAGTGCGATGTCATCGGAAACTACCGATGAAACGTTGCACGATGATTTTACCGATTTTTCGGAGGAGAATAATTAATATGTTTTTGCCCCTTGATATGAATGAAGCAAAGCAGCGCGACTGGCATTACGTTGATTTTGTTTATATAAGCGGCGATGCTTACGTTGACCATCCGAGCTTCGGTGCGGCTATTATCACTCGTGTTCTTGAGCACGAGGGCTATAAGGTCGGAATTATAAGTCAGCCTGACTGGAAGGACGCTGATTCGGTTAAAGTATTCGGAAAACCCAGATACGGCTTCTTTGTTTCATCGGGAAACATAGATTCTATGGTTGCCCATTATACAGTTGCGAAAAAACGCAGAAGCGACGATATGTATTCTCCGGGTGGTAAAAACGGAAAAAGACCCGACAGAGCCGTGGATGTTTATTGTCACCTTGTTCGCGAGGCTTACGGTGATATTCCCATTGTTATCGGCGGTCTTGAAGCATCACTCAGACGATTTGCTCATTATGATTATTGGTCTGATTCTGTTTTACCTTCAATTTTGTTAACTTCGGGAGCAGATATTCTTTCATTCGGTATGGGTGAAAAGCAGACTGTTCAGATAGCAAGGGCTCTTTCAAAGGGAGCAAAGGCTGAAGATATCCGCAAGATTAAAGGAATCTGCTATCTTTGCCCTGCTTCGGAAACTCCCTACGGCGGTGTTGAATGTCCTTCCTATGAAAATGTAAGCTCAAGTAAAAAGGAGTATGCAATTGCCGCGAGGATTCAGCAGGATGAGCAGGATTTCTTCCGCGGAAAAATGTTGAAGCAAAAGCACGGTAAGCTTATGCTTGTCCAGAATGCTCCTATGGAACCGCTTACTACTGAAGAGCTTGATGCTGTCTATGAATTACCTTATATGCGAACCTATCATCCTTCTTATGAAAAAGCAGGCGGTGTACCTGCTATTAAAGAAGTAGAATTTTCAATATCTCATAACAGAGGCTGCTTCGGTGCTTGTAATTTCTGTTCAATTGCTTTTCATCAAGGCAGATATATCGCATCAAGAAGCAAGGAATCGATAATTAAGGAAGCAAAGCTTCTCACGGGACTGCCGAATTTTAAAGGCTATATCCACGATGTCGGTGGACCAACTGCAAATTTCAGATTTCCTTCTTGTAACGGACAGGAGGAAAGAGGACTTTGTAAGGGTAAAAAATGTCTTGCGCCGACTCCCTGTAAAAATCTTGTTGCTGATCACACTGAGTATCTTGAGATTTTGAGAGAGCTTAGAGAACTGCCGAAGGTGAAGAAGGTTTTTATACGTTCGGGCATAAGATTTGATTACATTTTGCAGGATAAATCAAATTCATTTTTCAAGGAGCTCATCAAGTATCACGTCAGCGGTCAGCTGAAGCTTGCCCCCGAGCATTGTTCCGCTGCTGTACTTGATAAGATGGGTAAGCCGCATATTGAGGCATATAAAAGGTTTTCTGATATGTATTTTAATTATACGAAAAGCATCGGGAAGGAACAGTATATTGTTCCTTATCTTATGTCTTCTCATCCCGGTTCGACTCTTAATGATGCGGTTGAGCTTGCTGTTTTTATAAAAAAGCAGAATCTCAAGCCGGAACAGGTTCAGGATTTTTATCCTACACCCGGTACTATTTCTTCGGCAATGTTTTATACTGAGCTTGATCCGTATACATTAGAAAAGGTTTACGTAGCAAAATCACAAGAAGAAAAGGCAATGCAGCGAGCTTTGCTGCGCTATTTTGCAAAGGAGAACAGAGACCTTGTTGTTAAAGCTCTTCGCATAACCGGCAGGACGAATTTGATCGGAAGCTCAAAAGAATGTCTTATTCAGGATATATCAATCAAACCGGGTAAGGAAAAGAATAAACCTAATTCAAGGAATTTTAAGGATAATAAGTATGGCAAAAAGAAAAAATAAACGCGTCAGCAAATACTCTTTATTAACTTCAATAATTATTGTTCTTGTTCTGGCTATTGCGGGAATGCTCGGGATTGATTTGCCGGAAGCTACGCAGAACTCTCAAAAAGCCGATTACTTCAACAGCCCCTTATGTGTAAGCTATATTGATGTCGGACAAGGTGACTGCTCGCTTATTTCCTGTAAAGGTGTTAACATTCTTGTGGACGGCGGTGAGGCTGAAAATAGCAAGACAGTGCTTAAATATCTGAAGGAAAACGGAATAGAAAGTATTGATTGTTACATACTAACACATCCTCATTCTGATCATATAGGTGCTGCAATTAACATTCTTAATAATATTGAATGTAAGCAAGTATTTACGACGTATTTCAGCGAATTTAATATCCCTACCAGCTCTTTATTTGAAAATCTGATTAATACTATTTATGACAACGCAGTTGATCTTGTAACTGTCGATGCAGGTGATAATTTCAGCTTTGGTGAGCTTGATATTGAAATTATTGCGCCGATAGTAGAATCTGATGATTATAATGAAATGTCAATTGTTTTTATTGCCTCATATCTTGATACACGTTGTCTGTTTACAGGCGATACGACGAAAGAGGTTGAGTATCAGATTTTAGAAAATGGCATAAATGTGGATTGTGACGTTATAAAAATTGCACATCACGGTAGTACTACCTCAAATTCCGAGAGATTTATTGATGCTGTTTCCCCTGAGCTTGCAATAATTTCCTGCGGTAAAAATAATTCTTACGGTCATCCGCACAGAGAAATTATTTCTATGCTTGAAGAAAATGAAATCGATTATCTCAGAACAGACCAAAGCGGTACTGTTGTTTATTACGGTGACGGCAAAGCTATGAAAGCAGAGGTATATTAATGAGTTATTCTGTAATTTCAATTGAGGACGGCGTCGTAGTTCTTGAAGACGAAAATGGAGCGCTAAGCAGAATTAATATCTCGGTTTTTCCTAACGAATTAAGGGAAGGGCAGATAGTTGATTTAACTGAAAGCGGGTATGAAATTAATTCAGAAAAGACTTCTGCTGAAAGGCGAAGAATCTTTGAAAAGTTCAATTCAATAAAAAAATAAAATTATCAAATTTCCTATTGACAAACATAAAATTATAGTATATAATCGTCAATGTTCTGATAGGAATGCGAGAGTGGCGGAATCGGCAGACGCGCACGTTTGAGGGGCGTGTGGTAATCCCGTACGGGTTCAAGTCCCGTCTCTCGCACCATATTGAGTATTCATAAGGGATTTGACCTGTGAATACTCAATTTTTTTGCTTAAAATAGAGTTTTCTATATAATTCAATAGTTTTTATGTATCGTCGCATTCCTTTCGGAGTGCGACTTTTTTCTTATGCTGACTTTTCTGTGGGTTTTGAGATATATCCTATTGCTACTCCCTGACGGGTATCTGCTGTGAAGCAAGGCGTATCTGGTTCAGGTATTTCAAGGTATCCTACAAAGTTGTAGTGAATTACAACTCTTTGAGTCTTATTTTTACCCTTGCCCTCTGCCTCATAAACATCAATGTGATCAATAAGCTCGTGAATAAGTGGTGCTGTGACTGTATCCATATCAAGGAACTTTCTTATCGCACCGATAAACATATCCTTGCTGTGCTGAACTGTCTGCATATTTGCAACCTTTTCTCTCAGGTTAAATATCTTGACCTTCAGTTCAGCTCGTTCTACCTCATATTTGTGTGACATGTGGGTAAACCATTCATCCGTAACCTTACCCGTTGCATTGTCCTCATACAAGTTTTCATAGAGCGTTGCCACCATCTGTTGACGGACTATTGCTTTCTGCAGTTCTCCTTCAAGGAACTTCTTCTCATCATAGAAATCTTTGTTAGTTTTCTTTTCAAGGATATCAGCAAGCAATGCTTCATCCTTTTGTAACATTATCGCAAGGCGTTTCAGTTCAAGGATTACTATCTGTTCAAGAGCATCTGCACGGATATAGTGTCTTGCCTGACAAGTACCACGGGTATCCTTTACATAATTACTGCAACTGAAATAGTGAATATCCTTGTTTACGGTGTTTGTATGATAGCTCATATTACTCCCGCAATCTGCACAACGGATAAGACCGCTAAAAATATGCTTTCTTGCATTTTCTTTCTTAGGTGCTCTGCGTTTTGTTCTTGCTGTGTGCTTCTGTACCATTTCCCAAGTGTCTCGGTCAATGATAGGCTCGTGAACATCCCTGAAGATTTTCCAATTCTCCACCGGGTTATCAATACGGGTTTTGTTCTTGAAGTTTTTGGAATAGGTCTTGAAATTGATGACATCACCACAGTATTCCTGTTGAGCTAATATCTTCTGAACAGTAGTTTTACACCACTTATACGGGTTAGGCTGTGTTTTCTTACCGCACGGTTCAAGCCTTTGCTTTGCCAATATGCCATAGGGATAAGAACCTCACGATTCTGCAATTCTCTTGCTATTGCTTCATTACCCATACCCTCAAGACACATTCTGTAGATGTCTCTTACAACTTCTGCAGCTTCGGTATCTATTATCCATTTCTTCTTGTTTTCGGGACTTTTCATATACCCATATGGTGGCTGTGATAACGGTTCTCCCATGTTGCCACGAATACGGTGAGCACTCCTGACCTTACGGCTGATATCTCTCGCATACATTTCATTCATAACATTCTTGAATGGTGCGATTTCATTTTCACCCTCATCACTGTCAACCATATCATTAACAGCAATAAACCTTACATTATGCTCAGGGAAATAGTTGTCTGTGTAATGACCAACCGAAACATAATCTCGTCCTAATCGGGAAAGGTCTTTAACAATAACAACTGAGATATATCCCATTTCAATATCATCAAGAAGCTCCTGAAAAGCAGGTCTGTTGAAGTTCGTACCTGTATAGCCGTCATCAACATAATATTTGGTATTTGTTAAACCTAATTCCTTTGCCTTTTGTGTCAGCATTTTCTTTTGGTTGCCGATTGAATTACTCTCTGTCTCCGTACCGTCATCTCTGGACAGTCGGCAGTAGATAGCAGTAATTCCGATGTTTGCTTCAGACTGCATTAATCCTCCTTCCCGGCAGTCAAACATATATATTCTGCATTCATTGTATTTTTATCATCGGCACTTGTCAAATGTGCAAAATCACTGCCAACATATTTTTGTGCTTTGTCACTTATGGTGTTTTCAATCTTTGCAATATTCACGGATGCAAACTTTGAAGAAACCTTGTAAAGGACACCGTCAATAACATATTCATTGTCACCAATAAGACCGTAAAAATCTTTAAGCTTTTTCATTATCTCGCACCTCTGTCTTTCTGCCTCATAAGATGCTTACCGTAATACTCAACTGCTTTTGCGAGAAAATCCTCTTTTTCTTTTACTGTAGCAGTAGGCTTTAGATACTTACTGATTTTATCATCGGGGATTTTAACTGTCAGCACCTGATTAGCTTTCGGCTGTTTCATAATGGAAGATATTTCCTCCTGATTGAGTTTACCCTCCTGAGATAACTTTTTCAGCTTCTTTGCTTGTGAAAGGGAAGGTGTACAAAGTTCTGCCTCAATAAACTTAGACAAATCAGTTTGCTCTGTTTTTGTGAGATACGAAAGTTCAACACCTACAGAAAAAGATATTTTACTCTCATCCACCATATTAAGAAGTTTAGGGATAAGCTTTGTCAGACGGATATATCTTTTTACCTGAGATGCACTGTCTTCATCCGAGATTTCCTTTGCAGATAACTTCGGTCCGACTTGGTCCGAAGTTAAATCTGTGCGTTTCCCTTGCTTTTTAAGTGCGTCCATTTTCATCTTGTAAGCAAAGGCTTTCTCCGAGTGTAGAATATGCTCTCGGTGCAAATTGCTGTCAACGAGAATAATATCAGCTTCTTCTTTACTTATGTCCAATACAACAACGGGCACCTCTGTCAGTTTAAGCCTTGTTGCTGCAAGGAGACGTCTGTGACCTGATATGATTTCATACACATCAGCCTTATCATCCTTTCGTACCATCAAAGGCTGAATAATACCGTTCTCACGGATACTATCTTCCAATGGCTTCATATCCTCTTCACGGCACTTGTACGGATTCTTAAAATTGGGAACAATACTGCTCATAGGCATCTTTATGATTTCTGTAGTCTGAGTCTTTACTGCCTCTGCTTCTTTGTTTTCTTCTGTTTTCTCAAACAGGGTGTTAATAAAATTATCTTCTTTATTCATTTAATTCTCCTTTTCATTCTTGTGATAAAAATACAATCTTCAATTAAATTCTCTGTATCCTCAACCGCATCAGCGGTCTGCTTCATTTCCTTACCGATTGGTAAATCTGATAAGCCATAGTTTCTGAAAAGATTGTTCAAGGTGCTTGCAATTCCACGGAGCTTCAGAATAAACTCCATACATTCAGGCTTTCTGTCTTCCTGAATCGGGTAGCCGAGAATAATATCTCTTAGCACCTGCTCCTTTGTGAAAAAGCTACGCTCTGTTAAACGGCTGATTTTGTTATACTGCTCTTCAGTTACTCTAACTGCGATTCTTCTCGCTCTTGTACGCACTGTGCCACCTCCTTTGCTTTTATGATTTTAGGCATAATTTCATTTGTGCTTTTAAGAACTTCACGAAGCATTACCGTATCAAGCATCTTTGTTTGCCATACTCTTTTTGAGACAATGCTCAGTTTGTCACATATGGGTTCAAGCAGATTGATATATTTCTTATAGTCCATATCCAATGTGTGCTTCATTTTTGCACTATCAATCTGATGTCTGATATACCGTGACCTACTCATATTTGTTCTTTCAGCGTCCTTTGTCAGTATTTCGAGTTCTTTGTCATTCAGATATAAAAATATGGTTTTTGTGAGTTTCATTTTCTCACCTCCTGTCTTTCGGGTTTTAGGGCAGTCCCTAACAAGTGGAATTTGTATGCACAAATTCAATGCTTGCTAAGACTTATCCCACACTTTTTTACTGTTTTTTCGGTTAGTTTGCTAAAGCATTTTTTCACTTCCTTTTATTAAAATTTTGCATTAAAAAATCCCCGCACTGAAACTTAAAGTACGAGGATATGTATTCAGGTTGATTTGTTTGGTGGGGTTGTGGTATAATGAATTATCTTTATATGCTAGTTACCAATAAGGAGGCAAACATATGACTATTGCTGCATCTTGGGTAAGAAAAGTTAACAACTGTGAGGAGTTAGTTTTTATTTCCGATAGCAGACTGTGTGGTGGTCACAGGTGGGATGAATGTCCAAAACTAACCACTTTGCCAGGCAATAATTGTGTTTTGGCTTTTGCAGGTGATACTTCTTATGCTTATCCAATGATGATGCAAATTCGTCAAGCTATGAGTGGATATTGTAGAATTGAAACTCGTTCTATGGATATTACTGATATTAATGGTCATGTGCTTAAGCACGCCAATCACTTAATGAGTTCGATATATGATTTAGCTGATCCTGATTATGTGCCCGATAATGAATTTATTTTTGGCGGATACTCATGGATAGAGAAAAGATTTCGCATATGGCGGTATTATTATGACAAAGGAGAAAAAACATTAGCGAAGGATGGAAAACCTCACAGAATTATCTCGAATATTGGAGGGCAGTTTGTTGCAATTGGCGACAAAAGAGAGGAGTTCAAAAAAGAACTACGATTGCTGTTGGAAGAGAAATATGGCCCTGATATAAACCAGCTTGGTGAACTACATCTAGATATGGAACCATTTGAAGCACTATGCAGAATGTTGAAGAAAGCCTCTAGAGCAGATACTATTGGTGGTGCTCCACAAATGATTAAAGCGTACCAATATATGAATAGTTGTCCTGTCGGGGTGTATTGGCCAAAAAAGGTCGATGACTTTTCAAATCGCACACTTTTAGGACGAAAAATGTTCAATTATGAGGATACTTCGTATTGGTTTATAGATCCAGATACCCTTTTTACAAGCCCTTGTATAAAATTCATAGACAGAACACAAGAATAAAGTTCGTTGACCGTTTAACTATAAATGCTTAAAATAATTTTGTTTAATTAAACTGCTCTCACGTGTATGAGGGCAGTTTTTCTACATAAAAACACCTGCTACTTCTAAAGTAACAGGTGTTTGAAGTTAATTATTGATTATTGGTTGAACAACACAGTCATCAACGACTGTTTTTGTTTTTCTGTTGGCAAAATCATTTTACCGTTATTAACAAGCTCTTTCAGACAATGAAGTATAAACCACGCATCGCTATAAAAAATGTGCTGCAGGCCATACATTCTCATTATCTGTAAATGTTTGGGTGTATTCTGTAACACAGCATTGATATACGGTGCTTTGAGTTTTTCGAATTCATCCTTATATTTTTCTTTTATTTTATCTCCGACAGACAAAAGCTTTTTCCGTGACTGTTCATCTTTGATATAAACAATCCTTAATGCAGTACGGAATATTTCATCGGGCTTTCCGCTAACAGAAATATATCCTTTTTCAGCAAGATAAGCATAATCATCTTCGCTCAGAATTACATCATTAAGATAATTGTTGAGCAAGGTTAAATCACGGACAACTGACAATTGATAATTTTCTTCAATGCGATTATCTGACCATTCGGAATCGATAGTCCAAAGTGTTATTTTATTAGTAAGACCATTCCAAAACGGACCTTTGAATTTTTTCATCTCATTGTTATACATTGGTGGCTTTACATCAGGGGCAAAAACAGTTGCATAACAAATATTTTTGCCACCGTCAGGTCTTATTGTATAAATATCTGAAAAATCTATACTTTTGTCGAGTGTGCTTTCAGCACTGAAAGCAGTAATGAAAGGTATAAGTGCCCACATAAGAAAATTTTTGTCCCTTGTATCGTTGTAACCGCCTAATGCACACTCATCTAACAAACCTGATTTTGCAAGCTCATCATACAATTCATTTGCAAAGAGTTTTGCAGCGTTCAAATACATTTCATCGTGTAAACGATTTAATTCTTCTGTTGGTTCTGATATAAGGATGTTACAAAGATATTTATCTTTCTGTTTTAATAGAAATCCGTATTCTTCAAGATATTCTGCTTCACTTGCAATGTATACTGGTGATACGCCTAATTCATCAGCAATTTCATTTATTGTTTTCGCTTCGTTTCTTACGGTGTAAACAATGTTATGTGATATAGCGCTACGGAAGAAATTTGATATATCTCCCTTTGTGCCGATTTTTCCGCTAAAACTGCACATTTCAAATCTTTTTGGGTTAAACTTTAATTCACTTGGTTCTCTCATAATTTCCATACCTCTTTTCAGTTCTTTTTTAGCTTCAAACAGATGCCACTTCACTGTGCCGACAGGAATATTTAATTCTCTAGCTATCTGCTCCTGCTTTTTGTTTTCATAGTAATACATAATTACTATCCTGCGTTGCAACTTTGAAAGGTAGGCAATTTCAGAATACAGCTTTGAAATTTCTTCTCGCTGGGTAAGTGCAGATTCGGCAGTTGGTGTTTCATCATACAGACAATTCTCAACTTGATCAATAGGCACACCCGCAAAGCTACGGTTATTATCACGGTAATAATTGCTCAGACTGTTATGAGCAATAGTCCAGATGAATTTTGAAACATCTTCAATATCATCTCGCTTTATTAAAGCAACATAAACCTTAGTCATAATTTCCTGAGATAAATCTTCTGCATCTTCACTGCTCTTGCACTTTTTCAAAGAAAAACCAAATACAGGCTTTAAATATTCAGTTGTCCATTTTTCAGCATCTGTTCTGTTCATTTTGACCTCCTTGAAAGCTGCTTTCACTTATATAGACACGGAAGATTATAAAAGGTTGGAACTTTCGTGATAATTTTAGCATAAAATTATGAAATTTTTCAACCATCTTAATAGTAATGGGAACAAGCACTACAAAAATGTTCCTGATTCTTAAAATATTTAACGAGCCGAAAAAGAAATGCGTCGTTTCATCAGCATTTAGCTTTCAATTAAGGCGCCTTATATACTTAAAGTTACTACTAACTTAATTAAAGAATATATTTTCTCTTTTCGGCTGGTATATAACTTTCAGTCTTACTCTACTCAGTATTATTACTTGCGAGTTTTACGGAGACTTAGTGCTTATTTTCGGCACAGTTA
Source organism: Acutalibacteraceae bacterium (assembly GCA_045589015.1). GTDB lineage: Bacteria > Bacillota > Clostridia > Oscillospirales > Acutalibacteraceae > RUG806. The sequence continues at coordinate 116,080 of JAZNFG010000061.1, forward strand.
ATACATACAGCTTTGCAGGCTTGCCCTTGCCCTGATATTTGCGACAGAGCAGATTATGCTCTTCAAGCTCACGCTGTAACCTTGTTGCTTTGTCATGTCCGCAACCGAGCATTTCACTCGTTTCAGCAATGGTGTAAAAGATAAAGACCTCTCCGTTTTTATCACACCAACCATTTATTGCTGATAACTGCATTCTGTCGAGCATTAAGCCGTAAAGTAGTTTTGCTTCAGCAGATAAATCCTTGTATTCATCTGTAAACAACACCTTGGGCATTTTGAAAAAAGTTTCATTGTCCACTGTCTTTCACGCTCCTTTTTGATACATAATTGCAGGATATAACCACAGCCCTGAAACTCTGCTTGCAGCTGTTAACGCATCTCCTGCAAAGCTCGTTATAACATATTCTGTTTCGTTCATTCAGGAACAGGCTCCATTCTGATTTTTTACTTTTTGTTATTCTCGGAATAACTATCATACTCCTTTTTACTGTAGCCTTTCGGGTTGATTTTTAATGATTTTTTCGTCTGTAATGCATTTTGTTTTGTCGGTAGGGTAATTTCATTAACCACATATCAAAAGCCTCTTTTTGCCGTTTCACCCGAAATAGTTCCTGCCCCGGAATCTCACCGCAACGTCTTCACGCTCGCTCTTTCGAGGTCTTGGCGTGGTATCACTTTCGGACGGTCATTCAGTTGTCAAGGTGCACGAGAGAAAACATTCCTCAAGGGGTGACTTTTAAAACGCCGATTTTTGTAGGTTTTTTCAAAACTTTTTTATTTTCGTTAAAATTGCACAACAAAAAAAGCCGTCACATAGACAGCACAAATAGCGGGAGGACATTTCTTCCTCTCGCACAGTTTGTACTGAAACTATGTAACGGCTTAAACTTTAAGCTCTGATTGTCCGTATGTTACTAACCGAGTATCGGACTATACTTTTTCGGTCAGATAATATGTGTTGGCATAAAGCCAATAAGTAAAAATATGTGTTTCAGATTATATTTAGTTGTAAGGCAAATACATAATTTACCAATTTACTATTATACAGAACATTTGTTTACATGTCAAGAACTTTTTCTAAAAAGAAAAGATGGTGTCGGTTTTCACCAACACCACAGAAAAATCATTATATATAAAAGCTTTTTTGAATATGATTTAATCCAAATCGCATTTAACACAAACCGGCTTTCTCATGTTTATTCATATTACTTGAATCAACACCTTACAATAATATTTGATTGTTGCAAGATTTTTTATATTTTATCTTTTGCTGAAGTTTCATAATACTGATTTGTAAGTTCTGAACGCAAAAAAGAGTCGTTCATTAATTTTAGAAATGCAGCCTTTGACTTTTTTGTGTCAAGACGAATTGTTTGACCGTCATCACTGTATTTAAATCTTCCTTCAAGCTCTTTAGTTGTCTTTGTAAATTGAACTATTGTTTCTTTCGGAATATTCAAACTGAATATCGGTGAAGTTTTCTTGACCTTTGACAATTTTCTTGCAAAACTTATTTCCTCAGCAGAATCTCTCAAAACCTGAATATCCTCTAACAAGCCAAGATTGTCTATTGCTTCAATGGTTTCATCAGCTGCTTTATTAATCAACATATTAAATTTGATGCTTTGCTCCAAAATTTTTGCATCAAAAACATATATTTCACCATCAACAAGAATTAATTGAGCATCACCATTAAGCCTTAAAATGTCATCGCCCTGAATAAGTTCAAAACGTTCATTTGCTTTTATCAATCCAAGCAAAAAACTATCTCTTTTTATGAGAGATATAGGGTAATGTTTCTTGAACAAAACAATACCATTTTCCATTGTTCCAAGATATATTATGTACCCATAAAGATTATTAATATTATCATTATGAAAATCAAACTTGTCCGGATTATTAACATAAAAATTAATATCAAAATCTTTAAAAGTCTTTAATTCTTCCGGACACTCATCATAATCGTAATGATAGATCGCATTGCTTCGTTCATCAGCAACCGACAATTCACACATCTGCAGATCTTCATTTTTCATAACTGTATCATCAACAAAGTTTTTAAAAAGCTTGGTAACTGCACATTCTGTTTTTCCATTTTCCAAATCCGCAAGCTTTGCAACATACTCATTATCTTGTTTTATCAAAAGATAAACCTGAGCCAGTACTGATTCTGATAATACATCTGCAATTTTTGCTCTAAAACTTTCAACATCCATTAAGCTATCTCCTTTGCAACCCAAACATATTCATCTATTTTTATCCATTTTATTGACTTGCCTTTATGCAAGTTATCTTTTGTGATAAGTATAATGCCATTAGGTACATTAACGTTTTCGATTTCAACTCGGTATAATTTATAACCCATAATTGCCAAGGTTGGATTACCGTAATATAAATCCATTTTCACAAAAATTATACCAATTATAAACAACAATACGATAAAAACTATAACATTCCTAAAATCTTCAAAATCAATACAAATAAGAGGAATAATGCAGGTCGTCAAAAATGTTAAATACTCATAATTCTCATTTTTGATTTCTTTTATTTTATACCCAGGATTGCTTGCACCCTCCCACTCATATTTTGTAAATAACATTAAAACAAAACATACAATACATAAAATAATTGATATTATCGGGAGAATATTTTCACATAAAACAAGAATGATTTTTTGTTTAATTGTTTGTGATTCTACAAAAGAGGGAATTTCCACAGTACATATCGCAACCAAAAAGAAGAGCAACCACAAAGAAATAATATAAAAACGAACTTTTAATAGCGTTTTAGTCTTATTCTTTTTCATATGCTTGCCTCCTTAATTATGTACATTCATCTTCTGTAGCAATCTTAGCAAATATTCCTTCATCAAATTGTGTATCTAATATTCCTTGTAAATCATTTACAAAACTTTTCATTTTCTCAGACTCATTTTTTCTTATCAAATTAAAGAAAGAGATAAATCCAAACGATGTAACCGCTAAAAAAGATAAAATCATTATTGCAATAAAACCATATGCAAAAATCAGACTAATATCAATTTGCTTATTCAATACAACCGTTAATACTGTTAAAACAATTGGTATTATCAACACTTGAATAAATCTGATTGCAACATCATATGTTCTCTGCTGTTTTTGCTCATGCTTCTCTAATCGATTAACCATACGGCTTTTTAATTCAATAATATCTTTTCTCTCAACCGAAACAGATGTATTAGTTAACCACAAAAACAAATTAGTACAATAGGTTTTATATTTTTTAATATCTTGGTCACTATTTTTTATTTCATAATGCTGACCGTATAAAAAAACTGCAAAAGCAATAATTACTTCAATAGCGATAGCCGCATAAAAGTATATACGAATCTTTTCAATACAAATAACGAGAATAACACTAATTGCAGATAACAATAAGATAATCAACAATGCAACCATTGTTTTTGGCATTTTCTTAAATGCTTTAGATATTGGTTCTCTGTTATCTTTTAAATATTTCAAATAACTTCTATACAATAACAATTCCATATTTTTGTATTCCCTTTTTTGTTCTAAATATTTTACTGTAAGTCTCCCTTTTGTAAGAAGGGAGCTTATTTTTTATCAAAACTAACTTTCTTCAAAATCGTTAACTAACAATAACTTATTATTATTGTTAGTAATGATTAAAAGATAATATTAAATTATCGTTTGAGAAAGAAGTGGAATTATGCAAAAAAAATATACGCAAAAATTTTATGATAAATATTTTGAAGGTTCTTATTCTTCAGCAAAAGAAGTTATAAATTTTATTTCCAGTTTTACACAGCCTAAAACAATAATAGATTTTGGCTGTGGTGCAGGAACATGGCTGATGGCTAGTAAGGAAATTTTATCATCAAAGATACTAGGCATTGATCAACATAAATATTCAGATATTCGAATGTTAATCGAGGAGGAAGAGTATATATCATTAGACCTTACAAATCCAATACAAATTGAACAAAAATTTGATCTGGCAATTTCTGTTGAGGTTGCAGAACACCTTGATGAAAAATATGCTGATGTTTTTGTAGAGACATTATGTAACCATAGCGATACAATACTTTTTTCTGCTGCAGTTCCACTACAAGGAGGCAGAAATCATATCAACGAGCGTCCTTGTACATACTGGGCACAAAAATTTGCACAGAAAGGCTTTGATTTGATTGATTGTATCCGTCCTTCAATTTGGGACAACAATAACGTTGAGGCCTGGTACAAAAATAATATAGTTTTATATGTAAACAGAGAAAGAAATATGCTTACAAATGTTCCTATAAAAAGCAACCCTATAGATATAATACACCCTAAATTGTTAGAAAGAATAGTCGAAGAAACCATACGTAAAATCAAAAATGAACTTGGCAAGGAGAATAACTAATGAAAAAGTTCAGTTTAGTCATACCTGTTTTTCAAACCCCTGGCATTTTGAAATTGTTTCTTGAATCTTTAGAAATAACATTGGAATATGAGTCACAGATAATATTTATTGATGATGCCAGTCCTAAGGAATCGCAAAAACTATTGCTTGATTTCAAAGACAAAAACCAGCATCATGATATAACAATAATCACACATAAAATATGCAAGGGTTGTGTATATAATATAAACAAAGCTTTTGATTCGGTGTATGGTGAATATACGGTGATGCTTGATTCGGATATTATATTAAATATGGGTTGGCAGTCAAAACTTCTCGACACATTTGGAACATCAAATAATATCGGGGCTGTTGGGGCAAAACTTGTCTATCCTCAATCGGGAGGAATTCAAAACTGTGGATTAGTATTTAGCGAATGCATGATCAAACACTTGTTTTTCCTTTCTTCTCAATCTAGCATTAAATGGTCACAAGAATTAATTAAGGTTCAATCAACCGTTTTTGCGTTTTGTGCTATACCTACAAGAATAATTCGAGAAACAGGAAAGTTAGATGATTTATTTTTCAACGGAAATGAAGATGTTGATTATCAATTAAGGATTGGTAAAAAAGGTTATAACATTTATGTTAATCCAGAAATTGAAATTTTACATTGGGAAAAAAGCAATGGCATTCACAGAAAATTCAATCAGCGAAACAATCTTTGTAATATATGGAAAAAGCATTCTGATTTTATTAAACCAGACCTTTTCGATTTTATTATGAATAGATTATCTTCGTTAATATCTCTCAGTGAAGATTTTGTGTTAATAGATTTCAGCGAGTCAAAAGTTGACAGCAATAAGCTCATCCATTTATTAAAAGAAAAATTTTCTTTGCTTGCCGTTGATGATTATTCTTATTGCTGCAATGCCTCCAATCCAATATGGCTTCCTGAATTACTTCATGGTGAGCATCTTTGTTTTAAAAAGAGATATGTCTTTCTGTGCGACACATTTATTCAATTGTGTGAAAATCAACATTGGTATAATTTAAGAAAAACAATTAATGACAACGATTTAATAATTGATTTTAATGGAAATGTTGTTCTGTTCAGTGAGCTAGAAAAAACTTTTTGGCCTAACAGAAAATATAGATAACTGTTAATCAAGCAAGAAAAAATAGCATCCTTTATAAAAAACGTGAAGAGCACATTCTTTTCTTGCTTTCTCTGTAGGATTGAAGTTTTTACAGTTAATTATTGAATTAGCAATACTCTTTGGCAATTCAAAAATACTTTCCATGTTGCTGTTCAACTGAGGATTTTGAAATATGCCTTGTTCAATAATGTGTTTCGATTCTGAAGCATAAAAAACAGCACTATTCTTATATGTATCTTTATTTGTAGACAACAAATAATAAAGTTGTGCTATATTTAAATAACTTTTCCAAAGCAAACTTTCTAAAGATGATTTTTCTGCAATAGTAGCGGCAATAAAGAAGTTTTTTAATGCAAAATCATATTCTTCTTTTAAAACACAGCAGATACCTAGAATCGAGTGTAATAGTATGGATTCAAACGGCTCTTGATTTGTGCTAATCTCATTACTTAATTTGTAACTATCAGAATAGATATTTTTTATCACGTTATTGTTATCGAGTTTAGCACAAAGCAGCCTAGCCATAAGCAAATCCGCTTTGATTAAATCCATTTCATGTCTATCCAAAAAGTTATTCGGAAGTATTATATTACTTTTTGCTTCTTGAATCTTCAATTTCGCTTTTTGAGGTTTGTCATGAAGAAGCCGAACTCCTTTTTCATATTTGATATGGTTCTTGGTATAATCATCTTTGTTTCTTTGCGAGATTTTCAAAGCCTTAGCATCGATAATTTCAGCTTTTGCTCTTTGTCCCGACATATAGTATTCAATAGCTAATCTATTATAAAGTAGGGAAAGTGTGCGATAAAACAAGAATTTTTTTTGCTCACAAAAATACTTTGAATTGATTTCTAAATATCTTTCGAAATCCTCAATTGAAGTTTCCGCTTCTTCTATAGCATTGTAAAAATGAAGTTTAATTCCATAAATATTAGACAATGCAAGCTGAGATTTTGCTTTTATTAAAATAAAATCATCTGCTAATAAATTCAGTTCTTTTATCTGTTCTATATAATCAATTGCATTATTCCAATCGCCTAAAGTTGTACAAGCTTGCTGTAAATTATAAAGCAGTTGATATTTGGGGAACCCCACTGTGTTGAGAATATCGTCGGGTATTTTATTTAACAAAAGCAGCAAAGAATATTTTTGGTGTATATTATCTTCTTTTCCTAATGCTTCAACAAGACCAACAGCTGCAGATTTAAAATCAGGATTAATTTTCATTAACTCTAACCTACAGGCAGTAACTTGAGATAGAGATATGTTTTGCTCATTTAGATAGTTTAATAAAGTAGATAAATTTTGGTTATTTCCGATTGAATGTTCCTTTATGGCATTCCTATAATGCTCGTGAGAAAAAAGCAACTGGTTATTGCATATTTTAACAAATCCCATTTCATCAAAAAGATTCTTTATATCATACTGCTCCTTTAATATTTGGTATAGAGCATTTGAAACTGAAGCTAAATCACAATCTTCTACATTAAGATATATAATTAGGCAATCGATAACATCATTGTATTTTTTAACGAAATAGTTAATTCTTAAATTAACCACATCCATTAAAGTTTCTGATATTGAATAATCGACTTTAGGGTTTTGAACACTCAGTTTGCCCGTATTATCATAGGATAAACAATTTAAAGAAATAAGATGATTGATTACTTCGTTAATGTGCATAGGATTACCCGAACTATTCTTGATTATTTCTTTTATAATTGTTTCTTTGAATTGGTTTTGTATATTAGTTTCATCAAAACCGAAAAAAGACTCAACATATATACGAGAATCTTTAGAAGACCAATTTTTCAATCGCACATTCTGTATTAAATTACCTTTGACAAATGAATTCCATTCATATGGAACAATTTTTTTTGAATCCACACAAATAAGCTCTGAAGTTCTTCCTTCAAAAACGATAATTAATTTGTTATTAAACAAACTCTTTTTGGTTTTTGTTATTTTAATAAGAGAAGATATAAAAGCGATTAATTCCGGGGAAGACCAATGCAAATTACTTAAATGTATAAATAGTGGTTGTTGGTCTGTTGCTAACAAAAGAGCTGTAAGCCAACAATCTATTAAGGCTGCTAAATTTGTACTTTCCTTGCCTTTAAAAAAAAGTTTTAACTGCAGGTCCCATTCGGGATCGAAATATGCACCAAAAAACATTTTTACACTATTTATTTTTTCATTGATAGATGATAATAAGTGTTCATCTTGTTCAATAATCGAAAGAAATAGTTCGTTTAAAAAACAAACATCATTTATAAGATTACAAGTATGCTCAATTTCTATTGTTCTATATCCATGGTTAACACTGAACACCATAACATCTTTAATTAGGGTGCTTTTACCTATCCCACCTTCACCTGTAAATGAATAAAGTAGAATTGATTCAGAATTAAAAAGTGCCTTTCGTAAATCATTGTTAATTTTGTTGTTAGGAACAGAAAAATATGATGGGTTAAATTTATTATTAACAATCACTGAACCCAATTTCTTTTCAGCCAATAAATTGTTATATGAATCATAAACCTGCAAAGCCCCTAAAGAAATGTTTCCATTCTTTAAGGGTAAAAATCCCAACGGGAGCGAGAATTTATTTAAAACTCTAACTTTCAATCCTTGTGGAGACAGCAACTGAGTAGGCTCAACTAAGTTCACATAACTATTGTTTTCTGGGATAAGCTTTATCTTTATTTCCAACGGTATTTGTGTCTTGTTTAAAATTTCAAAATGACAATTAAAACATCTATATACCGATGGTTCTGAATTCAAAAAAAATTCTGTTTGCAATATTTGTGGTAAACAAAACCGAGTGCTTTTTAGAAAATCGATAATTAAAGTGGAGTCTTTAATTGAAATAGAGTTGGGTAATAGTTTTTTAAAAAAATCTATATTAAGAGACCATAATTTTATAAAATCATCTGCGTTGATGATATGTAGTGTGTAGTGACGAGAATCTATGTTTGATATTTCAACATATTCTGCATATGAAATGTCGACTAATTTTGCACTTCTTATAACATGGATAATTTCAAAAATGCTCTTTTTTTGAATTGAATTATTCCGATGGTAAGAAATAATATTTTGGGTAGCCTTATCAATTTCATCTTTTCTGAAAGCTTTAGAACGGAATTTAACTTGCCCATATATAATTAGCGACGGGTTTTTCCAGTCAAAGGGAAGCTCTCGTGCTGCTTTTTCTCCATAGAAATCAACACCGCCATCACCCTGAATAGGTGATGTATACCAAACATAATCATTATAAATCAAATTTATTGTTTCGCTAACTAGTACTTCGAAAAGCTGAAACTTATCAGTTGCATGGTCGTTAGATATTGTTTGCGAATTGAGAAAATCCTTTCCATCAAACTTCTTTTGAAACAAATTACTCAACTCGGTTGATATTTCAAAACTATTGTTATTCATAAGGTCACCATTTTAATACTGTACTATTAACTATCAAACGATAATTTAATATTATCGTTTAATCGTTAACTAACAATAATAATAAGTTATTGTATGTTCTTAACAAATCTCCCCGAAATTCTGTTAAAATGAATTTGCGAACACATTTTCAAAATTTCGAGGAGTGATCAAATGAAAAGTATAAAAACAGTAAGTGATGAATTTATACAAGTCATCCAATCTACAAAAAATTTATCCGAAAAAACGATAACAGCGTACCGTTCGGATTTGAAAGATTTTCAGGTGTTTCTGCAAGACAATGAGCTTGACGAAACGGTGCTCCTGAAATATGTGCAAGTGTTATCAAAAGAGCGAGGACTCAAAGACAACACAATTTGCCGAAAGCTAATTACACTGAAAATGTTCTTCAGTTTTCTTTATGAGCAAGGTTATACTGATGTAAACTACTATCAGAATCACCACTTTCGCTATAAGAAAGAGCGACGGCTCCCAAAGACTTTAGCTGTGAAAGAAACCTCAAAACTACTCACATATTTAACAAACTGCGCCGAAAAAGAAACAACCGTTTTTGATTCTTGGAAGAATTACCGCAATCTTGCATTAATTGATATTCTGATAAGTACCGGCATACGAATCGCCGAAGCCTCAAATATTTCACTTAGTGATGTGATTTTTACCGAACGGACAATTCTCATTCACGGCAAGGGACGAAAACAAAGGCTTATTTACATATCCTGTAACGACACTTGGAACAATCTTACCCGGTGGTTGAAAATCCGAAAAAGCAGGCCGACAAATACGGATAAAATATTTGTCAACCGCTTCGGTGAGCAACTGAGCATTCACGGTATAGAATATATTTATAATTCAACAAAAAAAGCCTGTGGAATTAATGAGAAGTCAACACCACACTATTTACGACATACATTTGCTACAAATCTTCTTGCGAACGGTGCTGACTTGCGTTCTGTTCAAGAAATTCTCGGACACAGCAGTGTTGCAACAACAGAGATATACACTGAGGTAACAACCAAGAGAAAGAAGCAAGTACTTAATAAATATAACTATAGAAATAAACTGTAATTATATATAGGTACATATATGTTAAAACTATCGCAAAATGGGAAGTAATTCAACCTACTCTGCAAAAACGCTCCATTTTTCGACAAAAACGCTCACTTTTCGAACTCCGCCACAGCCTTCCTAAACGCACCAATCTTCCTTGACGAAGTATAAACCAGCTCTTCCTTATCCCCATATCTTACCTTAACAAAATCCTTTGTCACTTCCGACACATAATGTAGGTTGACTATGTAGCTGTAATGGGACTGGGCGAAGGAGTTTTCGTCGAGGACGGTTTTCCAATGCTCTATGGGGTGGTAGGTTTCGAGCTTTCTGTCCGTCAGATACATCACGGACTTTCTGCCCTCAATGGCAATGTACACTATCTCGTGGGGATAGACTATGCAAATGTCCTTACTGCAGGTAGTCACCGGGATGCCGGGAGTAAGGTCGCAGTTTCCGCTGTCGCTTACGGGTACAAACAAGCCTTCGCAGCCGTAATATGTAATCGGTATGCATATCACATCGTTATCTGACAGTAGCTCCGTTATTTCCTCTTTAGTTTTTGGTTGTCCGATTTCTTTTACTTCCATAGTTACTTTTCCTTATAATAAAATTTGTCTTATATAGATAAAGTGTGGTTAAACGGAAAAAGTAACACCATTTTTCAAAAAAATATCGAACTTTGTCGAAATGCACAATCAAGACTGCATATAGTTTATGCACTATAACAACAAAAGCCACCCGTTAAGGTGGCTTTAATTACTCTGTCAACATTTTCACTCTATTTTGCTGTTCATGCTCATAACCTCTTCCATGCGTTTGACCTCCGGGTGGTCTTTGGGCAGGAGCAGCGGCAGTGCGGGGCGGTTTTTCTTCACTTCACGGATTTTTACAACACAGACCGTGCCGAAAAGCTTTTTCTTTTCATCGTAAGTCCATTTGAACTTGCCGTCATATTTCCTCAGCACACGGCGGATGCTTTTTGTGCCGTAGCCGTGATGAAAAATATTGCCCTTGCTTGTGATAAGCTTTCCTGCAATAGTCCTCGGTGGATTGTCGCAGGAATTTTTCATTTCAATGTGAATATAATCATCATTTCTGATGTATGCGGCGAAAACTACCTTCTTTTCTTTGGTACCTTTTGCAGCTTCGAGACTGTTGTCAAAAAGGTTGCCCAGTATTGCAATAATATCGTTGTCTGCCATAAAATCAAGCTTTGAACAGCAGGCTTCAACCTCAAAGGTAACACCGGCTTCCTTACATTGACCGTGATAGCGGTTGATTATTACATCAATTATGCAGCTGCCGCTGTATCTGATTCTTTCATTCAGACCGAACTCTTCTCTTATGGTGTCGATATAATCGGTGACGCCTGTTGCTTCACCCTCGGCAGCTTTGTTTTCAATGTGCCTGAGATGATTTTTTATGTCATGTATCAGTACCCTTGAGTTTTCATATTCTGAAGCGAGCAGATTATAATATTCTGAACTTATTTCAACATACTGTCTTTCAAGTTGCAACTGCAGATTTTCTTCGTTAGTCTTTTGTATTCTGACATAAATATAAAACACAAACAAGTTTGCAAAAAGCAGAAGAACAGAGCTTACAGCAAGCACTTTATTGAAACGACTGTCTATTGGTGAATTTACACCTAAGTATGACAAAGAGTGGAGAATAACAGCCGAAGCTATCGGTAAGATGCTTAACATTAGTGAATATTTAAAGGATATATCTTTGTGGGTTTTCAGATTAAATATTTTAGATATAAAGAACGAGAGAACAAAGAAAAGCAATTTGCTCAATGAGGTTTGTATTACCAAAATCAATAAATTATCTTTATAAGAGGTGTAATCAATGTTAAGAAGCAAAGATGACACATGAACAACAATCATTTCCGTCACAAGCATAAATGCAGTTAAGGCGAGTGTAGTGAAAACGCAGTATTTTATTTTCGTATCGTAACAGTACAAAGCAATAAAGAAATAGCAAACTATGAATGTAGCCATATTCAAAAGCGGAATGGAAATAAAGCTGACACCGTAGGTTGCGGCAAAAGCCAGAATGTACGACAAATAAAATGAGATTCCTATTTCTTCTTTACGGTAATAAACATTTTCTAAAAACAGAAAACAGGTCATTACTTCAAAGAAATATGTCAAGGCATATATAATGCTTTCAAGCATCAGTACGCACCCCCTAAATAGTCATAAAATCTCTTTTTGAAATTTGCGTATTTCCGTGCGGAAACATCTGCAAAATACTGTCTGTCTTTGCACACCATCATACATTCGCCCTTGCTTATTCGTCTGACATAAGAGAGATTAACAAGAAAGCTCTGATGGCAGCGGTAAAAGCTCATATCGTCAAGCTCACTCAACCAATACTTAAAATCCTCTGTTGTTCTTATATCCTCATCATAGGTGTGAACATATACCTTTTTGTGTTCAATGGAAATATAGATAATATCACAGGAGTTGATTTTTGATATTTCATCATTACTTTTAATGCGGATAGGCTTATTGTGGGTAAGGTAACGCCTGTAAGCAGATTTAAGACAACTGAAAAACCGTTCTTCATCAAAAGGCTTTGAAATATATCGGTAAACTCTCAATTCCATTGCATCATCAAGATAATGGTTATATGAGGTTATGATAATTACGATTGTATGCTCGTTTTTATCAAGTATTCTTTTTGCCACCTCAAGACCGCCCATACCCGGCATTTCAATATCAATAAAGCACAGATCAAACTGAACATTTTTACCAAGCATTTCTTCACCGGAAGTGAAAGTGTATATTTCTGTATATTTTTCTTCCTTGCAGAAAAAAGTTTCAAGGTGTTTTTTCACCTGAGTGATAATGCTTTTGTCATCGTCACATATTGCAATGTTCATCATATCACCTCAATAACTTAAAAATCAGGTCTGCTTTCTACTTAAATTATATATTTTTAGTACAGATTTTTCAACGGATTTCAGAATTTTCTACACTTTGAAAAATCTTGCAACGAATAGTCTGATTTTTGCAACGAATAATTGAAATCACCGCAAACATACACAAAATATGTTAATCTCGTTTTAAGATTTTTTTATTTAAAGGAGATGATAGCGGCTGGATAACAAACCCCTCTGTCAGCCTGTGGGGCTGACATCTTTTGCTCCGCAAACAGGAACCCTTTTGTCTGCTACGCAGACATTTCCCCTAACAGGGGAATTACCTTTCAGGGGCGACAAGTACTCCCTCCGTCTGCGGCGAAAGGTCGCAATTATCTCCCTCACGGAGAGAGCAAAAACAACTGAGGGAGTAACAAAGAACCTCTCCATCACAGCGACAATGCTTGTCACTGTGCCACCTCTCCTTTCAGGCGAGGCAGACTGGCGAAGCAGTGAGTTGGTACTTAGGCTCTCCTGAAAGGAGAGCTGTCCGAAGGACTGAGAGGTCAAAAAATCTATTTCAAGAAAGGAAAAACGAAAATATGAAAACAAAAAAATTATTATCCCTTTTATTGGCACTTATGATGATGTTATCAGTTGTGCCTATGTATGCAAGTGCGGCTGACCCGATTGCGTTGACGGAAGCAAATGTTGTAACTTGGCCCACAATTGAAGGCGAAATATATTGGGGACAAAAACTTAGCGACGGATTTACCGTTGTAGGTGGTGTTGTGACAGCAGACGGCACAGTTATCCCCGGTAAGTTTGAATTTATAAATTCTGAATATGTTCCCATTGCAGATATAGAATTTGCAGATTTAAGATTTATACCTGATAATACACGGGAATACATTGGATTTGAAGTAGAGAACACAACCAATGTTATATTTGAAGTAAAATTTGTTACTCCTGTTTTAGTAGATCCAAATTCTCCTCCAGTAGCAACTCCAGTTGAAGAAGCGGGAAATCGTCTCTCAACTTCCACAATTTCTGGTGGTGCAGTAAAAAATCCTTACACAGGTGAGATTCTTACAGGAGAATGGTATTGGGTAAGCAGAAGAACCAAAGTTGAAGAAAGCGGATATTACCCTGCAGAATTAGGTGTTGGTCTTGGATATGATGTTATTACAATGGACATTTATGTTGGAATCGTAGGTGATGCTGTTGAAACAACTATTTCTGAATTGCCTACAATTTCCGATTTAAACTATACCCCAGGCCTTAAATGGCAAGATATTTCTCTTATTGGCGGAAAAGCTGTTGCCTCAGGTACAGAAATAGAAATTGCTGGAACATTTTCACATTCTATGAGAGGCGACATTACAGCCGGTACACACACTATTGATGTAAAATTCACTCCAGATGATATTACTACTGCAAAGTCAACTACTTGTCAGATTACAGTAACCGTCAACCCTGCTCCCATCAAATTCGTTGATGAAAACGGCAACGAAGTAGTTCCCGAAATTACAGTTCCCTACGGCACAAAGTTGACAGACGGCAATATGAAATACTACATATCACAGGCAGGCTGCACAGCTGTTGCAGGCAATGACGGCTGTTGGTATGACGGAACAGATGCTGACGGTTACATTTTCGGCACATCAGCAAGCGGTGAAGCACCTGAAGTAGGCACACACTATTATGAGTTTATTGCAAGACCCTACACCACAGTGGGTGTAACATCAAACTATGCAGAAACCGTATTAAAATTAAAGGTTACAGTTACCCCTGTTGAAGCAGAAATGAAGCTTGATACAACACCTATAAAGGGCACAGACGGTCTTGAATTATGGGTATGGAACAAGGATACAAGCAGTGCCGCAAGACCCGAAGGTACATTTACAGTTTATCTTGACGGTACAGTTTACAAAGATAATGTTAAATACGGTGAGCATTTTACATGGCAGCCTACAGAGTCAAAGACTTATGAATTTAAGGCAACCTATACTCCCACAGAAAATGACCCCTTTACAATTGCAGACTTCACGATGTCAAGAGATATTAAGCTCACACGCAAGTTAACCTTAAGTGATAACACTCTCAGCAAGCCCGGTGATTACAGATACGGCACAGAAATTGAGCTTGTTGCTAACATTGCCGCAGAAAACTTTGAGTGTTGGAAAATCACCGATGCAAATGGTAATGAAGTTGACCTTGGTGTTGACCTTACACAGAGAAAGATCACAATCACAATGCCCGACTATGACATTTATGTTGAAGCACTTGAAAAGAACGCTTCCTCAGGCGGTTCAGGCGGTATCTTTGATATGGATTTCGGTGACCTCAGCGAAGGCGACAGCGAATGGGCAATAATCAACATCATCAGAAACATTATTGCAAAGTTCAAGTCCTTCCTTCAGCAGCTTATTGAAACCTTCCAGAGCATCGGCGACTGATAGAACCCTTCCACCGCTAACGCGGTCCCCCTTCCCTTTCAGGGACGGCAAGACAAGATAGAACCAATCCAACATACAGTTCTATTCTCCTTAGTGAAAGCACCAACAATCCCCGGACACTGACCGTTCGGGGATTTGGTGTATAATGAAGAAATACGGAGGTTGAAATGACAAGCACAAAGGAAACAATAAAATGCCCGATATGTCAAAAACGCATCTTTGACATCGTAAAGCACCCTGCAGATGAAGCCGTTATTGAAATCAAATGCCCCCACTGCAGACAAGTGGTAACCATAAGCCTGAAAAAGTAAACACAGGGATATGCGGAAAAAGCCGTATATCCCTGATTTTTTCAGTTATAGATAAGCTCAGCACAGACAACCTCTCTTGCCCTTTGCTCAATATTACCCATACGGCACACCCACTCAAGCTGATTTTCCTCTTTCAGCTGCTCTGTGACACCCTCAGCCGCTTTCATCTGCTCAATAAGAGTATCAAACATATTCCTTGCTTGATTTTCTATTTGGGCACAGTGCTGATAAAGTTTGCCCTGAATAAACAGCGTGTTAAAAAGTGCAGTCTTATGCTTTTCAAGATAGCTCTTGTGCATCATTCCCCATTTGCCGAGAGTAACATTTACTTCTTCAGGCGGGATGATGAGGTTAGGGATGAGATAGTCGCCAACTTGACGGTATTGAATTTTGTTTGCGTTTGACATAAAAATAGCCTCCTTTAATTTTGTATCTTCATTGTACAAATTAAGGGATGCTTTGTCGAATGTGTGGATTATAAAATAATGTGAATAGGTCGAAAAACAAGCATTTTTGTCGAAAATTGAAGCGTTTTTGTAAAGCGGATTGAGATAGATAATCATGAGAGATACAATAACTATGTACAAGTATATCTCAATAGTATTGTATGTTATTAAGTTTAATGTAATTACTATATTACCCCATATTTGAAGATATATTTATTAGGAGGATGTTATGAGTTATACATTAGATAATCTTGGCTCAAGAAACTTTGAGCATTTGGTGCAAGCATTAAGTAAAAAAATAATAGGCGAAGGAGTAAGCATATTTGGAGCTGGTCCGGACGGACAAAGAGAAGCAACATTTAGCGGTAAAGCTCCTTACCCTAGTTGTGTCGATTCTTGGGATGGATACTGGATTATACAAGCAAAATTTAAAGAGCCAAACTCTAAAAAAGCTGACTATCTTTGGTTAAAAGATTGTTTTGAAGCGGAAATGAACGCTTTTAAAGAAAAAAAGGAAGCAAGCAAACGAATACCAGACAATTATCTGTTTTTTACAAATATAGTATTGACCCCTGTTTCGGAAAAAGGAATAAAAGATAAAATTGATAGTGTGGCAGAACAGTACAAATCCTTGATTCCACATATACATATAATCGGTGCAGATGATATAACTAAATTTCTTGATGGACATAGAGATATCGCAACCTCATATGCTAGTTATATTCTATCGGGCGATATTCTTTCTCGTTTATATGAAAATGTTACTCATCATGAAAAAGAAAGACAGAATGCATTCTTTCGTTATTTAGCACAGGCCTTTGATGATGATTATTGTTCTAGAATGGAGCAAGCAGGAAAGCTTACAGATGATAAAATATCAATTGACAAAGTTTATATTGATCTGAATTTTAAATTTGAAGAAACAGAATCTAGTGGTAAATTTATTGCTCATGCAATTGATGCAGGAAATGAAATCTACAGATATTCTATATTAGAAAATCAAAAAAACAAAACTAAGAATAATACTAACAAATTTGTTTTAAAAGGCACGGCAGGGCAAGGTAAATCAACAGTATGTCAATTCTTAGCACAGATATATAGAGCTATGTTTATAAAAAATTTTTCAGGAATATTCAATTCCAAGCATGAGGATTTTATCAAAAGAATAAGTTTGGATGGCATTTCTCTACCTGCATGTCATCGTGTTCCGATGCGCATTGAATTACGCCTGTATTCATCTTGGATGATTAACAGACAAAAAGAAAAAAAGTCATTTGATTTAGTGACTTATATGTCCTCTATTATAGCTGAGAAGTCTTCTCAAAAATTTGATAATGAGACCCTACGATTGTATTTTAAAAAATATTCTTGGGCTTTTTTCTTTGACGGCTTAGATGAAGTTCCAGAGAGTTCAAATAGAAAAGAATTGATGGATGAAATAAATCGGTTTATGGAAATTGAGTTACGTCAAGCCGATACAGATGCTTTGTTTTTTGCTACAACTCGTCCGGAAGGATATGTTGGTGAATTCAGCAAATCAAACTTTACTCATTTGGATTTAATTCCTTTAGATCGTCAAAGTTGCTTTAAGTATTTAACAAAACTCTTAACTGTCATTGAAGATGATAGCACAAAGCGCAATAGTTATTTAGAAATCCTAAATCAAGGATTCGATAACGAGCAAATTGCTTTTATGATGAAAACCCCTTTGCAAGCTACAATTATTGCTATACTTGTACGTGCAGGCGGCGAACCCCCTCGTGATAAGTATTCTCTTTTTAAGGAATATTTCGATATAATTTTAAAAAGAGAAAAACAAAAAGGCATGGATTCAATTTTAAATAGTAACCAAGATCTTGTAGAAGGAGTTTATTATCTTTTAGGTTACGAATTACAAAAACGATCATCAACAACAGAAGGAAGCGATGCGCTAATATCTTTAAAACGTATGGAGGAATTGATAAAAGAAAAATTGTGCTTAGATGGTATAAGTGAAACCGCAACTAATTATAATGACTTACTAAACCAAACTTACTCTGTAATTGTACATAGAATTAACTTCGCATCAGAAATAAAGGAAGGTTATATCGGTTTTTCTATTCGCTCAATGCAAGAATTCCTTGCTGCGGTACACATCGTTATAACCTTCGATGATGTGAAATTACGAACAGTTTTAAAAGATTTGGCAAAAAGTTCGTATTGGAAGAATACATTTATCTTTTTAGTAGAATGTATCGCAAAGATGAAAGGATATTATTTGGATCACTTAATTGACACGGTTTTAGGGGAATTAAATGGAAGTGGTATTAATTTAGAAGAAATGTGTGAAACAAAAAGTATTTACTATGGCTCACAAGTTGCTTTTACATTATTGTCAAATAATATTTTCAAGAATAAACCTACATATGAAAACAAGTTATGCAAATACATTGAAAAATACAGCAAGTTGGAATTCGTTGGTAATTTGTCTCCTGTTTTAACTATGTCCGATAATGTAAAATCAGAATTAACTGGATATCTTTTGACCAAAGATTGCCCAAACAATGCAGATTTTGCTTTAGCAGCACTTTTAGTTCAAGATAAAAAGTATAAATTTAGGTTAGATGCTTTTTCACAAAAATATGCTTCGGAGATAGCTACTCAATATTTTAAAATGACCGGTTCTTCTTGTCCTGAAGAGCTTTATGAGGTGGTTACCACAGCAATTAACAGAGGGACTGTTTTGGAGCTCAACATACCGCAAATCAGTGATATAATATTGCATGTAAAAAATTGCAACTCCAATGAAGCAAAAGAAATACTTTTTAAAACAACAATAAAAAGTATATTAAAACATCATATGTATACAGAGCCAAGTTTAGATTTAATAAATAAGTATTTTGATTGCAATTTATCTTTAATTTGTAAATTTAGAAGAAATTTTAATGAAGAAAAAAGAGTTACCGAATACCTAATGGTTCAGTATTTAATTCCAGAGACAGATGAATCAGAGTTGCAAAAATTGATTAATCTTTCTGAAAAGTATTCACTAAAAGGATTGTCACTAATACTAAAAACAATAGGTAGTTCAAAAATTGAGCAGTATATAGATTTTTATAATAATATTAAAGTCTATGAAAATGAAATCCATAAATTTAATGAAGAAAAATTGATTAGTCAAAATGCTCTTATGTTGAAATTGTGGCAAAAAGCAAATTATAACACAGGACCAGATATACATAATCTGTTAGAATTAAAAAATTACGATATTTATGAATGTTGCAAACCAATAAATACCATTTCAGATTTGGTAAAAATAAATGAAAATGTTTTTTTCTTCTATTCAATGTCTATAAGTCTAGGTTTAGATAACTTTTTAGACTTTCATTCAAAAATGCAGAAAGAGATCACTGATCAAGAAATAAAGAATAACCTAGGATTATGTTCTCTTTATACTTTTATTTATATGTGTAATTATAGATATATATATATAAATGAAATATCTGAACATAGAACAAAATCTCTTGATGTGTTAAATTCTTATATTTTGCAAATTTTTGAATATTCACAATCAGAAAGCAATTTTACTGCCTGGAAAAAATTTTTATGGTGTGCTTTTTTCTTGAATTTGCATGGTAAAGAATTTTTAAATAAAGCGACTGCATCCTTTACCATCCCAAAATACTCAAAAAATAAAATTGAATGTTTTGACTTAAGCAAATTTGATGCAGAAAAAATGCTTAAAAATGTGGTATTATATATTATTACGACAAATAATCTAACTGCTTTTGATTTTTTATATGACTATATAGTAATGGACTCGGATTTTGAAACAATACAGAAAATAGATTGGAGTGCTTTGGATGATTTTAATCAAAACAAAATATCATGCTTAAGAGAAATGTCAAATGCAAAAACAAAAGATGATGTCATACAGAACCTTTTACCGTTATTAAGTGATGAAGATTCTAACTCATTAGTTTTAGAATTAGCATTAAGACTTGATTTACCAGAATACTTCTTACCGTTGTATATTTACTTCCTTAATAGTAACAGGGAACAGAAAAAATTTACTTATGTTGAGGCTCTTGAAAGAAAAATAAGAGATTACATAACCAAAATGCCAGTAAACATTTAAAAGCTTTTTTTGTTAACACGTTAATCAATATAATAGTATCACTAATTAAATACTTTTCAAATTTGAATTGCTGTTTAAAAGTGATAAAAATTGAAAAGTGTTTTTTAGAGATATTCAGAAGGAAACTCCCCGTTATTGCAAGTGATTTTGTAATAACGGGGAGACAAATCAATAAATAATGTTAAAATCCTATTTTTTACATTTTACAACTACAAAAGCCTTCTTAAGATTATTAATATCAGCAAGAAAATCTCCATTTATATTGTGTTTTCTGATACATTCAAAATTTATTTCTTCAAACTTTGATATATTAGTTTATTATTAATAATTTCTTTTATTCTTGTTTCAATGTTTTGCATACGGCATATCCATTCCATCTGATTTTCTTCTTTAAGTTGTTCGGTTACACCTTCTGATTCCTTCATCTGTTCTACGAGAGTATCAAACATATCCTGTGCTTGATTTTCCACCTCAGCACAATACTGATAAAGTCTGCCTTGGGTAAGTAATGTTGTGAATAACACTTTATTGTGTTTGAAAAGATAGTCCTTATGTAACATTCCCCACTTACCAAGGGTAATGTTTGCTTCTTCAGGTGGTAAGATGAGGTTAGGAATATTGTAATCGCCAACTCGTCTGTAAGAAATATTATTAGTTTTCATAGTATTTGTCCTTTCTTTTTCACTCTGTTTAAGCAAGGTAGTGAGTGTAGAATACTATGTTTGAAGCCGGTTTTACTTGTATTTTGAGTAAATCCCTTATGAACACTCGCACCAGATTACGGATTTACACTTATGTGTGGGTCCGTAATTTTTTTGTTTTTTTAGTAAATTTTCTTAGTTTTTTTGTTTTGAATAATCCTCTCACTTAATATCTATGCGTGCGGATATGTATTCGTGTTGATTTGTTTGTCAACTTTGTGATATAATAAAATTAACGCATAATCATCTGTGAGGTGAATAAAACTGTGCAAATTTTTGAGAAAACATTAAACACTCGTCCAATTTTTAAAGACAGCCTTAAGTTCATAAGGAGTGATGTCCCTACTGAAATTTCAGAAAATGAGAGACAATGGTTACTCGCAAATAATATTAAAACAATTGTGGATTTGAGAACGGATGAAGAAAGATATAGAAAAGTATGTCCGCTTATCAATGATGACAGGTTTTTATATCAATGTTTTGCTCTTACGGGTGGAGATACAGTACCTAATATTGCCTATGATGTGCCTAAATCATACATTGGTATGGTCGATTCACACTTTGAAAAATTAATGGAATTTTTGTCAAACACAGAATCTAATGTTCTATATTTCTGTAATGCAGGTAAAGACAGAACAGGTATCGTATCTGCTGTTTTATTGCATAATGCAGGATTTGATACAGAATATATTATTGAAGATTACTTAAAATCAAAAAACAATCTGAAAAAAGTATTAAAAGATTTTGCAGACAATAATCCGATGGTTGATATAAATGTTATTACTCCTTGCAGGCGGTATATTGAAGAATTCCTTGAATGGTATATTGTTAATAATAAATAGTTTTTGTTAATCAGCGGAGGGATATTTATGAAGCATTGCGGAACAAAAAAGTTAGAAACAGACAGATTGATTTTAAGAAGATATGTAAGTGTTGATGCTGCCGCTATGTATAAGAATTGGGCATCTGATTCAGAGGTCACAAAATATTTAATGTGGCAGGCTCATTCAAGTCCGGAGGTAAGCCAAAACATAACAAATGATTGGGTAAAACAATATTCCAACGACAAATATTATCATTGGGCTATTATATTAAAAGAACACGGTGATGAGCCTGTCGGTGATATTGCTGTGGTCAATATGAATGAAGAAGTTTCTATGATGCATATCGGATATTGTATCGGCAGAGCTTGGTGGCATCAGGGGATAACATCAGAGGCCCTTAAAGCGGTTATGAACTTTTTGTTTGATGTCGTAGATGTAGACCGTATTGAGTCAAGACACGACCCGAGAAATCCTAACTCCGGCGGAGTAATGAAAAAATGCGGTATGAAATATGAAGGAACATTGCGTAGTTCTGATTGGAATAATCAGGGCATCTGTGATGCTTGTTATTATTCATTGTTAAAATCAGAGCGATAAATTAGAAAATAATGAGGTGCAGATATGCTTAATAAGGTATGATTCGTTTGCTTCCTATTTATTCTTCAATCTATAATGTTGTCATAGACGGGGTTGTAGACTCTGCTCCTCCCGAACAGCCTAACGGGTGTGCGCTTTTATTGGGTGAGATTGACGGTGCTTACGGTAAAAATCTTCCCGATAGTATGAGAAATATTATGATTTCAAACGTAACCTCGGGAGGCTTACACGCTATAAACATAGCAGGCTATCTTACTGATTCGGTAATATCAAATGTAATTTACCGAGGATTATCACCCGACGGAATTAAATACGGCCGTCAAGGCTGTGCAAAAAGTGTTAGCATATCCAATTACGTTCACGCTTGTTATAATTATAGGCAAAAATAAACGGAAAACAGACAACTCAAGGCATCGAGTTGTCTGTTTGTATTTAAGTATCTTAACTTATGCTAATTTTGTAAACATTTCAAGTATTCTCTTGACGCATAATTCCAAATCTGTCCTTGTCAGTTCTCCGTTTTTGCAAGCTTCAAGCAGCTCTTCGGGGTAACCGCAATGCATTTTCATATCATTACCTGCTTTAACTTCAACTACGGGTCTGTTTTTTACACCCCAGTCGGTAACAACCATACCCTTAAAGCCCCACTCTTCACGGAGAATTCCCGTCAGCAATTCATAATTTTCACTTGTATGAAGTCCGTTGATAAGGTTATATGATGACATTAAGGTATACGGCTCAGCTTCTTTTACGCAAATTTCAAAGCCTTTAAGAAAGATTTCTCTTAATGCTCTTTCTGAAATTCTCGAATCGCTGGCGAATCTGTTTGCTTCTTTGTTATTACAAGCAAAATGCTTTATAGAAACGGCAACCTTCTGAGACTGTATTCCCTTTGTTGCAGATGCTGCACATTTACCTGCAATCAAAGGGTCCTCGGAATAATATTCAAAGTTTCTGCCGCATAAGGGGTCTCTGTGAATATTAAGTGCAGGCGCAAGCCATATTCCGAGATTATTTTCTCTGAGCTCAGCACCGCCTGCCGCTCCAACTCTTTCAATTAACCGAAGATTCCACGTGCAGGCAAGCAGGGTAGCGCAGGGCCAAGCAGTAGTAGGTATACCGGTTTCGGGCTCAAGTCTGAGACCTGCCGGGCCGTCTGCGGTCGGAACGGCGGGTATACCGAGTCTTGATAATCCGCCAAAGCATCCGGTGTTTGCAACGCCCGTAGGCGGCTGGCCGCCAACCAAATAGGCTAATTCGTCAAGTGTTAACTGCTTTATGAATTCATCAATGGTGATTTCTGCTCCGACTTTGTCGAATTTAACGGTATTTTCGGGTATTGATGCTTTGACAGCTTCGTTTATTCCGTAAAAATAGGAAGGTTCTCCTAATTCTAATTTTTCGTAGCTACCGTCTGAAAGCATACGTTTAGTCAATTTGAAGGGCTTGCATTTGCTTGTCAGCTGTTTTGCGATTCTGTCTGTCATTTCTTCGTAAATAAACTCTGATTCGGTGCAATCACGAACTGACGTGCCGATATAGAATTTATATAAGCCTTTTTCCATTATGTAGGCAGATTTTGCAATTTTTCCCGTATCATCAAAGCTTGCCATTGAGTCAATGACGAAGGACATAAAAATTGTCTGTGTTTCGCCCGGTGAAAGAAGACGGGTTTTTCTGAAAGCGGATAAAGCCTTGGCGGGCTTTCCCAATTTTCCTTGCGGCGTGCTGTGGTAAACCTGAATAACTTCCTTTCCGCTTACATTACCGATATTGGTTACGTTAACGGCAATATTGATTTTATTTGCCTGCTTAAAGCAAACGATATCCGAAAGAGAGAAGGAAGTGTACGAAAGACCGTAGCCGAAGGGATATCTGACCCAATTACAGGCTCCCGGAATTGTTTCAAAGTATCTGTAGCCGACATATATGTCATCGCTGTAATCAACGTGGTCGAAGCATTCCCAGAAATCTGTTTTGGTAGGGTAGCAGTCATAGGATTTAGCTATTGTGTCGGCAAGCTTACCCGAAGGATTTATGTCACCGCATAAAATATCAGCAACGGCACCTCCGCCTTCCATACCGCCCTGCCAACCGAACAGTACAGCGGATATCCTGTCATTTTCGGCAAAATACTCACAGTCTATTGTGGCACCCGAATTTATAACGATTATTACTTTGCTGAAAAGCTCACAGCATTTATCTATAATGTGCTTTTCGTTTTCGGAAAGATAGTAATCGCCTGCAATCGGGCGTCTGTCAACACCTTCAGCCGAAAATCTGCTGATTGTAATTACTGCCGTTGTTGATTTATTCGCAGCTTCTTCAATAAGCTCATCGGAAAGAACAGCCTCCTTTACGTGCATTGCCGCAAAGGTATCATAGGTCATATCATCTCTTTCGGTGCAAAACTCCATATTGTTGACAATATCCCATCTTGCATTTATCTGTTCCTGCGTCAACACGTTTACGCTTTCCTTTTCAACGTAAGCTTTATAGAAATCTGATAAAGGGTGATAAATTCTGATTTTTTTCTCAGCCTCTTTGGCGCGGAATCCGTCGTATATGTTAGTGATATACGGACAATGTACGTCACCGCTTCCGCCGCCCCCCTTGATGTATTCGATTGAAGCCTTGCCGAATAAAGCGACTGTTTCGTCGCAGGATAAGGGTAGGGCATTATCCAGATTTTTCAGAAGTACCATTCCCTCAGATGCGGCTTCCCGTGAAAGTCGGATATGCTGCTTTGATGCCGTTACACGTCTTCCGTCCTCTCCAAGGGGCAGGCAAGGCTGGTATTTAAATCTTGCATATTTTTCCATAAATCTCAAACCTTTCGGAAATTATATTTAAGAAAACGCGGACAGTTTCTGGCTGTCCGCAAATTAATTATCAAATTAATTATCTGATTTTTTCAAGAATAAGCTTTGCGCAATCAATCTGGTTGGGAATGTTGCCGTTCGTATCCTTAACTCTCCAAATATCGGGTGTTATTTCGTCTGCAAGATAAATCTTTCCTGTTTCATCATAACCAACCTCAATTTTGAAGTCAATGAGAGTAAGATTCATTGATGCAAGCTCTTTTTTAAGTACCTCGCCGACGCTGAGAACAACCTTCTGTGCCTCCTCGTACTGACCTTCCTTGAGAATACCCTTCATAAGGCAGATTCTTTCGCTGATAAGGGGATCGCCCTGTTCGTCATCCTTGAGAGTAACCTCAGCATAGGGAGGATCAAAGGGGATACCTTCCTCAAGAGTAAATCTTCTGCACATACTGCCTGCGGTGAAATAACGAACAATGAATTCAAGTCTCGGAACTGTAAGATTACGAACCTTCATAAGTCCCTGCTCAAGGTCTGCACCGAGATACTGCGTCGGAATGCCGTTCTTTTCCATAAGCTCAAAGAAATACTTTGAAACCTCAAGACCGATTTTGCCTTTGCCTTCTACACTTCCGCCTACAGTATTTGAACCGGGATCAAATACACCGTTTTCTCCTGTAGCGCTGTCCTTGAAAAAGAGATGAACTATGCCGGTTTCTTCATCAAGCATAACGTTTTTTGTTTTTCCTTCGTAAAGCTTTTTCATTTTTTACACTCCGTTCTTAATGTCAATCCGATTGTTTGACAAATTTTCAATTTATTATAGCATAACGTATATGGGAATTCAATAAAAAATTATTATGCATCTATATAACATTTTAATGGTTTGAAGAAAAAGTTTTTATAGATATGACAGCATTTGAGCAAAGAGAGAATTAGCCCAGGCAAACCACGTTCTTGTGAAGTCTGATGAATCATCTTTATTGAAGGATTCGTGCATAAAATTTGTTCCGGCATGTGTTTTTGAAAGATATTCAAGACATTCGTATTTTTCCTTTTCATCGTCTGTGGTCAGAATCTGCATAATTAATGATATATGCCAAATCATATCCTTGCCGGTATGAGGACTGCCTATGCCCTTGGCTTCCTTGCCGACGAAATAGAACGGGTTTGATTCAGAAAGAATAAACCTTCTCGTATTCTGATATATTCTGTCATTTTTATCACAATATCCTATATAGGGAGCAGAAAGCAGACTCGGGGAATTTGCATCATCCATCAGCAGATAGTTTCCGAGACCGTCAGTTTCATAAGCATAAATTTCACCGTAAACGGGGTGATTGTATATGCCGTATTTTTCAATGCCCTTTTGAACCTCCTCGGCAAGACTCAGACATCTTGCGGCATTTTCTGTGTCATTGTAGCCTTTAATGAGTAAATCTGATGCTTTCTTCATTGCAACACAGCACATCATATTTGCGGGAATAAGATAGTTATATTTACACCTGTCGTCGGAAGGGCGGAAGCCTGACCAGGTCATACCTGTAATTGCAACGGGATTTCCTTTACCGTCAAGGGGCATTGTGTCAGTTTCGGGACAATCGGTTCTTCTGAAATAATAAGAAGAATTACTCTTATGGTCCTGTTCTTTTATGAAAGTTTCAAGAATTGTGACAAGCATATTGTGAAGCTCATCGGTAAAAATAGATTTATCCTCGGTTACATCAAAATAATCGGCAACAAGATAAACGGATGCACAAAGAGAATCAACCTCATATTTTCTTTCCCAGATATAGGGAGAATCAAAATCCGTATCATCCTTATGAGAATCCTCGTGCAATATTTCATTAAACGCATTTGAATAGGGGTCAAGGTTAACGTAAAATGCGTGCCGTCTTATAACTCCCTTAAAGATTTCTCGCAGCTCCTCAGATTGATTGCAATGTACGGCGTAAGGACGAAGCTGAGCTGAGCTGTCTCTGAGCCATAAAGCGGGAATATCACCTGTAATTACAAAATAATCCCCGTTATCACATTCCTTAACGGTGGTTTCGATAGTGTTTAGATAACATTGCTTCGCAAGAGGTGCAAGCGCAGGAAAAGCTTTTTCGGTTTTCTTTTCAAGCTCATTTGCATAATCAATTAAAATCTGTGGTATTTTCATAAAGCATCAACCTTCCTTTTGATAAGCTAATCTTTCTTCTCCCGAGAGAAGATGAATTATTCCGCAATATTTGAAGCCGTTTTTAAGCAGGGAATTCTGCATAGGATAATTATCTCTGTGAGTGTCAATTCTGATAGTATCGGCAAATTTCAGACATTCCGCATAAACAAATGATGCAACACCTTTTCTGTGGCGGGAAACTGCAATTCGGTGAATAACATAGTAATCATTGTCATTGGGCCAGCTTCCGTCGTAAATTTTAGCGTAAGTGATGTCCGGCCCTTTAATGAAGGCAAAAACACCGAGGATTTCACCCGTCTCGTCTGTAACGACAAATGATGTATCATTGTTGATATCATTTTCTATGTCGGACAGGGTGGGGTATCCGTTGGCCCATTGTTGATGATTACCGTGAGCGCGCATATATTGTCTTGCATTTTCATATATAGTCATAATTTCGGGAATATCTTCGCTCAGAGATTTTCTGATTTGCATATCATTTTTCCTTTTTTAATAAAATAATACATAAAATATAACACTAATATTATAATCTAAAAAAAATACTCTTGCAATAAGAAAAAATGCTCTAATTATGTTGATTGATGACAGTTTATATGTTACAATAACTATGATTATACAGTAATTCAGTTTTTTGGGGTAATTTATGTTTTATGTAATAATGGATCTTGAATGGAATAATTCCTACAGCAAGCTGAGGAAAAGCTTTGTAAACGAAATTCTTGAGATCGGTGCTGTCCTTGTTGATGAGGAACTTGAGGTAATCGATACCTTTTCTGTCATCATAAAGTCGCAGTTGATTAAAAAGCTGAGCGGCAGAGTAAAGAATCTGACACATATCAGCAATGAGGATATGAGCTCCGGTGTTTCATTTCAGAGGGCAATATCTGATTTTTCAAAGTGGATCGGCGGCAGAAATTGTATCTTTATGTCTTGGGGCAATTCCGATATCCGAGTGCTTGTTGATAATTTCTCAATGTTTTGCGGAATGAACAACATACCGTTTCTGACCCAGTACGTTGATTTACAGAAGTACTGTCAGGAATTTATTGTAGGAGTTAGTAATCAGCAGATAGGACTTGTTAATGCGGCGGTACAGATGGGAATTGATGTTTCAAAATGCAGCTTCCACAGGGCACTTGAGGATTCCTTATTAGGACTTCGATGCTTAAAAAAATGCTTTAACCGCGACCATCTGATGAATACTGCAGTAATTTGTGACAGCTCGTTTTATCAGAAATTACTTTTCAAATCGTCGGTAATTACGAATATTAATAATCCGAAGGTTGACAAAAGCAAAATGAAATGTGATTGCTCACATTGTAACAAGCCTATGAAAAGAGTGAGTGATTGGAAGGTTGTTAATCAATCATTTACGTCAATGTTCTATTGTAACAATTGTGAACGTCTTGTTTCATTTTCAATTCGCTTCAAGGAATATTATGACAGAATGGATGTAAGAACCAATTATATTGAAATGAAAAACAGCACCGATGAAGATACCAATTCCGATTGAGTTTATTTAATGAAAAGAGTTGCATAGATGAAGAATAAAAAATTTGTTTTTCCGTTGATTTTTCTTGTCACGGGAATATGTATAATTTCAGCAGGGCTGATTGCGGCAGATGTTTTTCATCCGGGCGGACTTGCAGAAATACTCAGCGTAGGTTCATTTGATTCTTTATCAATTAAATCAAATACCGAGCTTATTGATGAAATTATTTCTGCGGTAACTGTTGAGAATAATAATGCGTTACCCGATGAAATTAATGCATTATGGGTCGATGTTGCCGAGGATTTCGCTTTACCAGAGGATTCAGATGCCCATAAGGTTAAAACTTCTGTTTATAACGATCTTTTGTTTTATAAAAATTTCCTGCCGGATACTTACTTTATAAAGCCCGATACAACGGACAAGTATAAGAATCTTAATGAATCCGACGGCTCTCGGTTTGATATCCTTAAATATCTCACCGACGTGCTGAAGCAGGGCTCTGCTAACACTTTTTTGGTTGTTGATGAGGAATTGATATTTAACAATAAGGGGGATTTGTCGTTTGACAGGATAAGCAAATTGCTTTCCGATTATAAGTTCAACGGTGTATTATTATCTCTTGATGAGACTTCGAATGCGAACGTTGTCGCCATTTCCGAATTTCTTTATTCTGCAATCAAGAAAAGCTTTCCGTCTGTGCATTTCGGTGTTGAGGTTCATTCTGATATTGAAGCTCAATTTGCAGATGCCGATACGGTTGGGGTTTGTGAAAAGAAAATTGCTGATTTTCTTTACGTAGATATCGGAAGTGCAACAGGTGATGTTGATTATCCTTTTTACTCCGTAGCAATGTGGTGGAACTATTTTGCAGATTATTATAAAATTCCCCTTTACTGTGAGCATAGGCTCGATAAGATTTTCGGAAGCGATGAGCTTTGGGCTAACAGTAATGAGATAAATCTTCAGCTTGAAGCACTTTTTGATTGTCACGCATTTGACGGAAGCTGTTATTATAACGCTTCACAGTTAAAGAATAAGAAGGCACTTGCAAGAGATTTGTCAATTTTTCTTAATGACGTTGCAGGCACGGCCCAGGATGATTTTTTTGTTTCCTCTTTGATGCTGAATGATAATAAGGTTACCTTTACCGCAGAGTCTGCAGTTGAAGACGTAATGCTGTTTTGTAATGACGAGCCGTTAAGAATTGATAATAATATTGCTAAAAAAACGTTTACTTTATCAAACGGTCTCAATGAATATCGTTTCCGCGGAAATGCCGCTGAATATGATTTTGAAATTTACAACAATGCATCACTTATTCGTGAAGCCTCACCCGTTAATAATGCTTTGGTAAACGGTGAGACCTTAATTTGTAACGCTGTCTGTCCCGTTGGTGCCGAGGTTTATGCTGTATTCAACGGAAGTACTTATAAAATGAGTCCCGATATGGATAGTCAATTATCTGTCCCGTCCGGTTACTGTGCATATTCTGTTAGCATTGATTTGAGTACAAAAACAAACGTTTCCGACCTTTTGTCTTTTGTTTGTATTTTCGATAGCAGATATGAGATTTCTCATATAAATATTGTTTTTTCAAACGTAAAATCTTATCATACCGAAATTCCTTCTGCTCAAAATGCAGTTGCTTCTCCTTATACCGATAACGGACTCGGCAAGGCTTTAATGTGTATAATTAAGGATAATTTTACGGAAACAATAAGTGAGGTCGAGGATTATGACACTTATCATCCGTATAATTCAAAATTATTAAAGGGCACGGTTGATTACATCCGGAAAATTAACGTTTCGGCTGAGGGTTACATAAGATACGAATTAAAAAGCGGATTCAACGTGTATGCAGATGATGCTATACTTGTAACAGACGGCTACGTTATGCCCGAAAATAAAGCGGAATTTCTTAATTATGATTCATTGAACGAGAAGCTGCAAATTAAGCTTGATTGGCTTTCTCCCGTTAACCTTCAGCTTGAACAGATGGATTATAAGGTTGGGTATCAGCAGTTTTCATTTAACATCACAGAATTTAATGCTTCTTACATTGATATTAATATAAGCTATTGTCAGAGTATTGCTGATTCCGAATTGATTAATTTTGCTGAATCTACGTTATTTTCTTCTTATGAAATTATCTCTTCGGAAAATTATTTGACGCTGAGACTGCATTTCAGAAACCGAGGAAAATTTTTCGGATATGATATTTCGGCAAATTCCGACGGTATTGTTGAAGTAACGTTTACTAACCCTTTTTCTGCTTCTGACAAGCCCGTTATAATGCTTGATGCAGGACACGGCGGTATTTCAATGGTCGGTACTGCACTTAATGATAACAGCGCATCGGAAGCACAGATTACTCTCGGTATTGCTTATAAAACAAAGGCTTATCTTGAAGCTAACGGGTTTGAGGTTCTTATGACAAGAACCGATGATGTTCCCCTGAATCTTTCTGAACGAATGGCTCTATGCGAGAGTTATACCCCCGATTTGTTTATCAGCATTCATTGTGACGGCAGTGAATCACTATCTGAAAGCGGTACACATACGTTTTATTATACTCCGTTTTCTATGCCTCTTGCAGATTCTATCCATAACAGTATTGTGTCTGTTTATACGAATGACATTTATGTTCCTGCTGATAATAATTATTCACGTGTAGACAGGAAAATAAAATATTATCCGTTCTACGTCACAAGAGTAACTACGTGCCCTTCCGTCTTGGTTGAAACCGGATTTTTAACCAATTATGTTGAAGGAAACGTTTTATCTAATCCTCTTAATCAGGAATTGATTGCAAAGGCTATTTCAGACGGAATATGCGATTACTTTAATTAATATTAATTTTTTTGAAAAGGAATTTATTTATGGCAACAAATGGAAACGGCAAACAAAGAGATCCGGAATTACATAAAATGCACCGATCGAGAGTGAAGGATAATTTCAGAGCAAGCGGATTGAAGGGCTTTCAGGATCATAATATTCTTGAAATGTTACTTTTCTATGCAATTCCGAGAATTGATACTAATGAAATTGCTCACAGACTTATCAACAGATTCGGTTCTTTGCATAAGGTATTTGATGCTGATATTTCAGAGCTTCAAACCGTTGACGGAATCGGTCTTGAAGCGGCTACTTTAATTAAATTTTTCCCCGAGGTATTCAAGGCTTATGAATTAAGTAAAAATACGGAGCATCCGTGTATCTTTGATTCAAAATCGGCATCAAAGTATCTTTCAGGTCACTTCGTAGCCGCTACAGAGGAAATTATGGTCGTTTTGTTCCTCGATTCACAAGGCCGTCCTATCAGAACCTTCTCCGTTTCACAGTATAAGCAGGACGAAGTCGGTGCAGATTTATCGGTTATTATGAAGCTGGCTGCAATTGAAAATGCAAAAGCAATTGTATTGGCACATAATCATATTTCCGGCTTTGCCATTCCCTCAAATAATGATATTGAATTTACCGTTCAACTTATTGAGCGTTGTAAAGCTCTTGATATTGCTTTTTGTGATCATATAATTTTTGCAAATAATGATATATGTTATTTGTCTAAGGATAAGAAAATGCTCAAGCGCATAAAAAGAGGCTCAATGCTTTTTGAATAAATACTTACCCGCACAGATTTTGTTCCGTGCGGGTTGATTTTATATATATGTGACTATATCGGACAAGTCCTTTCGCTTTTTGTTTCTGAGAGGGTAATCTTCCGTAGCATACCCTAAAGAAATTACTAATCTGACAACGTTTTTTGTGTCACATATTTTTTGTATTTCTTTGGAGTCAAACCATCCGAGAATACAGCTGTCAACACCTATATCGGCTGAAGCGTTGGCAATATATGAGGCAAGAATACCGATATCGATGGATCTGTAGTCGTTATTTTTGACCTTTGCCCCTAATGCCGCTGTTTTGTTATAGTTGTCTTCGGTAATTATAATCTGAACGGCGGCATCGTCTGCAAATTTATTCATTCCCATACCCTGTGTTGCCTTTGCAACCTGCTTTGCTTTATCATTAAAGCATACGTATATTTTGTAAGGCTGGCTGTTACAGGCAGAGGGTGCAAGTGTTGCAGTTTTTAATATTGAGTCTACAGCTTCTTTAGTTAAAGCTTTTGTTTTGTCGAAGCTTCTGCAGGACTGTCTTTTTTCGGCAAGAATATTAAAATCCATATTTACTCTCCATTTACGTTATAATTTCAATTTCATCGGGTGCGCTGTATGAAAGCTCGGTTTTACCATCATTTTTTCTGCAATCAACACTTATAATACCGTAGGGTGTCGGATATGTGCCCGATGCATACTCAAGGTCTCCGAGATTTGGTTTTACGGATATTTTTTTACAGCCGGGAGACAAGATTTTTATTCCGAGAACCTCTTCTGCAAGGAAAGCAGTAGGTGCGCTTGACCATCCGTGGCACAGACTGTGTCTGTAACCCTTATAGCAAAAAGCTCCGTTATCTCCGTGAATATCCGAATGATTTGCTGACGGTATTTCATCTATTCTCGTAGTGTCGGTAATCCAATTAAGATTAAAATCTTCCCAAAAGGTAGTTGCTCCCATTTTTAACATAGCACCGTAATATTCCCGTAATGCATTAAGCGTTGAAGTCATATCGGAATTTGAGGCAGTTTTCAGCAGATAGTAGCTCATAAAAGTAGACCATCCGTGTGCGCCGTTCTTTAATACAGCGTTTGCCGCTTCTTTAATATCCGTCCAACCTGCAAGTGCGCACATTGAAATGACTTGCTTTGCACCGTAAGTATTCGGAGTATTTGCAAGAAGAATATTGATTTTCTCTTTACACAGAGATGATAATTCTGCCATTTCATAATAATCAGCCAAAGAAGCCGCTGATTTGAGGCTTATAATTAAAAGAGCAAGTGAGCCGCATTTTGCCTCGGGCTTGCCGTTGCAGGGCCAGTCAAGAAAATAGGAAGGGAAATTATCTGTTCCGTCCGAGTTTACTAATTTACATAGCTTATATATAACTTTAATGGCATATTCTCTGTTCAATTCCAAAAATTCAGTATTGCCGCTGTAGAGATACCAATCGTAAAGAATGTGAATCCACCAGCACGAGTATGTGGGCATACCGTTCATCCAATCATCCTCATTGGTAGTCAGCCGCATAAAATTCAGACTTTTTTCTATAATATTGCGATTTCCGAATACCGTTCGCACCGTTAACATCTCAGGGTGCATATCGCCGACCCAAACCAAGCGATCACGTTTAATGCCGTCCCATATATATTGCTGCATATTCAGATGACAGGTATATGCACAGGTATCATATATTTCGTTTATGAGATTATCGTTGCATCTGAAACTGCCGAGATATTCAATATCTCTCATTTTAGTTTCGGCTACAACAGATTTAATATTGATCAGAGAATTTTTATCAAGAAGCTCTATTTTTACAAATCGAAAGCCCGATTCAATAAATGACATATCGCTGTATTGCGGTATGCTAACAATAAAATCCCTTGTTGCGTGATCGTTACAGGCTCCTTTTAAACCTATTGTACTCATAGCTTCACCTACTGATTCACCGTAAGTGATTCGAAGCCTTACTGTCTCAGAAGAATTGGTTGTATAAGTGAGAAGTCTTATTTTACCGTGAAGCTCCTTTCCGAAATCGAGAACTATGTAAGTATTTTTTTCTGTTAAAGAGTTTTTCAGCGTTGTAACATTATTTTCATTGGTCGTTATCTGTAAAATCTTTTCAGACAGTATATTTTCTTTTCCTGCAATATTACCTTTAGACGTAATTATTTTGACAGGAAATATGTTTTTGATTACGAATTCATCAGTCTTATACATATTGCATCACTCCTTAAAATAATAATACCACAAAGTATTGATTCTTTCAACGCGTTTAAAATTATTCTTGTCTAAAGTATTTTAGAATGATATATTATGAGTAATGATTATTAAGGAGTGATTGATTATGAAAATGCGTCCCCCTTCAATACCGCTTATAACTGTTGACCCGTACTTTTCCGTGTGGTCTTCTTCTGACAAGCTGTATGATTCATCCACGGTGCATTGGACTGCTTCACCGAATAAAATTATCGGTAAAGCTTTTATTGACGGAGAGCCATTCAGATTTATGGGGCAGGGAAGTGAACAGATAATTCCCCAAGTCTCTTTTGATATGGCGGCTTTATATACAGATTATGAATTTCGTAATGATAAAATCATTTTGAAGGTTACGTTTTTTACTCCTCTTTTTACAGATGACCTTTTCAGACTTTCAAGACCTGTTTCATACGTAAAGATAAACTATACTTCTGCTGACGGAGCACTTCATAATGTCAAGGTGTCCTTCGCCGTTTCTGAGGAAATTGCTATGAATAAAAAAGGTGATTGCCCAGTAGAAACGCAGACTGTTGAGGCATCTGATACAGTTTCCGGTAAGCTCGGCTGTAGGGAGCAAAAAATTCTTGCCCGCTCGGGTGACGATCTCAGAATTGAATGGGGATATTTCTATCTGACCCTCAACAAAAACGGTTGTGTAAGTTTTATTAATGACGCTGACGAAACCTTTGTTCAGGCTGTGCTTACGTTGAGTGAAGGAAAAAGTGATTATATACTGTTCTCATACGATGACGTATATTCTCTTAATTATTTCGGCTATAAAGCACAAGCGTATTGGAAAAAGGTTAATTCTGATATAGTATCTGTTATTAACGACGCATATCTTGAAGCCGATGAAATCTTTATGAAATGTGTTGAATTCTCCGCAAGGCTCAATTCGGATGCAGTTGATTGCGGCGGAGAAAAATATGCAGAATTATTATCTCTCGCCTACAGACAGGTTATTGCCGCACATAAGCTTGCGGTTGATGATAACGGAGAAAATATTTTCATATCTAAGGAATGCTTCAGTAACGGTTGTGCTGCTACGGTTGACGTAACATATCCGTCTTCACCGTTTTTCATTCTTTACAACACAGAACTGTTAAAGGGAATGCTCAGACCGATTTTTAAATTTGCAGTAAGTGATGATTGGCATTTTGATTTTGCTCCTCACGACGTAGGACAGTATCCGCTTGTTCTCGGACAGGTTTACGGAAAGAATCACGAGGCAGAGGGGAAGTACCTTGACTATCAGATGCCTGTTGAAGAGTGCGGTAATATGCTTGTTATGCTCGCTAATATTGCGATTAAGGACAATAATACCGAATTTTTTGATTCTTATTCCGATATTGCCGCCGCTTGGGTAGAATATCTGATAAAGTACGGAATGGATCCCGAAAATCAGCTTTGTACCGATGATTTTGCAGGCCATCTTGCGCATAATTGCAATCTTTCACTTAAAGCAATTATGGGTATTGAAGGCTACTCGCTTATTCTCAGAATGAAAAAGGATGATAAAGCAGATAAATATCATTCAATTGCATCGGATATGGCTGAAAATTGGGTCAAAAATGCCGCAAATTCCAACGGAAGCTTCCGCTTGACATTTGACAGAATTGACACGTTCAGTATGAAATATAATATGATTTGGGATAAGATATGGAAAACCAATCTTTTTCCGCCATACGTTTATAATTCGGAATTTGCCTCTAATTGCAAAAGAACTAATGCGTACGGTATGCCATTGGATAACAGAAAAAGCTATACAAAATCAGATTGGCTTGTATGGACTGCCTGTCTTGGTCCGACTAAAGAGGATTTTGCCGAATTTATTTCTCCTCTTTGGAATTGTTACAATGTCTCGCCCTCAAGAGTACCGATGACAGATTGGTATGATACCGTCACATCCGAGATGGTCGGATTCAGACACCGCTCCGTTCAGGGTGGCTTGTTTATCAGACTTATGATGGAGGATTAAGGTGTATTATTATGTTGATGGCAATAGATATCGGAAATACTAACATATTAGTCGGGATTTTTTGCGGTGACGAGCTTCGGACAACCTTCAGATTAGCAAGCGATAAATACAGAACTGCGGATCAATATTGCTTGGAGCTCGAAGCACTTGCAGGGTTTTATCAAACTTCACTTAAAGAAATCAACGGTGTTATTATCAGTTC
The DNA here is from genome assembly GCA_045589015.1 of Acutalibacteraceae bacterium. Taxonomy (GTDB): domain Bacteria; phylum Bacillota; class Clostridia; order Oscillospirales; family Acutalibacteraceae; genus RUG806. The sequence goes on from JAZNFG010000061.1 coordinate 153,006, forward strand.
GGTTGTGCCTGCCGTTACACCTCTTATCAGAAAGGCAATTGAATTGCAGACCGGAAAAATCCCTCTTTTGGTTGAGCCGGGTATTAAATCAGGTCTTAAAATCAAGATTGATGACCCGACCCAGCTTGGAGCCGATCTGGTTTCAACGGCTGTCGGTGCTGTCAATAAGTACAGCTTGCCCTGTCTTATTGTTGATCTCGGAACCGCAATAAAAATAAGTGTTATTGATTCCAATGGATGCTTCAGAGGATGCTCTATAGCTCCCGGAATCGGAATTTCCCTTAAAGCTCTTGCGGATTCGGCTTCTTTACTGCCGTATATTAATCTTTCCGTAGATAATTGTGCGACCTTCGGAACAAATACAATTTCAAGTATGCAATCGGGAATGATAATCGGTACAGCTTCGATGATTGACGGTATGTGTGAGCGTATAGAAAAATCTCTCGGAGAGTCAATTGCTAACGTAATTGCTACGGGGGGCTATGCGCAGAGTATAATAAAGCATTGTAACAGAGAGATAATAAATGATCCGAATTTAATTCTTTACGGATTAAAACATATTTACAACAAAAATCAGTAATATAAAAAAGCTGCCGTGATTCTCAATGAATCTGCGGCAGTTTTAAATGCATTTATTTTTCTTCCAATAAACGATTCAACTCATTCATAAATGACTGAATATCCTTAAAATCTCTGTAAACAGAGGCGAATCGCACGTAAGCAATTTCATCGATGGATTTAAGCTTTTCCAAGGCTAATTCACCGAGTAAAACGGAAGGAATCTCTTTTTCAAGGGAATTCTGAAGCTGGCTTTCGATTTCATCAATTGCATTTTCAAGAGTTTCAAGAGCTACAGGTCTTTTTTCGCAGGCTCTGAGCATACCGCTGAGAAGCTTAGTTCTGTCAAAAACCTGTCGTGATTTATCTCTTTTAATTATTATAACCGGCTGACCTTCTATAGCCTCATAAGTAGTAAATCTTTTTGCACACTGTATGCATTCACGTCTTCTTCTGATTCTCTGACCGTCGTCTGCCGGTCTGGAATCAATTACTTTACTTTCGGGATATAAGCAATAGGGGCATTTCATAGTTTTTACCGTCCAATCTGAATTATGGGATAATAATAACACAGAAAAAAAATATATTCAATCTATATTTGAAGTTTTTTTGAAATTAAAAGGAAAGATTTGCAGGTTGAATGAAACGTGAATTATGCTATAATAAATAACGGTGATGTGCTTGATAAAAATTAATTATGCAAGTAAACTGATACTCAGATTTACATATTTTGTTTCAATTTCTCTTCTGTTTGTTGCTTTGTGCTTTTGTATTTGCAGTAATAAAATGTTTCCCGACTATAATACATTTATATTTTGGGTTTCTGAAATGCTCAGTGCTTCTAAGGATACAATTAATCTCGGCTTGCTGTTTATCATTATATCTGAATTGTGTTTTCGCGATAAACAATAGAATATTTAATTCGCCGATAAGCCTGCGAAGCACAATAAAATTGCGTAGCAATAAAACTTCACCGCAAGGCAACAAAACAGAAAACGACAAGCTTCTGTCGAAGCTTGTCGTTTTCTTTGGTGATCCAGCGGAGATTCGAACTCCGGACACCCTGCTTAAAAGGCAGGTGCTCTGCCGACTGAGCTACTGGATCAACGGGAGACCATAAATGCGAGGAAGAACGTACAGAACAGAGCAAGTAAAAAGAATACCACACCGAAAATCTTTGTAAACTTGCTGAGCTTTGCATCAGCTGAACGAGATTTGTTCTTGCCGAAAAATGTTTCTGCACCACCGGAGATGGCACCTGAAAGACCGGCTCTGCGGCTCTGCTGCATAAGTACAAGTATAACAATAAAAATTGAAGTTAATATTAATAATATACCTATGAGAATTTCATACCAAGCCATAATCACTTATTCAACCTTTCTTTTCCTGCGTTGTCGCTTTAGATATATTAGCACAACGGTTTTTAAAAATCAAGAGTTTTTTTATAATTTTTTATATAAACAAAGAAAATATGATTTTTTTGATAAAAATTAAAATTTTATTGATTATAATATGTTTATATAGTATAATAATAAAAAAAAGAAAGTAGGAAACATTATGTACAAATTTACTCTTAATGAAACTTCTTATCACGGCTCAGGTGCTATCAATGCTATCCCTGAAGAGATTGCATCAAGAGGTTTTTCAAAGGTTCTTGTTGTCACCGATCCCGATTTAATTAAATTCGGTATTACCGATAAAGTTTTGAAGGTTTTATCCGAAAATAAAATAGCTTTCGACGTTTTTTCTGACGTAAAAGCAAATCCCACAATAGAAAACGTGCAGAACGGTGTTTGCGCTTTTAAGCGTTTTGCTGCCGATTGTATCGTTGCTGTGGGCGGTGGTTCTGCTATGGACACTGCAAAGGCTATCGGTATTATTATTACAAATCCCGAATTTGAGGATGTTCGTTCTCTTGAAGGCGTTGCACCCACAAAAAATAAGTGTGTGCCTATTATTGCCGTTCCCACCACAGCAGGTACTGCAGCTGAAGTAACAATAAACTATGTTATTACCGATGTTGAAAAGAAGCGTAAGTTTGTTTGCGTTGACGTTCACGATATTCCCGTAGTAGCTGTTGTTGACCCTGATATGATGTCATCAATGCCTCCTGCTCTTACTGCGGCAACAGGTATGGATGCTCTCACTCACGCAATTGAGGGATATATCACTAAGGGTGCTTGGGAGCTTTCAGATATGTTCCATATTAAAGCTATAGAAGTTATTGCGAAATCTCTGCGCGCTGCTGTAAAGAATGAAAGCTCGGGCCGCGAGGGAATGGCTCTCGGTCAGTATATTGCAGGTATGGGATTTTCAAATGTCGGTCTCGGTGTTGACCATTCTATGGCTCATACCTTATCGGCTTACTATGATATGCCTCACGGAAAAGCTTGTGCCGTTCTTCTTCCTGCCGTTATGGAATATAATGCAGAAGCAACAGGGGAGAAGTACAAGGATATCGCAATTGCTATGGGCGTTGAAGGTGTAGATAAAATGTCTCAGGCTGAATACAGAAAGGCTGCTTGTGACGCGGTTCGCCGTCTGGCTGAGGATGTCGGTATAGTTACTTCGCTTAAAGGTATTATTAAAGAAGAAGATATCGATGAGCTTGCCGCTTCAGCTTATGCAGATGCCTGTCGTCCCGGTAACCCCAAGGATGTTACGGTAGAAGACATTATTTCAATTTACAGAAGCCTTATGTAAAAAACACTTAGGCTGCACCGAAATGCAGCCCGTTGTTTAGGATATTATAACATTGAGTTTGCGATTAATTTATCACAGGCTTCCTCTGCGATAAAATCTCTTATAATATCCGGAATATGAACAGCTGAAACATCGGAATCCTCCAAATTCCTTTTCAGCTGTTCAATTTTTTTCTTGCTTGTTGTCAGATTGCTGTATTGCTGATTAGTTCCGTTATCATTAATTAATATACCGTAAACAGTTTCATTATTACTGCAATCGCTTAATATTTCTATATTTCGCATCTTCTCACCTCCTCTTGTGATATTTTACCACATTATAAGAGAGAATACAATTCACAAATTAGATAAATATTGCGTTCTTTTTTGTATATATTGTGAATATTATTCATAATAATTTGTTGTTTTGTGTCGTTTTTTAAGAAAAATTACAAAAATCTGCTTATTCAGATAAAAAATATAATAAAAGCAAATTTTGAACAAAAAAAACAGCCGCAGTTCAGTCCTACGGCGTTGTGAATTAAAGGTATTCTTTTAAATCATTTCTTAATTTGTCTTCAATTTTAATCAGTTTTTTTGCGATATCCTTTGAACGCTCATCGGCAGCTGTATACATATTTAAATATGAGTTAAGCGATTTAATACCCATATCGCAGCCGTCAGTCAAAAGGTCTGAAATCGTTTTGTCCGAATGCTCAATACCTATCATTACGTTTGTTTTCAGCCATGACATTCCCTTTGCCATTGGATTTGGGTCCTTGCCGTCGTCCTTGAATTCAATCAACTTCTCTTGAATTTCTGCTTCAAGCTTTTCGTGTTCAAGCTTGCTCTCATTTAGTTTTTCTTTTAAACCGGTTGATTTTACTCTGTCGATAACTTCACTTATTGAGGAAATCCCCATCTTTGTCCCCGCATCGCATTCCCGTAAAAGCTTTATTGTATCATTTTCAATCATTATACTTATCCTTTCTGTTTTTAATAATATTATTTCATAATAAAAAAGTTTTATACATTAAACAATTTGTTATGATAAGCACTTTAAAAGACCGACTTGTCGAATCAAATCGGTCTTTCAGTATAAGGACTATAAAAATGATATTTTCGGTTGTTTTGCGTATGAATTCGAACTCTTATATAAATCACAGCGAAAGCCGTGTATATCATCAATTCCGCAGGAATTGCATATCATCAAAACGAAGTTTTGTATATCATCATTGCGAAAAGAAATGCAGCCTGCGGCTGATGATATACACCTTCGGTGATGAGATGCACGCTTGCGCGTGATGATATACCATTGCTTTCGCAATGGATAAAAAA
>JAZNFG010000062.1:0-15354 GCA_045589015.1 Acutalibacteraceae bacterium
CTTCTCGTAAAATACGCACAAATCACCTGTTTGCGTAAGCAGGCACAAAGCGGCCTGTTTAACGCGTGAATAATTAATAGGGCAGGTGCCACCTCGGCACTTGCCCTTGTTTCTTTATTACTTCCCCGTCGTAAATACCATACGCTTAATTTTCGGCACCCTTGCAGTACCCTCGTACGGCTAACGGGTGCCGAAAATCATAAACAGACCACTTTCTGCCTTCTTACGGTGTGTGCCCCGAGGGAAATGTCTGCTGAATCCGTTAAGTTAGTTTTTTCCGAACCAAGAGGTTTACCTTGCAGTATTTGACACTAAATGCCCACATTTCACGCATCTGCAACATTTTCTCTCTGAGAAAATGCACATCTGCATAAAATCTGTGCATTTATTGTCAAATAAGGGAAAGAAGCAAATTCGGAATTCGGAATTCGGAACAATGGAGCAAATTCGGAATTCGGATTTCGGAATTCGGAGAAAGAAGTAAATTCGGAATTCGGATTTCGGAACAATGAAATAAATTCGGAATTCGCATTTCGGAATTCGGAGAAAAGCTAATTCGGAGTTCGTGCTGCATTTGATTCAGTTTCGTTAAAATGTGATTTTAATGAATAATGAATAAAGAATAAAGAATAATGAATAATTTTGGGACCTGCGGTCGGCATTGTATAGTGCTTCGCACGTTCCTTTATCAAAGAGCGAAATAAATTCGGATTTCGGAATTCGGAATTCGGAGAAATATAATAGGGCAATTCCTTCATTTTGCGTTTTGCATTTTTATGTTCTGCGTTCTGCGTTTTGCATTCTGCGTTAAATCAAATAGAGCGAAGCGGAGCAAGGGCGTCAGCCCTTCCTTCATTTTGCATTTTGCATTTTGCATTTTGCATTTTTTATGTTCTGCATTTTTATGTTCTGTGTTTTTCTTCTTTATCGGAACAGCGAGGAAAAAATGATGCCTATTCCGAGCAGGATGATGAGAAAGAGTGAGGCGGCGGACATCATAGAGCCGAGGGGGCTGTCGGGGAAGTATCTTGAAAGGAAGATAAGTCCGAGGATAAGTACTACCATAATTAATGAAAATCTGCGCATAAAATAGACCGTCCTTTTCTTTTTTTTGAATTACAAGATAAATTTAACATAAGATATATATATCTAAGGCAGGGGGATGATTTTCGCGAATGCTTTTGTTTCGGCGGGTGCTGTCACAAAAACCTCATTGCGGAATACAATGTTCAGAGGTGGTAATTATGTTAAGTTCAGTTTCATCGCAGTTTTTTCTCGGGGCAAATACTCCCGACGGCTTCTACAGTCTGTTCGACCAGCTGTATTCTCCCGAGGACGGCTGGCGGCTTTATATCATAAAGGGCGGACCCGGAACGGGGAAGTCCACTCTTATGAAGAAGGTGGCATCAGAGTGCGACAGACGGGGAATATACTGTGAGCGCATATACTGCTCGTCCGACCCGTCGAGCCTTGACGCCGTTATTATAGAATCCCTTAAGGTGAGTATTGCCGACGGCACACCGCCGCATACCCTTGAGCCGAAATATCCCGGTGTATCGGAAATTACCGTAGATTTAGGACGATTCAGAGACGATAAGAGGCTGAGAAATTCGGCTTCCGAGATTATAAGAACCGCCAACGGTAATTCCTACTGCCATAAAAAGTGTATTGAATTTCTGTCTGCCGCAAGGGCGGTTGAAAACGATACCGAGTCCGTGGTGCTTTCCGCTGTAAAGCCCGAACGTCTGCACAAATTTGCCGAGAAGCTTGCCGAAAGCAAGCTCAAATCCGAGTTCAGCACACCGTCCGTTATAAAAAAGAGGTTTTTAAGTGCCCTCACTCCCGAGGGGCTTGTGATATTCAGAGACACCTTTTCGTCTCTTTGCGAAAACACGGTGGTGCTGAAGGACAGCTTCGGCTGTGCGGCATCCGTCATTCTGAAAATTGTTTCGTCCTATGCCGCACGTCGGGGAATATCGGGCATTCTGTGCCATTGTCCTATGTCCCCTAAGTTTACTCCCGAGCATTTTCTCATTCCCGAGACGGGACTCGGCTTTTTTACCGCGAACCGCTATCATTCCGACGATTTTGCAGGCTGTCAGACGGTGGACTGCTCCCGTTTTTATGATGAAGCTATGCTTTCAAGGCACAAAAACCGCATCGCCTTCAATAACCGTTCCCGTGACGAGCTTATAAAAGAGGCGGTAAACAAGCTCAGAGAGGCAAAGATGCTCCACGATGCCCTGGAGGACTTTTACATCGACGCTATGGATTTTGATGCTATGAACGAATATGCCGAGAGTGTGATTTCCGAAATATTTTCCTTATAAGTCCGCGGGTGCGCCGTAAAGAATCCGAATCGCCGCGTTTGCTTTCTTCTATAAATTTTTGTATAACGGGCGGTTCGGCTTTTACTATTGACTTTTTTGATTTATCGTGTAAAATATATGTAAAAATACTGATAGAGGCTGCATCTGACAAGAGTAGTGCTTTCCAGCCGCGGCAGGCGTTATGAGAAGGCGTGAAAGGGGAGGATGCCGAGAGAAATCGGAATGCCGTACCGCTTTTTCGGAAATCGGGATAACATCCCCCTTTCTGTCACGTTTCGTGGAGAGCTATCCTGACCCTTGCGGTTATGCTTTTTGCGGAGCATAGCCGTTTTTTCGCGCCTGTGCAAAAAAGCATCGGTTGTCGTGGACGGCTTACCTCTGTGGGTTTTTTACAAAAGAAAGGATGGTTAATTTGAAAACGCGCAAAAAACTGTTTTGTATGTTAATTGCAATTATGCTTTGTCTGTTTATGTTTATGACAGCAGGCGCAACGGTTGCAGACGATACGGCTGCCGCTGATGCAGAGATTACTACAGAAGCTGCAGAAGAAAAGCTGACCGACGAGGCTGCAGACGACGGTGAGGCTATTCCCACCGTAGGTGCTGACGTGGAGACTGAGGATTCCTCTCTTGACGTTTATCTTGATTCCTGCCCCGACTGTGACGGTGAGGGCACCTGCTATGAATGTGAGGACTGCGGCTTTACGGGCACCTGTGCTACCTGTGAGGGTACGGGCACGGTTGACGTAAGAGACGGTGCTTCAAGCTCCTACTTTGCACAGTTCTGGGCTCTCATTCCGCCCATTATCGCTATTGCACTTGCTCTTATCACAAAAGAGGTTTACTCATCTCTTTTCGTTGGTATTGCAGTAGGCGGCTTGCTTTCCGCAAACATATTCAGCGAGGGCTTCTCCTTTACCGTGGCTATGGACTACATAATCAACGACGGTCTTATTTCCGCCGTTTCAGACAGCGCAGGTATCTTTATTTTCCTTGTGCTGCTTGGAATTATGGTTGCTCTTATCAACAAGTCCGGCGGCTCCAAGGCATTCGGTAACTGGGCTGTAAAGAATATCAAGACCCGTGCAGGTGCTATGCTTGCAACCTTCGTTCTCGGTGTTCTTATTTTCATTGACGACTATTTCAACTGTCTTACCGTAGGCTCCGTTATGCGTCCCGTAACCGATGCTCATAAGATTTCAAGAGCAAAGTTTGCATATCTTATTGACGCTACGGCTGCTCCCGTATGTATGATAGCTCCCATCTCCTCCTGGGCTGCCGCAGTTGCATCCTATGCAGAGGAGGGTCAGGGTCTCAAGCTCTTTATTCAGGCTATTCCCTTTAACTTCTATTCACTTCTTACCTTCATATTCATTCTTGCCGTAGTATTCTTCAAGATAGACTACGGTCCTATGAAGCTTCACGAAATGAATGCACAGCTCAACGGCGACCTTTATACTGCAGGTGAAAGAGCAGAAAACATTGACGAGGATAATGGTAACCCCAAGGGCAAGGTTATCGACCTTGTGCTTCCCGTTGTTTTCCTTATCGTAGCCTGTGTATTCGCTCTCGTTTACAACGGCGGTATTCTTGACGGCGAAAGCTTTATCGACGCATTCTCAAATACCGACGCTACCGTTGGTCTTCCCTGGGGTGCTCTTATCGCTCTTGTTCTTACAATGGCATATCTTATGATAAGAAGAATCATCACCTTAAAGGGTGCTATGGAATGTATCCCCGAGGGCTTCAAGGCTATGGTTCCCGCTATCACTATACTTACCTTTGCAACGGCTCTTAAGAATATGACGGGTCTTCTCGGTGCTAAGTACTTCGTTGCCGACCTTATGAACGGTGCGGCTGCAGGACTTGCAAACTTCCTTCCCGCTATTATCTTCCTCGTTGCCTGCGGACTTGCATTTGCAACGGGCACGTCATGGGGTACCTTCGGTATTCTTATTCCCATCGTTACGGCTATTTTCCCCGCAGACACAAATATCCTTATTATCGGTATTTCTGCTTGTCTTGCAGGTGCTGTATGCGGCGACCATTGCTCACCCATATCCGATACCACGATTATGTCCTCTGCAGGTGCTCAGTGTAACCACATCAACCACGTTAACACTCAGCTTCCCTATGCAATTACGGTTGCAGGCGTTTCCTTCGTAACCTACGTTGTTGCAGGTCTCGTTCAGAGTGTTGTTGCATCATACGCTCTTAACGCAGTTATTTCTCTTGCAGTAGGTGTAGCTCTTACTATTGTCGTGCTCTTTGTTATCAAGACTGTTACCAAGGACAAGAAGACTGCAAAATAAACCGTATATTTAATAATCCGACAGACACGGTTGCGTGATACTCCAAACGGAGTATCACGCAGTTTTATTCGCCTGCGGCGAGTTTTATTGCTTCGCAGTTTTATTGTGCTTTGCACAGTGTTATTGTCCTTCGGACAGTTTTTGGCGAATAAAATAACACTGAAGCCGCAAGGCTTCAATAACACTTTTGATTTATCAAAAATATCACGCTGACGATAGTCAGCATATCACTCGACAGACAAAAAGGAAGAGAAGACTCCGCCTGAAAAACGAGTTTTCTCTTTTTTGTTGTTTGTTTACAATAAAATGTATTGCTATTTGATATACAAAGTGGTATAATAACTGTGAAAGGTGGTATAATTATGGCAGCAAAAACCGCAAACGTGCTTGCACGCGTAGAGCCTGACGTTAAACAGCAGGCAGAAGAAATTATGCAGGAGCTCGGTATTCCCGTGTCCGTTGTTATTAATATGCTCTATAAACAGATAATTATAAAAAAGGCTATTCCGTTTTCGGTTTCTTTATCAAAAGATATAACCACACTTGATGAAATGGATACGTCTGCATTTAACCGCGTTATGGAAAAAGGACTTATGCAGGCAAAAAACGGAGAGTCTTTGAGTGCAGAGGATGTTTTCAACGGGGAGTTGTTTTGTTCATCGAAGAATTGAAAAAGCTGTTGCAATTATATTTTCGGGCTTTTATAATATAATCAGCCTTTTGCGGATATCAGGGGACTTAAAACCAAGCTTTTGAGTGTGTTGTGCTTCGCACTAAGGGAACCCCCGGCGAGGGTTCCCTTAACCCTCCTGCGCTAATGCAGGATAAGGGATTTCGCTGTCTGCTGACAGCGACAAGAGGCTCTGCCTCTTGACACCGTGAGCTTTTGAAAAAGCTCAATCAAAACTTTTTATCGGCACTCCCGTGCCCAACGATTTTTCTCTGCTTTTCCGTAAAGATTTATAATCAGCAATTACGGAGGTTTTGTTATGGAAAAAGGCAAAATAAAAGAATTTACCGATAAGGTCTGGTACGGTACCGGTGCTATAGGACTTGATCTCAGCTACGGTATGTTTAACGGAAGGCTTTCGAGATATCTGACGGACGTGCTGGGACTTAATACCAATTTCCTTTTGGGGCTTACCGCCGCCGCAAGAATATGGGACGGTGTAAACGACCCGATGATGGGCTCAATAGTTGACAACACCAACACGAAGCTCGGCAGATACCGTCCGTGGGTCATTATAGGCTCCTGTATGAACGCGGTTATTCTGTTCCTGCTGTTTTTTAATCCCGGCTTTTCAACGGGCTTTTCCGAGGGCGGCGCATCGGTTGCTCTTTATATCTATATAGCGGTTATGTACATTTTGTGGGGTATGACTAATACCACCGCAGACATCCCTTACTGGTCTATGGTGCCCTCGTTTACCACCGACCCCGGAGAGAGAAGCATCCTTGCAACTATCGCACGTGCCTTTTCGGGTCTCGGACAGGGTATAGTTCAGATAGGCTCTCCCATTATACTCAATGCCTTGGGCACGGTTGTAAATAATGCGGACGGTACCACCACTACCGTATGGACGGCAAAGGGCTATACCGTGACCGTTATTATCTGCAGCGTCTGTCTTATATTCTTCTCCGTGCTTTCAATGAGCAGGGTCAAGGAGAACGTACACGTTTCCCCTGCGGAGAAGTTCTCCTTTAAGAAGATTTTTTCCGTTATAAAGGAAAACGACCAGCTCAGAGTATTTATGCTGTTTGCTATGCTTTCAAACGCAGGCTTCTATACCACCACGGGCGTTGTTGACTACTTCTTTGCCGCAGTTATGGAGGACACGAAGGCTCAGTCCACCTTCAGCCTTTTCGGCACCGTAGGCTCAATTCTCGGTCTTGCCGTGATTCCTCTTATGATGAAGTTTACCTCAAGAAGAAGAACCTATCAGTTTTCTCTGGGTACTGCGCTGCTCGGCTATATCGGAATGTTTATTTCGGGACAGTTCCTTTCAAGCTTTATGCTTCTTAACATCTGCTATACCGTAACGCAGATAGGTACGGCTTCAATGTTTATTTCTCAGACAGTATTCCTCGCAGACGTAGTTGACTACGGTGAGGTGAAAATGGGTGTCAGACGCGAATCCGTCACCTTCTCTATGAAGGGATTTTTGCAGAAGATGGCGTATACCGTGCAGACGGTCATTCTCTATTCCGCTATGGGTATTGCAGGCTACAGCTCCCTGAAGCCCGATGCGAACGGCGTTATATTCTACCCCAAGAAGGTGAAAAATGCTATTTCTGCCGTTATGTACGTAATTCCCCCCATATTCTTCATCCTTTCAATTCTCGTATTTACCTTCAGATTCAAGCTTCACGGTGAATATATGGAGGACATCACCAAAAAGGTTGAGGAGTCAAGACGCAAAAGGCTTGAGGCGGTGAACGACAATGGCTAAGAAAAGCAGGTCAGGCTTTTTAAGCTCCAATGCCTTGAAGCTTATTGCCGTCCTTACTATGATAACCGACCACGCTGCCGTTGCCTTTTTTGACAGCGACCCCCTTATGCGTGCCGTGGGCAGATTAGCCTTCCCCATATTTGCCTTTCTTATTGCAGAGGGGGCAAGACGTACGTCCTCGCCCGTAAAATACTGCTTCCGACTTTTCTTGTTCGCTCTTATTTCGGAGATACCCTTTGACCTTGCGTTTCACGGTGCCGTGCTTGAATTTTCGGCTCAGAACGTGTATTTTACGCTTCTTTTGGGTCTTATAAGCTCGCTTATTCTCCGTTTTCTTCAAAAGCATAATCTGAGCGTGCTTGCCGTCGTCTCTACTCCTGCGCTTTCCTTGGCGGCGGCATTTATCGGCTCCGATTACGGTGCTATGGGCGTGGTTGTAATTACTCTTATGTACGTTTTCTCGGAGTCCGCACCCTCGTCCCGTCTTGCAGGCTACGCCCTTACGGGTGCGCTCACGTCCGTCGTTTACGAATTTCCCGCTCAGCTTTACTTTATTCCCAATCAGCTTTTTGCCGCCGCGGCGTGCATTCCGATGTTCTTCTATAACGGCAAGAGGGGAAGAAGGGTAAATAAGTATGCCTTCTATCTCATATACCCCCTACATCTGCTTGTCATAGCACTATTGGAAAAGATACTCACGGCGTAAGAAGGCATAAAGCAGCCTGTTTACCGCACAAATAAATTTATGGGTATCTGCCACAGCCCAAGTGGTAGATATCTGCTTTTTTTATTGCCTCGTCGGCAGTGAGTAGTGCTTGATTTTCGGCACCCTTGCAGTACCTTTGTACGGCTGACGGATGCCGAAAATCATAAACAGACTACTTTCTGCCTTCTTACGGTGCCTGCCACGAGGGAACTGTGTGCTGAATCCGTTAAGTTAGTTTTTTCCGAACCGAAAGGTTTACACAGAGGTATTTCCGATAAGAACTCACATTTCCCCCGATTGCATCCGCTTTCCCTGAAATCGGCGCACTCGTGCAAAATCTGAGCCCTTCTCGGAAATAAAATTCAAAAAGCAAAAAAGAATTACGTGGCAGGAACATATAAAATGCAAAATGCAAAACATAAAAAATGCAAAATGCAGAATGCAAAATGCAAAATGAAGGAATTGCCTATTATATTTCTCCGAATTCCGAAATCCGAATTCCGAATTTGCTTCATTGTTCCGAAATCCGAATTCCGAATTTGCTTTGCTTTTTAATAAGGGAACGTGCGAAGCACTATACAATGCCGACCGCAGGTCCCACAATTATTCATTATTCTTTATTCATTATTCATTATTCTTTATTCATTATTCATTAAAATCACAATTTGAGAAAGGGCACCCCTTGCTCCGCTTCGCTCTATTTGATTTAACGCAGAACGCAGAACGAAATCCGAATTTGCTTCTTCCTTGTCAAGGCAGTTTGTACTGTTTTATGTTCGTTTTTTTGTCAATAAAAGCAGTTGCAAAATATAGACTTGTTGTGGTATTATTAATATAACTATAATTGTCTTTAATTATAATTATTATTAAGACTAGGAGATGAAAAAATATGCGAAATCTCAAGAAGGCTTTAAGCGTATTTTTATGTGCAGTTATGATGTTTACTACGCTGTGTTTCTTCACTCCGGACCTTGGTGCTCCGAGGGCTGAAGCGGCTGTTGTAAACACGGGGAACGCAACTGCTTTTTACGTTCCCGAAACTATCTATCTTTATCCCGACGTTACGTCGTGGACTGAGACGGTTAAAGCTCCGTTCCAGTATTACGTAAATAATACCGTTGATACGGAAAATATATATTCCGCTCCCGTGGCTGAAGCAAGGCTTGACGGCACAGGAAAGATATATTTTGCCGCCCACGAGGGAATGAGTGATGTAAACCTCAGCGTGAAATTCCTTGACGCGAGCGGTGTATATATTGATGCTGCCGATTACGGCACGGTTAATTTCACCTCCGAGGACAAGGGCGGCTATTATGAATTCACCGTAACGGACGGTACTTCTCCCGCGCTTGAAGCAACCGAGACCGGCTGTTATATCGAGTGGTGCCTTACCTACAAATGCCCCACGGGTGAAGAAAAGGCTGTATTCAATTATTCATATATCTACAAGCCTTACGTAGTGCCCTACGGTGCGGCTGCAAGAATTAACAATAAGCAGGGTGAAGTATTAGTTTACGGCCAGACCATTACATGGGTAACGGGCGTTCATTTTGCAGACAATACCGCGGCTCAGAAGAACACTCTTTATCCGAGATATATGCCCGTAAGCTCCGCTTATGATTCAACCGAGAGAGGCGAATATCCCTTCTCTCCCTTTTTAAGCAAGGATAACAAGGCTTACGCAGGCTCGGTTGAGGTCAGCGGTGCGGCCCCCGTGAGAAAGGGTGACTATAACGCCGTATTTGCGGGAACGGATGCAGATACCGCATACTTCTGGGCAAATCAGAGCGGTGCCCGGTTTACGAGAAGCTACAGGGTAAGAGAATTCTTCTATACCGCGCAAACCGATGCTACATACCCCGTAGCCTTTGACTATATGAACAACGAATCCGTTGCGGCTGTTTACGCCGTTTCTCAGGTAACTCCCACAAGAATCGGTACGATAACCGTTGACGTCAGCCGTTACGGCAACCTCAAGGAGATTCCCAACCTTGCCGTAGGTATGATGGTAACCGATACGGACGTTGTCGATGCTGTAACCTCAAACGAGCGTCAGGCTGAGGCTCAGTGGTACGTCGGTGATGCTTCAGGCAGAGCACAGATGGAAACGGGTGAATATAACACTCAGATAAATCTCGATAATGCACGTAATACCGTCGGTGTCAAGTTCGCATCCGAAAAGAGCCTTACCGCTCCTCTTGAAAACGGTATATTCTATGCAGGAGCCTGGGACAGAGAGCTGAATTCCGGTACGGGTATGAACACCTATACCGTAAAGAGCTACTATGAGGCTGAGGACCGTGAGAGCAACCTTCAGGCAGTTTCCTCTTCACTTAACCTCAACGTAAATCAGGTTGACAAGTCTGCTCTTCGTGAGGCTGTAAACAATGCCGCTTCATATTTCAGCGTGCTTGGTGCAAAGGCAAACCGTAATTCATATTACTACGACCTTAACGCTTCCGACTGGAACAGCTTTATGACGGCTTACAGTGCCGCCGCAAGAGCTCTTGGCAACGTAGAGTTCTCGGGCGATATTGAGGCACTTACAAACGAGCTGAATACTTACCTCTCTTCGCTTCTTTCGGGCAAGGGTATGAGAGTTTACTTCGACGTAAATTATGACGATATCGGCATTAACCTTTGGATAAATCCCGAATCCCCGGATTACAAATGGGATGCCGCACAGCAGACCGTTACTATTGACGGAGAGATATCCTCTAACGTAACCTACGGCACTACGGCATTTACTCCCGATGCCGGTGATTACACGGTCAGCATTACTCAGCTTTCGGGCAGCTTCAACGGCTTCGGCTGTGTTGTTCTTGACGCATCGGATGCTGACGGCACTAACGTTCTTAATGCAGGCGGCACCAGATATAACGTAGACTTCAAGGGAAATCTTACGAGAACCGTAAATTATCCCGCCGCTGACTTCCTTAAAATCGAGACCTTCAGATTCTGGACCTGGTATAATACCGATGCAGGAAGCGGTGTTTACGATGACTTTACCTTTACGGTAAAAATAGAAAAGGGCAATACAGCCACCGCATATTCACCCGTCGGCAAGGTAACGGGCTCCACCTACGGCACTCTTCCCGTGCCTCAGCGTGAGGGCTACGTATTCAGCGGCTGGTGCACGGATGAAACACTTGAAAACGCTGTTGATGAAAGCAGTGCCGTAAGTGCAAGAATCCTCTATGCAAGGTGGGAAAAGGCTCAGTATAACGTAGTCTTTGACGGAAACGGTGCAGACGGCGGTGAAATGCCCGAGCAGACACTCGTTTACGATGAGACGGCTGTGCTTAATACAAATACCCTTACGAGAACGGGCTACGTGTTCAGCGGCTGGCTTGATGCCGAGGGTAACGCTTACGCTGACGGCTGCGAGGTTCTTAATCTTACAGGTGAGAATCAGGGCAAATTCACGCTCTATGCACAATGGACTCCCAATCAGTATTCCGTAGCATTTGACGGTAATACGGGACTCGGCGGTCTCGGTATGACGAACGCTCAGTACGACACACCCTTCTCTCTTCCCGCAAATTACTTTATAAAGACGGGCTACAGCTTTATTGGCTGGTCAACCTCTCCCGACGGTGAGGTTCTCTACGGTGATAAGGCGGAGGTCTCCAATCTGACAAGCGACGTTAACGGCTCCGTAACGCTTTACGCAATCTGGAAGGCTAACACCTTTAGTGTTAAATTTGATGCAAACGGTGCCGAGGGCACTATGGCAGACGCATCGGTTGTTTATGACAGCGGTGCCACCGTTCCCGAATGCGGATTCGTAAAGACGGGTTACAGCTTTGTCGGCTGGTCTCTCGACAAAGAGGGCACCGAGATTATAACTGAGGTACAGTACGACAACCTCTGTACTGAAGAAGGCGACACGGTTACCGTTTACGCAATATGGAGTGAAAACTCTTATACTCTGAACCTTGACAAGAACGGCGGTACGGGCACGAACATTTCCGCAACGCGTTATAAGTACGAAGATACGGTTATACTTCCTATGAACGTATTTTCAAAGACAGGCTACGTTCTCGCAGGCTGGTCGCTTGAAAAGAACGGTACAGTAGTTTACGGCAACGGTGCCGCAGTACAGCACATCAATGCCGATAAAAACGGCTCCGTTACTCTTTGGGCAGTATGGACTCCGATAGAGTATACGGTTCGCTTTGATGCCAACACGGGTGACGGCTCGATGGCAGATATTACTATGATATATGATGCCTATACGCCTCTTCCCGACGTTGCTTTTACAAAGGAAGGCTATCACTTCCTCGGCTGGGCAACCTCTGCCTCGGGCGGTGTGAGCTATTCCGATAAGCAGTCCGTAAAGAATCTCGCTTCTGCCGAGGGTGCAGTAGTTACTCTTTATGCAGTATGGGAGATAAACTCATATAACGTTTCACTTACCTACTTCAACAACAAGGGTGATTCTGTTACCGCTAATATCTCCGTACAGCACGGCTCTCCCGTAGCTCTTCCTGCGGATTTCACAAAAACGCCTTACTATAACTATACGTCGCACCGTGTATTTTCAGAGTGGAGCGCAGATATTTCAAGCGTTACGTCTGATATGACGGTTGTCGGTATTTATAGCTCCGAGCTTGAAAGCCATACACTTGACGAAGAAGCCAAGGAATCCACCTGCTCCGTTGCAGGCTATGACAGAAGCTTCTGTACCAAGTGCTCTTATTCAACCTCTGTTCCGAGACCTCTCAAGGAGCATACCTATGACAGCGGTGTTGTTTCCGTAGAGCCCGGCTGTACGACAAACGGTACTATGCTTTACACCTGTACCGTATGCTCGGCTACAAGGGGTGATACGATTGCTCCCACGGGACACAGCTTCGTTGCCTTTGATGCAAAGGAGCCTACCTGCAGCGAAGAGGGTAATATAGCACACAAGCATTGTGAACGCTGTGCCAAGTGCTTCGCAAACGATGCACTCGAAAACGCTCCCGACTCAGCCGCTTTGACGGATGAGCAGGTAAAGCTTGCAAAGCTTCCCCATACTCCCGGTGCTGAAGCTGACTGTACCAACGACCAGCTTTGTACCGTATGCTTCGAGGTTATTACTGAAAAGCTCGGACATACCGAAAAGATTGAATACATCACTTCAGAGGCTACCTGTACTCAGGCAGGCGACTACGTAAAGAGGGTTACCTGTACGGTATGTAACACCGTTATTTCAACTGAGTCACTTAACGGTACTGTTCCTCACGTTTATACCGAAAAGGAAACCGCACCTACCTGTACCGAGGAAGGCTACGTCACCTACACCTGCTCAGTCTGCGGTGACAGCTACAAGGCTGTGACCGAGCCCGAAAAGGGACATACTGAGGGTGAGTGGGTTGTAACCAAGGAGCCCACGTGTACCGAAAACGGTGAGGAGACCAATTACTGCTCAGAATGCTCGTCACCCTGGAAGACAAGAGACGTTGACTCTCAGGGACACGATTCGGGTGAATGGGTAGAGGTTACTCCCGCTCAGTGTGAGGTCTGGGGTGAAGAATCCCTTAACTGTACCAAGTGCGGCGAGTCAATTGCCGTAAGAGGTATTTCACCCAAGGGTCACGGTGAAGTTAAATATGAAATCACCGTAGTTCCCGGCTGTGAAACTGCAGGCAGAAACTCCAAGATATGCGTTGACTGCGGCAAGGAGCTGAGCTTCACGGTTATCCCCGAAAAGGGACATATTGCAGACGGTGCCGCTACCTGTGAAAAGGACAGCGTATGTACGGGCTGCGGAATCGTGCTTACGTCAAAGCTCGGACACAAGTGGGACGAGGGTGTTGTTACCAAGGAGCCTACCGAAACCGCAACGGGTATCAGAACGTATACCTGTCTGAATGATAATACTCACACCTACGAGGAGACCATTCCCGTCAGAATAGTAATCGTTCTTCCCGAAATTACCGAGTTTGACGCTCCCGAAACGGGCTTCATCGGTAACGTTCACAATATGATTACTGTTGAAGAGGGTATGGAATATACCGTAACCTGCTCCGACAGCACGGCTGTTACGATGGACGAAAACGGAAATCTTACGGCTGTTGAGGACGGTACTGCAGATATTACCGTTACCACCGCTGACGGCAGGTTTACAAAGACCTTCACCGTTACCGTAAGAACTCTCAAGAGCGTATACTTCGACGTGCGCGGAGTTATCACGGAAATCAGAGCCTATGTCGGTGACACGGTGACGGCACCTCAGGTAGATTCCTACACTCAGGGCAACTTTACCTACCGCTTCAAGAGCTGGACGGTTGACGGAATCGTCGTTAATGATTTCACCGTTACGGGCGAAAAGACCTTCGTTGCCGTATTTACGTCCTCTTGTGACTATTCGCTTCTTGATAAGCTTTCCGAAGTATTCTTCGTGCTTATCAGCGGAAGTGAGGATAACGCAACAAAGCTTAAAATTTACAAGACCGAAATCGAAACCGCAAGGGCTGAGATTGAAAGATTCTCCAAGGACAGAGATACAAGAGACGTATCGGAGCAGTCTGCAATCGATGCTCTCACAAACGAGCTTTCCGCTCTTATTTCCAAGATATATCCCGACAATCAGGGCAGACTCTTCATTACAACCGATTCGACGGTAGGACTTGGCTCAATAACCGAGTTTACGGCATTCCTCAGCCCCATCAATACCATTGTTACCGAGGGCATCTGGACCTCCTCTGATGACAGCATCGGCTTCTTCATCGGAAATAAGTTCCACGCTGTAAAAGCAGGAACCGTTACGGTTACCATTTCAAGCGGTGTCAGAACCGCCTCTAAGGAAATTACCGTTTCCGGCTCTACTGCCGCAAGAGTTATTATGTTTGACGCTCTTGTTTCAGGTGCAAACTACATCGTTGAGGGTTCACTTGTTATTACGGAAACAACAAATATGTTCTGGTCTCCCGACGTTCCCGTACATTTCAGAGTTATTATGGACGGCACCTTTGAAGAGTATTACGTATACGTAAACGATAAGAAGGTTACCCCTGCGGCAGACGGAACCTATACCATCGATGCAGGTACGGGTGATGCTCACATTCGTGTTGAGGGCGTGCTTAAGGATGCAGACGGAACGAAGCTTTCGTTCTGGGAGATGATTCTTGATTTCTTCAGAAGGATAGGCGATTTCTTCCGCAACCTGTTTTCCTAAAATACGCACAAATCACCGTCTTTGACGTGCAATAAAATTAAGGGTAGGTGCCACAAAGGCACTTACCCTGATTTTTTCGAATTCTCTGCCGCGAGAATAGTATGTAGGCACTTTTTTTTCGGCGGTTCGCAGTACCAACGTACGGCTTGCCACCGCCGAAAAAAACAAATACGGCAATTTCTGCGCATTTTAGCGTAAGAAGGCACAAAGCAGCCTGCGTAAGAAGGCACAAAGCGGCCTGTTTAACGCGCAAATAATTAATAGGGCAGGTGCCACCTCGGCACTTGCCCTTGTTTCTTTATAATTGCCCCGTCGTAAATACCATACGCTTAATTTTCGGCACCCTCGCAGTACCCTCGTACGGCTATCGGGTGCCGAAAATCATAAACAGA